>MNXJ01000045.1 GCA_001872455.1 Anaerolineae bacterium CG2_30_57_67 | reverse complement strand
TTTTCGGTTGTCCAGTTGTGCGGTTGGACGGTTGCCCAGTTGTCCAGCTGTCCGGTTTTTCAGTTATCCAGTTTTTCGGTTGTTCAGTTGGCCGGTTGGACGGTTGTGCGCTGCTTGCTGATAACTGTTCACTGACCACTGACAACTGAAAATCATCCAGCGCATCGGCCTGATTGAGCAGGAAAACGCGCCGCGCGCCCGCCGGGATGTTTTTCTGCCCGCCCTGCGGATGAGTCAGCACGCGGGCGAGATGTTCCGCGCCGATAATTTCGCCCGCGCCCAGGCCGCTGAGCGCGCCGAAAATCTGCGGACGCTGAACGGTTTCGGCGTCGAGCGGGCGGCCCAGCCCCGTCAGCCCGGCGCAGATGACGACCACCTCCGCAAACGGCGGAATGGCCGGTTCATGCTCTGCCGGGGCTTTGAGCGCTTTGCCGTGTGAGCCGTCGGCTTCCACCAGCAGGAGAATTTTCTGTTCGTGGGCAATCGCTGCCAGCCGGGTCAGTTGTTCCAGCGTCAGACCGGCCAGTTTTCCGCTGGCAGTTTCCAGCCCGCCGGTCACCAGACAGATTCCGCCTTCCGCCAGGGCCCGCTCAATTTCTTTTTCATCAAACCGCAGGTTGTGATTGGCCTGTTCGGCCTGCCACGCGCCCAAATGAGTGCTGGTGGTTAGCAGGGCGCGGCCAAATTCGCGCGCCAGGTGAAACATGGCCGTGCTTTTGCCGCCCGCGCCGACAAAAGCGACAACTTCGCTGCCGGTCAGACGCAGGGCGCGGCGCAGGGTCAGGTCAGGGTCGGATGTCATAGGTGAGCAGGGCTTCAAGTGCCGCGCCGCCGATGGCGAGCGCTTTGTCGGAGACAAGGAAGCAGTAGTCGCGCACGCCGCGCGCGTCCACGTCGCCGATTTTGACGCCGCGCGCGACGCGCAGACCGGGGCGGACGAGGCCGCGCAGCACGCCGGGGAAGGGGCTGAAAACCGGTTCGCCGCCAACGCGGGCGAGCAGCTGCCCGGCGGTTACGCTTTCGCCAATTTGCGCGTAGCCAGCAAAGACGCCCTCCACCGGCGCGCGCAAAACGCGTCGCGGGTCGCCTTCGGGCAGGCCGGTGTCGGCGCTGGTTGCGCCGCGCCACAGCACGCGCCCCAGCAAATGTCCGCGATTGGTTTCGATGGCGGCGTGGCAGTTGACCCCGGCGGTGAACCCCGGGCCGAGGCCGATTTTGAAAGGGGAGTTTTGCAGGTCAATGGCGGGCTGTTTGGTTTTGAGCAGGCGGGCGTCAATCAGAGCGGTCAGGCGGTTGTTCGGTGTTCCGGTTGGCCGGTGTTCCGGTTGTTCGGTTGGCCGGTTATTTGCCTCGGACGACTGCTCACTGATTACTGATAACTGTTCACTGCCCACTGACAACTGATCACTGCTCACTGCCAATTCCGGGTCTACCAGCACGGGGATTTCGCCCCGCTGGCAGGTGATTTCGATTTCGGCGGGCGTTGCCACGCGGCGGGCGGTGATGCCTTCGACGGTGTGCGCGCCTTCGTAAATGGCTTCGGAAAAAGAAACTGCCCGCCGCACGGCAAGCGGCTGAGGCAGTTCGGTGATGAGAATGTGAAAACCGGCGCGGCGCAGGCGCACGGCGACGCCTGTTGCCAAATCGCCGCCGCCTTGGATGAGAATGAAATTCATGCGGGCGATTAAACCATAGTTTCGCTACGCTGCGACATAAATGACGCGCGACAGTGCCAGACGGGGTTAATTTTTGTGCAGAACTCGCAGCAGGGCGATTTTCGTCGGGTGATTGAAGGGCGCCGGGTCGGCGGGGTAGGGCAAGGGCAGGGAGTCGTCGCGGGCGGTGAAATCTTCGGGGACGGGAATCAGGCGCTCGATTTGCAGAAAGCCGTCGGCGCAGAGCGATTCCAGCAGTTCCAGGTATTCCGCGCCGCTGACGAAAAGCCCGTTGTTGATGGCGGCCAGCCAGCCGCCGCTGTTAATCAGCGGGCGCAGTTTGTTAATCAGCCGCACCGGGTCAGTTTCCAAATCCACGCGGCCTTTGGATGTGGCGGAAAAAAAGGGCGGGTCGAGAAAAACGCAGTCGAAACGCTGGCCCTGTTTTTTGAGGGCGCTGATGGCGGGGAAGAAATCGGCGGCGAGGTAGTCGGCTTTGACGATGGGCAGGCCGTTGAGCGTGCAGGAATCTTTGGCCAGGTTCAGAAATTCGCGGTTGCGGTCGAGCTGAACGACGCGCGCCGCGCCGCCAGCCAGGGCGGCGACGCCCAAACTGCCGGTGTAGGCGAAGGTGTTCAGGACGCTTTTGCCGCGCAAATTTTCCAGCGCCCAGCGGCGTAAATTGCGCGTATCCATGTAAAAACTGGTGTCGCGGTTGATCGTCAGGTTGAGGGCGTAGCGTACGCCGTTTTCGCGGATGTGGGTGGCGGGGGTTTCGCCAAAGGTCAGCAGGCCGCGTTTTTCGGCCTCGGAGCCGCGCCGGGTTTTGACGAGAATCGCTTTCAGGCCGTGCAGGCGCTCGCGGTAAAACGGTTCGGCGGCGCGCAGGGCGGCGATTCCTTCCAGCGGCGGGTCGGCGTAATTGTGCAGGACGAGTGTCGCGGCGAAGAGGTCGGCAATCAGGTTGGGGGCGCCTTCGCTGAATCCGTTGAAGAGGCGCAGGGCGCTCTGACGATTTTCATCCAGCAAAAAAGCGCGCCGGGTGAGGGCGCGCTCCAGCAGGGTTTCCAGCGGTTCAGGCGGGCGCATAAATCAGCGGTTGGCGTCGGCGGAGAGTTTTTGGCGCAGGGAGTCGTTATCGGGTTCGATGAGAATTGCGCCATCGGGAAAAATAATGGTCGGCACGCTACGGCTGCCGTGATTGAGCTCTTCGACAAAGCGGGCGGCCTGCGGGTCGGCTTCGATGTCAATATCCTGATAGGCGGCGTTCATTTCGCCGAGGATGCGGCGCGCGCGGCGGCAGTCGCCGCACCAGGATGTGCCGTACAAAACGATGCCGGATGGCGCGCGGGTGTAGAGGTCGCTCATGCGGTAACCCCCAGTTTGCGGGCCAGTTCTTCGTTGTCCGGTTCAATCAGTATGACGCCGTCGGGGAAGAAGATGGTTGGAATTTTGACGCGCCGGGTGATTTTTTCGACGAAAGCAAAGGCTTGCGGGTCTTTGCCAATTTCCACGTTGATGTAGGTGGCGTGGTGATCCTCTAAAAATTGTTTGGAGCGTTTGCAGTCGGGGCACCAGTTGGCGCTGTATATGACAATTTGACCGGGTTTGGGATTGTAGAGGTCGCCGTTTTCGCTCATGGTTTTTTCTCCGGCCAAAATTATACTCGTAGAATTGTAAAAAAAGCACCAGTTGATTGGTACAATAGCCGCATGTCCAAACTGACCAAAGTTTTGTTTCTCGCCTCCGAAGCCGACCCGTTTATCAAGGTTGGCGGGTTGGGCGATGTGGCTGGTTCGCTGCCGTATGCGCTGCAGGCGCTGGAAGCCGGGCTGGATGTGCGGTTGGTGATTCCCTTTCACAGCGCCATCCGCGCTGAGGGGCTATCGCTGGCGCGCGAGGCCGTTTTCAGCGTGCCGCGTTCCGGCGGCGAGGTTCCGGCCCAGGTTTTTCGCACCGAAATTCACGGGCTGACAGTCTATCTGATTTCCGGCGCGCCGATTACCGACTCGCTCAAAGTCTATGACCCAACGCCCGCCGTGGATGGCGAAAAATATATTTTCTTCTCGCTGGCCGCGCTCGAACTGGCGCGTCACCTGGACTGGCGTCCCGATATTTTGCAAGCCAACGACTGGCACACCGCCGCCGCTCTCTATCAGGTGAAGCGCAGTCAAACTGACCCGTTTTGGCGCGGCGTCAAAACAGTTTTCACCATTCACAATTTGGGCTACATGGGCGCTGAAGCCGAAAATGTCCTGTGGGACTACAACCTGCCGCCCATTTTTGAGCCGTTGCTGCCGCCCTGGGCGCGTCATCAGCCGATGCCGCTCGGCCTGTGGTCGGCGGATGCGATTGTGGCGGTTTCGCCCTCCTACGCCGAAGAAATTCAGACGCCCGAATATGGCTATGGCCTGGAAACATTTTTGCGCTCACGGCGCAAACGTATCAGCGGCATTGTCAACGGCATTGACTATTCCGGTTGGAATCCCGCACAGGATGACGCACTGACGGCCAACTTCACCGCCGATTCGCTCGCCGCGCGCCCGGCCAACAAAGCCGCCCTGCAGACTCAATTTGGCCTGGAGCGCGATTCGTCCCTGCCGCTGCTGGCGATGGTGACGCGCATGGACCAACAAAAAGGCGTGGATATTGCCCTGGAAGCCCTGCGCATCAGCGCCGACCTGCCCTGGCAGGCGATTCTGCTCGGCACCGGCAGCGCCGCGCTGGAAGAATCCGCCCGCCGCCTCGAATCCGATTTTCCCAACCGCGTCTCCGCCGCCATTCGCTTTGACAGCAAACTCTCGCGCCAAATTTACAGCGGCGCCGACCTGCTTTTGATGCCCTCGCGCTACGAACCCTGCGGCCTGGCGCAAATGATTGCCATGCGTTATGGCGCACTGCCGCTGGCGCGCGCCACCGGCGGCCTGCGCGACACCATCGCCGATGGCCGCACCGGCTTTCTTTTTACAGAAGCCTCGCCCAGCGTGATGGCCGCCACCCTGCGCCGCGCGCTCAACGCTTATCAGCGCCGCGCCCACTGGCAGACCATGCAAAAATCCGCCATGGTCGAAAACTTCTCCTGGGAACGCTCTGCCCGGCAGTATGCCGACCTTTATCAAACCCTGCTCACAAAAAATAATCCATGACCACCTTCAAACGCTCTTCCGGTATTCTCCTTCACCCAACTTCCCTGCCCGGCGCGTATGGCGTCGGCGACCTGGGTCCGGCAGCCTACCGCTTTGTGGATTTTTTATCCGAAGCGGGTTGCCGCCTCTGGCAGGTTCTCCCGCTCGGCCCCACCGGCTACGGCGACTCGCCCTACCAGTGTTTCTCGGCCTTTGCGGGCAACCCGTACCTCGTCAGCCCGGAAATTTTGCTCGGTCAGGGCTTGCTTCAGCCCGAAGATTTGGCCGACATGCCTGCCTGGGACGCCAATCGCGTTGATTTTGGGCGGCTTTACCAGTGGAAACCGGGCCTGCTCAACCAGGCTTTTTCCCGCTTTCAGGAAAAGCCGGAACTGCGGGCGGAGTTTGACTCTTTCTGCGCCGAAAACGCCTCCTGGCTGGAAGATTTCGCCCTGTTCATGGCCGTCAAATACGACAACGGCGGCGTCGCCTGGAACGAGTGGCCCGCCGCGCTGCGTCAGCGTCAGCCCGCCGCCCTGCATCAGGCGCGTGAAAAACTGACGCTCCAGATTTCGCAATTCAAATTTTTCCAATTTCTCTTTTTCCGTCAGTGGAATGACCTGCGCCGCTACGCGCACGAAAAGGGATTGCAAATTGTGGGCGATATTCCCATCTTCGTGGCGATGGACTCCTCCGACGCCTGGGCGCACCCCGATTTGTTTTTCCTCGACGAGGCCGGAAAACCACTGGTGGTGGCCGGCGTCCCGCCCGATTATTTTTCCGTCACCGGCCAGTTGTGGGGCAACCCGCTCTACCGCTGGGCAGCGCACCGCGCCGACGGCTACGCCTGGTGGATTGAACGCATTCGCGCCACACTCAGTCTGGTGGATGTCGTGCGCATTGACCATTTTCGTGGTTTTGCCGGGTACTGGGAAATCCCCGGTGACGCGCCGACCGCTCAAACCGGGCGCTGGGTTCCCGGCCCTGGCGCGGAACTGTTCCATGCCATCCGCAAAGCGCTGGGCGACCTGCCGATTATCGCCGAAGATTTGGGCGAAATTACGCCCGACGTGGTGGAACTGCGCGACTCGCTCGGCCTGCCGGGCATGAAAATTTTGCAATTCGGCTTTTCCGGCCCCGATAACCCGTTTTTGCCGCATCACTACCCGGCCAACTGCGTGGTGTACACCGGTACGCACGATAACGACACTTCGCTGGGCTGGTATCGCACCTGCCAGCCGCACGAGCGCGATTTTTATCATCGCTACATCAGCCGCGATAACGCCGATGTGCCCGGCGACATGATTCGCACCTGCTGGGCCTCGGTGGCCGTGTTTGCCGTTGCTCCCGTGCAGGATTTCCTGCGCCTCGGCACGGAGACGCGCATGAATTTTCCCGGCAAAGTAGGCGGCTACTGGGTCTGGCGCATGGATGAAAATGCGCTGAGCGAGGGCCTGAAGAAAAACCTGCAGGAACTCAATTACGTTTATCAGCGTTAGCGTTTTCTGCCGCAAACCACGGTTTTTTTTTGATGAAAGCGTCACTTGATGGACATTGATCTTGACCTCTACCGGCATGAAGTGCGCGTTTCGTCCAACCCGCTTGTGCGTCTCTCGGCGATTGATATTTCTCCCGACCAGCCTCTGCGTACCTTTGTTTTTCTGCACGGCTTTGGCGGCCAGGCCATGCAATGGAAATATCAACTGCAAAAATTTTCATTGGAGAATCGCGCCATCGCTCTCGACTTGCGCGGGCATGGGCTTTCGGATAAACCTGCCAGCGGGTACGACATGCCCGGCATTCAGGCTGACCTGGAATCTGCGCTGAAAGTTCTGAAAGTGACCGGCCCGCTGACGTTGGTGGGTCACTCCTTTGGCGGGGCGGTGGCGACGGAATACGCCCTCCGCCACCCGCAGCAGGTCGAGCGTTTGATCATGCTTGCGACTGCGGGCGAATTCAAGTTGAATCCGTTCTTCAGGCTGGCGCTGCATCTTCCGAACTGGGTTTTGCGCATCATTGACCCGTTTACCCGTTCGTGGCTTTCTGCGCCGCCGCATGCGCTCAAACCCTATTATTTGAAGAACCTTTCTACCTGGGTTGGTTGGGATAAGTTTGCCGCGTTGAACCTGCCGACTCTTGTCATCCGTGGGCATCGTGACCATATTTTTGAACAGCCGTTTTTTGAGCGTGTTGCCCGTTCAATTCCCGGCGCGATAGACGAAGATATTGGCGCATCGGGGCACATGGTGATGCTTGAGCGCCGCGAGGCGGTCAACCGCGCCATTGAGCGCTTTCTGGCAGATGAGTCACAACGTTCGTGGCGCGAAACCGCTCCAATTGCTCAAAAATTGCAGGGCCGCGCCGCTTTGTTGCGTGAGCGCCCGTGGTTGGCGCATTACGAGGCGGGTGTGCCGTATACCATCGCCATTCCAAACATCCCCGTCCATCACCTGTTGCGCTCGGCTGTGCGGCGTTTTCCCAACCGCCCGGCAATTTTCTTTGAAGGCGCGCGCCTGTCTTACCGGCAGATGAATCATCAGGCCAACCGCTTTGCCAACGCTCTGCAACAACTGGGCGTGGATAAAGGCGCGCGTGTTGTTTTGCTTTTACCCAACCTTCCCCAGATGGTGGTCGGCTTTTACGGAACGCTCAAGGCTGGCGCTACGGCAGTCTTCATTCCTCCCATGACCGAAATAGAAGAACTCATCCGGCAGGTGAAGGAAGTGGACGCGCATGTTCTGGTGACATTAACGCCCTGGGCGGGCATTGCCGCTAAAATTCAGCGCGAAGGGGGCGTTGCGCACGTTGTTCTTACCGACCCGGCGGATTACCTCAACCCCTTCAAGCAGTTGCTTTCGCGCTGGCGAAATCGTGATTACCATTTGCCAAACGCCATCAATTTTCGGCGCTGGATGCGCGGTCAGAGCGACAAATCTCCCGCCGCCGATGTCCGGCCTGAAGACCTGGCCGTCATTCAGTACACAGGCGGCACCACTGCCCAGGCGAAGGGCGTCATGCTTTCGCATCGCAACCTGGTCGCCAATGCCTTGCAAACCCGTCATTGGATGCCGACGGTTGTAGAGGCGCGGGAGCGATTTTTGTGCGCTGTGCCGATTTTTCATAGTTATGGCTTGACAACCGCCCTGAATGTGCCAGTTTCGCTTGGCGCGGCCATGATTCTCAAGGCGCAATTTAATGTCACTGAAGTCTTGAAGGCCATCAAACACTATCGTCCCACCGTTTTTCCGGGCGTACCGAGCATGTACGTTGCCATCAACAACTTCCGTGATGCGCGCAGTTATGGCATCCGTTCAATCAAGAATTGCATTAGCGGTTCAGCCTCGTTGCCGGTGGAAGTGCAGGAATCCTTCGAGAAGCTCACCAAAGGCCGTCTGGTCGAAGGTTACGGGCTGACCGAAGCATCGCCCGTGACCCATGCCAACCCGTTAAATGGCAATCGCAAGCTGGGCAGTATTGGCGTTCCCCTGCCTTCCACCCAGGCGGCCATCATGGACATGGCGCACCGCAACCGAAGCGTGCAACCGGGGCAGATTGGCGAGTTGGCTGTGCGCGGCCCGCAGGTGATGCTGGGTTACTGGAAAAATCAGCAGGCCACCGACGAGGTCTTGACCAACGACGGCTGGCTTCTGACCGGTGACGTGGCGCAGATGGATGCCGACGGCTATTTTCGCATCATTGCCCGCAAAGCCGATATGTGGTATCCTGCCAAACCGGGGAAACCAGCCTTTCCGCGCGATATCGAAGAAGTCATTTATGAAATTCCGCAGGTAAAAGAGACGGCTGTTGTGGCCGTGGCCGGGCATCCCTTTGCCTTTGTGATTGCCGGGCGCGAACGCCCTACCCCGGATGCGGTCATTGCCTACTGCAAGCGCCGCCTGCCCCCGCATTTGGTGCCGCGTTTTGTCATCTTCATGGACGATTTCCCACGCACCTTCATCGGCAAAGTCTTGCGCCGCGAGTTAGCCAAACGATATGAGCGATACAACCAGCCCGAGTAACTTGTTCAACATCCCCATGCGCGCCAACTTCATTCAACAGGGGCAGGGCCGCCCCATTATCATGATTCACGGGTTGGCGGCCTCGTTGCACGACTGGGACGACCTCGTCCCGGCGCTGGCGCAGCGCGGTTACCGGGCCTACGCGCTTGATATTCTTGGACACGGCGACAGCCCCAAGATTGATTCGCGCGCCTATCAAATGAATTGGCTCTTTGAGCATCTCTGCGGCTGGATTGATTCGCTTGGGCTGACGCAGCCTCCCGTTTTGATTGGGCATTCTCTCGGCGGATACCTGACTCTGGAGTATGCGCGCCGTTTTCCTGACCGGGCGCACGGGCTGATTCTCGTGGACCCATTTTTTCGTCTCAGCCAACTGCCCGGTTTTTTGCGGCTCACCTATCGCCGCCCGGAACTGAATATGGCGGTGGTGGAACGTACTCCCCAGTGGCTTTTCCGCATGATTGTTGATGTCACCAGCCTTTCGATGGGGCACAGCAACGGCGGTGCGCATAACCTTCCGGAACCTATCCGCGTCCAGACGGCGCTTGATTACAAGCGCACCGCGCCGGGCGCCTACAATTTGCTCAACACGATGCAAGACCTGACGCCGTATCTTGCGTCAATTGCGCAGCCGACCCTGCTGGTGTGGGGAACGCGCGACGCCACTTTGTCGCCGGATTCATTCAAAGATATGCTCTCCCGGATGCCAAATGTGACTGGCCATGCTTTTGTCGCCGGTCACGTTCCACACCAATCCCATGCGCCCCAATTCAATCAGCTGGCGCTGGATTTTTTGGAAGAATTGGAAGCCAACGTTGTTTTCCCGCCACAAAGTGCCTTTTAACGAATAATTACGGTTTTTTTGCAGAATCGAGATTTTATGCTCACACCGACCGCCGCATCCCCCGAAACCCCTCAAAATTCTCTCCCCGACCTGACCTTTGAGCAACTGCCCGCGCCTCTGCGCGAGGCCGCCGCGCGCGCAGACTGGAACGAACTCATGCCCGTTCAGGCGCGCGTCATTCCGTATCTGCTTGCCCGCCGCAATATGATGATTCAGGCTCGCACCGGCAGTGGAAAAACCGGCGCGTTTCTGCTGCCCATGCTCGAAAGGTTGGACGCCAACCGCGCCGCCTGTCAGGCGCTGATTCTTGTCCCGACGCGTGAACTCGCCAAACAGGTCTGGCAGGAAGCCGAGCGTCTCTGCGGTGAGAAAGGCCTGCGGACCGTCGCCGTTTACGGCGGTGTTGGCTACCGTGGGCAAATTGATGCCTTGCAACAGGGCGCGCACATCGTCGTCGGTACGCCGGGGCGCATCCTTGACCACCTGCTCAAGCGCACGCTCACGCTTGAACATCTCAAAATGCTGATTTTTGACGAAGCCGACCGAATGCTCTCCATGGGTTTCTACCCCGACATGCGCGAAATTCAGCGGTATCTGCCGCGCCGCGAAGTGCATACCTGTATGTTTTCGGCCACCTTTTCCGACGCTGTTCAGCGCACCGCGCGCGAATTTGTCCGCGCGCCTGAATTTATCAGCCTGAGCAGCGACCATGTTCACGTCACCGATACCGAGCATATTTTCTATCTGGTGGATGGCATGGACAAAGACCGCAGTCTTGTGCGGTTAATTGAAGTGGAACAGCCCACCTCAGCCATCATTTTCTGCAACACCAAAGACCAGGTACATTACGTTTCGATTGTCTTGCGCCGCTTTGGCTACGACGCCGATGAATTGACCGCCGACCTTTCGCAACCGGCGCGCGAGGCCGTGCTGGAACGTGTTCGGCGCGGCACCTTGCGCTTTTTGGTGGCAACCGACATTGCCGCGCGCGGGCTGGATATTCCCAGCCTGTCACACGTCATCCAATACGAACCTCCCGAAGAAGCCGAAGCCTACATCCACCGCGCCGGACGCACGGGCCGCGCTGGTGCAACCGGTATTGCGATTTCGCTGGTCAATAAAGGTGAAAAATTCGCTTTGGAACGCATTGTCAAACAATACGACCTTCCAATGGAAGAACGCATCATTCCCAGTGATGCGGACGTACAGGCCGTTGTCGCCGAACGAGTCACGGCTCTGCTGGAAGCGCGTTTGCGCGCCCGCGACAAACTTCAAACGGAGCGCAGTCAGCGCTTTTTGCCGCTGGTGCGCGCGCTGGCCGAAAACGAAGATGAGTTGGCAATTATCGCCATGCTGGTGGATGACTACTATCAACAGGCTGTTCATGCCCCCGCCCTGCAACCGTTGGGTGTGTCGTTCCCTGCCCCAGTATCGGGTCAGGCCAATCCACGCGATTCGTCTCACCGGAATCGCCGTCGTTAATGTATAATCAATGCGTTGTTCTTGTATTTTTTTTGTTCATTCATGAGGAGAAAGACAATGGCAGACGATAAGAAAAATTTCTTCGACAAGGCGATTGACGCCCTGACTGACCGCGATGAAAAAGCCGCCGCAGAAGCCAAGGCTCAGGCCGCCCGCCTCGAAGCCGCCGCCAAGGCCGAAACCGAAGCGCGGCAGAAAATTGCCGCCAAAACCGCTGCTGACGCCAAAGCCATGGCCGATGCCGCCGCCGCCGCGAAAGCCAAAGCCGACGCCGCCGCCCGCGCGGTTCAGGCTGAGGCTGCCGCCAAGGCGCAGACCGCTTCTGCCGCGCTGGCGAAGGCTCAGGCCGACGCCGCTGCGAAAGCCAAAGCCGCCGCAGATGCCGCCGCCAAGGCCGCCTGGGATGCCCTACCGCGTCACAAGCTGGCCGCAGACCAGACCCTCAGCCACGTCGCCCTGAAATTTTACGGCCACGCCACTGAACCCTACTGGCGTCTGATTTACGAAGCCAACAAGGCCGTCATTGGCGACAACCCCAGCCACGTCCGCCCCGGCACCGAATTGGTCATCCCGACCCTGCCGCCCGAATTGAAGAAATAACCTGTGGGCAATTCCGCGCCCGGCGCGGAACTTCTCTGGGGCAGCGTTCTGCTCGTTCTGACAAAACTGCCACTTCGGTGGCAGTTTTTCTTTAGAAAGAAGGAACCATGCAAGACTACGAAAAACTCGGCGTTTTTTATCTGGGCCGCGAATATGACCTGGGCGCAAAAAAATTGAACGACAACCTGCTGCTCTACGACTCGCGCGACCTGGTGACGCACGCCGTCGCCGTCGGTATGACCGGCAGCGGCAAAACCGGCCTGTGCGTCAATCTGATTGAAGAAGCCGCCATTGACGGCGTGCCTTCGATTTTGATTGACCCCAAAGGCGACCTGACCAACCTGCTGCTGACGTTTCCCCAGCTGCGCGGCGAAGACTTTCTGCCCTGGATTAACGCCGAAGACGCCACCCGCAAGGGACTTTCCGCCGCCGAGTATGCCAGCCAGCAGGCCGCGCTTTGGCAAAAAGGCCTGGCCGAATGGGGCCAAAGCCCCGAACGCATTCAACGCTTGCGCGACGCCGCCGACTTTGTCATTTACACACCGGGCAGCTCGGCTGGCGTGCCGGTTTCCATTCTCAAATCGTTTGCCGCGCCGCCCGCCGAAATTCTCGAAGACGGCGAATTGTTTCAGGAGCGCATCAACACCACCGTCACCAGCTTGCTGGGCCTGCTTAACATTGAAGCCGACCCGCTGCAGAGCCGCGAACATATTTTGCTGGCGACCATCATTGGCAAAATGTGGCAGGAAGGTCACGACCTCGACCTGGCCGCACTGATTTCGCAAATCCAAACCCCGCCGGTGACGAAAATTGGCGTGCTCGACCTGGAATCGTTCTACCCCTCCAAAGACCGATTTGGCCTGGTGATGGCGCTCAACAACCTGCTGGCCTCGCCCGGTTTCAGCGCCTGGCTGGAAGGCGTTCCGCTGGATATTGCCAGTATTTTGCACACGCCGCAGGGCAAACCGCGCGTGGCAGTTTTTTCGGTGGCGCATCTTTCGGACAACGAGCGCATGTTCTTCGTTTCCATGCTGCTCAACCAGATTTTGGGCTGGATGCGCTCTCAGCCGGGCACGACCAGCTTGCGCGCCCTGCTCTACATGGATGAAATTTTCGGTTACTTCCCGCCCACTGCCAACCCGCCCTCCAAAAAACCGCTGCTGACGTTGTTGAAGCAGGCGCGCGCTTTTGGGCTGGGCGTGGTGCTGGCAACCCAAAATCCGGTGGATTTGGATTACAAGGGTCTTTCCAACACCGGCACCTGGTTCATTGGCCGCCTGCAAACCGAGCGTGACAAAGCGCGCGTGATGGAAGGCCTGGAAGGCGCGGCGGCCAGCGCCGGGGGCAATTTTGACCGTCAAAAAATGGAACAACTGCTGGCCGGGTTGGGCAGCCGCGTCTTTTTGATGAACAATACCCACGAAGACGAACCGGTCATTTTTCAAACCCGCTGGTGCATGTCGTACCTGCGCGGCCCATTAACTCGCGATCAAATCAAACGGCTGATGGAACCCCTGCGCGGCGCGGCCCTGCTGGGAATGAGTGCGCCCACCGGCGCGGGGCGGCCTGTCAGCGGAACGACCCCGCTGGGAACGGCCTCGCCCGCTGCGCCGGGGTTGGTCGCCGCCTCGGGTGGAATCTCCGTCAGCGGCGCGCGTCCCACCCTCACGGCGGAAATTCCCCAATTTTTCGTCCCCCTGCGCGGCGGCGCGGCAGATGTGGTCTATCGCCCGATGCTGATTGGCGGCGCGCGCGTCCGTTTTGCCGATGCGAAACGGGGTGTGGATGCCGCGCGCGATTGCGTGGCGCTGACTCCGCTCGTCGATCAGGTGGTTGCCGTCAGCTGGGACGACGCGCGCGATGCGAATTTTTCGCTCAACGATCTGGAGAAAGCGCCCGCCGCGGGCGTGGAATTTGGCGATTTGCCTGCCGCTGCGCTCAAGACCAAAAATTTCGCCGAGTGGAGCAAGGATTTTGTCACCTGGCTGTATGGCAGTCAGTCGCTCGACCTGTTACGCAGCCCCGGCCTGAATCAGATTTCTGCGCCTGGCGAGAGCGAGCGCGATTTTCGCGTGCGTTTGCAGCAGGCTGCGCGGGAAACCCGTGACGAACAGGTGGATGTTTTGCGCAAGAAATACGCTGTCAAAATTTCTGCTTTGCAGGAGAAAGTGCGCCGCGCCGAGCAGGCGGTTGCGCGCGAGGCTGAACAGGCCAATCAGTCCAAAATGCAGACGGCGATTTCGTTCGGCGCGACGCTTTTGGGCGCGTTTACCGGGCGTAAACTTGCCAGCGCCGCCAATCTCAGCAAGGCGGCGACCGCTGTCAAGGGCGTGACGCGCTCGATGCAGCAAAGCGGCGACGTTGGCCGCGCCAAAGAGACGCTGGAAAGTCTGAAAAAGCAGTTGGAAGACCTGAACGCCGAGTTTGCCGAGGAATCTGCAACGCTGGAAAGCCGGATTGACCCGGCAATCGAAACGCTGGAACCCTTCTCCGTTAAGCCCAAAAAGACGGAGATTGACGCGCAATTGGTGGCGCTGGTCTGGGCGCCCTATCGCGGCGACTCGCCCGCCTGGTAAAGAGTAGGTGTCGAAGTACAGGTTTTTGCAATGGGTTCACCAGTGAATTAGAGCAATTTGGGCTGATTTCCCTCTTCTGGGTAGACAAAGCCCAAATGTTCGTAAGCGCGGCGCGTGGCGACGCGCCCCTGCGAGGTGCGGTCTAAAAATCCCAACTGCAATAAATACGGTTCGACCACATCCATAATCGTATCCGGCTCCTCGCCGATGCTGGCGCCGATGGTGTTCAGCCCGACCGGGCCGCCGTTGTATTTTTCGATGATGGCTTTCAGCACGCGCCGGTCAACATCATCCAGGCCGAGCGGATCCACCTGCAGCAAATCCAGCGCCCCGCTGGCAGAGTTGCGCGAGATGACGCCGTTGGCGCGCACCTGGGCGTAGTCGCGCACACGGCGGAAAAGTCGCAGCGCAATACGCGGTGTGCCGCGCGCGCGGTGGGCGATTTCGGCAATCCCCGCTTCGTCGGCCTGCGCTTTGAGCAGGGCAGCGGCACGCTGAACGATTTTCTGCATGGCGGGCTGGTCGTAATAATCCAACCGATAGACGGCGCCAAACCGCGCCCGCAGCGGAGCGGTCATCAGCGCCAGGCGGGTGGTCGCCCCGATGACGGTAAAACGCGGCAGTTTGAGTCGAATCGAGCGGGCGGAAGGTCCCTTGCCGATGACAATATCCAGGGCGAAATCTTCCATGGCGGGGTACAGCACTTCTTCCACGGCGCGTCCTAGGCGGTGAATTTCATCCACGAAGAGAATGTCTCCGGCGCGCAGGTTGGTCAAAATCGCCGCCAGGTCGCCCGCGCGCTCAATCGCCGGGCCGGAAGTGACCTTGATGTTGACTTCCATCTCATTCGCCAGGACATGCGCCAGGGTGGTTTTCCCCAGGCCGGGCGGGCCGTAAAAGAGAACGTGGTCGAGCGCCTCGCCGCGTCCCTTGGCGGCGGCCAGCAAAATGGACAGATTTTCCTTGACCTTATCCTGCCCAATCAGGTCGCCCAAGCGTTGCGGGCGCAGCGCCGGGTCGAGACGGTCATCGGGTTTGGATTCGGGGTCGAGCGGGCGGTCTTTGGGCGAGGTCATGCGGCGATTATAACCGGTTCCAATGCTCCCAGAAACCATCCCCAATCACCGTCAACTGCGCAATGTCGTCGCCGACCGGCTGCGCCAGGAAAAACTAGCCCAGGAACTCGACATGAGTCAGATGCCCGTGCGCGAAGCCTTCAAAGAACTGGCTGCCGAGCGCCTGATTAGAGTTGTTTCCGAATAGCAAATTTACTGCTATTTATCGCTTGGAGGATGCCATTGCGACGAGCCTCAAACGGCGAGCGTGCTCTCCGCGAGACGAAGCAATGACATTTTTGAGTGGCTTCAAGGACAAATATCTATTCAGGAACAGGTCTATTGTATCCAAAATGCCCATGCGAAACACAGAGACAAACTGGAATCTTTGTTGACTTGGAACTTTCAGTCTTTTAAAAATGTTAAAATCTGATGTTACGCGATACACCGTAGCACGACATTTATGTCGTGCTGAAATTTGGCTGACGCCAATTTTTAGAGTCTATCCAAAAAACGGGGCAGGTGGGG
>MNXJ01000006.1 GCA_001872455.1 Anaerolineae bacterium CG2_30_57_67 | reverse complement strand
GTCTCCGACTTGCCCGCGCAAATCGCAGATTTGCGCCACCGTTGGCTGCCCATTTTGCCAATCTTTTGGACGGGTTATCTGTTCAGCGCCTATCAAACGGCTCTAGAATTTCAATTTTCCGGTTTCTGCGGCGCAACCGCGACATATATATCGCGCCACTGGTTCTTGCTGCGTAACATCAGTCAATAAAATAAAAAACAGTCTTCCACTCTTGCCGAGAAGCAAAATAAAAGAACGGCGCGCAAACGCCATGTGATTTTCTTTTCACATGCGAAGTTCGCGCACCGTTCTCAAAGGTTGGAAGACTGTTTCAGTAAAGCGAGACGGTGGCTACGAACCCCGCCTCAGACACAAGCAATGTTGCATGGGAAAATCTCCATAATTTAGTAGAAAAAATTGATATATATTATCCAGTATGGTGATTTTTGTCAAGCATGAGTTTGCTGGCGATTGCCCACATCTTTGCTCCACCCTGCAAAGCGACATAAATATCGCACAACGTAGCGCGACATTTATGTCGCTTTTGACTGTGGGGACAATTGGGCGACTTGTGATGTGTCGCCAGTGGATTTACCAGGTTTTAGTTTTTTTGCTGTTGTCGTTTATGAACTCGTTCCTGGGCGCGTAGCAGCGCCGGGCTGGGGGCAGCAGGCGGGCTAGCGCGGTGCTCTTCTTTGCTCCAAAAGTAGGCCAGGTCTTCAAAGAGCGCCCCGGCGGGCGAGGTTTCGGCTTCGAGCGCGAGCGGTTTGCCCATCGTCAGGGCGGTGACCAGGGCTTCGGGGACGTTAGGGATGACGACTTTGACTGGCTGACGCAGGGCGGTTTCGATTTCCTTGCGCGCCACGCCTTTGCCGCCGAAAATCCAGTTCAGCACCAGGTGAATTTTTTCGGCGGGGTAGCCCAGGGTTTGGAAAACGTCGAGGGCGCTGGCGGCGCAGCGCACAGAGGCCAGGTCGGGCGCCAGCAGCAGGAGAATTACATCGGCGCGGTCGAGCGCCAACAGGGTGGTGACGCTGAAATCGTGCGGCAGGTCGTTGATGATGTAGTGGTATTGCGGTTCGGCCAGGTCGAAGGCGCGGGTGACCTGTTCGGCGGTGACGAATTCGGCTTCCTCCGCTTTTTTGGGGGCGGCCAGCACGTCCAGCCCGCTCTGGTGGTGAAGCATGATTTGTTGCAGGACTTCGCCATCAATATTTTCCGGCAGTGATTTTGCCAGGTCGGCCCAGGTGTGGCGCAGCGGCAGGTCGAGCATGACGGCGTCCTGTCCGTTGAGGAAGGCCATGTCGGTCAGCAGGCAGGGCAGTTTCCAGAGCTGGGCCAGGCCGACCGCCAGGTTGACGGCCAGGGTGGAGACTCCGACTCCGCCGCGCAGGGAGAAAACGGCAATGTGTTTGGGCTGGATTTCTGGGGCAGGTTCGGCGCTGACGGTTTGCGTTCGGCGCAGGTGAACTTTAACGCGCGCAAGCAATTCCTGTGGTTGGAAAGGCTTGGCGATGAAGTCATCTGCGCCTGAGTCAAAGGCTTTCATACGCTCGTCAATTTCGCTGAAAGCCGTCAGCATGAGGATGGGGATGTGGGCAGTGACCGGCAGTTGGCGCAGGCGGCGGCAGAGTTCGTAGCCGTCCATGTCGGGCATCATCACATCCAATATTGCCAGCGCCGGGCGCACACTGCCGACTTTCTGCAGGGCTTCGGCGCCGCTGCTGGCGGTGTGGACCTCGTACTCATCCCCCTTGAGCGTGGCGCTTACCAGTTTGAGCGTCATTTCGTTATCGTCAACGACCAGGATGGAGAGGGGCATGATGGTTCCTTTTGACTTTGAATTTGGGTGAGTTACTGATGTTACGCGATACATCGTAGCACGACATTGATGTCGTGCTGAAAATTGGCTGACGCCAATTTTCAGCCGTTCAGCGCCTATCAAACGGCTCTAAAATTGCTCTTTTCCGGTCTCTGTGGTGCAACCGCGACATAAATGTCGCGCCACAGGATTCTTGCTGCGTAACATCAGTTACTCATATTAAGAGTATGACGTTGTTTCCAAAATGTCAATCCTTTTTGTTTTCAGTTTCATAACTGTTCGGTGCGGCTGATAACACAAAACGCCAGCCGGGTGGCTGGCGTTTTGTAAGCGAATAAGCGCGGGTTATTCTTCTTTTTTGGCTTCCATTTCTTTCTTGTGCGCTTCCATGATGGGCTGCGCCAGCTGCGCGGGAACGACATCGTAGTGGTCAAAATCCATGCTGAAATAGCCGCGTCCACCGGTCATTGAGCGCAGTTGGGTGGTGTACTTGAGCATTTCAGCCAATGGCACATGCGCGTTGATGATGGTCAGGCCGCGTTCCGACTCTGTGCCTTGCACGCGCCCGCGGCGGGTGTTCATGTCGCCCATCACGTCGCCCATGTGGGCATCGGGGACAACCACGCGCACGCTCATCACGGGTTCAAACAGCACTGGCCCGGCATCGTGAACTGCCAGTTTGAAGGCTTCGCGCCCGGCAGTTTCAAAGGCGATCGGTTTTGAGTCGACCGGATGTTCCTTGCCATCGTAAACAATCACTTTGACGTTGCTGAGCGGATAACCAGCAAAAACGCCCTGTTCCATTGCCGCGCGGATGCCTTTTTCGATGGGCGGCAGGTACGATTTTGACAGGTTCATGCCAACCAGTTCGTCGGCAAACAGAAAATCGGCTTCGTGGTACGGTTCGATGCGCAGGTGAACTTCGCCAAACTGGCCGGATCCGCCGCTTTGTTTTTTGTGGCGATATTGGGCGCTGGCTTTGCGGGTGATTCCTTCGCGGTACGGAACTCTCGGCTCTGCTGTCAGCAAACCAACTTGAAATTTAGCCTGGGCGCGGTGAATAGCGACCTCAATGTGTTGTTCGCCGACGCCCTGCAGGATGGTTTGGTGTGTGGATGGTTCGTTGTGCCACGAAAGCGTCATGTCTTCTTCGCATAGGCGCGTCAACGTTGGGCTGATTTTGGCCGCGTCGGCCTGACTCTTGGGGTGGATCGCCACCTGATAGAGCGCACCTGGATATTCGGGCGCGGGGACCATCAGCAGGTGATTTTTGTCGCACAGCGAGTCACCGGTAACAGTAACAGCCAATTTGGAGACGGTGGCAATGTCGCCCGCGTGGACGGTTTTTACGGCGACTTGTTCCTTGCCGCGCTGCAGGTGCAACCCGGCCAGGCGTTCTTCCGCGTTTTTGGCGGGGTTCCACAGGTGAATGTCGGTGTTTAACATGCCGGAGATGACTTTGAAATAGGTCACTTTGCCCACAAAGGGGTCGGCAGTGGTTTTCCAGACGTACAGCGCCAGCGGATTTCCGTCTTTGGCGGTTAACAGCTCATCGCCATCTTTGCCCTGAGCGGTAACTGCCGGGCGTTCTGCCGGGCTGGGAAACAAGTCCACGAAAGCGTTCAGCAGAGGCGCCAGGCCTTTTTCGTGACCGGCGGCGGCAACAAAAACCGGGATGAACGCGCCGCTTAGGACGACGTCGCGCAAACCGCGCAAAAGTTCTTCCTGGGATAATTCACCAGTTTCCAGGTATTTTTCCAGCAGGGTGTCTTCGCCTTCAGCGGCGGCCTCTATCAGCGCCATACGCGCTTCAGCAACTGCGTCCTTGTATTCAGCGGGGATGTCCTGCGGAGTCTTTCCATCACCTGCGTAGGCTTTCATCGAAACTAGGTCAATCACACCCTTGAAATCGAGTTTTTCACCCCAGGGAAGTTGAAATTTGACCACGCGCATTTCGTGGGCACGGGCGTGGGCGTCAACCGATTCGTAAGCCTTGTCGAAATTGGCGTTTTCACGGTCCATTTTGTTGATGATGACGAAGCGCGGCAGTTTGAATTTGTTGCAGAAGCGCCAGGCGGCTTCGGTGCCAACTTCGATGCCAGAGACAGCATCCACCACGATGGCGGCGGCATCGGCTACGCTCAACGCTGAAACGACTTCACCGATAAAATCGGTGTAGCCGGGGGCGTCGAGCAGGTTGATTTTGTGGTCGTGGTATTCCACAGGAATGACGCTAATGGATAGCGAAATTTTGCGTCGGATTTCATCTTCTTCATAGTCCGATGCGGTGGTTCCCTCTTCCACTTTCCCCAGGCGGGTGGTCGCGCCGGTGAAATGCAAAAAAGCCTCCGTCATCATCGTCTTCCCGGCGCCACCATGGGCGACGAGGGCAATGTTGCGGAGGAACTCGGTGGTATACTCTTTCATGGAGGCTACCTTTCACTGAATGAATTTTATGAAGCCAAGCCTCTGAATTTTAAGAGATGTTGGCTGAATTGTCAAAGTGTGATTTGTAACCTTTTGCGTCACAAATCTTCAAAATCCCGGAGTTTTACATGAATCTGAATATTTTACAACCCTACTCTGTGTTTTGGTTGGGCGGTTTGCTTCTGATTGGTGTTGCCGCCATCCTTTTCCGCAAGGGCGCGCGCTTGCAAGAGGTCGTGGCTTTTGGGGTGATTGCGCTGGGGTTGGGGCTGGCATATTTTTCTCTGCGCCCCACCCAAACTGCGTTGATGGGCGAATCTGCCCGCGTTCAGGCCAGCATCGGGCAGGGACAGCCGGTGTTGCTGGAATTTCAGTCGCCGTATTGCGTGGGTTGTATGGCCGCCAAGCCGGTCGTGGACCGGCTCGAGGCTGAGTTTACGGGCCGCTTACAGGTCATTCGGCTTAATATTCAAGAAAAGACGGGCATGGAATTAGCCCCGATTTTTCGCTTTGAATATACGCCGACTTTCATTTTCTTTGATGAAACGGGCAATGAAGTTTGGCGCACGGTTGGTTCGCTGGATGAAACTCGCCTGCGCCGGGAGATGCAAGCCCGACCATGAGCCTTTGGCGGTACTTGCTTTTCAACCTTTGGTACTATCGCCGTCCGCCATGGGATAGCGGCATTACCCCGCCGGAACTGGTGGAATTTATCGCGACCCACCCTGCCGGGCGCGCGCTGGATTTGGGCTGTGGCACCGGCACAAATTCAATTACGTTGGCGCGCGCTGGCTGGCAGGTAATTGGGGTGGATTTTGCTTTCCACGCCATTCAGCAGGCGCGTCAGAAGGCGCAGCAGGCCGCGCTTTCGGTGGATTTGCGCGTGGGGGATGTTACCCGGCTGGAAAACATTTCTGGCCGGTTTGACCTGGCGCTGGATATTGGTTGCTTTCACGGGCTGACGCCGCGTTTGCAAGAATCGTACCTGCAAACGTTGACGCCTCGCCTGGTAGCGGGCGGCCACTGGCTAGTTTATGCCATGCGAAAAAACCCGCTGGCTTTAACTGCCCATGGTCTGACGGAAGCCCAAATTGACGGTCTGGCGCAAATTTTTCGTCTGACCCGCCGCGAAGATGGCCGCGACCCGCGCGGCAGGCAGTCTTGCTGGTTGTGGTTTGAAAGACGATAGCCTACTTCAAAATCTGAAATAAATTACTGTAATCATCCGTCCACAACCTGATGGACGGATTTTCTTTTAACGGCGCGCCGTTGATGACCGCCAAATCTGTCTCTTGTCGCGCCATCAACACCCAAATGGAACGGACCCCGCCCTGTTCATCTCCGGCATACTCCACCACCCGCGCAGCCAGGCCAAAATTCTGCGCCAGCCGCGCCAGCACAGGTTGCAAGTCCAGGTAGCGGTTCGAGATATGCACTGCCAGCACCCCCTTGGGTGCGAGATGTTCCAAATAGAGCGCAAACGCCTCGCGCGTCATTAAATGCGTCGGTATCGAGTCGCTGCTAAAGGTGTCCAGTGCCAGCACATCGAAGTTTTGGCGTTCTCCCGCTGCCAGCTGCCGCTCCAGCGTCAGGCGCGCATCGCCCATTTCCACCCGAATCTCGGCGGGTGAATCGCTCAAAAACGAGAAGAAGCCCCCCTCGCCGCGCGCCAGCCGTTCGGACACCGGGTTGATTTCGTAAAATGTATACACATCTCCGGCCTGGCTGTACGCCGCCAGGGTTCCCGCTCCAAGCCCCAGCAAGCCAACTCGCATGCCCATTCCCCGCTGTGGATGCGTTAAAATCGCCTGCCCGCCGCCCGATTGGGGCACATAATAGCCCATTGGTGTGCGGCGCTTCTCCGGCGCGGTAAACTGCATCCCGTGAACGGTGACGCCATGCACCATCACATACGCATCGCCTGCAGCGCTGGCGCGCACGCGAATCACCCCGTAAAAATTTCGTTCTGACCAGATATCGCCTGAAGCGCTGGTCAGAATAAAATAGCTTGTGCCGAGCGCACTTCCAGCCAGCGCCAAAGCCAGAATATCATGCGCCAGCCGCCAGCGCGGGGTCAATCGCGTGCGCCGCGCTATCAGCGTCAGCGCCAGCAACAGCCAGGCCAGCCCAAATCCAATGGTAAATTCCCAGTAGCCCTTGAATAATACCGGCGCGGCCAGGTTCACAAATAATCCGCCCAGTGCCCCGCCGACCGAGACCAACAGATAAAAGCGCGTCAAATGCGCCGCGTTGGGGCGCAGGGCATACAACTCGCCGTGACAGACCAGTGTGATGGCGAGTAAGAGCAGGCTATAAATTCCAATCTGTGTCACATACCCCTGTGCTGGCCCAAACAATATCCAAAAATAAAGCCCGCTGGCCGCTGCCAAAAGCGCTGTTCCCCACGGACGCGCATACGCCCGCTCACTTGAAAAAGTGATGATAAATGAAAGTAAATACACGGCCAGTGGCAGCACCCACAAAAACGGAATCACCGCCACTTCCTGCGTCACCTGGCTGGTTGTTGCCAGCAACATCATCGAGGCGGTTGCGCTCAGCGCAAGCCACATGAATTGGATGAAGAATGAAGGTTTTGGCGTCTCCCCGGAATTTTCCGGCTCCCGCGCCGGGTTCAGCGCCGCCGATTCTCCCCGCGCGATGCGCGCCACACTGAAGCCTGTCAGCGCCACAAAAAGCGCATACGCTCCGAACCAGCCCCAGCCCTGGCTTTGTACCGTCAAATTGGGTTCTACCAGCGTCGGATAGGCCAACAGCCCCAGCATCGAACCGGTATTCGAGAGCGCGTACAACCAGTAAGGAGACTTTTCTGGAAAGCGGCGGTGAAACCAGGCCTGAGTCAGCGTGCTGTTGGTGGAAAGCAGAAAATAGGGCAGGCCGACCGCCGCGCCCAGTAGAACGAAAATCTGCGCGATGGGCGAACCTGTCGCTGGCGGTTTCCAACTTGCGTTGGGGGTAATCGGCGAAGGCCACCCGATTCCTAACGCCAGCATCACAATCAGCGAGGCGGCGAGCAGCCCGCCGTGTACCCAGGCTTGTCGCCGCGCCGGAAGTTTGCTTATCAGCCAGTACGAATACGCGTATCCGCCTGTCAGCAAGACCTGAAAAAATAACATTACGGTAGACCAGACGGCTGGCGTGCCGCCGAACCAGGGCAAAATCAGTTTTCCCATCAGCGGCTGAATTTGAAAGAGCAGAAAAGCCGAAAGAAAAATGTTGATGGCATAAAAGAGCATGGCGAGTCCTTTACGTTGTGCAGTGTATCGCGGGGGTGCAGTACTTTAGTTTACCGTAAAACTTTCCCTGAAAATCATTTTTGACTCGGCTGCAAAAACTCGTCAAACACGAAGGTCACGAAGGAACACAAAGGAAAATCTTTTCATCTTTTAACCTTCGTGTACTTTGTATCCTTTGTGGTTAAAAGTCTTTTTGCAGTGGAGTCACTTTTCCTTTAAAAAAACAGTCTGGCGGCTGAATACGCGCCCCAACTGTAATTTGTATGCACTCAACTTGTGACATTAATCACAGTTGTTTATGCATAAATGCACAGGAAAATTATCTACATTAAAGATATATTAATGCACACACTGATTGGAAGTTTGTTTTATTGAAAGGAGGCTACTGAAGCTGTTGAACCTGCTGAAATAAAATATGTCCTATCTCTATGTAACCCAAAAATGATTAAGGAGAATCACCATGTTTAAGAAAGTTTTGTTTGCTATTGGCATGTTGTTTGTGTTGGCCGCTTTAGTAGTGGCCTGCGCGCCTGCCGCCACACCCACCGCGACCGAAGCCCCGGCCACAGTAGCGCCTACCGTCGCGGCCCCGACGGGAGTGCCGGCGACCCCCACGGAAGATCCCGCTGTCGCCGCCCAGGCGCTGTTCGCTCCTTCGGCGCACGCCAATGTGGACGCCGAAGCCTTCAAGCACTGGAATGTTGCTGACCCCAAGGAAGTTCCTACTTCCTGCGCTAAATGTCACACCGCCGCTGGCTTCCAGGATTTTGTTGCTGATGGCAAAGTTGACGCCGCTGTCCCCGCCCCCGCTGGTCCGTTTACGTGCGAAATGTGCCATAACGACGCTGCCAAGGCGCTGACTTCTGTCACCTTCCCATCCGGCGCAGTCATTGAGAACCTCGGCCCTGAGGCAATCTGCATGACCTGCCACCAGGGACGCGAATCCAAAGTCAGCCTCGACGCCAAATTCGCCAAATTCGGCGAAAACCTCGACCCCGACGCCATCCCGACCCCCTATAAAGATGACAAGGGCAAGGATGTTAAACTGTCCTTCAGCAACGTGCATTACTTTGCCGCTGGTGGTACGCTCTATGGCTCGCAGGTTCACATGGGCTATGAGTATGACGGCAAAGGTTACGATATTAAAAACCAGCATGTTGATGGGTTCAACACCTGCCTGGGCTGTCATGACCAGCACAGCCAAAAAGTAAAGGTTGAAACCTGCACCGAATGCCATCAGAATGTCAAAACCGCCGAAGACCTGAAGAACATCCGCCAGGTTTCCAGCGCCGAAGACTATGATGGCGATGGCGATGTCAAAGAAGGTATCGCTCTCGAAATCTCCGGCATGCAGCAAATTCTGTACACATCCATTCAGACTTATGCCAAGGAAGTGGCGGGCGCAGAAATCACCTACGACCCGGCCACCTATCCCTACTTCATGGGCGCAGATGGTAAAGCTTATTCCAACTGGACACCGCGCCTGCTCAAGGCCGCCTACAACTACCAGGTTTCGGTCAAAGATCCCGGCGCGTTCGCGCATGGTGGCAAGTACATCATCGAACTGCTCTACGACTCAACCGCTGACCTGAACTCCAGCGAAAAACTGACTACCAAGGTTGACCTGAAAACTATCACCCGCGAAGATGCTGGTCACTTTGACGGCGCCGCCGCCGCTTTCCGCCACTGGGATGCTGCCAGCGCGGATGGCAAGAAACCCGCCTTCGTGGTCGAAGCCGCCTGCGCCAAGTGCCACAGTGCCTCTGGTCTGCCCACCCTGCTCGCCGGACAGACCATTCCCGAAACCGGCGTTCCCGCTGGTAATGGCTTCATGTGCTCCGCCTGCCACGACACGGCCAACTTCCCGGCCCGCCTGGCTGCCAAAGACGTGACTCTGCCCTCCGGCAAGGTTGTCACCTTCGGCGAAGGCGCCGACTCTAACTTGTGCATCTCCTGCCACCAGGGCCGCGCCTCCAAAAAAGACGTGGACGCCAAGATTGAGAAATTCAACGCCGCCGCTGACCAGGACAAAGTCGTCGAAGCCATCAAAGACGCCACGACCGGCAACGATGTCAAATTCAGCTTCATTAACGCTCATTACCTTGGCGTTGCGGCGGTCTGGTTTGGCACGGACGCTCAGGGCTTCTATGAGTATGATGGCAAGACCTACCTCGGCACCAACCCGCATGTGCCGGTAGATGGCAAACCCGGCTGCGTGGGCTGCCACGATGTCCACACTGGAACCCCGAAGGAAGAACTCTGTCAGCAGTGCCACGGCGCAGTTGCCATTGACGACATCCGCGGCATGAGCTCCACGTCTGACTTCAACGGCAATGGGGATGTGACTGAAGGCATTCGCATGGAATACCGCGTGCTGCGCGATGCTCTCTATGCCGAAATTCAGACCTACGCCAAAGCCAAAACCGGCAATGGCATTGCCTACGATACCAACGCTTATCCGTACTGGTTTGTGGATAATGACGGTGACGGCAAGGCCGACCTGAAAGATGGCAAGAAGGTTGCCTTCAGCACCTGGACGCCTCGTCTGTTCAAGGCTGCCTTCAACTTCAACTTCCTGCGCAAGAACCCCGGCGCGCAGGTTCACAATGCCAGGTATGTCATCCAAATCGCGATTGATACCATCGAAGATTTGGGCGGCGACATCAGCAAGTATGTTCGCCCGTAAGTAATCTCTGCTCAAAAAAAAATAGCGGGCGCCTCGTGCGCCCGCTATTTTTTCCATCTTCTGATTTTTAAAGTGCAGGTGTTTTTTCTTTTTACCGAGGATTTACATGTTATCGCAACTCGCCCCACGCCAACGTACGCTGCCAATGTCAAGGCGCTTTTTGACGCTAAATGTGCTGTGTGCCACAATGCAGTTGCATCTGGCGGGTTGATTGTGACATCCTTTGAAACCCTGATGAAAGGCGACAAAGATGGGGTTGTGATTATTCCAGGCGCTCCGGACAACAGTCTTTTGATACAGATGCAGAGCAAACAACATTTTGCCAACTTTAGCGCCGAAGAATTGGAATTTATCAAGCAATGGATTACAGCGGGCGCACCAGAAAAATAGGCGGCCGTAACCAACAAAAATCTCCTGGCCGCAGACCAGGAGATTTTTGTTTTTGGTTCACGTTCTAGGCGTTTGTCAGGGCAGCAACTGCGGCGGTACCCAAAATTTTCCCAGCCCGGCAAAACTGATTGAAAACGAAGCCGCCAGCAAGAGAACACCCACCGCAATCAGAATCAGGTCGCGGCGGCGGTAGTGCAGTTCTTCCAGCCAGGTGCGCGGTCCCATGCCGAAGGCGCGCAAATCCATCGCGTCAATGATGTCCTCCGAGCCGATAATCGCGTGAATGGTGACGGGAACAATCAGCGGCCCCAGTTTTCGCACCTGTTCAATCAGCCCGCCGCTGATTTTTTCCAGCTCGTAGCCGCGCGCGCGTTGGGCGTCCATGGTCAGTTGAAAATCGCGGCCAAAGGTGGGGATGAAGCGCATGGTCAAATCCATCGCGTAGGCGATTTTGTCGGGCAGTCCCAGCCCGCGGAAGGTGATGCCGTAGTGCGCCGGATTGAGCGAGTAGGGGATGAGAATCGTCATGACGGCGATGCTGAAGACGCGCACAAACTGGCTGAGCGCGAAAAACGCCCGTTCGATGGTGATGTCGAGCGTGGGACGCCAGCCCAGCAGGGTGAAGGACGCGGCAAAACTGCGTAGGAGATGCTCTTGCGTGTAAACTTCCGAACCGCCGCGTCCGGTCAGAAACGTCAGCAGGGCAAAGACAAACACAAATCCGCCGATGAACAAGAACGGGCGGCGCACTTCGTCCCATGCCAGCCGCGCGCTCAAGAGCCAGAACAGCGCAATGGCTAGCATGGGTGTTAAAAAGCGCACGTCCCAAAAGGCCAGCGTGGAAAGCAAAAAACACAGGTAGAAAATCACCCAGGCGCGCGGGTCGAAGGACTGGACGAATGAGTTTCGGAAGCGATAACGCCAGGCGACTAGCATCTACCGTCCCGATTGGCGCTGAACGGCGCTGTACGCCACCACCAGCAGCGGCACGAGGATGGCGGCGAAAATCAGGTTGGGCCCGGCGGCGGGCAGGAACTCGCCGACGATGGCCGCTGTCAGGCTGTAGCCGTTGATCCAGATGTCGGAAATGGCGGCGAATCCGATGCCGAGGATGTTGCCCAACATGCTCCAGGTGACGGCGGCGGCGATGTCTTCGCTTTTGCTAAAGGCGAAGCGCACGCCCAGCACCAGCGCCAAACCAACCAGAATGGAGATACCGGCGAAGGTGGAAAGTTGAGTTTCGCCAAAGGTATTGTTTTCGGGGTTGAAATAGTTCAGGTTGGCTTGCGATGAGTTTACAAAGTAAAGCACTACCGCTACCACTGCCAGCCCGGCGCTGATATACAGGACAGTGTTCATGCTCTGTTTCTTGTCTTTGAACAAGAAAACCAGCCCGGCGATGAAACCCACCAGCCCGTTGCCGATGCTCCACTGCGGTGAAAGGCCAAAGCCGGTTAGCGCGTCGCCAAACATATTGCCGACTGCGCCGGAGAAAAACCCGACCACCGGGCCGAAAGCGTAGCCAAAAAACATCGGGATGGCAATCGCAGGGCGCAGGGCTACCTGGCTGATGGATGGTAGCGCAATCACGGTACCGTTGAACAGGTAGGAGAAAATAGCATACAGCGCCGCGCCAATCGCCATGTAGACGACTTCGCGCGTGCCAATTTCCCAGGCCTTATTCTCTTTGGTCGCCAGGTAAACGCCAAAGGCAATGACCAGCCCCAGCGTAACAAAGCCAAAGCGCAAAACGAGCGTCGCCTGGTCAACGGAGAAGTTGAACGGTCCCAGCGGGTCGCGCGCGCCAAAGCCAAACATGACGATGGCGAAGATCGCCAGAACGACTACTAACGCCCCCAGAACAGAAACTAACTTTTTGTCCATATCTGCCTCCACAAAAGTTTTCCCGCAAACGCGGGTTGATATGCCTACTACAACACGCTGCCCAGTGATTCGGCACGCAAAAACTGGCCGGTTTCTGGCAGCTTTTCCAAATTGAGTTCCAGCAACGAGGTTGGAACCACGCGGCAGGCGCGCAAACGCTCAAAATCCTTCAGCACTGCCTCCGGGCGGCCATCAGCCTGCACCGCGCCATCGGCCACCAAAATCACGCGGTTGGCGTAAATCACCGCCATGTCCACATCGTGCGTGATGAATAAAATTGCGTCGAAGCCGGGCATTTGCACAATCGCGTCCATGAAATTCATGTAATTGAAGTAATCTTGCCCGGCGGTTGGCTCATCCATCACCAAAATTTTTGAGCGCATCGCCAGAATAGCGGCAATGCTGACCCGTTTTTGCTGCCCAAACGAAAGCGAAAGCGGCGGGTCGGCTTCCTTGTCCTTCAAATTCACCACGTCCAGCGCATTTTTGACTTGTTTTTCAATTTCTTGCGGCGGGTGTTTCAGGTTTTTGGGGCCAAAAGCCAGTTCTTCTTGCACGGTTGGCGCAAACAGCATGTGGCTGGGGCTTTGAAAAACATACCCAAGCGTGCTGGCAATTTCGGCCACGCTGGCCTGGCGCGTGTCTTTGCCATTGACGGTTACCCGCCCGCTGACTGGTTTGAGCAGGCCGATGGCGTGCTTCACAAACGTTGTTTTGCCCGCGCCGTTGGGGCCAAGCACCGCAATCACATCGCCCTTGCGAATTTCCAGGTTGATGCCGTGCAAAATTTCGCGCGCAGATTCGTACCCGAAAGTTACGTTTTCAAAGCGTACCAGCGGAGGGCGCTGCGCGTCAGAGTCGCTTGCGGCGGGAAACTTAACCGTTGTAACGGGCTGACTGCCGGCCCGGGCGGCGATCATCCGCGCCGGGAGTTTGACCTCGCGTTCCCGAACGACATCGCCCAGCCCAGCGGCTTCGCCCAGATAGCGAATCTGCCCTTCGGCCATGTACATCACCCGGTTGGGGCGAATCTTGAGAACATCCTCCACGCGATGTTCCACCATCAGAATGGTCAAGCCCTCATCCGCCAGGTGGCGCACCATTTCCAGCGTTTCCAGCGCTGAGGCCGGGTCAAGGCTGGCAAGTGGTTCGTCCAGCAACAGCACCGAAGGCCGCATCGCCAGCACACCAGCCAGCGCTACCTTCTGCTTTTCGCCGCCCGAAAGGTGAAAAGTTTCCCGGTCGCGCAGGGCCGAAATTTTCAGGATCGCGAGCGCTTGCTCGGCGCGTTGAATGATTTCGGCGCGCGGCAGGCCCATATTTTCCAAACCGAAAGCCACCTCGTTGATGACCTTCGTCCCCAAAATTTGGCGTTCCGGGTCTTGAAGGACGGTACCCACTCGTTGCGAAATTTGCGCCAGGGAGAGATTCGCCACATCCTGCCCGCCGAGTAATACCCGCCCGCCGACTTCGCCTTTGTAAGAGCGTGGAATCAGGCCGTTGATGGCGCGCACCAGCGTGGTTTTGCCGCATCCGCTAGCGCCGGCCAGGAGCAACAACTCGCCTTTTTCCGCTGAAAAGGAGATTTTTTCGATGGCCGCGCCTTTTCGGTCGCGGTAGCGAAAGGAGAGATTTTCAACCAGCAGGGGAAAATTATTCAAAAAATACCTCAAAAAGGTCGCCAACGTTTGCTTTCAGGCGCGCGGCCGCGCTGCCGTTGACGACGCAGGCCAGCAGGTTGCCGGTGCTGCCCATCAGCGCCACTAGCTCACCAGTGGGGTGCTCGCCAAACGTATTGACCAGCCCGGTAATTTCCACGCCGTTCAGCCGCGCGCGCAATTTTTTTGGCGTCTGCAGGCGCGCGCCCAAATCTTCGGCGCGGATGTTGCTGGTAAGGTTGCCAAAGTGGTCAATGTGAATGACTTCGCCGCGCAGGCCGTTGGCGGTTGGCTGTGGCTGTGGCAGATTCAGCAAAACCGGGTCGCTGAAGGGGGTTCCCAGCGCTTCGAGCGGCGTGCCCGCCGCCAGGTGCGCTGCCGCCGGGGCGAAAATATCGCGCCCGTGAAAGACGTGGCTGACTTCCTTCAGCCAGTATTCGGGCTTGTCGAGGGCGACAAAGCGCGCCGCCGGGGTTTTCTGCAGCCACAGGGTGATGGTGCCGTTATCCGGGCCGACGTAGAATTGACCGCCAATTTGCGCAGCCATGGCGCGCCTCGGCGTGCCAACGCCGGGGTCCACCACCACCAGGTGCACCGTCCCAGCCGGAAAGTAGGGCGCGGCGCGGAACAAAATTAACGCGGCCTCGGCCACGTTTTGCGGTGTTATCAGGTGACTTAAATCCGAAATCTGCGCGCCGGGCGCAATGCCCCAAATGACGCCTTTCATTACCCCTACATTGCCATCTTTTAGCCCAAAATCGGTCATCAATGAAAGCACAGTCATGCCAAACTCCCGCGAAAGATTTCTCCTCATTATCCGATTCTGCGCTGTGAATGTCAAGCCCGAAAACGACCCCATGTCAGCCGCGGAGTTAAAAGTCTCCCGACTTTTGAAAAAAATCGGGAGACTTTGCAGTTTGCACAGGGTTACTGCTCCAGCGCGGCGGCGAAGGCCGCTTCAAACTCTTCGGGCGGCACTGCGCCGACCCATTTCTTCAAAATTTCACCGTTGCCATCCAGCAAGTAGAATTCAGGCTGAACGCGAAACCCAAATTTGTTTTGGAAAATTGCCGTGGCCGGGTCATCGGCGTCGAGAAAGTAGAACTCAATTTTTCCGCTGTATTTTGCTTCCAGCCCATGCACGATAGGCGCCATTTGTCGGCAAGTAAATCAGGTAAAGCGGAAAAATTCGACCAGGGCGGGCTTGCCGCTGGCGAGATTGACCAAGGCCGGGTCGCTGGCGACGAGGGCATCGCCGCGCGAAGTGGCCTGTGGCTGCGGTTGGGCCGCCGCTTCGGAGGGCGTGGCTGTGGCTGTGGGTGCCGTCGTCGCTTCAGCGGGCGAGGCCGCCGATGGGCTGGCTGGCGCTGGCAGGGAGGCCGCTACTGGCGCGGCGGGGGCGCAAGCCGTCAGCACGGTCAGCGCCATCAAGAGCAGCAGGGAAAAACGTTTCATGGCTTTATCCTTTCTGCTTTCATCCTATCATTGTGGAGAAAAATTGTCCAGTTATGTTTGGACGGGGGCGCGACATAAATGTCGCGTTACAACGCGCGTGGAGATGGCTCGCAGAAAAATTTCCCCAGGATTTTCGCAATCTGGGTGAGGTTTTCCACCGCGTCAAAACACTGCAGGGCCGTTTCTGGCCCGACGAGTAGGAGCGGCGCCGGGTTGGCGGTGTGCCGCCGGGTGGATAAATCTTCCAAGTTACCGCGGTCGGAAGTCAGCAGGAAGAGGTCGCGGCGCACGTCCCAGCCGGTGTTTTTTGTAAAATAAAACGAGCGCACCTGGCGTAGAAATTGACATCGAAAACGAGACCACCGCAGCGTATTTCCGGTAACATCAGTAACCGGAGGTACCCAGGAGATGAGAACGGTGGAAGACTACGAACGTATTCGCAAGGCGTATTACGTGGAGAGGCTGAGCATGCGAGAGATTTGCAGGCAGTTTCACCACGGGCGCAATGTAATCCGCAAGGCACTCGAGCGTGCAGAACCGGA
>MNXJ01000072.1 GCA_001872455.1 Anaerolineae bacterium CG2_30_57_67 | reverse complement strand
ACAGATAAGAACCCGTCCAAAAGATTGGCAAAATGGGCAGCCACGGTGGCGCAAATCTGCGATTTGCGCGGGCCTTGCCCCACCTGCCCCGTTTTTTGGATAGACTCTAAAAATTGGCGTCAGCCAAATTTCAGCACGACATAAATGTCGTGCTACGGTGTATCGCGTAACATCAGCTGTTTAGATAAGGCACTCCAAAGTCAGACTTTGGCGCCAACGTCGGGAGACGTTGGACTCCGACAACGCTAACTAAATATCGCGCCACAGGGTTCTTGCTGCGTAACGTCAGCTGATCAGCTGGTAACTGCCCGCCTGTGGCGATTACGGCGGAATGAGGCCGGCCTTTCGTCTGCCGGAAGAGCAGTGGCTGAACAGCTCCCCAAATTCTACAGAATTGCCCGGCGAGGAAACCAGGATTGGGTTATCTCGGTTAGAATAAAGCCCGGAGGAACCCCATGAATAATCTTCTTACAGCCACCCGGCGCAACCACGCCATCGAACACGCCACCATTCACATCCTTTCCGAACAATTTCCGCGTACCCCGCTCGGCGGCCATTCCAACCCGACCGGTTTTTTTATCGTCGGCGGTGTTCCCGCCGCTGCCGTGCGCGAAGCGGCGGCCGCCGCGCTGCTGCGCTTGCAAAACGGTGAGCGCGGTCTCGCCATTCACCCCGGCTGCGGCACCAACTACGTCGTCATGGGCGGGCTGGCGGGCTTTCTCGCCATTTTGGGGATGAGCGGGACGAAGAATACCCGTCAGCGCCTGGAGCGTTTTCCGCTGCTGATTGTTCTCACCGCGCTGGGATTTATCTTTGGTCAGCCCCTCGGCCTGTTTCTCCAAAAAGAAGTCACCACTGACCCGCAGGTTGGCGACATGGCGCTGGTAGATGTTTACCGCGTCGCTGGCAATCTGACCCGCGTCATCACGGTCTGAAAATGCCCGCCCATATCCACATTTTGCTCGGCAACGATGAATTTGCCATTCACCAGGCGGCGGCCAAACTGGGGAAAATCTTCAGCGACCCGACCGGCGCCGACATGAACACCTCCCATTTTGACGCGCGCGCCGTCAGCGACAAGGAACTCGCCAACGCAGTCGGCGCCATGCCGTTTCTGGCCGCCCAGCGTCTTGTGACGCTGGAAAACGTCTCGAAACGGTACAGCGGGCTGGACGGACACAAAAAATTTGTGGAATTTTTGGAAAGCGTGCCGCCCTTCACCAAATTAATCGTTTTGGAAGTGGACGACCTGAAGGAAAAAGAAATCCCGGCTCACTGGCTGGTCAAGTGGGCCGGGAAAAACAGCGAAGTCGCCGAATATAAAACCTTCTTTCAACCCCGTCAGCGTGAAATGCCCGGCTGGATTGTGGCGGAAGCCAAACGTCAGGGTGGCGGCATCGAACCGGGGGCGGCGGCGCGCCTGGCCGAAATGACCGGCGAAAACACGCGTCAGGCCGCGCAGGAAATCACCAAACTGCTGACGTATGTCAACTACACCCACGTCATCGGGCTGGAGGATGTTGAAGCGGTCAGTATCGTCAGCGCCAGCGCGGATGTTTTCGATCTGGTGGATGCGCTTGGCCTGCGCGATGGCAAACGCGCTCAAAAACTACTGCATCGCCTGTTGGAAGACCACGACGCGTTTGATTTTTTTGGCATGGTCATCCGTCAGTTTCGCCTGCTGCTGATTGCGCGCGAGGTGATGGATGAAGGGGGTACGTTAGCCGAATCTGCTCAGGCGCTGGGGGCGCATCCGTTTGTGGCGGAAAAGGCCTGGGGGCAGGCGCGAAAATTCTCGCCGGAACTGCTGACGAGCATTTATCATCGCTTGCTGGCGATGGATGAAGCCGCCAAAACGGGCGTGATGCCGCTCGATCTGGCGCTGGATACGTTTCTGGTGGAATTGACCCGTTAACCGGAGCCTTATAAAAATGCAGGGCACCCCCTTCATTATCGGAAAGGTCGGTACTGGTTAGCGCTGGCGCTAACCAGAAATCAGCGTGCCGATTTTTTCGCCCATCAGCGCCTTGCCAAGGGCGGTTTCGTCCCACAGGTTGAGCACCAGCAGAGGAATATGATTTTCCATGCAGTGTGTGATGGCGGTCGGGTCCATCACCTGCAGGCGGCGGTTGAGTACATCTATGTAGTTTAGGTTGTCAAATTTGACCGCGTTTGGGTTTTTCTTGGGGTCAGAGTCGTAGACGCCGTCTACTTTGGTGGCTTTGATGACGACATTGGCTTCGATTTCGGTGGCGCGCAGCGCGGCGGCGGTGTCGGTGGAGAAGAAGGGATTGCCAGTGCCTGCGCCAAAGATGACGACGCGCCCTTTATCGAGATGGCGCATGGCGCGGCGGCGAATGTACGGTTCGGCGATGGCGCGCATTTCGATGGCGGTCATGACGCGTGTCATGACGTTGGCACGTTCCAGCGCGTCCATCAGCGCCAGGGCGTTCATCACGGTGGCGAGCATGCCCATGTAATCAGCGGTGGCGCGATCCATTCCGTGCTCCAGGCCTTGCTTGCCACGCCACAGGTTTCCTGCGCCGATGACAATGGCGACTTCGACACCCATTTGGTGGACTTCTTTGACGCGCTGGGCGATCGCTTCGGCTTCGTCAACGTTGATGCCAAAGCCGTTTTCTCCGCCCATCACTTCCCCGGAAAGTTTTAGCAAAATGCGTTTGTATTTTAGTTCAACCATTCAATCTCCTTTTACACTGCCAAAGTAGGAATATATTATTTTCGGGTCTCCAGAATTTTCCGTGAAGAGTGCCGCATTTTGGGGTGCTACCACGGAGATTCCCAGTGAGCCTTATTTTCTATAAAAAAGCCAACCGTAAGGTTGGCTTTTTTGTGAAGATTATTCTTGTGAGCCGGAGGCTTCGCCCAATTCCCAACGGGCAAAGCGCCGGATGAGGACGTTCTCGCCAGTACTGGCGACGACCTGATGGAGTAGTTTCTCGATGGTCAGGCTTTCATCGCGGATGTAGGTCTGGCGCATCAGGCAAACTTCATCTTTGAACTTATTGACTCGTCCGACGGTGGCTTTTTCGGCCACGGCGACGGATTTGCCTTCTTCGATGGCGCGCGCCTTGGCGATATCGGCTTCGTGCTGAAGCACGCTCTCGGGAATTTCGCTGTCGCTAACGTACTGCGGGGCCGAAGCGGCGATTTGCAGGGCAACTTCGTGCGCAAACTGGCGAAACTGTTCAGAGCGGGCGACGAAGTCGGTTTCGCAGTTGACCTCGACCATTACGCCCACCCGTCCGCCGCCGTGTGAGTAGAGTTCAACGGTGCCGTTGGAGGCATCACGGCCGGCGCGTTTAGCAGCGGTGGCCATGCCTTTTTCGCGCAACCAGTCCACCGCCTTGGCGAAATCGCCGTTGGCTTCGGTCAACGCTTTGCGGCAATCAAGAATGCCGGCGCTGGTGGAGGCGCGTAGTTCTTTAATCATTTGAGCGGTAATTTCCATACTTTCCTCTTACTCTGCGGTGGGGGTTTCAGCTGGAACTTCGGGAGTTGTGTCACCCAATTTTTCCAATGTGGCTTTGCCAAGCAGGTTTTCGTCGGTCATTTCTTCTTCGTTTTCCATGGCGCGACCTGTTTTGCGGCTGGGTGTTGTTGTCGCGGAGGCCGGGGCGGCTTCTTCGGCGGCCATGTCATCGTCCTTGCGCATGGCTTTGCCTTCCAGCGTGGCATCAGCAATTTTTGACACCAGCAATTTGATGGCGCGGATGGCGTCGTCGTTGGATGGGATGACGTAATCTACGCTTTCGGGGTTGCAGTTGGTGTCAACCAGTGCCACTATCGGGATATTGAGCAGGTTACATTCGTGCACAGCGGCTTCTTCGCGGCCAACATCCACAATGAAAACCAAATCGGGTAACTGTTTCATCTGGCGGACGCCCTCAAGCCGGATTTGCAGGCGGGTGATTTCGCGCCCAATCAGCAACCCTTCTTTTTTGGTCAGGCGGGTGATTTCGCCGGTGTCGCGCAGCGCTTCGAGGCGTTCCATTTCATCAATACGGGCGCGCATGGTCGTCCAGTTGGTGAGCATGCCGCCCAGCCAGCGCTCGGTGACGTAGGGCATTCCAGCGCGGACGGCTTCGTCGCGGACGGTTTCTTGCGCCTGGCGCTTGGTGCCGACAAACAGCACTGTTCCGCCGTTTTGAATCGCGTCGCGCACGGCGTTATAGGCCATGCCGAGCGATTTGACGGTTTGTTGCAGGTCAATAATATGAATGCCGTTGCGCTCGGTAAAAATGTACGGCTTCATGCGCGGGTCCCACTTGTTGGTGCGGTGACCGAAATGGACACCGCTTTCCAAGAGGGCTTTCATTGAAATAACAGCCATTTGTTCTCCTATTTTGCCAGCAGGAAGAATTTTCCCCTGCGGCGTGAGTTTAGCGGGGTAACGTGACCCGCTCAGGGGCGCTTGATGCCCGCCCCGGGCAAAGTTTGCTCTCCAAGTCGGAGAGCGGGCAGGATTATATCACGCCCCGCCGCTATGCTTGCAGCAACTTTCAGCAGTGTGCACGCAAATCATGTCAGGGATGGAGTCGAAAATCTCCCGCCAAACGAGGAACCGCCGCGACAGAAGAACGCCGCCTCGCAATGCCGGTTTGATTATTAGTGAAATTTGATGACGATACACGTATGTACAGAAGCGACATTTATGTCGTTTTGCAGGCCGGAACAAAGATGTGGGGTATCACCAAACTGACTTCCTTGACGCTTTAAGTCTTTCACTTTATCATCACCTCGTTATCCCCTCATGTGCGTCCATTTCCCTGCCATCGTTTGGAAAAATAGGGACACTTACGCCTGGTTTACTTTTCAACCATCGAAAGGAAAATTTCTATGAAGCAGATTTGCGTTATCGGCGTTGGTTATGTGGGAATTGTCACCGGCGCTTGTTTTGCCGACCTGGGCAACAAAGTCATTGCGCTGGATGTCAACCAAGAGCGCATCGAAAACCTGAACAAAGGCATCATGCCGATTTACGAACCCGGTCTGGATGAACTTGTCAAGCGCAATATGCAAGCCGGGCGGTTATCGTTCACCACTGACTACGCCGAAGCCGTCGAGGGAAGTGAGTTTGCCTTTATCGCGGTTGGCACACCTTCCGGCGTCAATGGCGAAGCCGATTTGCAGTATGTCGCCGCCGCCGCCAAATCTATCGCGCAGAATATGACCGAGCCGCTCATCATCATCAACAAATCCACCGTGCCGATTGGCACCGGCGACTGGGTGGCCGACATCGTCAAGCGCGAGCAGAAAAAGCCAGTTGAATTCTCGGTGGTTTCCTGCCCCGAATTCTTGCGTGAAGGTTCGGCGTTGAGCGATTTTCTCCATCCGCACCGCACCGTCATCGGTTCATTTGACCGCGACGCCGCCAACAAAGTTGCCCAACTTCATCTGCCCCTGCGCGCGCCCATCGTCATCACCGATCTGCGCACCGCTGAGATGATCAAGTATGCGTCGAATGCTTTTCTGGCGGCCAAAATCTCTTTCATCAACGAAATTGCCGACATTTGCGAAGCCTACGGCGCAGACGTGAAAGAGGTCGCCGCCGGTATGGGGTACGACGCCCGCATTGGTCATCACTTCCTCGATGCCGGTATCGGCTGGGGAGGTTCCTGTTTCCCAAAGGATGTGCTGGCGCTGGCCTACATGGCTGAAGCCAAGGGGCTGGACCCGCGCATGCTAAACACCACGTTGGACATCAATTACGACCGCCGCAAGGCTGTCGTCAGCCGCACCGCAGAATTGTTGGGCGGTTCGTTCAAAGGCAAAACAATCGGCCTGCTTGGGCTGGCCTTCAAGCCCAACACCGATGACATGCGTGATGCTCCCGCGATTGATATTGCCCAGGAACTGACCGCCTCCGGCGCGTCAGTACGGGGCTACGACCCGGTGGCGATGGATGTCGCCCGCAAAATTCTCCCCGCGGTGGAAATGTTCGAGAACCCTTACGCTATGGCAAAGGGCTGTGATGCACTCATCGTCGTCACCGAATGGAATGAATTTAAACAACTTGACCTGGCAAAGGTCAAGATCTTGCTAAAATCGCCGGTCATTTTTGATGGACGCAACATCTACGACACCGCCACCATGAAGGCCATGGGATTCACCTACCGCGCCATTGGACGATGATGCGGCTCGCAGTAAATCTGACAACTACCCACTCTCCACTAACCGCTGATGATTGACACGCCCCCCGTTTGCGACTACACCGGCTCCGATTACCAGGACTCCTTCTGGGAAAAGGGTGGCCGCCAATACGAAGACCGCGCCGAGGCCATTGCCCTTCAACGCCTGCTTCCTGCACAAGGCGGAGAATTGTTGCTGGAACTCGGCGCGGGTGCGGGGCGCAATACGCCGCGCTATGCCGGTTTTCGGCGCGTTGTCTTGCTCGACTATTCGCGCACACAACTCGAACAGGCGCAACAACGCCTGGGCAAAGGCGACCGCTACACCTACGTCGCCGCCGACATTTACCGCCTGCCCTTCCGCCAAAACCTGTTTGACGGCGCGACCATGATTCGCACCCTGCATCACATGAAAGACGCGCCCGCTGCCTTGCGCCAAACCCATCGCGTTTTGCAAACGGGCGCTGCTTTCATCCTGGAGTTCGCCAACAAACTCAATCTCAAGGCCATTCTGCGTTACTGGCTCAAACAGCAAGACTGGAATCCATTTTCGCCGGAACCGGTGGAATTTGTCAAATTAAATTTTGACTTTCATCCGAAAACAGTTTTTGCCTGGCTGAATGAAATCGGTTTTGCGCGCGGCAAAACGCTGACAGTTTCTCACTTTCGCATGGGATTTTTCAAGCGAATTGTGCCCACCCGCCTGTTGGTACTTTTCGATTCCCTCTTACAGCCGACGGGCGCGCTGTGGCAGTTGACGCCCAGCGTCTTTGTGCAGGCGCGCGCGCAAAAGCCGCAGACAAAATCATCCCCGCCCGCTTCGCCGCTGGAGATGTTTCAATGCCCTGCCTGCGGTCACACCCCGCTGAAGGAACAACCCGGCCATTTGTTGTGTATCTGCGGCAAAAAATGGGAAGTCCGCGACGGAATTTACGACTTTCGTCAGCCGCTGGGCTAAAATGTTCGCGCTGCGAATGCGGGTTAAAAAATATCAGGCTGAGCAGTGACACTTTTTTATGAAAGCGATGCAGAACACAAGCAGAAAAGCCTTACAAAAATTTAACAGATTACGCCAATTTTTAAAATCATGCTATCATAAACCGATATGAATGTAGCCAACGAAAAAGTTTTGATTGTTTGCGCTGACCCGGATGTGAGCGACCTGGTGGGGAGGCAGGCGCTTCAGCCGATGGGCTATACCCTGCGTGTGGCAACAGACGCGTCTACAGCCATTCGGCAAGCATTGCAGTTTCAGCCCGATGTGATGATTGCCGACCTGGAACTACCGGGATTAAGCGGCAAAGATTTACTGGTAGCGCTTTCCTCGCAAGGAATTACTTTGCCGGTAATTGTGATGGCGCAAAAAGGCGATGAGCCGAAAGTCATCCAGGCATTTCGCCTGGGCGCATCAGATTATTTGTTGCACCCAATGCGCGAGGCCGAGGTCGTTTCGGCAGTAGAACGCGCGCTGAAACAAATGCGTGATGGCCGCGTGCGCCAGCAGTTGGACGCGCAGTTAAAAACAGCCAACGCTGAACTGCAACGCAAAGTGCGTGATTTGACTACAATTTTCTCGGTCGGGCGGGCAGTAATTTCCATCACTGACCAACGCGTCTTGTTTGAAAAAATTGTCGAAGCTGGGATGGCGGTTGCCAGCGCCGACATTTGCTGGCTGACGCTGAAAGACGAAAAAAGCAAGTCGTTTGTGCTGGCGGCGCAGCGAAAATTACCGGATGCCTGGGCCAAAAAACTCGGCCAGCCGCTGGATGACGGCCTGGGGACGCTGGTGGCGATGTCGGCGGAGAGTTTAAGCATTCACGGCGCGGCGCTGGGTAAATTCAAGGTGGCGTCGTTTGGCAAGGCGGCGCTGGTGGTGCCGATTAAGGTTCAGCAGGAAGCGATTGGTCTGTTGACGGTCATTCGGCGCGAAGAACTGCCTTTCGATGCGAGCCAGCAATCTTTGCTGGAGGCAATTACGGATTACGCTTCAATTTCACTGGTGAACGCACGTCTTTTCCGCGCCCTGGCGCAGAACGCGGACGCTGCTCTGGCCGGGGAACGCCGCAAAAACGAGTTACTCCAAACGCTGCGCCAGGAAACTCAAGTACAGTTGCAGACGGCAGCCTATCCGCTTGAGTTAGTGTTGACCGAAAAAATGGGCGCGTTGACCGCCGAGCAAACGCAGGCGCTTTCAACAGCGCAAGCGGCGCTAAAAAAATTGGCTTTTTTAATCAATCAGCAGTCTACACAGCCCCAGCAGAATATAAAATAACCCCTGTGGCGCAGTGTGCAAGTCGCCATCTTGCGAGTGCCCAAAATGAATTTAATTTTACTGGCAATTGAATCTTCGCCCACTCTGACACTGCTGGAGCGGGCTTTGCGTGCTTCGGGGTACGGTGTAGCAATTGCTTCAGACGCAAACCGGCTGGAACAAGCTCTGTTGGAGACGACCCCCGCGCTGTTAGTGATTCACGAAACCTTGAATGGGAGCAGCGGACTGGAACTTTCCATTGCAACGCTGGAGCGTTTCCCCACCCTGCCGATTGTGTTATTTGCTGACCATGATAACCCGGCGCTGATGAAGCAATGTATGAAAGCCGGGGTAAGTGATTTTCTCGCACCCCCTTTACGCATTGATGAAATCGTCCAGGCTGTTCAGCGCAGCCAGAAACGCGCTGAACAAATGGGCGACTGGGTGCGGCGCGAAGTGCGGCGCTCAACCGCCTCGCTGGAGCAACGCATCAACGAAATGGAAACGTTGATGAAATTGGGACGCACCATCAACAGCTCGCTGGATGAAGATGGCGTGCTAACCAGCGTGGTCACCGCCGCAGTGGAATTGACCGGCGCCGAAGAAGGCCAGTTGCTCCTGCTGGATGATGCCACCGGCGACCTGTACATGCGCGCCGGACGCAACTTTGAAGAGAGTTTTGCCCGCACCTTTCGCCTGCCGGTCAAAGATAGCATGGCCGGGCAAGTATTGCACACGGGTCAGGCGCTTTCGTTTTGCGAAGACTCGCCCAGCAAAATCAAAACCGCCTTTTTGGTTTACTCGCTGGTTTACGTTCCGCTCAAAGCCAAAGATCAGGTGATTGGTGTGCTGGGCGTGGATAACCGTCAGAACAAACGCCCGTTTACCCAGCACCACGAACTGTTGATGAGCGTTCTGGCTGATTACGCCGTCATCGCCATTGAAAACGCTCGCGCCTATGAAAACAGCAAACGGGAACGCGCCAAACTGGAAACCACCATCGAAAGCGTGCAGGATGGCATTGTTCTGCTGGACAAGGAACAGCGCATTTTGCTGATCAACCCCGCGGCGCGTAAAATCTTTGGGTTGGGAAATCAATTGCTGACCGGGCAACCCGTTTTGCAGACGATTTCTCATCACGAATTTGTCGAAATTATGGGCTCAATTAGCGATAACCCGCTCAAACATTACGAAATTGCCCTCGATGATGGGCAAGTTTTCAACTGTCAGTACGCACCCATCCCCGAAATTGGCGCGGTTGTAACTTTGGAAGACATTACACACCTGAAAATGCTTGACCGGCTCAAGAGTGATTTTATTCACACCATTTCACATGACCTGCGCTCGCCATTAACAGCCATCATGGGCTATGTGGAATTATTGGAGCGCGTCGGCCCACTGAATGACCAACAAAGGGCTTTTGTCAAAAATGTGCAAAACAGCACCCAAAATATCACCGCGTTGGTGAATGATTTGCTCGACCTGGGGCGCATCGAATCGGGGTTTGATGACCGCAAAGATGAAATCTCGCTGGAAGGCATCATCCGTTACACGCTGGATAACCTCAACCAGCAGATTGTGGAAAAAAAGCAGATACTTGCACTGAATATCGCTGCTGATTTGCCGCCTTTGCGTGGCAACCCCATTCGCCTGCGCCAGATGGTGGATAACCTGCTGGTGAACGCCGTCAAATACACGCCTGTTGGCGGTACGTTAACCGTCAATTTACGCGCTGAAGGGGAGCAGGTGGTTTTTGAAGTGGTTGATACTGGCATCGGCATTCCGGTGGCAGATCAGGCGCATATTTTTGAAAAGTTCTATCGCGCCAGCAATGCCCCAAAAAATACCCCAGGCACGGGCCTGGGGCTGGCGATTGTCAAGTCTATTGTCGAAAATCACCAAGGGCGTATTTGGCTGGATTCGGTTATTGGGCGTGGAAGTAAATTTGTGGTGGTGCTGCCCGCCTCGCGGGCAGAAACCGAAACAGCGGAAAAATAATTTAGCCGTTTACCCGGTTGACATCCATCACATACTGCCACCAGTTGTTGGCAATGCCGTTGGTACGTCCGGCGGCTTTGGGGAGGTGCTTTAGCCACCAGAGATGGTGAGCGCGCAGGTTGCCATTGCCCCAATCGGCGGCGGTGACAGTTTTGATGACCCCTTTGAAGTTTGGAAAGTTATACCAGTCGTCACAGCGGCTTTGCACCGGAGTGGGGTTGCCCCAGTCATAGTCGCGCTCGCTGTTGGGGGCAAAGTGAATGTTGCCGCATTCGGCCTGGCCGGAGCTGCTTTTGTCGTAACGGATGAACTTTTGCCACAAGCTGGCTTCGGGTTTGATGCCCGCATAGCGTTTTTCCATAATCGCCTCGGCGCGGTGGCCGAAAGACTCCAGCATTTCGCCGACGCCGCGTTCGTAGGAAAAGCCCATGATGATAAAACGGCGCGGACAGGCGGACGTGTTGGGCAGGGGTGGGGCGTTACACCAAAACGCCCCGATGCCGGCCATGACTGATTCGTGCAACCCGGCCAGCGGAAAGGCAAAAACCCACACTTCGTCAATTCGGTTGGTGGCTACTCTATTGAGCAGGTCAAATTTTTTAAGTAACGCGGCGTAATCCACCATGTCGGGTTGATGAATAGCGGCTGGGTTGGTCATGGCGGCGGCGTAGCTTTGCGGGGTGTAGCGAAAACCATCGGCTTTGACGGGAAATTCGTTGATTTCGATGCGCTCAACAGCCTGATAACGTGCCAGTCCTCCGCTGGTTTCCAAAATATCGGAGAGGAACCCGGCGCTAAGTTCTTCGGGACGGTTCCAGTTCATCTTTTGCGAGAGCTTTTGCCCGCTGGCGGCGTCCATAATCGGGTCGTAGATAATCATCAGCACCCGACGGGTGACGATGGCGGCGGGTTCAGGTGTGGTAGCAACCGGTTGAACGGGAGTCGCTATCGGCGCAGGCGGGGTTTTCTTCCCAAAGAGGAAATTGATGAAGTCAATCAGGCTACGGAACATTTTTTCTCCTACGGCAGTTTGCTGGCAAAATAGACTTGTCCGCCAATGAACACAAAAAGCGATTTATTGGGGCTGATGGTCGTCGCCATGATGGGAGCATCCGCAGGGAGCGGGTCGGCTTTGCCAGCCTGGGCGCGAAGTTGGTTTTGCAATTCGAGTGTGCGCGGGGCAAAACGGTAAATGGCGCGGCTGAAAGGTTCGAGCATGATGAGCGCCGGGTCGGGCGCGCTGGTGAATTGAATTTGGCTGAAGAGTCCATCGGCCAAGGTGATTCCGCCGGTGTAGCCGGGGCGGGTATCTGTCAATGTGGCGGGGTTGTTGCAGCGGGTGGGCGAAGTCGAAATGCGGCTGAGGGTGCAAGCGGTCAGGTGTCCGTCGCTATGCAGGACAAATAGGTCATCGCCGTTGACGGCCATGCCGATGGAGTCTGCCATGTTGGGAACATCCTGCTCAAAAAAGAATTGCGGCGGGTCTGAAAAAGTGGTTCCCGCCTGGCCGTAGTAGAGCCAGATGGCATTGCTTTGCGGGTCGAGGACGTAGAGTGTTCCGGCGTCGTAGGCAATGTCGGTGACGCCTTTCCAGCCGATATTGGGCGCCTGTAGTTGAACGGCAATGGGCGCCTGGTTTGGAATGCAGTAGAGCAGGGTGGCGGCAGCGTCCACGCCCATGAGCGTGACGCCGTGGGGTGTGGTGCGCGGCAGGGCGATGATGTCTACCAGTGGGCCGACGTTAATTCCACCGTAAACGCCGGGGCCGCAGTCAAATTTTTGCAGATCGTAGTTGGGGCCGTTGAGTGTGCCGCGCAAGACGTGACCGGTTACGTCGTTGAGCATGTATAGGTTGGTGTCAGAGGCGGCCATGTGGCTGACTCGCAGAGTGGCGCTGAGCGGGGCGATAAAGGCCAGCCGAAAATCAACGCGTTTGATACGGTCAAGCGTATCAAGCGCGTTTTGGGCCTCCTCGCGCAGACGGCGTGAATCTTGGGTCTTTTGGTAGCTTTCGGCTTTGTCCAGCCAGTCGAGGGTGGCGTTCCAGCGCAGGCGCAGTTCGGTTGCGTCGCCGGTGTTGATGGTTTGCATGGCGGCTTCGAGCGCGTGGTTGTAGTAGGTTTCGTATTGCGCCGGTCGGCCTTTTTCGGTGTAGATGACCAGCGCCATGGTGATGATTAAAATCGGGACGACCAGCGCGGCAAAGGTCATCCATGAGCGGCTTGGCGCGGGAGCGGTTTCGTCTTCACTGGGGAGCAGGCGCGGACTGTATTTTGCCAGCCATGCGGCAGTGTTGTGGCTGGCCGTGCGCCCGGCCTGAATCGTCTGCGCCAAAAAACGGGCGGTGTTGCGCCCAATTTGCGCCATTTGCGCGCGTCGTTCTGGCGTCAGTGCGGTTGTTGCGCGTCGTGGGCGCGCCCGGTGCGGAATGGCGGCTGGCGCAAGGATGGGCCGCGGGCGGATGGGCAGGCTTTCAGTAAAATCTTCCGCTTCAGCGGGGGCTTTTTCGGCAGGGGGCGGCGCTGCGTTTGTATCCAGCGCATCTGGCGCAGGTGGCGTGGACGGAGCGGGAACAACTGTCAGCGCAGCTGCATCCGGCGCGGTTGATGTTGACGTAACGGAGGCAACTATCAGCGGGGCGGAATCTGGCGCGGAAACAGGCTGGGGTTCAGGTACTGCTTGCGGCGCTTTTTTCACCGGCGCTGTTTCGTTGATTGTTGGCTGTAATAAGTGGATTTCGCCAACGCCTTCGCTCACTTGCAATAGAATCGCGTTCAGGTTGGCTGGGGTGACGGCCAGCAGGCGGCGGCGCGTGCTTTCGAGTGAGGCTGCGCCGCGTTCTTCCGTCAACGCCGCTTCCCATTCGGGTGGAAAGTTGGCGCAAAATAACAGGCGGTCGTTCGTGTTTAATTGCGCCTGCGAAAAATACATGTGGGCGGTCTGGCTTAAGCCAAGACCTTTGCCCGCCAGGTTGGGGTCGTAATAGGTTTTCAGGCCGTTCAGCCCCAGCCATAAAACCCGCGTTGGCCCCGATTGGACAATGTAAAGCAAATCGCCGCGCAAGGCGACCAGCACAAGTGCGCCCACACTGTACTTCCCCTGGCCGGTGCTGCGCATGTTGCGCTCGGCCAGCACGCTGTTGAGCGCCTCGACGCTGGTTTTCAGCGCAAAAGTCAGCGAACCGGCGGTGCCGTAAAAACGTTCGGCCAATTTTGCGGTCACCTGAGCGTATTCGACAGCAGAAAAAGGCACATTCCCGCCTAAATGCAGGTAAATCAGCAGGCGGTCACCCTCGCGCCCGCGCGCGGTGCGCCGCGGTGGATTTTGCGCCAGAACGCCCGGCAAAAATGGCGCTTCTTGACCCTTGACGCGGTACAAACTGACGAGATGAAAGTCGAGGCTCATTTGGGTTTCATTATACTGGTAAAATTCTTCCAATGAAGCCTCTCAATTTCACCCTGCATCGTACTTTTGACACGCTCGAACCGCTGGCCGAAGCCTGGAACAAACTGCTAGCCGAAAGCGTTACCAATGCCCCCTTTTTGCGCTACGAATATCTGTGCGTCTGGTGGAACACGCGCGGCGGCGGCGAATGGGATGAAAACGCCCGCCTGATGGTCTATACCGCCGAAGAAAATGGCGAATTACTGGGCGTTGCCCCACTTTTTTTTGCCAATGGCAGAATCTGGCTGCTGGGCAGCGTGGAAATTTCGGACCATTTGGATTTGATTGCCCGTCCGCAAACGTTGGCGGCCTTTGTGGCGGCGCTCCTCGCCCGGCTGGAGCAAGACTCCGCCGAAGATTGGTCCGCGCTCGAATGGGTCAACTTGCCGGATTGGTCGCCCACCCTGGCGGCGCTGCGCACCGAGGCGGAACAACGCGGTTGGCACTACACCCAGGAAATCTACCAGCCGACCCCGTTCATCTCCCTGCCTGGCGATTTTGAGCGCTACCTGGAAGGCATTGATAAAAAACAACGTCACGAACTGCGCCGCAAAATGCGCCGCGCCGAAGAAAGTGGCCGCGCCGTGCGCTGGTACATCGTCACAGACGAAGCGCGGCTGGACGGCGAAATTGGCGCTTTTTTGCACCTGATGACGCACGAACCCGCCAAAAACGAATTTTTGACCGAGGCCATGCGCGACCACATGGCAAAATCGCTGCACGTTGCTTTTCGCGCCGGTTGGTTGCAACTGGCCTTTTTGGAAATTGACGGCCAGAAAGCCTGCGGCTACATCAACTTTGATTACGCCAATCGCATCTGGGTTTACAATACCGGCCTCGACCGCAGTTTTATGGAACTCAGCCCTGGCTGGGTCTTGCTGGGGCATTTACTGCAATGGGCCAATGAGCATGGCCGCGCCGAATTCGACTTTTTGCGCGGCGATGAAGAATACAAATACAAACTTGGCGGCCAAAACCGCTTTGTATTGAGAGTCATCGTAGAAAAAAATGGAAGATAAAACGCTGGAATCCAAATTGAACCGAATTATTCAGGGCGACTGTTTGCAGGAGATGGCCCTGCTGCCAGACGATTCAGTAGATTTTACCGTTTTTTCGCCGCCTTACGACGGAATTCGGGACTATAAAGGCTCCTGGTCTTTTAATTTTGTTGCTTTAGGAAGACATTTATATCGAATTACCAAAGATGGTGGTCTGGCGGTTGTTGTAATTGGAGATGGCACAAAAAATTTTGCCAAATCGCTCACATCGTTTCGTCTGGCGGTAAACTGGGTGGATGAAGTCGGTTGGAAGCTCTTTGAAAGTGTTATTTACAAGCGGGATGGAAACCCCGGCGCATGGTGGAATCAACGCTTTCGTGTTGACCATGAATATATTTTGATGTTTTTTAAAGGAAATCGTCCTAAAACATTTCATAAGGAACATTTGATGGTTCCAAGCAAACACGCCGGAAAAATTTATTCTGGCACAGACCGGCTTACCAACGGCGGTTTCAAGATTATTGAGCCAAAAGCAGTAAACCCGATGAAGTGTCGGGGAACGGTTTGGCAGTATTCAACTAGCAACACCGAAGGCAATCGGCTGAAACTGCAACATCCGGCCACATATCCAGATAAATTGGCTGAAGATTTAATTCTGTGCTTTTCAGAGCCAGGCGAGGTTGTTCTTGACCCAATGTGCGGCAGTGGAACAACTTGTGTCATGGCCCGGAATCATCGCCGTCAGTATGTTGGCATCGAAATCAGCGCCGAATACTGCGACATAGCCAAAAAACGTCTCGAAGATGAATATCGGCCTGAACAGGAGCGCATGTTTTGATGATAGCCCAATCGGATATTCAGCTGGCGAAACCGCTGTTGATGGATTTGCCTGAAAAGTGGGATGGTAAATCTAAAACGGCTTGCTTCGACATGAAGGGCTCCATCAATTGGGATTTAAAAGCAAAAGCTATCAAATCGGATGACTATCGTTCTATCTTAAATGACGTTGATGCCACGAATCATAGTATCGAAGCGTATGGGGAACACGGTTTGATGATTGCTTTGTGCGACGTTAAATACAATGACAGTAACAGGACATTTCAGCAGTGGCATCAGGATTTAAAAGGCGGAAAATCGAAATACGAAATCAAGCGAGAGCAGCGGACAAATATTTCCCGTTATCGAAAAACAAGCGCCGAGTTAAAAGAGATTTTATTTCTTGTCATCACTGCTCAAAACAGCGTTTTTTTGGATATACATGCGCAAGATCGCAATAGCAACGGAAAACCGCGTCCGACCAAATACATGTTGCTGACCTTTCGCTGAAATTGAAACGACTTTCGCGAATTTCTGCCCCAAAAGCCACTTTTTCCGCAAATTTCGCCAAGCCGTGCCAAAAATCGTCACAAGATTCCGCGTTCTCGCCTGGCAACTTGGCGCATCGAAAAAGCGCCCCCCCCTAAATATGGGAGTGTCAACAATATCAACCCCATATATAGCGGTTTGGAAATTCGCGATTTTGCCAAAAA
>MNXJ01000023.1 GCA_001872455.1 Anaerolineae bacterium CG2_30_57_67 | reverse complement strand
AGCCGCTTTCGCATCTGCCCAATCTTCGCACGCCTGATTGATCGGCTCCGTTGATTGTCGCTCCAACGCATGTGCCACTTTTTGACAACGCTGATTTAATCGCTTGTCTTCTAGGCGTATCTTCGAAAATTCTTCTTTTGCCCAAGAAATATCCTTGCTTTTCTGTTTCGTTGCCAATGTTCGGATCACTCCTGTTTTTGATTTCTTGGCGTAGTTTACTCCACTTCTACCCTAGATGTGGGTAATAGACAGCCACCCTGCAAGGCGGCATAAATGTCGCTTTTGTCCGCCGGACGAAAATTGGCGACTTGTGAGTAATCACCAGGGCGCTGCCCGTTGACAAATTCACAATCTAGAGTAAAATACCATCCGCTCAAGCCACGGTAAGACCAATGCCGGAGTGGCGAAATTGGCAGACGCGCTACGTTCAGGGCGTAGTTCTCGCAAGGGAATGAGGGTTCAAATCCCTCCTTCGGCACACAAAAAACCCGCAGTTATGCGGGTTTTTTGTTACAATGGTTCTATGAAACTCGGCCCGCTTACCCTCAATTTTCGCCGCATTTTCATTTTTATCGGCATCGGCATTCTGCTGTTGTTGATATTGGATTTTAATAGCCGTCTGGAAAGTTTAACCCGCTTGAAAAACGAGGCGGCTACCATCAGCGCCCAAGCCACGGGCATCATGGTCACGCAAAGCGCGCTAGCAACCCGCGTGGCCTACGCCACCTCCGACGCGGCTGTGGAAGCGTGGGCGCGCGAACAGGGCGGCATGGCGCTCCCCGGCGATAAAGTTTTGGCGCCCCTCGGCATTCCCGGCGCAATTCCGCTACCTACCCCCACACCGCCTCCGCCCATGCAACAAATGGAACCCTGGCAAATTTGGCTGGAATTTTTATTTGGTGCCCAATAGCCCCACTGCGTGGGGCTGTTTTTTATATGGACACATCATCCATAGTAAAAATGCCACAATCTGCGGCTATATTTCAGGCAGGTTCTTATGCTTCGTAGGCTCGAACTTTTCCCACACTCGGCAAAAATCGAAAACGGCGAGCTGCTCCTCGGCAACCTTTCAGCGCAAGCATTGGTGCGCGAATTTGGCACGCCGCTATATGTTTATGACCGCGCCGAACTTGATGAGGCCGCCGGGCTGTATCGCCGCGCCCTGGACGAAAGATGGCTGGGAAAATCGGCCATCACCTACGCGGGCAAGGCCTTTCTGAATACACGCATGGCGCGCTGGGCGCAGGAACAGGGCTTTGCAGGGATTGCAGCGGCCAGGGCGAAATTAAATTGACAGTTCACGCCGGGCTGACACGCCGCGAAATTCTGGTGCATGGCGTCAGTAAAGGCGCCGCCACCTGTCCACGCGAACAGATTCCGGCGCTATGGAGATATTGACTGATGAAACCCGGTTGACAGATAGGTATAATAAAAAGGTGAAGATGCCTTGGTGGAAAAACTTTTTATTTATAGCCGATTTGAGCGCACCAGAGCGCGCGTTATACCGCCGCTGGCTCATGGCGATTATTCCGATAGCATTAGCACTAACGCTTCTGTACGCGATAATTTTGCTGACACTTGCGCCGGAGCGCGAGGCCTTGATTTTTGTGGGGGTGTTTTTTCTCACTCTTTTGGGATTACTGGTTCTGCTTTGGCGCGGACATTTGCAACTGGTCAGTGCGACCTTATGTCTGGGAACGTTTGCCGGTTTTCTGGTAGGCGTCATTCGGTTTGGCGGGGTGCGCGGCGCAAGTTACCCAACGATGATTATCAGCATCATTTTGGCGGCCATGTTTTTGCGCGCGCGCGTAGCCGTGACGATGGGCATCATCGCCATCCTCGTCGGAACGGTGATGCTGTTGGCCGAATCGATGGGCTGGTATCAACCCAACCTGACCAATACCACCCCGCTTTTCGCCTGGATGAATGGAACGCTGATGTTTTTGATGGCGGCTACCCTGTTGGGGCTGGCTGGCAAAAGCATCCGCACCATTTTGGGAAGTTTTCGCAATGAGATTCGGGAGCGTTTGCGCGTTGAGAACACCCTGCGCGAAACCAGCGAATATCTCACCGCGTTACACGCCACCACACTTGACATCATCAACCGGCGCGAGATTTTACCCCTGCTGGAATCGATTTTAAATCAAGCTGAACAATTGGTTAAAACCGAGCATGGCTACATGGATATTGTCATAAATGAAGATCTTTCCACACAGGAACAAGTGGGACATGGCATCTTTAAGACAATCATTGGAGAAATTACACGTTACAACGAAGGGGCGACCGGCCAAGCGCTAGCCCACAAAAAAACTTTACGCATAGAGAATTACAATGAGTGGGAATATCATCGTCCGAATCTTGAATATTTAAACATTCGCGCTATCATGGCAGTACCTTTACTAGCGCAGGAAAAACCAGTGGGAGTAATTGGGTTGGCATCGACCGAACAAGGGAGAGAATTTAGCACCGAACAAGCGCAGCAAGTGGAACAACTGGCCGAGCTGGCCGCGCTGGCACTGGATAACGCCCTGCTTCACCAATCGGAACAAGAAAAGCTGAATGAACGCCAACTGACCGAGACCGCCCTGCGCGAAAGCCAGGAACGCCTTAACCTGGCGTTGGAAGCCGCCAAAATGGGGCTGTGGAGTTGGAACATCGCCTCCGGAAATGTCATCTGGTCTGATCAGGCATATCTCATTTTCGGATTGGAAGCCGATGAATTTGGCACTGGGCTTGAGCATTACCTGCAATTGATTTACCCTGCCGACCGTGAGCGTGTAGTTCAAAAAATTGAACAAATTGCGCGCGGCGCGATTGATGAATATTCCGTTGAACACCGTGTTGTAGACAAAGGCGGAAAAATCCGCTGGCTACAAGGCTATGGAAAACTAACACGTAACGCCAACAACCAGCCCATCAACATCGCCGGAACCATTTCAGACATCACCGATAGCAAACGTGCCGAGCGGGCATTACGCCGCGCCGATTTCAATCTAGAACGCAACGCCGCCGCCCTGCAACGTCGTTCCACTCTGCTACAAGTCGGCGCAGAAGTCTCGCGCGCGGCCAGCGCCATTCTCGATTCTACCCAGCTCGGCCAGCAAGTAGTCGAACTGGTAAGGCTGCGCTTTGCTCTGTACTATGTTGGCATGTTTTTGATTGACGAAAGCAGTCAGTGGGCAGTTTTACGCGCCGCAACCGGGCACGCTGGCAAAAAAATGCTGACTCGCCAGCAACGGCTGGAAGTTGGCGAAACATCCATGGTCGGCTGGGCAATAATGAATCGCCAGGCACGCATTGCGTTGGATGTCGGCAAAGAAGCCGTGCGTTTTAACAACCCGCTCCTGCCTGAAACCCGTTCTGAAATCGCCCTGCCGCTCATCAGCCGCGGACAAGCGCTCGGCGCCATCACCATCCAAAGCGCACAAGAGGCCGCCTTCAGCCGCGAAGATATTTCATCCTTTCAGATGATGACCGACCAACTAGCAAATGCCATTCTCAACGCGCAGCTTTATGACCAGTTACAACATGAACTGGAAGAACGCAAAGCCGTCGAAGAAGAAATTCGCCATCTCAATGACGAATTGGAGGAACGGGTACAACTCCGCACCGCCGACCTGCAAACCGCCAATCACGAGTTGGAAGCCTTCTCCTACTCCGTTTCACACGACCTGCGCGCTCCACTGCGCGCCATTGACGGTTTCAGCCACATCATCAACGATGATTACGCCGCATATCTACCCGAAGAAGGCCGCCAGCTACTCAACCGTGTGCGCCGCGCCGCGCAAGAAATGGGACAGTTGATTGACGACATCCTGCGTCTCTCACGCGTCACCCGCACCGAATTGCGCCTCGAAAGCGTCAATCTCTCCAGCCTGGCACGCGAAATCGGCGACGAACTCACCAGCCGCGAACCACAACGTTCGGTCACCCTGACGATTGACGAAAACATCATCACGCAAGGAGACACGCGCCTGTTGCGGGTTGCACTCGAAAACCTGCTCAACAACGCCTGGAAATTCTCCGGCAAAACCGAAAAAGCGCTCATCCACGTCGGCACAAGCGTTCAGAACAACGTCACAACCTGCTTCGTGCGCGATAACGGCGTCGGCTTCGACATGGCCTACGCCGACAAACTCTTCGGCGCCTTTCAACGCCTGCACTCCGCCGACGAATTCCCCGGCACTGGCATCGGCCTGGCCATCGTCCAGCGCGTCATCCACCGTCACGGCGGGGAAATCTGGGCCGAGAGCGCGCCCGGTCAGGGCACCACTTTCTATTTCACCCTGGGCGCGTAAAACTGCTCCTAAATTTACGCAACCGCACAAGGAAATTTCATGACCGACTTGGCTCGCTTCCGCGCCGAAAAAGACCAATCTTTTAAATTTGGCTCCCAATCGCCCCTCACCGATGAGCAAAAAGCCATCTTTTTGGGTCTGCACTACTTTCCCGAAAATCCCGTCCTGCGATTGGAACTGCCGCTGGAACGCCTGCCCAGCCCCAAAGAGGTGATAATTTTAACATCCACCGGCGACAAACGCAGCTACTTTCACGTCGGGCAAATCCGCTTCAGCGTCAACGAGCAAGAAGTCGCCCTGCAAATCTACGAAGACGACTACGGCTTTTTCCTACCCTTTAGCGATGCCAGCGCCCAGGCAGAAACCTACGGCGGCGGACGCTACCTAGAACCGTATGAAATTCGCCACAACACCCTGTTCGTAGATTTCAACCTGGCCTACAACCCCTACTGCGCCTACAACGAACGCTGGTCTTGCCCCCTGCCGCCTGCCGAAAACCGTTTGAAGATCAAAATTGAAGCCGGGGAAATGAAATTTTAATTTTACCCGCGCACCAAAGCCAAAAAATCCGGCCATCCTGATGATTGTCAACAAGCCACCCAATTGCCCCGCAGTCAAAAGCGACATTTATGCCGCTTTGCAAGACAAGCCAAAACTGATATATCAGAATCGCGCATAGATATTGGGGGCAAAATCACTGCTCACCAGCGCGGCCAGCGCCAGCGCAAACAGCCCCACCAAGAGCGCATCCTGCGCCAATTGCAACGGGAAAAACATCAGCGGAAAGCGCGTTTCCAGCCGGGCACGCAAACTCATCCACCAGCCGCCAATCGGCAGGCAGAAAGACATCCCAGCAATCAGCGTCAGGACAAAACTCGGCTCAATCAGCGGCAGTGGGCGCGTGTCCATGAACGGGAGCAGTATCAGGCCACGCGTGTCGCCGATTAAGCGGGGAAAAAATCCCAGCGCAAAAGCCAGCGAGCGGCTGCGGAAAAAGACCCAGCCCGCCATTACCACCGCCAGCGTATAAACCTGTCCAAGCGGGCGCGGCAGATGTTTGAGCCAGCGCCCAAGCCCCAGCGATTCAAGCGCCAGCGCCAGACCGTGCAATACGCCCCACAGCAAGTAGGTCGGCTTGAAGCCGTGCCACAACCCCGTCAGCGCAAAAACAATCAAAATATTAAGTTGCTGCCCCAAAACCGGCAGGCGATGACGTTCCAATGGGAAAAAAATATTTTCACGAAACCAGGTGGAAAGTGAAATGTGCCAGCGCCGCCAAAAGTCACTGACGCTGAACGCCAAATAAGGTTGGTCGAAGTTTTCTGGCAGGCGCACGCCAATCATTTGCGCCAGGCCCAGCGCCATGTCGGTATAGCCCGAAAAATCAAAATAGATTTGCAGCGTGTAGGCCAACAACGCCAACCAGGCCAACGTGGGCGTCAGATTGGGCGTATCCAGGCCAAAGGCAGCGTTGACAAACGGAGCCAGGCTACCAGCCAGCAAGACGCGTTTGACAAAACCAATCAGCGCGCGGCGCGCGCCATTTGCCAGGCCAGCGGAGGTGATTTCCAGCGCATCGAGTTGGCGGGCAAGCGGCTCGTAACGCATCAACGGCCCCGAAACCAGACGCGGGAAGAAAAGTAAAACCGCCGCCAACCGCAACGGATTGCGCTCGGCAGGTTGTTTTCCGCGCCAGACTTCCAGCAGGTACGCCAGCGCATTGAAAATAAAATATGACAGGCCAATCACCCCGCCAGAAAGCGTCTCCCAACTTTTCGGCAGGCCAAACATCTCCGGCGACCAGACGGCCAGCGTCTTGAAAAGCGCCAGAACTGCCAATAAAACCATCAGCGCCGGCCACAGCCAGGCGCGGCGGCGCTCCATCAGAAGCGCCGCAAAAAAAGTCAGCGCGGCCAGCGTCCCCAGCCCAATCAGCGCGGCGGGCTGACCCAGGAACAAAAAAATCGCGCTGACGGCAACCATCAGCGCCAGACGCCAACGCGGCTGAGAAAGCGCCATGATCACCAAGAAAACGGGCAAAAACAGGAAGAAGAAGGTCGGAGTTGTAAAATCCATCGTGTCACCAGAGCAAGCCAACATTATAATTGAATTATGACTCTCACCCACCGCCAACGAATTGAACGATGCCTCGCCGGGCAACGCCCCGACCGACCGCCGGTCGCCCTGTGGCGGCATTTTCCCGGCGACGACCAGACTCCTGAAACGCTGGCCGCCGCCACGCTGAACTGGCAAAAAACCTTCGACTGGGATTTTGTCAAAGTCACCCCGGCTTCCTCCTTTTGTTTAAAGGATTGGGGCGCAGAAGATGTTTGGGAAGGCCATGCCGAAGGCACGCGCCGCTATACCAACCATGTCATTCAGGAACCACAAGACTGGCTACGCTTGCCGGTACTGGACGCTGACGCCCCGCATTTGGCCGCACAGTTACACTGCCTGACTCTGCTCCGGCAAGAACTCCCGCCCGAAACGCCTGTCGTGCAGACGATTTTCTCGCCACTGGCGCAGGCCAAAAATCTGGCCGGAGACGAGAATTTATTGGCGCATATGCGCCAAAACCCGGATGTCGTCTGGCGTGGGCTGGAGACGATTATGGAAAGCACGCGCCGTTTTGTGCGCGCCGCGCGCACGCTGGGGATTGATGGCATTTTCTATGCCGTGCAGCACGCGCAGGCGCAGGCACTCGCCCGCGAAGAGTTCAACGAATTTGGCCGCCCGTTTGACCTGCAAGTGCTGGAGGCCGCCCGCGCCATGCCGCTGAATATGCTTCACCTGCACGGACGAAACGTCTACTTCAACGCCGTCGCCGACTATCCGGTAGCCATTCTCAACTGGCACGACCGCGACACCGCCCCAAACCTGGCAGAAGCGCAAAACCGCTTCAAGGGCATCGTCTGCGGCGGATTGCGGCGCGAAACACTGGCGCTGGGGACACCGGAACAAATCAGCGCCGAGGCTGCCGATGCGCTGGCGCAAACCGGCGGCGCGCGCTTTCTGCTCGGCACCGGCTGTGTTGCTGATGTGATTTCGCCCTACGGCAATCTGCTGGCAGCGCGCATGAGCGTGGAGACTCTCCCATGACGTTGCGCGTCATCGCCGGCTCGGTCAAGGGCCGCAAACTCAAATCGGTGCCGGGCGACACCACCCGCCCAGTGACGGATATGGTCAAAGAAGCCCTGTTCAACATTTTGGGCGGCGAGGTCATCGGCTCAACCTGGTGGGATGTTTTCGGCGGCACGGGCGCCATCGGCATCGAAGCGCTCAGCCGCGGCGCAGCGTTTATCCGCTTCAGCGACTTGAATCGCCTGCCGGTGGAAATCATCCGCGAAAACCTGACAACCTGCGGGTTGAGCGCCAAAGCCGAAATCCGGCGCGGCGATTCTTTTGCCATGCTGCGCGCTGCGCCAACGCGCAGTTTCGATTTTCTCTACATCGCGCCGCCGCAATACAAGGAAATGTGGAGCGAGGCGCTTCGGCTGGTGGATGCAAACCCCGGCTGGCTGAGCGAAATCGGCCAGGTGATTGTACAAATTCACCCGCGCGAATACCGCGAACTTCATCTGAACCTTTTTGAAAAAGTGGATGAGCGCAAATATGGCAGTACCCTGTTGGTTTTTTATGAACGGAGGCCCGCATGATTGAAATGCTGAAGTTGATTATCAGTTTTCTGACACTGCTTACCGGGGCGTGGAGCCTGTTTTCGCCCCACTCCACCGTCGGCTTTACCGGCTTGAAGCCCGAAGGCGGACGCGGCGTCACCGAAATCCGCGCCGTGCTGGGCGGGTTGTTCATCGCCCTGGGGCTGGCGCCGCTGGTCTATCGCGGCGACACCTTCGCTATGCTTGGCTTTGCCTACCTGGGCATCGCCATCGTGCGTCTGGTCAGTATTTTTGTAGACAAATCTTCCACGCAGTCAAACTGGATTAGCCTGGCGGTGGAAATTGTTTTTGGCGCAGTTTTGATGATTGGCGCGTGGTAACCATGGAACTCAAACTCATCCCAATCGAAAAGTCTGAAGCCATCAATTTTATTCTCGGCCAGTCGCACTTCATCAAAACTGTCGAGGATGTCCACGAAGCGCTCATCAATGCCGTTCCCGGCATTAAATTTGGGCTGGCGTTTTGCGAAGCCAGTGGAAAATGTCTGGTGCGCGTCAGCGGTAACGACCTGGCGTTGGAGGAAATGGCGCAAAAAAACGCGCTGGCAATTGGCGCGGGGCATTCCTTCATTGTCTTCTTTGGCGAAGGTTTTTACCCGATTAACGTCTTAAACAGCCTGAAAAACCTGCCCGAGGTTGCTCACATCTTCTGCGCCAGCGCCAACCCAACCCAGGTCATCGTGGCTGAAAGCGAACAAGGGCGCGGCATCTTGGGCGTAATTGACGGCTCTGCGCCCAACGGTGTCGAAGACGCCGCTGAAAAAGGTTGGCGGCATAACTTCTTGCGCACAATTGGCTACAAGCTTTGAGCGCCATGAAAAAATTTCTTCCCAGGTTGTGGTTGAGTCTATTGCTGGCTTCTGCTTGCGCCCCGGCCCCGGCCACACTTCCGTCACCAACGGCGACAACCTTTACCCGCCCCCCCACGTCTACGCCAGCGCCACAGCCAACGTTACGCCCGACCTATACGCTGGAGCCAACCATCACCCCGCCCCCGTCAGTGACTCCGCCGCCCTTCAGCCAGGCGATGCAACGCTACACCTTCAGCACCGAAGACGGGCGCGTGCTGGTAGGCTATCTCTATCCGGCGGCAAAAACCAATCAGCCAGTGATTGTATTGATGCACCAAAGCGAAGCCAATCAGACATTGTGGAATGCGGAAGATAACGGTTTCATTCCCTGGTTACAGAATTTCCCCGCGCCGGCAGGTTGGCCACCGGCAACACAAAGCGCCCAGGGAATGCTGCCAACCTTGCCGGCAGACGTGACCTTCAACGTTTTCACTTTCGACTTTCGCGGTCACGGCGAAAGCGGCGGCGATCCAACCGCCGACCCAGCGCAATACATTTTCGATGCACGCGCCGCCTACCAGTTTGCCCGCAGCCTGCCCGGCGTGGATGGCAATAAAATTCTCGGATTAGGAACCAGCATCGGCGCTGACGCGGTGGTGGATGCCTGCGGTGAAGGTTGCGTCGGCGCATTCTCCATCTCGCCCGGCAATTGGCTTGGGCAAGAATACGCCGCCACAGCCAATGCGCTGGTGCAGGCTGGCAAACAAGTGCGCTGCATGTACGCCAACAACGACGGAATTTCCCCGTCCACCTGCTGGAGCGTGCAACAATCCGAAAATTACAAAATTTTTTCGTACCCCGGCAACAAACACGGCATGGCCTTTTTGGCGCCTCGCAAAATGCCGCAAGATTTTGCCCAAAATATCTATTTGTGGGCGCTAAAAGCCAGCCAGTAAGCACCTTTTTATCGGGAGACCACATGCAGCCAGTGAAGAACAGTCGTTATCAGGGCATAGAAATTATTACCTGGGAACACTTTGGAGAGCTGATTCGAGCGCTGGTGGAGAAAATTGCCCCCGAAAAACCGGATGTCATCATCGGCATTGCGCGCGGCGGGCTGATTCCGGCCACCGCACTGGCAACTGCCCTGCGCTGTGAAATGTTTCCCATTCGCCTGACGCGCCGCATGAACGACGAGGTGGTGCATCACCAACCGGTCACTTTGCTGGATGTCGCCATGCAAGTCATCAATCGCCAATGCGCCATCGTCATGGACGACCTGGATGATACCGGACAAACGCTGGCGCTGGGCGTTCAACGGGTGCGCCGTCGTGGCGTGCCGCGGGTATTGACCGCCAGCCTGGCAGCACACACCTGGGCGGACCCGGCGCCCAACTTCACCGCACTGACCAGCGATGCGCTGGTCGTCTTTCCCTGGGATGCGCAGGTTTATGAAAAAGGCCAGTGGAAAACCCACCCGGAAATCGAAGCCGTCATCAAATACATGAAAAACCAATAATGCAACGGACCTTTAGAAATCTTACTAAAAAACGCGTGTTACAATCTATCTAACGGACAAAATTATGCATCCATCGTTTAATCTTCCCCGCAAACCCCTGCCATCGGCCAAAGACATCCTCTCGCGCGCCTTTCCTGGCGTCTCGCAGTTGGATATTGACGAGATGATTGTCCGCAGCCGGGTAGAAAACTACTCTGGCGGTACAGCCCTCTGTCACGAGGACGCGCTGGAAGAGAAATTCTATATTCTACTGGATGGAAAAGTCAACGTCACCAAAACCATCAACAACGCTGAAGAACGTCACCTGAAAACGCTTGAAGCCGGAGATTTTTTCGGCGAAATGGCGCTAATTCACAATGCCCCGCGCGCCGCTACCGTGGTAACGACCTCGGCTGTAACAGTTATGGAGTTGGACAAAGAAAATTTCGACCGCATCCTGCAACACTCCAGTAGCATCTCCATGGCGATGGTACGCGAAATCTCCAATCGCCTGCGCGCCAACGACGAAATGGCAGTGGAAGACCTAAAAATGCGCGCCGATGAGTTGGCGCAGGCCTATCAAAAGCTGGCCGAGCAAGACCTGGCGCGGCGTGAATTTTTGGCAAACGTGGCGCACGAGCTGCGCACCCCATTGATGGCCGCCGGCGGATTTCTACAATTGCTCCAAAAAGGCGTCATCCCCGCCGAAAAACTGGGAACAACGCTCGAAACCGTAGCGCGTAATATTCAACAAATCACAGCGCTGGTCAACGACATTCTCTTTCTGCAAGAGATGGATTTGATTCTCCCAAAATTTCAACCCGTCAACCTGCTGGCAATGGCGCACGAAGTGACCGACAGCTACCAGAGCAAAGCCGCCGCCAACCTGCTGACACTACACGTCGAAGCGGCATCCCCGCTCGCGCCTGTCTCCGGCGACCCGAAATCGCTGGAACGCGCCGTCACCGCGCTGGTAGATAACGCCGTCAAATTTAGCCGCCCCAACGGCGGTCAGGTCTGGCTCAAACTGCGCGAAGAAGAAAATTACGTTGTTATGGATGTCATTGATGAAGGCATCGGCATTGAAGCAGCCAGCATTCCCAAGATTTTTGACCGCTTCTATCACATGGAACGCTCTGACGAACAACTCTTCAGCGGCATCGGGCTAGGGCTGTCCATCACCAATCAGGTCATCAAACAGCACAATGGCCGTCTCTCGGTGCAGAGTACACCCGGCAAAGGCAGTACCTTCACGGTGCGCCTGAAAGCCATGAAAATCGTCATCTGACCCTTACGCAAATTCCACGCGCAAACATCCATCAGCATCATAGAATGAGCGCGCGCTAAACGGGTACGGAACGTTTTCCGCGATTTTCGCCAGCAAAATGGGAACATCTTCCAGCAATGGGAGATGTTTTGTTTCTGCAGGCGTGTACCAGGCGGCTTCGCCTTCGGCGCTGGAATGAATCTCGCCGGGGACGGCCTGGCCGGTGTAGATGAAAATTCCAATGCCAGGAGATTTCCCCGTCTCCACAAAGAGCGTCCCCACCAGACGCAGCTCAGCCTGCAGGCCGGATTCTTCCATCAGCTCGCGCCGCGCCGCCGAAAGCGGGTCTTCGCCCGCTTCGACATGGCCGCCCAGCCCGTTGAATTTTCCCGCCCAGCGCCCTTTGCCGACAATTTTCAGCAACAAAAGTTCTTCCCCGCGCCTGGCAAAAACAAGGACACGGGGAATGATTTGGTAACGCTGGGGGTTTACATTTTGGTCAAGCGCAGGCACGGGAAATTAATCCGCTAAGTCGTCGGCCAGTTCTTCGGCCACGTCAGCGCCCAGATAGAACTTCAGGTCGGGAGCAACTTTGGCGGGATGCACAAATTTCTTGACCTGTTCGCTGGTGTTCTTCAGATTCAGCAGCATGAAGAGTTTATCAAACTGCGCTTCCCAGGCGTCGGTCAGTTTTTTCTTGTCGGTTGCGGGCAGGGCATAGGCTTTGGCCTTGAACGCGCCAACCGCGCTTTTGCGTGATTTGTAATAGAACTGCTCATCCGTTTGGCCGGGTTTGCGATCAGCGGCAGCGTTGACATCCAGCCAGGCGTAAATTTCCTTGCGGAAATCAGCGGGGATGTTGTCAAACCACATATTCATGAAGTTGGTCGCCAGGTGAACTTCGATGGCTTCGTTTTGCGGAAATTTATCAAACATATCTTCCGGCAGGGTGGAAGCGCCGTGCTGAACCGTGCCGCCCATGTGATAAACGCTGCGCGCCACGCGGCTGAGATTGCGCAAGGTGTCGAAATCGAGATTGACTTTGGCAATGGAGCCATCTGGCAGCACCGTGCCGCCATGCGAGGTGCCGGTCTGAATGCTGATTTTGGACAGGCCGGGCTTGCTCGGAGCGCGTCTGCCCATTTCGGCCAGATAGCCATCCATGAAGGCGCGCAGTTCTTCCTCGGTGGAGTTGTGACCGCCCACCTCGCCAATTTCGCCGCCAACAGAAACGGTGACGCTCTGCGGTTCAATCTGACGGATGAAGAAGCCAAATTCTGCAGAAAGTTCCACGTTTAGTTTCTGCTGTTCCGGCACGGTGATTTTGGAAATATCCACCAGGGTGGACGAGTCAATATCAATGTTGTAAAAACCAGCAGACAGCGCTTCGCGCGTCAGGTCTTTGACGGCGTTAATTTCGGCTTGCGGGTCGGCGGCAAATTTTTTGGCCGACATCTGGAAGTGGTCGCCCTGCAGGAAAATCGGGCCGACGAATCCTTCGGCGATGGCGGCGGCGAGGATATTGGTGGCGTATTCCGCCGGGCGCTGAGCGGTGTAGCCAATTTCGGAACGGGCAATTTCAAAGATGAAAGCGCCAGCATTGATTTTCAGCGCGGCGCGGAACATGGCGCGCGCGGCGTGAAAAGACAGCGCGCGCAAATTGAAGGCCGGGGTGCTCCAGGCCATCGGCGCTTCGCCGCGGCCACACGCCAAATACAGGTCGTGAATGGAAGCGGGGACAATGCCCAGTTCCAGCGCGGCGGCGCGCACGAGAAAACGCGCCCAGCCCTGACGTTGGCCGCTTCCCAGCGCGGAAACTTCCACAAGTTTGCCGACGTTGGCGCGGAATTTGGCCGGGGCGGTTACCGTCACGGTTTTCCCAGACACGCTCAGGCTGTTTTCTACCAGGGTTAAAAGTTCATTGAGTTCGGAAGACATTGTATTTTTCTCCTTGTAAGACCAATACCGTTTAGATAAGGCACTCCAAAATCAGACTTTGGCGCCAACGTCGGGAGACATTGGGATCCGACAACGCTAACTAAACAATATTGCTTGTAAGATGAGTTCGCAATACGGCATTGGCGCTCATTGCATTTTTATAGAAAGAAACAAAAAGCGCATTATTCTGCAACCATCCTGCGCCCCACCGCGTAGAAACCCGCAGGCCAATAAAAACTCGCTTGATTATACCCGTACTGACAGGCTATAATGAGTTCAACGGCTTGTAAATTTCTTCCTTTCCTTTTTCAGGAGGCACCCCATGAGCGATTTCTTTGGCACAGTCAGCGGCGACCAAGACCCACTGCGCAAACTTTTGGCCTATATTCCCGGCTTTGGCGGTTACATCGAACGTGAAAATCGCCGCGCCGCCGATAAATTGTTGCGCGACAGCGTCTCGCGCCGCTTTGAAGAACTCTACAAACGCCTTTCGGCCCTGCAAAGCGAGGTCATCGCCAGCGGCGGCATCGAATACATTGACGAGATGGAAAAAGCCGCCCTGCAACTGCGCACCTTTGCCGACAAAATCCGTACCGCCACCTATGGCTACTCTGGTTTCTTCGACGCCGTCAAAATCAATGAAGACGAACTAACTAAACTCTACCAGTTTGATACCGCCTTCTTCCAATTTGCCGACGGCATCAGCGCCGCGCTCGATACGCTGGAAGGCAGCCTGGGCAACCCCGAAGCCCTGCCCGCCACCATCCGCAACCTGACCAGCCTGGCGCGCGAAGCCACGCAAACTTTTGAGCATCGCTACGACCAAATCAACAGCGCGGGCTAAATCATCCAAAAACACCCGGCCTTCAGGGAAAAACTTCCCTGAAGGCTTTTTTTCGCCCCGGCGCAGCCACGCGATAAATGCCGCGTTGCGCGGTTGGTTTTCTTTTATAATGCAGGCATACCGCCCTCACTGGAGAATCGCATGTGGCAAACCTACTTCAACGTTACCAGCCTGCAAGAAGCCGTTCAACTCCTGGCCGAGCGCGCCCCCGCCGCGCGGATTGTGGCCGGCGGCACCGACCTGCTTTTGGAACTGGAGCGCGGCCTGCGCCCCAACCTGAACACGCTGATTGATGTCACCCGCATCCCCGGCCTGGACGAAATCCGCCTCGACGAAAACGGCATCATCCACCTCGGCGCACTGGTAACGCACAATGCCGTCGTCGCCAGCGGCCTGCTGCACGAGCGCGCCCGGCCGCTGGCGCAAGCCGCCTGGGAAGTCGGCTCGCCGCAAATTCGCAACCGCGGCACGCTAGCCGGGAACATCATCACCGCCAGCCCCGCCAACGACACCATCACCCCGCTCATGGCGCTGGACGCCCGCCTGACCCTGCTTTCTCCGCGCGGTGAGCGAGTTGTGCCGCTGCGCGAATTTTATAGCGGCGTGCGCAAAACTGTGATGCAGGCCGATGAAATTCTGACAGAAATTTCCTTTCGGGCGCTGACACCGCGCGAGCGGGGAATTTTCATCAAACTGGCGCTACGCCGCGCCCAGGCCATTTCGCTGGTGAATATCGCCATCATTCTCCGGCTGAACGGGGATACCGTTGAGCAGGCCGCCATCACGCTCGGAGCGGTGGCGCCAACCATCATTCACGCGCGCGCAGCGGAAGCGTTTCTGACGGGCAAGCCACTCTCCGCTGAAACCATCGCGCGCGCCGCCGAATTGGTTCAAACGGCGGCCAAGCCGATTGACGATGTGCGCGCCTCGGCGGGCTACCGCCGTCATACTTGCGGGGTGATTGCCCGGCGCGGGCTGGAAGCGCTTCTCAGCGGCCAGAACCAACTGCCAGCCGAGCCGGTCTTGCTGTGGGGCCAGCCAAAGGCTATTAAATCCGAGCCGCTGCCAGCCGCCTCCCCCGCACAGGTGCGAGACATCCACACAAAAATAAACGGAAAAAACTACATCTTTACCAGCGGACAGGAAAAATCGCTCCTGCGTTTGTTGCGCGAGGAGGCCGGACTGACCGGCACCAAGGAAGGTTGCGCCGAGGGCGAATGCGGCGCATGCACGGTGTTTCTGGATGGCAAGGCAGTGATGGCCTGTCTGACGCCCGCGCCGCGCGCCGATGGCGCCGAAATTGTGACCGTAGAAGGGCTGGCAACTGATGGCAAACTGCACCCGGTACAGGCGGCTTTTGTGCAAGCGGGCGCGGTGCAGTGCGGTTACTGCACGCCGGGCTTTGTCATGTCGGCGGTAAAATTATTGGAGGCACGTCCCCGCCCAACGAAAACTGAAATTGAGCAAGCGCTGACCGGTAATTTGTGTCGTTGTACCGGCTACGCCAAAATTATTCAGGCCGTGGAAACGGCCAGCAGAGCCTAAGGAGAAAACCATGTCTTCAAAATCAAATTCATTTGGACCAAAGGGAGCCAAAGAAGCGCCGTCCATTCACCCCATTTGGCGCGGAATCGGCTTTGTAATGATTTTAATGACGCCGGTCATGTCGTGGGCGGCAGGCGAAGTGGCTGTGGAAATGCTAAAACCCTTGCCCGACCAAAACATCAAGGCGCTATTTTACGGCTTGCGCGGCGGGTTTAGCCTGCCGTCCTGGCTGTCGTACGTTCCCATCTTGAACAATGCGTTGCATTGGGTGGCAACTTACCCCGACATCAAGATCAAAATTTTGTTCTTTATTGTGGCATTGCTGATTTTCTCGGGTCTGCTCTCGCTGCTTTATGCGATGATTTATCGTTTGATGGGGCCACCGCGCTACGGCCCGCTGGATGTTCCCGCGCCGCGTGTAAACATAAAACGCTACAAAAGGTAACTGGGATGACCACCCTCGTTGGACAATCTGCACCGCGCATTGACGCAGCTGGCAAAGTCACCGGTGAAACTTTATATTCCGGTGACTTGACGATGCCCGGCATGTTACACATGAAAATTCTGTTCGCAGGCAGGCCGCACGCCCGCATTTTGCGCTTCGACGCCACCCAGGCCGAAAAAGTGGCCGGTGTGGTAAAAATCTTCACCGCCGCCGATGTACCGGTCAATGAATATGGGCTGCAGATTCCCGACCAGCCCGTGCTGTGCGGCCTGGCCCCCGCGGAAGGCCGGGTGGACGCCGCGATTGTGCGCTTCACCGGCGACCAGGTAGCCGCCATCGTCGCCGAAAGCGAATCGGCGGCAGAGCAGGCGCGGCGGCTGATGGTGGTGGAATACGAAGACCTGCCGATTCTCGCCGATCCGGAAAGCGCGCTGGCGGCGGACGCGGTTTTACTCCACCCGGAACGCGGCGCCGACAACATCTGCGTCCACGACAAAATTCGCAAGGGCGATGTGGCGCAAGGCTTTGCCGCAGCCGATGTGATTGTGAAAGCCGAATATCGCGTGCCGATGCAGGAACATGCCTACCTGCAGCCCGAAGCCGGGCTGGCTTTTGTGGACGAAAACGGCCTACTGACGGTTCTGGCCGCCGGGCAGTGGACGCACGTTGACCGCAAACAAATCGCCCACGCCCTGGCGCTGAGCGAGGAAAAAGTGCGGGTACAGTACCCGGCCATCGGCGGGGCGTTTGGCGGGCGCGAAGATTTATCGGTGCAAATTGTGCTGGCGCTGGCGGCCTGGAAACTGCGCCGCCCGGTCAAAATCATCTGGTCGCGGCAGGAATCCATCATCGGCCACGGCAAACGCCACGCCATGATTCTGCGTGCCAAATGGGGCGCCAAACGCGATGGCACGCTGACCGCCGCCGAAAACATCATCATCGCCGACGCGGGCGCTTACATGTACACCACCAACAAAGTGCTGGGAAATTCGACCATCACCGAGAGCGGGCCGTACTTCATCCCGAATATGCAGGCTGACGTGATTGGCGTATACACGAATAATGTGCCAGGCGCGGCCTTTCGCGGATTCGGCGCACCGCAGGCCCTCTTCATGGCCGAAAGCCAGATGAACAAACTGGCCGAAAAACTAGGGCTCGACCCGCTGGAAATGCGCCGCCGCAACGCGCTCAAAATGACGGACACGCTGGCCGTCGGCACGCCGCCACCCAACCGGCCAACCGTGCTGGACGTGATGCAGGCCGCCGCCGAAAAATTCGGCTGGGCGCAACCGGCAGCAGGCGCGCGGCAGCCCAATTCTGCCCTGGCGCGCGGGCGTGGCTTTGCCGCCGGGTTCAAAAACATCGGCTTTTCGTTTGGCTACAAGGAAAACTGCTGGGCGCGGGTTGAAATTTTCGGCGCGAAAAAAGTCGAATCGGTCACGGTCTGGTGCGCCGCGGCAGAAGTCGGCCAGGGCAACCACACCATTCTGGCGCAAATCGCCGCCGAAGTGACCGGTGTTCCGCTGGAAAATGTTCAGATGGTGACGATGGACACGCTCGACATGGGCAACGCCGGTTCGGCCTCCGCCTCGCGGCTGACGGTCATGTCGGGCAACGCCGTCAAGGGCGCGGCAGAAGCGGCGCTGGCGAAGTGGCAAAGCGCAGAGCGCCCGGCGCTGGCCGAATTCACCTACCTGGCCCCACCCACCACGCCGATGGACAAGGAGACCGGCTTCTGTATGCCCAACTTCATGTACGCCTACGCCGCGCAAGCCGTCGAAGTGGAAGTGGATACCGACCTCGGCCATGTGCGCCTGCTGCGAGTGGTCAGCGCCAACGACGTGGGCAAAGCCATCAACCCGGCGCAAGTGCAGGGCCAGGTGGAAGGCGCCATCGTCCAGGCGCAGGGCTACGTCATCCAGGAAAACTTCGTCAGCCGCAACGGAAAACCGCTCACCGACCAGCTCAGCACCTATCTCATCCCCACCATTTTGGACATTCCCGAAAAAATGGAAACCGTGATTGTGGAAATTCCCGATGAAAACGGCCCGTGGGGCGCCAAAGGCGTGGGCGAACTGCCCTACCTACCGCTCGCCCCGGCCATCACCGCCGCCATCCACGACGCGACCGGCGTCTGGATTGACGAATTTCCACTGACGCCCGAGCGCGTGCTGAAAGCGCTGGGAAAGTTGAATTGAGCGCCCGGCGAATTTCCACCCTGCAAATTTTGAAAGCGTCGCTGATTTTAAGCGCGGCGCTTTCTTTGTTGATTTATGTGTGGCTTGCCAGCCAGCGCATCCCCTACCCATTTGAATTGGAATGGACCGAAGGCGGCCTGGCCGACGAAGTCACCCACCTGCTGCAAACCGGCCAGCTATACGGCGCGCCAACGCTGGAATTTACGCCGTTTCTCTACCCGCCGCTCTATTTCTACCTCTCCGCCGGGCTGGCAAAACTAACCGGCAGCAGCCTGCTGGCACTGCGTCTGATTTCCTTTTTGGCGTCGCTGCTGGTGTTTTGGGGAATTTTTGAAATCGTCCGCCGCGAAACGCATTCCGGACTGATGGGATTTCTCGCCGCCGGGCTGTTCGCCGCCACCTTTCGGGTAACCGGCGCCTGGCTGGATGTTGCCCGCGTGGATACGCTTTTCCTCGCCCTCTGGCTGATGTTCCTGCTTGCCGCCCGGCGCCCCATCTCCACCGGCAGCGCACTCGCCGCCGGAAGTTTCGCCGCCCTGGCTTTTCTCACCAAGCAAACCGCCCTGATTGTCTGCGCCCCCGTTTTCCTCTGGCTGATTTGGCAAAACTGGCAGCACGGCCTGACCGCCCTGGGCGTCGCGCTGATGCTGGTGACCGCTGTCAGCCTGCTGCTGGAACGCGCCAGCGGCGGCTGGTTCTCCTACTACGTTTACGGCCTGCTTTTTCAACAAACCGAATGGCTGCCCTACTATTTTTTCGCTTTCTGGCAGGAAGATTTACTGGCGCACCTGCCAATTGTCAGCATGATGGCGCTTTTTTTCTTGGGCGCTGAAAATCGCCAGCGGGCCTGTTTTTGGCTGGCCGTCACCCTCGGCGGCGTGGCGGGCGCATTTCTGACGCGCGCCAAAGTCGGCGGCTACAACAATGTTCTTTTGCCCGCCTACGCCGTCGCCACAATTCTTTTCGGGCTGGGGCTTTCGGCGGCGGACCAATTTCTGCAAAAAATCACGCTGACAGAACGCCAGACCCTGCAAAAATTGCTCTATGCCACCTGCCTGGTTCAATTTTTGGTGCTGGCCTACAACCCCTATCAACAACTTCCCAACGCGGCAGACCGTCTGGCCGGGGAGTCTTTGCTCAACTTAATCGCCAGCGCCCACGGGGAAGTTTACCTGCCAGATCATGGCTACCTTGCCAGCCTGGCCGGAAAGCGCAGTTACAGTCACCAGTCAGCGCTGTGGGATATTTTGCGCGGCAATCAGCCCTCAGCAGCGCAGACGCGCATCCAATCGGCTTTTGATGACGCTATCCGCCAGCAAAAATTCGACCTGATCATTTTCGACTCGCGGTGGAATTATTGCTGCGGGGAACTTGAGCGCTATTACACGCCGACGGGCAGCGTTTTCGCGGACGAGGATGTTTTTTACCCGGTGACGGGCGCGCGGCGGCGGCCAACCTACATTTACACCGCCAAACGCCTGCTACCGTAAAGGTCTATCCGAAAAATACGGCAGGTGGCGCAAGTCTCCGACTTGTCCGCACGAATCGCAGATTTGCGCCTCGTTTGGCTGCATATTTTGCCAATCAGGGCTTGCGCGGAGATTTTTTTAGATGAGCGTGCGCGCTTCGGGGAAGTTTCGGATAGGTTTTAACGATGATTAAAGCCCGAAGGGGTTGAAGTCGGTGGCGCGGTCGTAGAAATCTTCGTTTTCGGCGCGCTTCAAAAAGCGGACAACGGCATAGGTGAGCGGGGTCATCAGCGCCTCCACCGCCGTTTTGAACAGGTAATTGGTCAGCGCCAGCGTGAGAAATAACGCCCAGGGGAAAACGCCGAACAGGCTGGCGACCAGCACAAAAATGGCAGAATCCACCAACTCGCCCACCAGCGTCGAGCCGATGGTACGCAACCACAGCCAGCGCCCGCCCGTCCAAACTTTCATTTTTGCCAGCACCACCGAGTTGGAAAATTCGCCCGACCAGTAACCGGCCAGTGAGCCGAAGACGATTCCGCCGCTGGACATGCCGCCCAAAATGGCGGCGTAGGCCGTGTCTCCGGCGTAGCCCTGCCAGGCGCTTTCGCCCGGCAAGCGCTGAATCAACCAAAAGGTGGCGGCAGCCAGCCCCAGGGCGAAAAACCCGACCCAAATGACGCGGCGCGAGCGGCGAAAGCCGTAGACTTCCGTCAAAATATCACCAAAAATGTAGCCGAGCGGGAAAAGAATCGTCCCGGCGTCAAAGGCCATCGGCACGCCGGCCACGCTGAAGCCCAGGTCAACAATCTTGGCCGAGGAGGCAATGTTGGAAATAATCAGCACGGCGACAAAAAGCGCCATGATGAGGTCGAAATAGTGATACTGCCTGTCTGCTTTCACCTTTCACTCCTTGTTTTGATGAGGCGGGAGCTGCGACCGCCAGAGCGCGCGTTTAGCGCAGAACCATGCGACAGAAAGAACACTGTCCCTCGTGAGCCGTCGGCTGGCCGCACGTGGGGCAGGTAAAAAGCGGCTGGGAAACTTCGGCCTGCTGGGCGGCAAATAATCCGACAGAGCGCGCCTCCAGAAACTTCACATAAAAGGCCAGTTTGGCGCCAGGGCGGTCAGATTCAAGGCGATTGAGCAGTTCTTTGTAATAAATCGAGGTGGAGCCAACCGAAAAAGGGCATTCTTCATAAATGTATTCAATGCCGCGCAAAATGGCGTAGGCGGCCATGTCTTTTTCGTAAAAACGGCAAAGCGGTTTGACTTTGCGCGCCAGGCCATCGTGGCCCGCCAGCACCGGCGCCTGACGCGGCAGCAGGTCAGCCTGCCAGCCGAGGGTGTTGCCGAACAGGACGGCGGCCTCGTCGTCGAGGTTGTGACCGGTGGCGAGCACGTCGTAGCCCAAATCGCGGGCGATGCGGTTCATTTCGTGGCGTTTGGCAACGCCGCAGACCGAGCAGGGGCGTCCCTGCCCGCGATGGACGCTTTCAGCCAGTTGGGGGATGGTTTGGCCGTGGGTTTCGCGGATGTCCACAACCTGGAGTTTTAGCCCGCGCTGGTCGGCGAACTGCTGCGCCAGGCGGTGCGACTCGGCGGAGTAGGGATTCTGCTCGTCGCCGATGCCGAGGCCGAGGTAGAGGCCGTCGGCCTGGTAGCCCAGCCGGGTGAGAATATCCCACAGCGAGAGCGAATCTTTGCCGCCGGAGACGGCCACCAGCACTTTTTCATCCGGGCCAAACATGCGGTATTTTTTGATGAAGCGCGCGGTTTGGGTCAGCATCCATTCCAAAAAATGGTCGGTACACAGGCCGAGACGATGCTGGCGTAAATTGACAGTGGCTTTTTGGCCGCAGGTTTTGCATTTCATCGGTCAGCCCCCCGAAATGACGGCCACCAGGCGGATGGTTTCGCCTTCGCGCAGGATTTCGTCTTCGACAATCATCTGCCCCTCGCGGATGGCGAGCACGCCTTCGGGCAAAATGTCGGCGCGCCGCAGCGAATCGAGCAGGGTCATGCCCGATTTGACTTCATATTCTTTGCCGCGTAATACCAGTTTGACGGTCATTGGATTTCTCCTTGCGGGCGGAGATTGTATCATGGAGGATAAAAAACGCGCCGGGCGAAACCGGCGCGTTCATCTGACGTGAGGCAGGCTGCGGTTATTTGGAGGCTTTTAATCCCTGCAGCAAGTGGGTGACGTGTTCCAACATGCGCTGGCCGCGGAAACTGCCATACAGCAGGCGGGCGGCGACTTCTTTGTTGATTTTTTCGGTGGAGCCGAGCGCCTTGCCGAGGCGGCTCAACAGTGCGCGGTCACACTTATCAAGCAAGTCGGTGGAGCGGCTGACATCCGGGGTCAGCGATACTTTCTTGTCCCACAAGCGCACATCGGCTTCATAATTGGCCTGTTCCTGGTCAAAAGTAAAGCAATAGGTATGGAAGAGTTGGTGCGCCGTTTCGGTGATGTGCTGCATTTTGACGTGCGGGGCATTCTCTTCAAAGTGCGCTTGTACCTTGTCTTTCAACTGCGTCAGAGTCAAATCCGGGCTAGTTTTGAGCATTTCGTAGAACTTAAAAACAATCGCCGGGCGGAATTCGTTAGGCGTCATGCGAATTTTGAGCGATTCCAAAATTTGCAGATAGCGATCGAGCATGGCGTCGGGCGCCTGCGAATCTGACGCTTCGGTGGTTTCAATCAGGCGAGCTTCGATTTGCTGGTTGTCATTCAGGCGTACTTCCAGCATGTCTTTTTGGGCCTGCATAAAGTCTTTGAAACTTTTGAAATTGTAGTTACGTTCGTTGAAGGCCGGGTTGAGACGCAGCATGACGTGTTTGATTTCGGCGGCCAACATCCACTCTTCTTCATCGGCTTCCAAAACTTTGCGCAAAAGCTGGCGGGCTTCGCTGATGTCAAACGAAACCACGGGTTCGGCGGGTTCTTCGGGCTTGCCGTTTTTGACGGGCTTGGTGGGCTGCTTGGGCGCGGGCGCGACCAATTTGTCGTAGTAGATAAATTCGTCGCAAGAATTGACCAGGTATTCGGCGCTGGTGCCACTGACGCCCAGACCGACCACGGTTTTCCCCTCGGTGCGCAAACGATGAACCAATTCGGTGAAATCGCCATCACCCGACACCAGTAGAACATGCGTCACAGGCGTGCCGCGGTTAATCATGTCCAGCGCGTCCATCACAATGCGAATGTCGGCGGCATTTTTGCCGCGTTTGCTGGAAACATGCACCAGTTCGATGCCCAGCCCCAGCATTTCGCGCTGACGGGCCGGATACACCGCCCAGTCGGCGTAGGCGCGGCGCAGGGCAATCCGCCCGATGCGGGTGGCCGTTTCCAGCACCACCTGCCAATCCACTTCGATTTCTTTCCCCATGACTTCTGGCACGCTGATTTCGATATTATCGTAATCAATGAAAAGTGCAACTTGCGCATTATCTGGCATATCTCTCTCCCTTTTTGTTTTCAATATAGGTGGCTCTACTGCAAAAACCCATTCACCGCTGAGTATACAAAGCGCAGAAAATGCTTTTTCGGCAGTAAACGCCAATTTTTCCCGGAAAAAGCAGAAAATCTCTGCCTTCTTTGCGTCTCTGCGGTAAGATTTTCATTTTGCAGTGGAGTCATAGGTGGTTCTCTGAAAATTTTCGTGGCAGATACCAAAATTTTCCACGGCAAACCAAGAGAACCATATAGGTTGAGTATATAATAGGTATTCATAAACTGCAACCATCAAAACGGGACGGAGTGATTTCATGCGCATTGCCATGCTGGCAGACGCCTATAAACCGCACATCAGCGGCATTACTACCTACATCGAACTCAACAAACGCCTTCTAGAACAGGCCGGGCAAGAGGTCTTCGTCTTCACTTTTGGCGACGAAACTATTGAAGATGATGAACCGCGCATCATCCGCTCACCGGGCATGCCGCTGATGGATACCGGCTACCATTTTTCCTTCCGCTACAGCCCAAAAGCCAAAGCCCTATTGCAAACGATGGACGTCATCCACGTCCACCACCCCTTTCTCAGCGGACGGCTGGCCCTACACTACGGACGCCCACTTTCCATCCCCATCATTTTCACCAATCACACACGCTACGACCTGTACGCGCAAGCCTACCTGCCTGGCCTGCCTGAAGAACTCTCAGCGACCTTTCTGGAAAACTATATGCCCAATTTCTGCGCCGCAGTAGATCTGGTCATTTCGCCCTCCGCAGGCATGGCGCAAGTATTACGCCACTTCAAAGTACAAGCGCCCATTCAGGTCATTCCCAACGGGGTGGATTTAAGCCGATTCGAGACGGCAACACGCTCACTCACCCGCGCCAGCCTGGGGTTGAAGAAAAATGATCTGGCACTCATTTACACAGGCCGGCTGGCGCGCGAAAAAAACCTTTCGTTTTTGCTGGATGCCTTCAACGGCGTCACACAAGAGATTCAAAACGTCCACCTGATTATGGTCGGCAACGGGCCCGAACGCGAAGCCCTTCAAAAACAAGCCGCCGCCAGCGCCGCGCCACAACGCATCCACTTCATCGGCGCCATAGACTACAATATCATTCCCGATTACCTGGCGCTGTGCGATGTCTTCGTCACCGCCTCCATCAGTGAAGTTCACCCACTTTCCATCATCGAAGCCATGGCCGCCGGCTTGCCCGCGCTGGGGATTCGCTCCGTTGGCGTCGGCGACACCATCCGCGACGGCGAAACCGGCTTTCTCGCCCCCGAAGAACTGCCCGCCTTCACCGCCAAACTGACCCATCTGTGTCTTGATGCACCCCTGCGAGCAAAAATGGGACAAGCCGCCCGCGTCGCATCGCAAACATACGACATCCGCCGCACCAGCCAGATCATGTTGGAACACTACCAACGCCTATCTGCCGCAAGAGTCACCCATCAAAAAGGGCTGGGCTACCAGTTGCGCCGACTGGCGGAAAGATTCAGAACATGAACCACAATCAGCGCATCGGGCGCTGGGGCGAACAGGCCGCCGCCGACTACCTGCAAAAAAACGGCTACACGCTGCTGGAGAAAAACGTCCACGCATCTCACGGAGAAATTGACCTGGTAGCGCGGCTGGAGGGCGTCACCGTTTTCGTAGAAGTCAAAACCCGCAGCAACCGGGGCTTTGGCCTGCCAGAAGAAGCCGTTTCGCCCCGCAAGTTGGCCCACATGCGCGCCGCCGCCGAATTGTACGCCGCCGAACACGAAATTGACCACTGGCAGTTGGACGTGTTGGCCGTTGAGGGCGTCCCCGGCGTTGCCCCGCGCATCGAGCATTTTGAAAATGTCTAAACCGCCGCTGATTGTTCTGGTGGGACCAACCGCCGTCGGCAAAACCGCGCTGGCTGTCGAATTGGCGCTGCGCCTGAACGGCGAAGTCGTCTCAGCAGATTCGCGCTATTTCTACCGCGGCATGAATATCGGCGCAGCCAAACCTACCCGCGAAGAAATGCGCGGCGTGCCGCATCATCTGATTGACGTGGCCGAACCCGACGAAACCTGGTCGCTGGCACAGTTTCAGCAGGCGGCGCTGGCCGCCATCGGCGCGATTCAGGCGCGCGGGCGGATGCCGCTGCTGGTGGGCGGAACCGGTCAATATATCCGCGCCGTCACCCAGGGCTGGACGCCGCCGGAAGTGCCGCCCAATCCGCGCCTGCGCGCGGCGCTGGAAAATCTGGCGGCAGAAAACAGCGTCTATTGGTTGCACGCCAAACTAAAAATTCTCGACCCGCTGGCGGCAGAACGGATTGACGCGCGCAATTTGCGGCGCACGGTGCGGGCGCTGGAAGTCATCTTCAGCACAGGAAGACTCTTTTCGCGGCAAACCGGCCAGAGCGAGTCGCCTTTTGCGCTCTTTCAGGCGGGGTTGAGCCGCCCGCGCGAGGAACTTTATCGGCGGGTGGACACCCGCGTCGAATCCATGTTCGCGCAGGGATTTTTGGAAGAAGTGCGCGGCCTGTTGGAAAAGGGATTTTCTCCCGATTTGCCGAGCATGTCGGCGATTGGCTACCGCGAGGCGGCGGCTGTCTTGCGCGGCGAAATGAGCCTGGAAGACGCCAAAATTCAGATGAAGCGGGCAACGCGCATTTTTGTGCGCCGCCAGACCAACTGGTTTAAGCCGGACGACCCGCAAATTCACTGGTTTGCGCTGGATGAATATGACGCGGAGACGATTGCGCGGGTCATCAGCCAGCAACTTTTGGGCCAATCAGCCGTAAATGGAAACGTTGCCCTTGAAAGCGCTCGCTGGCTTGGGCTATAATGAACGCAGAATACCTGAACGCAAATTCAAAAGGAGAGAAGCATGGCTCGAATCTTTGATGTAATTGAATATCGCAACGAAATGACGGATGAGATTGTCCATCGTTTCCCGGACGATTCCAGCATCGGCGACTACCGCATCGGCTCGCAGGTGATTGTGCGCGAGGGCCAGGCGGCGGTTTTCTTCCGCAACGGGCTGGCGCTGGATGTCTTCGGGCCAGGCATGCACACGATTGCGACGGCCAACATTCCAAAAGTGATTGATTTCATCGGGAAAGCGTTCAACGACCGCACGCCTTTCCCGGCGGAAGTCTATTTTGTTTCGACCAAGGAATTTCAGAATAAAAAATGGGGCACGCCCCAGCCGATTATTGTGCGCAACCCCGGCATGGGGTTGGGCGTGGCGCTGCTGCAAGGCTTCGGCACCTACACCTTCCGGGTAAGCGACCCGCAGTTGTTTGTCACCAACATTGTCGGCAAGCAGGCCATCTTCCGCACCAGTGAAATTGAAGAACGCATGCGCACCATGCTGCTCTCCAAATTCCAGGATTTGCTGGGCGAAACCGGCGCGAAGAAAAGCGTGGTGGAACTGATTGGCCTGACCGAAGAATTGGGCGCGGGCGTGCGCGCCAAAGCCCAAGACGACTTCGGCGCAATGGGGCTAACGCTGACCACTTTCTACATTGGCAACCTGAAACCCTCGGAAAAATCGGCGCAGGAATTGCGCGATATGGGCATGTTGGATATGAACGTCTATACCCAACTGCAGGCGGCGGATGCGATGCGCGACGCGGCTCAAAATCCCGGCGGCGGCGCCGGTCTGACGGCAGGCATCGGCGCGGGGATGGGCATCGGCAACATCATGAATCAGGCGCTGGCGGGCGGTATGGCGAATCAGGCCAGCCAGCCGACTTCACAGCCGGCAGGCGGGTCTGCCCCGGCGGCGGGTGGCATGGCCGACGTGATGACTCCCAGCGAGGCGGCGGCAGTTCTGCGCGTCTCGGAGGAAGATGTCATCGCCGCCATCACCGCTGGCGATTTGAAGGCCAAGAAATTGGGCAGCGCCTATCGCATCAGCAAAAGCTCACTCGAAGAGTTTCTGAGGGGATAAGTGTGATTTTCCAAGAAAAAAACTTGTGAAAGCAAGAGATGACCGCAGACAAAGACGGTCATCTCTTGCTTTTTGTACGCGCAAACCAAAATTTGCGCCACAAATTGTACAAGGAGCATTTTCATGCCCATTGACAACATTTTGCAAGAAGCCAATCAGATTGCAACACTGGCCGGAATTTTGGCCGGGTTCGCCTTCTCAGCGGTGGTGCAACTTCTGGCCGGGGAGCGCAAAGGGCGGCTGACCTCTGCCGTCATCATCATTTTTACCCTGGCAACGCTGATGTTTCTCTTCACGATTTTTGCATTTGTGTTGATTGGGGCAGCGACAGCAGAACTGAACCAGCAAATTGCTTCGCTGGATGGGTTGGGTACCTGGGCCTTTCTGGTGGCAGTCATCGGGTTTGTTTTCTTTTTGGCAGGTGTAGGGCTATCCGGTTGGATTCGCTCCACGGTGACGGGAATCGCAACCAGCGTTTTTGCGCTGATCACGTTCTGCCTGGCGCTGTGGGCATTTATCGTGGTAATGAGCGCGTTTGTGTAGACGTATTCTAAAACGGAAAAAACCAGGAGATTTTGCACTCCGATCACTCCGCTCTGACAACCTTTGCGTGCACACCACTGGTCCACACCGCCAAAAAAATAATCCCAGCATGATACAATACGCGCATGTTTATAGATCAGGCAGAAATTTTTGTGAAATCGGGCAAAGGCGGCAACGGTATCGTTCACATGCACCGCGAGAAATTTGTTCCGCGCGGCGGGCCGGATGGCGGCGATGGCGGGCGCGGCGGCGATGTCATTCTTGAAGTGCGCGCCACACTTAACACGCTGGCGGCCTTCCATCACGTCATGCGCTACGTCGCCGAAGACGGCCACAATGGCGGCTCCAATAACAAATCTGGGCTGGCCGCCGAAAATCTAGTGGTGTATATTCCGCCCGGAACCATCGTCTACGACGCTGTCAGCGGAGAACTGCTGGGCGACCTGACAACCCCCGGACAGCAGTTCTTAATCTGCAAAGCCGGGCGCGGCGGACGCGGCAACACACACTTCAAAAGCTCCCGCAACCAAACACCGCTCACCGCCGAAAAAGGTGAACCCGGTGAGGAAAAACGCCTGCGGCTGGAGCTCAAACTAATTGCCGACATCGGCATCATCGGTGTTCCCAACGCTGGAAAATCCACCCTGCTGGCGGCGCTGACCAACGCCCAGCCCAAAATTGCGCCATACCCATTCACCACCCTCGAACCCAACCTGGGCGTGGCTGAAATTGATTTGGATACCAGCGTCGTGCTGGCCGACATCCCCGGTCTCATCGAAGGCGCCAGCCAGGGCATTGGGCTGGGACATGATTTTCTGCGCCACGTTCAGCGCACACGCGTTCTCATTCACTTGATTGACGGGCTTTCACCCGACCCGCTGGCTGATTTTAGTCAAATCAACAGTGAATTGGCGCTTTTCGATCCAAATCTGGCTCAAAAACCGCAAGTTGTGGCGTTCAACAAAATTGACCAACCCGAAGCGCAAGAACGCCTGCCCAAGATTGAAAAAGAATTGAAGAAACGCGGCATCACGCTCACCAGCATTTCGGCCATGTCGCGCCAGGGCGTGAGAGAATTACTACTGACAGCCGTCTCGCGGCTGACAGAAGTCCCCACACTGGAAAATGCTCCCGCGCCAATGCCGGTCTACCGTCCCAAAGACGACCCGAAAGAATTTAGCGTTCAGCGCGAGGATGGCAACGATTGGCGGCTGAGCGGCCCAGCGATTGAGCGCGCCGCCTCAATGACCTACTGGGAACACGCTGGTTCGGTGCGCCGCTTCCAACGCATCATGGAAGCGCTGGGCGTAGATGAAGCCCTGCGCAAAGCGGGCGTGAAACAAGGCGACACCGTTCACATCGTAGATTTTGAACTGGAATGGCAGGAATAAAAAAGAAGGACAGGTTTGAGCCTGTCCTTCTTTTTTTAGCCTTCCAGCGCGTGCACCAGCTCGAGGAACTCTTCCCATTCTTCTTTGAAGAAATGGACGGTCACGCTGCCGAGTTCCACGTGATAGGTGGTTTCGCCATCCGGCTCCTCGGCGTTCCAGACCAGATAATTCTCGGTCTCAGCCAGGGTTTCGGTCTTCGGTTCGGGGGATTTTGCCATAGGTAACTCCTTGAAAATAGAAACACGAAATTTGACCCATTATAAAGCAATTCTTCAGTTTTTCAGTTGACCAATTACCACTGATTGCCTACAAATCGCCAAATTTTTCTCTGCGGCCAAAAGCGACAGGATTCGATCCTCTTGACAAATGCACAGCCCTGATATATACTTTGTTTAGTACTTACTAAACATTCAGAACGGAGAGCGTATGGGCGACATCAAAAGTGATTTTATCGAAGGATTAAGCGGCATCAGCCAATTTTGGGGGCTGCCCAAAGGCATGGGCGCCATTTTCGCCGTGCTTTACCTGGCCCCCGCCGCGCTTTCGCTGGACGAACTGGTGGCGCAAAGCGGGCTGACCAAGGGCGCCATCAGCGCCAACGTGCGCGGGCTGACCCGCATGGGATTAATTCGCCCCGTCAACCGGCTCGGCGACCGCAAGGATTACTACCAGGCCGAAACCGATTTCTACCGCGCCATCCGCGCCATTTTACAGGAACGTCAGAGCGGCGAATTTGACCGGGCAGTTGACTCGGTGACGCAAACCCTGCGGCGGCTCGAAGCGGGCGAGGGCGACTTCGCCCCGCCAGAGCGCGCCTTGCTCACCGAGCGCGCGCGAGCGCTGAAGGATTTTTTCGACACGCTCGACGCGCTGGCCTCGGCCATCTCGCGCCTCGACAGCCTGGGGCTGAATACCGTCCAAACCGTTTTGAAAATTTTGAAATAAAGGAGCTGCCATGACTTCCATCCTCTATTTTCTTGGACAACTGGCGCTGACGCTGACAGTTTGCCTGGCGCTTTCGGCCTTGCTGCGTCGCTCACTGCGCCCGCTACTGATGGATTTGTGCGGCACAGCGGAACGCGCCCACTTCTGGACGACCTTCAGCCAGACACTGCTGGTCATTTTTCCGGCCATCTTTGGCCTGGGATTTCACCCCGAAAGCGCCGACCCCGCCGGGTTATTTTTTGAGCTGGCCGGGCAGCTGCGCTGGAACTTGTTCGGCTTTACCCTGGCACTGACCGCAATCGGCGCGGCGCTGGCTTTTTTCGCCCTGGTAGCCCCGCGCCCGCAAGTGCAGGGAGAAAAATGAAAACCGCTGTCACTGGCGCTTTTTCCTACTCTGGCAAATACATCGCCCGCCGACTGCTGGCGCAAGGCGACGAAGTGCGCACGCTGACGGGTCACCCCAACCGCCCCGACCCGTTTGACGGGAAAATCCCGGCCTACCCGCTCGATTTCGACGTGGCGGGCATGGCAAAAAACCTGGCCGGGGTGGAGGTTCTCTACAACACCTATTGGATTCGCTTCGACCACGGCCAAAACACTCAGGCGCACGCGGTGGAAAACACCCACCGCCTGGTGCAGGCCGCCCAACAAGCCGGAGTGCGGCGCATCGTCCACGTCAGCATCACCCAACCAGCAGAAAATTCGCCCCTGCCCTATTTTTCGGGCAAAGCCGCCAACGAAAAAGCCGTCGTCGAAAGCGGGCTGAGTTACGCCATTTTGCGCCCAACCGTGCTGTTCGGCGCGGAGGATATTCTCATCAATAACATCGCTTGGCTGCTGCGGCGTTTCCCCATCTTCGGGCAGATTGGCGACGGCCAGTACCGGCTGCAACCCATTTTCGTGGATGACCTGGCTGCGCTGGCTGTGGAAGCCGGTGCGCGCGCCGAAAATTTGACCTGGGACGCCGTCGGCCCGGATATTTTCACCTTCGACGAGTTGGTGCGGTTGATTGGAAAGACCATCGGCGCCCCCCGCCCGCTGATTCACCTGTCGCCGCGCCTGGCGCTGCTGGCGGCCCAAACCATCAGCCGCTTTGTCGGCGACGTAGTACTGACCCCCGAGGAAGTGGACGGGCTGACGGCCAACCTGCTCATCTCCGCCGAACCGCCGCGCGGAGTCACCCGCCTGGCCGACTGGCTGGCCGCCAACCGCAACACCATCGGCACAAAATACGCATCCGAACTGGCAAGACACTTTTAGCCCAGCCGCGGTTTCGGAGTGCAAAATCTCCCGATTTTGCGCCGCAGTCGGGAGATTTTACACTCCATGTCGAACGCCAACCAATTGACAAGCGACTTTCAAAAGCGTATGCTGAAGCCATGATTTTCATCCAAAAGGAGAGGGTATGAACGAGAAACAGCCTCTATTCACCTGGGAAAACGCGCGCGCAATTTTGCTCTGGGCGGTTCTGCCGCTGGTAGCCGGTCTGCTGATTGCCGCGGCGCTCTTGCCCCAGCCACAAATTGGCATCATCCGGCTCAGCACACAAATTGACCCGGTTTCTGCCAGCGACCTGCTCAAACAATTGGACTATGTGCGCCAGCATCCCGAAATTCGCGGCGTGGTACTGGTGCTCGACAGCCCCGGCGGCACCGTCGCCGACACCGAAGCCGTCTACATGGAAATGCTGAAAGTGCGCCAGCAAACCCCCATCGTCGCCTCCATCAACCTGATGGCCGCCAGCGGCGCGTACTACCTTTCGGTGGGCAGCGATTACATTTTCTGCAAACCCACCTCCGACGTGGGCAACATCGGCGTCATTGGCTATACGCCGCCCGCGCCCTCTCTGGTGGATGGCATCGTCTCCACCGGGCCGTACAAACTCTTCGGCTTCGAGCGCGACCAGTATGTGCGTCAGATTGAAGCGGTGAAACAGGGCTTCGCCAGCGCCGTAAAACTGGGGCGCGGCGCGGCGCTCAAAGCCGAAATGAGCGAAGTGCTCAGCGGCAAACTCTGGCCGGGGATGGAGGCGGTTCGTCTCGGCCTGGCGGATGCCCTCGGCACGGAGAGCGACGCCATCGAAAAAGCGGCGCAGCTGGCCGGGGTGCGCAACCCCAAAGTAGTCGAAATCTACCCGCTGGCAATATACGACGCGCCGGTCTCTTCCCCCTTCTACGGCGTTTCGCCCGACGGCGTGACGCTGACCACACCCGCCAAAGCCGGGCTGTACCTGCTCTACATTCCGCCCGCCACGCTGGCCGCTGAAAAATAGGAGGACAAAATGACTCTCAAAAACCGATTATGGATTGCCCTGGGTCTGTTTCTCCTGCCCATTTTATTTCAGGCGGCGCATTACACCGGCCTGCCGCAGCCGCGCCCAACGCCGCAGATGCCCGAATACGCCAGTTTCCGCGCGCCAGAAGCGCCCACCCCGTCCGCCGAATTAGTCCCCGCCGAGGTCAATCACAGCGGCGCGCGCATTTTGCTGGACTTAAATCACCAAAACACCTACCAGATTGCGGATGTGGAACTCTTCACCCGCGCCCTGGCGGCGCGCGGCGCAACCGTGGAATATTATTTCATCACCGACCTGGACACCCGTCCGCTGGCTGAACGGCTGAAATACGCCGACGCCTTCGTGCTTTTTTCGCCCTACATGATTTTTGAAGCATCCGAAGTGACAGCGCTGCGCGACTTTGTGGCGCAGGGCGGGCGGCTGCTGGTTTTTGCGGACGCCTATCGCGGCGTGCAAGGCTACAGCGGCGAATTTCCCGACACCGTCAGCGCCAACCTGCTGCTGGCGCCCTACGGGCTTTCCTTCACTGGCAACTATGTTTACAACCTGGCCGAAAATGATGGCAACTTCCGCAACGTGAAACTGAACGACTTTGCCGAAAACGCCCTGACCAGCGGGCTGAAGCAAGTCGTCTTTTACGGCGCGCGCTCGGTCAATATCACCGGCGGCGAAGCGCTCATCCGCGGCGACGCCAATTTGCGCTCCTCGCTCAACGACCAGGGCGGCGGCCTGGCAGTGGCGGGTGTGGATGCCAGCGGCAACGTCGCCGCCATCGGCAGCTACACCTTCATGACGCCGCCCTTCGACCAGGCCGCCGACAACGCCCGCCTGATTCAAAACCTGGCCGAATTTGCGCTGAGCGGCCAACGCCTGCCCGCGCTGGCGAATTTCCCCTTCGTCTTCACCCGGCCCGTCAGCCTGGTGACGGCTGGGAATGCCAAACTGACCGCCGAAACGCTGACCGCCGTCGCCGGGCTGCAAACCACCTGCGCGGAATCAACCTGCCGCTGAGCCTTTCCGCCGATACCGGCAGCGGCGACTGGCTGATTTTAGGCAGTTTCACCGACAGCGACTTGCTGAACCCCTACTTCGACCAGTTCGGCGTCACGTTTGAAGATGGCAGTGAAACCATCACCATCGCCGGGCTGGGAGAAATTGGCCGCGCCGGAAACGGCGTCATCCTGTTCCTACCGGGGCTGAATCACAACGCGCTGGTGCTGCTGGCCGATACGCCTGAAGATTTGGCAATGCTGATTAATTTGGCGGCCTACGGCGACCTTTCGGGCTGTGTGGTGCAGCAAAATATTGGCGTTTGCCCGGTGGGCAGCGGCGGCGCTTTCGGCGGCGAGGCTACCCCAACGACGGATGCCGCGGCAGGCTAACAAATAAATTTCTGCTCAGCCAGCGCTATTGCGGCGGACTCCCCCATGCGGGGGCAATCGTCAAAGAGAAATCAGGGACACTTGCTTGAGGATATTTCAACCTTATTTGCTGTGGATCAGGCCAGTATCTTTCAAATATGCTTTCTATGAATACGAAAGAACCACCAACCAGGGACATGGACGCATTGACATCCGAGAATGTTGGAGCACATCCAAACCTGATTATTTGCACCTGATTCGATGCTTGGAAAACCGGGTTGGGTTACGGAGCATTGCCTTGGTGGTTTTCACACGCATTATCAGCGACACGACAACACGATCTGGTGATTACCCACATCTTTGTTCCACCCTGCAAAGCGACATAAATGTCACACAACGTAGCGCAACATTTATGTCGCTTTTGTCCGCAGGGCAAAAATTGGCGACTTGTGGGTAATCGCCAGAATACTGCTCCTTGACTTGAACCCACATTTTTCGGTATAATAAAAGGATTGACAATTAGTCATTAAAACTTGGCTCACATCGCAAGCGCTGGAAAAATACCAGGCGCTTGTGTTTGTTCGTCTCATAGAGGGCCAGGAAACGTTTTTTATCTCCTTTCTCCCACAGGAGGACGTGACAGTGGAAACCAAAGGTTTGACCGCTCTCCGCATCAGCATCGCTTCGCCCGAGACCATTCGTAGTTGGTCGTACGGTGAAGTCTTGAAGCCCGAAACCATCAACTACCGGCGCCTACGCCCCGAAAAAGATGGTTTGTTCTGCGAGGCCATTTTTGGCCCCACCCGCGATTGGCAATGTTATTGCGGAAAATATAAAAACCCTCGCTACAAGGGCTTGATTTGCGACAAGTGCGGCGTCGAAGTGACCCGCGCCGCTGTTCGCCGTGAGCGCATGGGGCACATTACCCTGGCGACTCCCATCGCGCACATCTGGTATACCCGCCGCATCCCATCGTATTTGGGGTTGTTGCTTGATATTTCACGCCGCAATCTCGACCGCGTGCTATATTTTGCCCAGTATATCGTCACCTATGTGGATGACGACTCCCGGCAGAAGGCGCTTAAGCGCCTGGATGACGAAATTTCTGTCTCGGAGCGGGAACAGGCATCGGTCGTGAATGCTAAAATCGCCGAAGTCAAAACCGGGCGTGACCAAAAAATAGCCGAATTTAATCAGCGCAATAGTGATATCGAACGCTCCTATGATGAGCAGGTTGCCTCGCAAATTGAACCTGTCATTCAAGAAGGCCAGCGACTTGAGTCTGCCTTGCAGGAGCAGTCTGGCGCGGCGGCAGGTAAGGCGATCGTTTTTCAGGCTACTGGTGAAATCATCATCAACGCTGGCGATGTTATCGGCTCTCAGCACATCAGCAGAGTGCAAAAAAATGTACGCGAAAGGCTCGAAGCGCTTGAAAATGAATTAAAAGACCAAAAAGCGCGTGAAATTGAGCACACCAAGCTCGAAATTGAACAAGTGCGCGCCGTTGCTGCTGAACAAATGGAGGCCTTGCGCAATCAGCTCGAAGATCAATCTTCCGTTAGCCAGGGGCAAAATACGCACCTGCGCGAAGAACTGATGGAGTTGCGCCCCTTCACCTTTCTGAGTGAAACACGCTACCGTGAACTTAAATCTCGTTGGGGACAGGTTTTTCGCGCCGATATGGGCGCGGAAGCCTTCTACGATATTCTTAAGCGTCTCGACTTGGACAAGCTCTCGGAAGAATTGTGGAAGGAAGTTCGCACCACCAAGAGCAAGCAGAAACGCAAAAAGGCCACGACCCGTCTGAAGGTTGTGGAAGCTTTCCGCCGCTCGGGCAATCGCCCGGAGTGGATGATTCTCACCATTTTGCCGGTGATTCCTCCTGACCTGCGCCCGATGGTGCAACTCGATGGCGGGCGTTTCGCCACATCCGACTTAAACGACCTGTACCGCCGTGTCATCAATCGTAACAACCGTCTCAAACGTTTGCTCGAATTGGGTGCGCCGGACGTTATCGTTCGCAACGAAAAACGGATGCTGCAGGAGGCCGTTGACAGCCTGATTGATAACTCTCAGCGAGGCAAGGCGCTCAGCCGCCGCGGCCGCCGCGAGTTGAAATCGTTGAGTGATATGCTCAAGGGTAAAAAAGGCCGCTTCCGCCGCAACCTGCTCGGCAAGCGTGTAGATTATTCTGGCCGCTCGGTGATTGTGGTTGGCCCACAACTTAAACTCTACCAGTGCGGCTTGCCCAAAACAATGGCGCTGGAACTTTACCGGCCCTTTGTCATCGCCCGCTTGGTGCATCTCAACTACGCCGCTAACGTTAAGGGCGCGCGCCGTTTGATTGAGCGCAATCGTCCCGAAGTGTGGGAGGCGCTGGAAGAAGTCATCAAAGACCGACCAGTGATGCTCAACCGCGCGCCGACTCTGCACCGCCTGGGTATTCAGGCTTTTGAACCACTCATCATTGAAGGTTCGGCCATTCAGTTGCACCCGCTGGTGACCACCGCCTTCAACGCTGACTTTGACGGCGACCAGATGGCCGTGCATGTGCCGCTTTCACAACAAGCTGTGGCCGAGGCGCGTCGCCTGATGTTGGCATCCAAGAACCTGCTCAAACCTGCGGATGGGGAACCGATTATTTCACCATCCAAAGATATGGTCTTGGGTGTTTATTATCTAACAATGGACGACACTCGTCCGCACAAAGGCGATGGACGCGCGTTTGCCAGTCTTGAAGAAGTCATCATGGCTTATCAACTCGGCCAGGTGGAAGTGCATACCAAGGTCAAGGTGAACGCCACAACCTGGTATGACGAACAGAATTCACGTATGGATATGCCCGAGACCCGTCTCATCAGCACCTCGGTTGGACGCGTCATTATGAACGATATTTTGCCCGATGAAGTGCGCTTCGTTAATGCTCCGCTCGAAAAGGGCGGCGTGAAAGACCTGATTGCCGAAGTGTACGAAATTTGCGGGCAGGAAAAAACAACCCAAACCGCAGATGAAGTTAAACGCATCGGCTTTGAGTACGCCATGCGTTCGGGTATGACCATTGCTGTTTCTGATATCGCTGTTCCGGCGGCCAAGACCGCTATCATCGCAGAGTCGCTCAAGGACGTGGAACTGGTTCAACGTGACTTCCGCCGTGGCTTGTTGACCGAGCAGGAGCAGAACGAGCGCGTCATTCAGGTCTGGCAAAAAACCACTTTGGATGTTGCCAAAGCGGTACGCGCCAACATGGATCCCAACGGCAATCTGTCCACCATGGCAAACTCTGGCGCCACGAAAGGTGGTTTTGGCCCCATCTCACAGTTGGCGGGCATGCGCGGTCTGATGGCTGACCCATCCGGGCGTATCATTCCGCTTCCTATTCAGTCCAACTTCCGTGAAGGACTGACGGCGCTCGAATACTTTATCTCAACGCACGGCGCGCGCAAAGGCCTGGCAGATACCGCTCTACGTACCGCGGATGCTGGTTACCTTACACGCCGTCTGGTGGATATTGCCCAGGACATCATCATTAATGAAGTGGATTGCGGCACCGAAGAAGGCATCTACATCCGTGCGGCAGACGATGTCGCCGGACAGGCACTTTCGAGCCGCATTTACAGCCGCATGACCGCTGCGCCGGTAGTTGACCCCAAAACAGGGGAGTTGTTGCTCGAAGCGGGCAAAATCATTGACCATGAGATGGCGCGTCATATTGCCGCCGCAGGTGTTGCTGAAATCAAAGTGCGGTCGGCCATGACCTGTGAACTGAATCACGGCATTTGCGCCTACTGCTACGGGCTCGATTTGGGACGTGGTTCACTCGTCGAAATGGGCGCGGCGGTCGGCATCGTGGCGGCGCAATCCATCGGCGAGCCGGGAACACAACTCACGTTACGTACCTTCCACACCGGCGGTGTGGCCGCTGGCGGCGACATCACAACTGGCTTGCCGCGCGTTGAAGAACTTTTTGAAGCCCGTAAGATGCCCAAGGGTGAAGCAGCCATGGCAGAGATTGATGGCGTGGTGCGCATCGTCATGTCGGAGAAGTATGCCGATATTCGCCTGGTGCGCATTGAGCATGCCGAGATGGTTGCGGATACCTACGATGTGCCGGAAGAGTGGACCGTTGACGCCAAGGAAGAAAGCGAAGTGAAAGCCGGTGAAATTCTGGCATCGTTTGGCGAAGCGACGATTACCTCCCAACATGCCGGGCGTGTGCGCCTTGAAAACCGTCAGGTGATTGTTTCCTACGAACAGCGCGAAGAAGTGGAAAACGAAGTCCCCAACACTTTACGCCTGCTGGTCAAGGATGGCGATCATGTCACCGCTGGTCAACCGCTGACAGAAGGCTCGCTTAACCCGCATAGCATTCTCAAACTGCAAGGCCGCGATGCCTGCCAGATGTACTTGATGACCGATGTGCAAAAAGTGTACCGCTCGCAAGGGCAGAATATTCACGACAAGCACTTCGAGGTCATTATTCGCAAAATGCTCAGCAAGGTGCAAATTACCCGCCCCGGCGATACGCTCTTCCTGCCGGGTGATATGGTTGACCGCTTGGAGATGCGCCGCATCAACGAGCAATTGCTGGCCGAAAACAAGCAACCCGCCCGCTTCCAGGAAATCTTGCTGGGCGTGACCAAGGCTTCCCTCTCCACTGATTCGTTTCTCTCGGCCTCTTCTTTCCAGCATACCATCAAGGTGCTGGCGGGCGCGGCGATTGCTTCCACCACCGACCCACTCTTTGGCCTGAAAGAGAACGTCATCATCGGCAAGTTAATCCCTGCCGGGACGGGCTTTGTGCATGGGCGTTTTTCGCAGAGCGAAAAGGCATTGGAACCCGGCCCGGTGGACTTGGTTGAACCTGCGGCAGAAACCGAATAACACCAGGTAAAAAAAAGAGCGGCCTGAGGCCGCTCTTTTCATTACAATCTATCTTACTTCCACCTTTTATCTTATTTCGTTCAGCAGGGCATAAATATCGCGCTTGTTCCAGCCGCTGATTTCAGCCACTTCGGCAGAAAGTTCGCGCGCCTTGCGCCCGATGTTGGGAGTCGCCTGCAAAAATTCTCGCACTTGGGCATCGCTCCAGCGCGTGGGCGCGGAAATGGGTTTACCGCCGACGATGAGCACAAATTCTCCACGCGGCGCGGTGGCCGAAAAATGAGCCAACAGCTCGGATGTTTCGCCGCGCACAATTTCCTCGTGAATTTTGGTTATCTCGCGCGCGGCGGCCAGTGGACGTTCGCCCAGCGTTTCACGCAGGTCGCGTAAAGCATCCAGCAGGCGGTGCGGGGTCTCAAGAAAAACCAGCGTGTACGGTAAATTTTCCACCTGGCGCAGCGCGTTTTTACGTTCCGCGCTTTTGCGCGGCAAATAGCCTAGATAGAGAAATGCGTCAGTTGGCAGGCCGGAAACGCTCAGCGCCGCAATCGGCGCAGACGGCCCAGGAATGGGGCTGACGGTGTGACCGGCGGCGATGGCAGCGCACGCCAACTCGTAGCCAGGGTCGTTGATTGCGGGTGTTCCGGCGTCCGATACTAGCGCCACATCACCCTCTTGGAGCGCCGCCAGGATGGTTTCGATCTTGGAAAATTTATTATGTTCAAAATAACTAGTGAGCGGGGTATGAATTTCAAAATAGTTGAGTAATTTTTGGCTCTGGCGGGTATCTTCCGCAGCAATCAGCCGCGCCTCGCGCAAAACGCGAATCGCGCGCGGCGAAAAATCTTCCAGGTTGCCAATTGGGGTTGCGACCAGATAAAGAATACCCATGCCGAGATTATAACCTGCTCGGCTATAGAACGTTCCAATTGCAAAAACATATTAACACGCCAAAGGCCTTGCCATTTGTTCTAAAAACGTCTAAACTATACGCAAGTTGTATTTTCAAGGAGATATTTATGTCCACGTCAAACGAAACTTCTGCGCATATCACCAACGCCACCACGCTGGTTCCGGCGATGAGCGCTTATGAGATGTATCTCAACGACCAGGCGCGTTCCCCCTATACCGTCAAAGCCTTTCTATCCGATTTGCGTCTGCTGGCCTCGTATTTCCCGCCCGACCGCGCGCTCGGAAATATCAGCACGGCTGACTTGAACGCTTTTTTTGAGTGGATGGAGCATGAGCGCGAGGTGCCATGTTCGCCCAAAACGTTGGCGCGGCGTATTACTACTATAAAATCTTTTTTTCGCTGGGTATATCGAAATGGTGTGCTTTTGCTGGACCCCGCCGAAAAAGTAGTGCAGAAATCGGCCATTAGCCCGCTGCCGCAGGTGCTGACCGATGAAGAAGCCCAGACTGCTTTGCTGGCCGCTGACCGCTATCGCCGCAAGGCTAAGCCCGATGCGCGTCCGTATGCTTTGCTTCACCTCTTGCTCAACACCGGCATCAAAAAGAGTGAATGTTTGGGCGCTCACGTTAATCATATTGATTTGCAAGCCCCCAATGGCGCGATTCTCTTCATCCGTTACGCTGGGGCCGCCAATCAATACAAAGAACGCAAACTCGCCCTATCAGATGAATGGATTCCCGTTTACGACGAATATATCAGCCAGTATGCGCCCACCGATAAAATCTTCCCCTGGTCGCCGCGCCGGTTGGAATATCTGTTGGAAGATGTTGGCGTTGACGCCGGACTGACGAAGCATCTCTCCTTCGATATGTGCCGCTGGACGTATGCGTTGGGCGAGTACAAGCGCGGCACGGAGCCGGATACGATTCGGCAAAACTTGGGCGTTTCCAAAATTCAGTGGCGTGAGTTGTATCTCAAACTAAAACAATTGGCTGAAAAATAAAAAAAATGAGCGCAGGCTGGCAGCCTGCGCTCATTTTTTTATTTGCCTTTCAAGTTTTAACTGTGTCACGCGCAACGTTTTTTCCGTCACTCGAAATTTTTCTGCCATCCGCAGGCCGGGAATCCAGGCGATTTCAGTCTCTACGCAGATCAACGGCCAGTTTTTTCGCAATCTTTTGGGAATTTTGAGATTGATGAACAAATCGGAGAGTTTTACCGTCTTTCCGGGCATTCCCAGCGGTTCAAAGTGTTCGCCAGGATGTGGCGCTCTTAACTGTAACTTGTCCCCGATTAAGCCGGTATCCAGGGCGGCTGAAAAATTGTCGGAAAATGGGGAATTGGCCGTAGAGAATGAAAATTGGGCGGGCATAATTTTGGAGGTCAGACTCCAGCCATTGCCCAAATCGTATGTCTGACCGTTTTCCACTGTCCACTGACCATGGACTTGCGCAACGTCTACCGGCAGCGCAGAGGCGCTTTCTGCCAGGTAGAGTGATTCTCCTTCGAGAAATGTTTTCAACCCTCCTGCCAAAGTTTCCGGCTGAAGGCTGGCGGCGCGCTCCAGTGCGGAAAAATCTACGTCGCGCAGGGCGGGCCTGAGGCTGAAGGCGGCTTTTCGGAACAGACGCCTCCTCAGCGCCGGGGAAAGTTGTTCGAGCTGCATCAAATCAAATTGCACGAATCCACTTTCGGCGCGGACGGCGACTCGCTCCCAGGTTGAATCTGTCATCTGAAACAGGAGTTCTTCTTCTTCCTGTAAAAGCGTGGCAGTTTTTGCCAATGTTTGGCGAATTTGCGGGTTGTAGGTTTCGAGCAGGGGTAAAAGTTCGTGACGCAGGCGGTTGCGGAGATAGGCAGTGTCGGTGTTGCTGGAATCGGTGCGGTAGACCAGCCCGCGCGCATGGCAGTAGTCTTCGGTTTGGGCGCGCGTCCAGCCAAGCAGGGGGCGCAGGAGCGGGATTTGTGGGTCGAAAGCCGGCAGAAGGGTGCGCGGGGTCATGCCTTTTAGACCGGGCAACCCCGCGCCGCGCAGAAAGTGCATCAGTACGGTTTCGGCCTGGTCATCGGCGGTGTGACCGGTGACGACGGCTTGCGCCGCGGCCTGGCGCGCGGCGTGAAAGAGAAAGCGGTAGCGCAACTTGCGCGCGGCTTCTTCGAGCGAAAGATGTTGCTGTTGGGCAAAGGCGGCCACGTCTGTCGAGCCGCGCAGGAAGGGCAAGTTGAGAATTTCGGCGGTTTGGCGCACAAAGGCCTCGTCTGCGTCGGCTTCGGGGCGCAGTTGATGGTTGAAGTGCGCCACAACCACACGCTGGCCCGACTCGCGCAAAAAATATAACAGCGCCAGCGAATCGGCGCCGCCGGAAACAGCCGCGAGGAGAATGGATGAGTTCAAGGTTGGATGAATTTTAAACCTGATAAAGTTCGACCAGCACGCCGCCGGTGCTTTCGGGGTGGATGAAGGCGTAACGTTTGCCGTCGGCGGCGGTGCGTGGGGTTTCGTTGATGAGGCGCGCGCCTCTGTTTTTAAGTTGCGTCAGCATGGCTTCGATGTCGTCCACTTCCAGGCAAACGTGGTGCATTCCGGGGCCGCGTTTGGCGAGGTATTTTGCCAGCCCCGAATCGGCGCTGGTGGGGCGTACCAACTCAATTTCTGCGCCTGCCAGCGGCAAAAAAGCCACCTGGCTGGCTTCGGCGGGAACCTCGCGCAGTTCGTGCAGGGTTATTCCCAGCGTGTCGTGCCAGAAGGTGAGCGCTTTTTCCATATCGTCAACGACGATGGCGATATGGTTGATGTTGGTGATGGCGGGCATGGTTCTCCTTTTGAAAAAGAAAAAAGGCAATTTTGATTGGTTTTACCACAAACCCGCGCAGGATGGGAAGTAACGCAAACCAAAACTTTCGCAATAATTTATCAGACGCGCCAGCCGGATGATTTTTCTTTGGCGGCGGGGCTAGACGACATTCCCGCCGGGTGATAGGTTGGCTCGGGGCGGGGACGCGGCGCGGCGGCGGGCGAGGCTGCCAGCGGGCGCGGCATGGGTGCGCGGGCGGGCGAGGGTTGGACGTTTTCGTAGCGGGCGGCGGGCGCGCGGGTCGGCCGGGCTTCGTCCAGCGAGAAGAGACGTTCTCCCGCCATCGAAAATGTCCCGATGATAAGAATCCGAATCAGCCAGACCATGACAGCCACAAAAACTGGCACGGCGCTGCTGACGGTTGCGCGCCCGACGATGGCCGCGCCGAGCGCGACGTGACTATTGATGGCAACGGCCACGCCCCACCAGGTGAGGGTGGCGTTCATGCCTGCCGCTAAAATCCATGCGCCGAACAAATACCAGACTTCGGCGGGTTCATCGCGCCCTTGTTCGGGCGTGAATAAGCGGGCAACCCCGGCAAAGTCAATCGCGCAGAAGGCAATGGAGAGAATCGTTGCCCAGCGCAGCCCCAGGAACTTCAGGTCATTGCCCAGCACATCGCTCAAGGCAAAATCGGTGGTGGTATAGTTGAAAACTTCAAAGGCCAGCAAGGCTACCAGCAAAATGCCGCCGAATAGCGCGCCACGTTTCAGGCCAAGGCCGCGCAGGGCAGAAAGAAATTGGATGGGAAGGTTACGGTTCATCAGATACGCTCCAGTCGCAGAATGAAACTGCCCATTAAATATAGAACATTTATTCTAAATTGTCAACGGGCAATTTTCCGGCGCTGCCCACATCTTTGCTCCACTCTGCAACGTGACATAAATGTCACGTTTGTCCGCAGGACGAAAATTGGCGATTTGCACGACCAGGACGAATACTTTTCTCGCTTCGAGCAGAGGCTACGGGTTTGACTCCTGCCTGATATACTGATTTTTTACCCCCAACGTAACAAACGACAGCCCACTGCTGGGCTGTCGTTACGCGAAGACGCCAGGAAATTTTGATTTTCCTGGCGTCGGTTGCTTTTTCTGACCTAATGTTTCTTTTGCGATTTACCCGCTCCGGCAGATGGGTTCACGCCACCCTTCCCGAGCGCGGCTTCGCGGCCTCTCACGGCAGATGCCACCGGCATACTTTCAGCCGGGCTGGCACTGTTGGAAACCGAATTGGATTTTGTTTTTGGCTTACGTTTACTATCACCTTTGCGTCCCATGTATTTCTCCTTTTTGAGTAATTCATTCTACCTAAGTCTACAACGAAGGCTTGCTGATCGCATCCATCTACCGGAGAGTATTGGCATCCGCCGCTTGGGGGAGGTTGAAGCCATTCAGGAAATATCAAACTGGGAACGGGCCGGAAATCGCTCTCTTACTTTGGCGGCGATTTGATGGTCGGTCAAATGATCTGCACTATCAATTTCCACACTATGCTCAGCAAAGCCTATTTTTTCGAGACGTTTTTTGAGTTCATACTTGGCATCTCCCGGCCCAAAGATTTGAATCATCCGCGCATCACGAATATGTGCGACAACGTTATCATAATATTCGTTAAGGTGATTCCAAGAACGTCTGTCGCGCGCATCTTCTGGTAAGCCATCGCCCGGGGTACTGCTCGAAAACCAAATATAATTTTTCATACTTGAAGTGAATCTTTTTATTTCTTCAGCATCGTCCGTAACGCTTACAACGACGGCCTTCTCGTTGTCGAACCACAAACCAACCCTTTTATCCATTGGGTTCTCCTTTTTGCGATTTAAGCTTTGTTCTTATGCGGCTCGTTTCATAGCCTGTTATTTTCTGGTTGAATTCGAATTCATCCATCCGCAAAATATCGGGCAAAGGCTGCGATGGAATATTGTTGAGCGCATTGAGAGCGTCAGCAACTATTAAAAATTTTGTTAGTCTTTGTTGTCTCACGACAAGCTCATCAAGCAGGACAGAGCGTTCGGTTGCTGTCGGGGCAACAGCATACCGTTCAAATATTTGGGTTGTAGAGGCAGGGGCAGGCATCGCTTCGGCGGCGACACCACTCGGGAGCGCAGGCACGTCCTTCGGATGGCCAACTTGACCGCGTTCAAGGATAAAAGCATAGCGCAGACCATCGTTGGCGGATGGGATCACCTGCACTTGTAGTTTCGTGGCGATATCGCGCAATAAACGCGGGTCAAAGTAATCACTAAACGGGGTGGTAGTGTGCATGGCAATATACCTGTTATTCAGGACACCAAAAAGCACTGCCGTACCCGTATCCGGGTCTTGCGCCAATCGCCAGCGTTTAAACCTGGGCAACAGACCCCACTCCGACAGGATCGTTGGCAATTGGGCTTTGATTTGATGCGCCCGGCTAACAAAATGATGCGGGTCAACGCCTTGGCTACTCATGATCATCCTTTTTACCAGCGATTAACTTGCGTTTGATTTCCTTCATCCACCCGCCGATAGGATCATGGCGTTTTACGAGTGGATATGGAGAATTGACGGCCTCGTCTACTGATTGCGGGTTGGCCTCGATGACAATCGGCGCAACGGGTTGCATTTCAATACGCTGCTGATTTTCCCAAATTTTCATCCAACGCCAGAAGAACCAAAGACCCACGAACGCAATGGCGATAACAAAGAGCGGCAGGCAACCCATCCACAGAAAATTAAGCGGAACTTGTCTTTGGTCTGCATACTTTTGTTCAGTGGCAACCGCAGATTGGGTTTGTGTGGCGATGTATTCAGCCACTGCCGTTTGCGTTCCAGCGGCAATATCGTTTCTATTTTGTTGGGAAAAAGTCGCTTGCGCGGCTGCTGTTGCCAGGCCAGCCATTTGTGTCTGTGAAATTACATCCTGGGTTAGCGCGGCGCTCTGAGTCGAGCCAGCGGCGGACAGGGTGGCCTGCGCGTTAGCGCGCACAATGGCAGCCGTAGCCGCCACCTGCGCCGCAATGATGTTGGCGTTGTTTTGCTCCTGCGTCAGTGCCGCGCTCAAAGTTAAGCCAGACGCATCCAAAGTTGCCTGAGCATTAGCGCGCATAATTTCAGCCGTAGCCGCCGCCTGAGCATCAACACCACCCTGCGCTTGAGTCTGAAGAACCGCCAGCGTTGCCTGGGCGCACGTCTCGCAAGACAACGTCGGGCTACTGCCCGGCGTCGCCATGGGTAACAGCATGGGTTTTCCATTAACGATCGGAGTCCCGGTCAAAACGCCGCACGCAGCCAGCGTGAGCAAAGCCAGCATCAATACCAGAAGAGCAATGCCGCCCACTGAACGGTTCATAATATTGATACTATCCTAACGTCCCAGCAGGATGAAAATGCCAGCCGCAATGGCAAGTATCGCCAGGAGGATGCCGAGCCCGCCCAGAGAGATGAAGGCGGATAAACCCGTTAGAATGAGCCAGATGGCTAACAACAAGAAGCCAATGTTTCGAGTGAATTTCATAAGAGTTTCCTTCCTTTTGAGCGCAAAAACCGGCGAATAGGTTTATGGTAACGGCTTTCGGATGGAAGCGGCCCGGCTATTCTCTGCCGCCAACCCGCTCCCAACCGCAGCATTACAGGTCTTTGAGCAAGTTTCCGAGGGCGAGCAGAACAAACCCGGCCACTACCAGCCAGAAGGCGTAGGCGGCGAGTGCGGGGATGGTCCCTTGCGAGGCCAGCAGCCCGAGCAGTACGAGCGCCACAGAAATCCAAAACGTGACAACTTTAGGTTCGCTGAGTTTCATGGTTTTTTAGACTCCTTTTCGTATCCAGATTCAGGTGATTTTGCGTTAAGAACTTTGGACGGTCGCTTTACCAGCGTCAAAAGCTGCTGCGACACGCTCAAATTGCTCAGTCGCCAGTTCCTGACCCTGATGTTGCAATTTTTTCATCTTGCGACGACCATCGTTGGTGAGTTTGTGCGCGCTCAAACGCGCTTGAGCAACCGTATTTTCCACCATTTCGCTGGTCATGTCGCGCAGTTCAATGCCTTTTTCCTGAATTTGCATTCTGGTTCTTTTGCCAGATTGCGGCGCAAGCAAAAGCATCGTCACGGCGCCAGCCAGGCTTCCGACCAGCATTCCGGCTAAAATGCCAGGAACATTACTGCGGTATTGGTATTCTTGATTTTCGTTTTGCATGATATTTCCTTTTTGGTGCAAGAAACAAGTTGAAGCGTTGTTTTAGGGAGTTGTATGGTGGTCGCTGGTGGTCGTTTCTGTGACATCTACCACCGGGCCGCGCGGACGATAGAAGAGCAACCAGACGGTTCTCTCCAGCCCCCACGCAATCAGGGCGTAAAGAAGCATGGCAAACAGTGATGAGAGTTCGAGCGCCATGTTACCAACCGCCGGCGAGCCAATCAGCCCGACAAAGGGGAAGAGAAACAGGGCCGTGAACCCGTAGATCATGGCGACGATTGGGCTGCCGGCATTGGCGCCAATCAGCATCAGCCCAATACGGAGAGCAATCAGCGCTTCCAAAACGCCGAACAGTAACCAGATCAGTTGGGTAGCCTTGAACGTAAAAATGCGCTGTTCCCGCTCTGGTTCTTTTTGTGAAGTTCTGACTTCCGAAACTCGATTTTCGTTTGTCATTTTTGACCTTTTTAACGGCGGCCTCTGCCAGTGAAGAGTTTGACAATCGCCAACAGGATGATGGAGCCAAGAAGCGTGACCAGCAAGGTGGGGATGGTGATTGCGTCATTGATGGTGCCGATTCCCAGCAGCGGGCTGATGAAATAGCCAGCCAGGAACGCGCCGAGCACACCGACCACGATATCCAGCAATAAACCTTGTTGTGAATTCGTGTGCATAATTCTGCTGGCAACGTAACCAATGATTGCGCCAGCGATGAGGTAAATAATGAGATTCATTTTTCTTCCTTTTTGAGCAGTTGAAAGACACGGACGCTCCGTGTCCTTTTCGAATTTTCGCCTCTTATCAGGCGAGAAGAGGCGGTGCAGTCTCCGTTATTTAGCGGGTGTGGCGACTGTTTCTTTCTTCAGTTTGGCCTCGTAGGCCGTCACGCGCTTGTCAATTTCATCAGCGGCGTGTTCACGCGAATAGCCATATTTCTCCTGCAGCAGGCCGGTCAAGACATCAAACTTACCGGCAGCCCGATCCAGATCATCATCGGTGAGTTTTCCCCACCAAGATTTGGCCTCGCCTCGAATTTGTTTCCATTTGCCTTCAAAAATATCTTTATTCATGGTTGACTCTTCTGCAAGAAGCTGTTCTTTAATAACCGAAACCTGGGCTGAAAACCAGCCGGGAGTATAGCCAGCGCGCCGAAAAAACAAAAAAAGAAGCCACCGTAGCAGGTACGGCTTCGCCTTGTACGCTTTTTGCGGCTTCTGCTTGTTTCATTTTTGCATTCAGGCAGCGTTGGATCCTCCGCACGTTGGTTGTGGCGGCAGATGCGATTGCCATACATGTCACTCTGAACTGTCCACGCACCGGTAACTTGCCCGCTG
>MNXJ01000071.1 GCA_001872455.1 Anaerolineae bacterium CG2_30_57_67 | reverse complement strand
TTTCGCCAGCGTTGGACGACTAACGCCAAAGATACGCTGTACACCTCGCATACTTGAACGTTCATAGTAGGCGTTGATGATTTGTTCTCTTTGCTTTTCGGTATAACCGCGACTTGGCTCCAGAACGCCATACTTACCGCAATCTTTACACTTGTATTGCGGGTTGCCGCTACCGCTGTGTCCGTTTTTTACAATATTTTCGCTACCACAATGTCGACATGTATATAATTTTGCAATCATGCTTGAAATATATCATAAATCACTACGACTTTACCACTACCACTTTATCATGCTTGGCTGTAAATTTCTATCAGAATTAGAGAATTTCGTGGGTGATTTCTTTGGCGCAGCGGACGAAATCCAAGACGGTGGGCACGTTGCGCATCATCACCGCCATGTTGCCTTTTACGTCCAGTTTGCGGGTGAGCATGGCCTGCATCGGGTCGAGTTCACCCTTCAGCACTTTGGCGAAGTTGGTGTAACCGGCTTTGAGGGTAAAGGCCGGGACGTGGCTGGCGGCTTCGGCGACGATTTCGACGGCGCGACATTTGCCGTGCCACAAATCGAGATACATGATGACTTGTTGTGGCAAATTTCCTTCGGCTTCGATGATGAAATACATATCGCCTTCCCAGTTTTTGGCAATTTGGGCGTAGTGGGCGTCGCTATTGAGTTTTTCTTGCAGGGCGGTCAGCCATTCAGGGCTTGGAAAAAGAATTGACATGATGAGTCTCCATTGGGGTGAAAGTGTTCCTGATTTTATCATCTGCTGACTGGTTGCCATTGTAAAAGGATGCTAAAAATATAGTTTCATCCCTTGAAAAACGGCTTTTCTTGTTCTATGCTATGCAGTCGAATGGCGCAGTCATTCCAGAAGACTCACAAGGAGAGAGAAATGAAAAAACTGTTCGCTTTTGTATCTGTGCTCGTGCTTGCTAGCATGGTGCTGGCCGCTTGCGCTCCCGCTGTTGCCCCGGTTCCTGGCGCGCCCGCCGCTGGCGGCTTGCCTGATTTGGGCGGCAAGGCCGTTACCGTGGCTGTGGAAAATGCCTACCCGCCCTTCAACAGCATTGACGAAGCCTCCGGCCAGGGTGTCGGCTGGGACTATGACACCGTTACCGAAATTTGCAAGCGCGTCAACTGCAAACCCGAATTCAAGCAGGCCGCCTGGGATGGCATCTTCCCCGCCATGCAGGCCGGTGAATTTGACGTCCTTGCCGATGGCGTCACGCTGACCGAAGAACGCGCCAAAATTGTGGATTTCTCCACCCCCTACGTTCAGGTTGGGCAAGTTCTGCTGACCCGCGTTGACGAAACCCGCGACCTGGCAACCTTCAAAACAGACGCCGCCGCCAAAGTTGGCACGCAAATTGGCACCACCAACGAAATCGTCGCCAAGTCAACCTTTGCGGATAAGGACATCCAATCCTTTGAAGATTTCGGCGCCGCTGTTCTTGCCCTGATTGCTGGCGATATTGACGCCGTGGTCGTAGATAATGTCAGCGCTTCCGGTTACATCAAGGAAAACGCTGGCAAACTCAAAATTGCCGATCAAATCACCTCCGATGAAAAGTTGGCCTTCGTCTTCCCGCCCAAATCGGAATTCAAAGCCGCCTTTGATGCCGCTCTGGCCGCCATGCAAGCCGATGGCACGCTGGACGCCCTCAATAAAAAATGGGGTCTGACCCAGTAAGACATTCCGCGTAACACAAAACAACCGGTCGGGCAGTTTGTGCCCGACCTGGTTTTCCATTCTCAGAGAGAAAAGATGGATTCTTCAACCGAAATGCCGCGCCGCCCCTCGCTTTTTCCGGGGCTGAACGCTTCCAAGTGGCCCTGGTGGGCAATCGTCATCGCCTTGTTGGGGCTGGTGATGGTTTCTCTAATTATCAGCGATGGTCAGTACCGCGCAACGTTTCTTTACCTAAAAGATGGTGTGCTGACCACGTTAAGAATTACTTTGTTTGCCTTTCTGTTCGCCACCAGTCTGGGCCTGTTGACCGGCCTGGCGCGCGTTTCCAAAAACCCGGTTTTGTTTAATATTGCCACTTTTTACGTCGAAACCATCCGTGGCATTCCGCTGGTGGTTCTCCTGCTTTACATTGCCTTTGCGCTCATGCCCCTGCTGGTGGATGCGCTCAATGCCATGGGCATCGTTTCCAGCCTGCGCGATGTGCCAATGGAAGCGCGCGCCATCATCGCTCTGGCGATTGGCTACGGCGCGTACGAGGGCGAAGTTTTCCGCGCCGGCATTCAATCCATCGGCAAAGGTCAGATGGAAGCGGCCAAATCACTCGGTATGAATTATTTTCAGGCCATGCGTTTTGTGATTTTACCCCAGGCGATTCGCCGCGTTTTGCCGCCGCTTGGCAACGATTTCATCTCCCTGCTGAAAGATTCCTCGCTGGCAACCGTCCTCGCCGTGGATGAATTGACCCAATTGGGGCGTATCCGCCGCGCCAGCACCTTCCGCGTGCTGGAAACCTTCAACCTGATGGCGTTTCTCTATCTGGCGATGACGCTGGTGCTTTCCGGCGCGGTCGGCTGGCTGGAGCGACGCATGAAAATTGTCGAATAAACATAAAAACCGGCGAATTTCGCCGGTTTTGCTTTAAATGTCAAAAATAAAAACCCCGCTCGTGCCGTGTGCCATAAAGTTCTGAACCTGCAGAAGCAGGTCGGGCCCCTGCCCGAAACATTCGCCTTGGCCGAAGCCTATCGCGTCTGCCTCGTGAGATTGGAACCCAGTTGGTGAGTGTTGGCCCAGAACCGCTGAAGATGACATCGCGTACACAGCAGGGCAAGTTCCTTATACCATAAATTGCGCTGGCGGGGGAGACTGTGATTTGAGGGTGTACACGCAAAGGTCGTCGGAGCGGGCGGAGTGCAAAATCTTCGCGAAGCACCCTGCAAAGGGCCTGATTTTGCTCGAAAGTCAGGAGACTTTCGACCCCTTTTTTGACATGATTTGCGTGCACATATTTGAGATTTGAAAATCTCTTTCCGAATTGTGGTTTCGTAAAGTATAATCGTCGCCTATCAGCGAAGATGAAAACGAGTAGCCCCGTCCATCTGTGTCAGCGAGCCTGGAAACGGTGAAAGCCGGGTCAGCGCGGCGGGCGTGAAAATCATTTCGGAGCCGCAACCTGAAACCGTTGAGGAAGTAAGTGCGCCGGACGCCCACCGTTAGCGGGGCAGGAGATGAATGTCTCCGCCAAGCGCCTTCGCAAGAAGGAATCCGGGTGGTACCGCGCGAGTTCTCTGCTCTCGTCCCAGAATGTGGACGGGAGTTTGTTTTTAAGGATAAAAAATGAATAGCATAACTGACGCTTGCCAACTGACAACTGATGACTGCCTCGGAGGTTCCCATGTCTTTTAAACCTGTCTCTTCCAAACTAAGCGCCCCGGCGTTGGAAGAAAATGTGCTCAAGTTTTGGAAAAAAGAGAAAATTTTTGAAAAAAGCCTTTCCACTCGCGCAGGCGGGCCGGAATATGTCTTTTTTGAAGGCCCGCCAACGGCCAATGGACGCCCCGGCGTCCATCATGTGCTGGCGCGCGCCTTCAAGGATATGTTTCCGCGCTATAAAACCATGCGCGGTTACCACGTTTCGCGGCGCGGCGGCTGGGATACGCATGGGCTGCCGGTGGAAATCGAAGTGGAAAAGAAACACGGTTTCACCAATAAACAACAAATTGAAGAATATGGCATTGAAAAGTTCAATCAGGAATGCAAAAAATCGGCGTTTGATTACATTCAGGATTGGGAGCGGCTGACCGACCGCATTGCCTTCTGGGTGGACTTGCAGGAAGCCTATGTGACCTTTACCAACGACTACATCGAGTCGCTCTGGTGGATTTTGCGCCAGTTTTGGGACAAAAACCTGCTCTATCAGGGCTTCAAGGTTGTTCCCTACTGCCCGCGCTGCGGCACGCCGCTTTCCGACCATGAAGTGGCGCAAGGCTACGATGAAGTCACCGACCCGTCAGTTTTTGTGCGTATGCCGCTGATGGATGAACCGGGCACTTCGCTACTGGTGTGGACGACGACGCCCTGGACGTTACCCGCCAACGTGGCAGTTGCCGTCGCCTCAGAAGTAAGCTACGTCAAAGTGGAACGTTCCCTGCCAGAAACGGCGACCGGGACAAGCGGCGGCACAGAGAAACTTATCCTGGCCGAAGCCTTGCTGAAAAAAGTTTTCCGTGACGAAGAAGTGAATGTGCTGGAAACTTTCAAGGGCAAAAAACTGCAGGGCGTCAAGTACAAGCCGCTCTTTACGTTTTTGCCGCCCGAAAAACCGGCGCATTACGTCATTCTGGCCGATTTCGTCACGACCGAGGACGGTTCTGGCCTGGTTCACATGGCCCCGGCCTACGGCGCGGACGATATGAAAGCGGCGATGGAATACGACCTGCCGGTCATTATGGCTGTCGCCCCCGACGGCAAATTCATCCCGGAAGTGACTCCCTGGCGCGGGGTCTTCGTCAAAGACGCCGACCCGTCCATCATCACCGACCTGGACAATCGCGGCCTGCTCTTCCGCTCAATGCCGTACACGCATACCTACCCGTTCTGCTGGCGCTGTAAAACCCCGCTGTTGTACTACGCGCGCGAGGCCTGGTACATCCGCACCAGCCAGTTTAAAGAACGTCTGACCGGGCTGAATCGCACCATCAACTGGGTGCCAGAGCACATCAAGGAAGGCCGCTTTGGCAACTGGCTGGAAAATAACATTGACTGGGCGCTCAGCCGCGAGCGTTACTGGGGCACGCCCCTGCCAGTGTGGGAATGCGCTGACTGCAAGCATCAACACTGTATCGGCTCGGTGGCGGAACTGGCCCAACTCGCTGGCCGCGATCTGACCGATTTGGACATGCACCGCCCGCATGTGGATACTGTTCACTTTGCCTGCCAGGAATGTGGCGGAAAAATGACGCGCGTGCCCGAACTGATTGATGTCTGGTTTGACTCGGGCGCGATGCCCTACGCGCAGTGGCATTACCCCTTCGAAAATCAGGAAACCTTCAAGCGCCAGTTCCCCGCGGATTACATCTGCGAGGCGGTTGACCAGACGCGCGGCTGGTTCTATTCTCTGCACGCCATCAGCACCATGTTGATGGACAACGTCGCCTACAAAAACGTGCTCTGCCTCGGTCTGATTCTGGACGGCAACGGCGAGAAAATGTCGAAGTCAAAGGGCAACATCGTCAATCCATGGGATGTCTTGGATTTGCACGGCGCGGACGCCTTCCGCTGGTATCTGTACACGGCCACGCCCCCCGGCAACGAGCGCCGCTTCTCTGTGGATTTGGTCGGCGAGGTGCTGCGCAGTTTCACCCTGACTTTGTGGAACGTATACTCGTTCTTTGTGACGTATGCCAACCTGGATAAATGGACGCCTGCCGCAGCGGGGCAACCGTTAGCCTATTCAACCCTCGACCGCTGGATTCTTTCCGAACTGAACACGCTTGTTCGCGATGTGACCGAGGCCTATGAGCGTTACGATGTCACCGCCGCCACTCGTCCGGTGGAAAAATTTGTCGAGGCGCTTTCCACCTGGTATCTGCGCCGCTCACGCCGCCGCTTCTGGAAATCGGATTCGGATTCGGACAAGCAGGCCGCCTATCAGACGCTGTACACGGCGCTGGTCACGCTCAGCAAACTCCTGGCCCCGGCCATGCCTTTTCTGGCGGATGAACTCTATCAGAATCTGGTGCGCACAGTAGACGCTTCCGCGCCCGAATCGGTGCACCTGGCAACCTGGCCGGAGCCCAACTTGACGCTGGTGGATGAAAAACTAAATCGTCAGATGGCGTTGGTGATGCGCCTGGCTTCGCTCGGTCATGCCGCCCGCGCCAAGGCCAACCGCAAGGTGCGTCAGCCGCTGGCGGAGGCCGCCTTCTCGGTGGCAAATGTCAACGAGCGCGAGGCGGTCACAGATTACGCCGACCTGCTGGAAGACGAGCTCAACGTCAAAGAAGTGCGTTTGCTGAATGCGGCGACCGAGGCTCTGTCGCACAGCGTCAAACCCTTGCCCAAGCAACTCGGCCAAAAATATGGTAATAAATTTCCAGCGTTGCAAAAGGCCATTTTGGCGCTGAATGCTGAAGAGACAGCTCACGCCCTTTTGACGGCGGGCAAACTTCCGCTGGAGGTTGAAGGTCAATCCTACGAGATTCTGCCGGAAGAAGTCGAAGTCAAATCTTTGGCAAAAGAAGGTTTTGCCATCGCCGAAGATGGGCCGTATGTGGCCGCGCTGGTGACTGATTTGACGCCCGAGCTGGTGCGCGAAGGCCTGGCGCGTGAGTTTGTGCGCCGTGTGCAAGATTTCCGCAAGATTTCCGGGTTGGACGTGGCCGACCGCATTCGCCTGTACCTGAGCGCTTCGCCCGGCCTACAAACCGCCCTCGAACTTCACCGTGAGACGATTATGGGTGAAACGCTGGCGCTGGAATTGCACTTTACACCTTCGCCGTACACGTCCAAGGTGACGGTGGAGGAGTTTGACGGCGAAAAGGTGATGATTGCGCTGGTCAAAACCGGGCCGAAGTTCTAACGCCACAACTTCCGAAGCCCCGCGCTTCGGAAGTTGTTTTTATCATTGCGCCACGGAATCGTTAATGCAAGCACCGCCGCAATGGCGCGCCAGGAGTAAGCATGTTTTCAAATTCTCCATCTGCCAATCGCATCCGTTTTACATCCCTTGCCACCGAGCGCGATTTGCGTTTAGCAATTGTCGAAACCGGGCGATTGTGTTACGAACAAGGGCTGATGCCCGCCAACAACGGGAATATCTCCGTCCGCATGGGCGCTGACCATATTCTGATTACCCCGTCCACGCTTTGCAAGGGGCGCCTGGAACCGGAAGATTTGCTGGTGATTGACCTTGACGGCCAGGTTATCAAAGCCGACCCGCGCCGCAAACGGCGTATCTCCTCCGAGACGCCGATGCACCTCGAGGCTTACCACCAGCGGCCAGATATCCGCGCCATCATTCACGCCCACCCGGCGCACGCCACTGCGCTGACAGTGGCCGAAATCCCCTTCCCGGAGGACGTTTTGCCAGAATTGCTGGAAGGCCTCGGCCCGGTGGCTGTAACCGGCTTCGCCACCCCCAGCACCAGCGAAAACGCCGACGCCATTCGCGGGCTGATTGGCGCGCACGACGCCGTCCTTATCCGCAATCACGGCGCCATCACCGTTGGCCGCGACCTGGAAGAATGCCTGATTCACCTGGAGCGGGTGGAGCACGTCGCCAAAGTCGTTTACATGGCGCACAGCCTCGGCCACGTCTCGCGCCTGCCCGTCGAAATTGTGGAAAAACTGCACGCTCTGCGCCAGCAGATGAAGTAGAGATACGAAAACTCACGCGCCGGTTTCTTCCGTGGAACAAATCCCAAAAATGATAAAACGTCTTCTCCCCACTCTTTTTGGTTTTCTCCTCGCGCTTTTGCTACTCTTGATTGTCTTACGCCAGGCCAGCCCGCTGACGGTTTTCCCATCGCTTGACAGTGGCTACTACCTCTACACCGGCCAGCAACTCCTGCGCGGAAAAATCCCCTACGTGGATTTTTGGGAAAGCAAGCCGCCTGGAATTTTCTACCTCAACGCGCTCGGCCTGCTGATGGGGCATGGCACACGCTGGGGTGTTTGGACGCTGGAATTTGTTTTTCTCGCCCTGGCCGCCGGCCTCGGTTTTGACGTGATGCGTCGTCGTTGGGGCGGTCTGCCCGCCTGGCTGGCAACTTTCACCTGGCTAATTGGCCTGAACGCCGTCCTGGATGGCGGCAACCTGACCGAAGAATACGCCCTGCCGCTGGCTTTTATCGCCTTTTGGGCGTTTCTGCGCGGGCAGGAAAACTCCGCCGCGCGGCGTTACCCGTTTTTGCTGGGGCTGGCTTTTGCGGGCGGCTTTTTACTGCGCGCCAACAACACCGCCTCGGCCCTGGCGGGTGTGCTGACCTGGGGCCTGCTTGCCCTGCAAACGCGTGATTTTCGCACCCTGGCGCGCCGTCTGCTCTGGTCGGGGCTGGCCGTCTTGCTGACGGTGGGCGGCGTCGCTCTGGCGTTTGCCCTCGGCGGCAACTTCCGCGCCCTGTTGGAAGCCGCCCTGCTCTTCAATTTTTCCATCCAAAAAGAATCGCAGGGCATTGCCCCGGTTTTTCTCGGCGGGCTGGCGCAAATTGGCATTCCCGCCGGTTTTGGCCTGCTGGGGCTGGCCGCGCTGGCCTTCTCCCCGGCGCGGCGCGAACCGTTTTCCATATTCCTTTTCATTGCCCTGCCGCTGGAGATTGCCTTCAGCGCTATTTCCGGGCGTGGCTACGCCCACTATCTGATGCTTTGGCTGCCGCCGCTCGGCTTGTTCTCTGCCGCCCTGTTCGCCACCCTGCCGGGGTTGAGCCGCCCACCGCGCGCCTGGCTGCTCCCGGCGCTCTTCGTGGCCGGGCTGGCGCTTGCGCCGCAAACCATCAGCGATTATCGCCAAATCACCCAACGCTTACTCTTCGAACGTCAGCAGGGTATCGAAATTGGGCATCCTGTCGCCGCCTATTTGCGTGAGAAAACCGCCCCTGCTGATTTTGTCCTCGTCTGGGGCGGACGCCTGGCCTTTAATTTTCTTGCCCGCCGCGAAACCCCCTCGGCAATTTTGTTTTACCCGCTGCTGGCCGATTCGTCGCTTTCTGACGGGTTGGCACAGCGCTTTTATGCAGATTTGGTTTCTCACCCGCCCGCGCTGATTGTGGATACCTGCGCCGTCAATCAGGATTTGCTGCCCTGCCTCGACCCGGCAGTGCGCCGCGAACAAGAAAAAAACGGTCAACTTTGGCCGTTTTTACCTGACAACCTTGCCCGGGTGTATAAATTTGTGCAGGCCAACTATGCGCTTGAGACGACGCTTGGCGACTATCGCCTGTATCGAAAAATTACGCCTTCCCAAAAACCTTAACTTGAGACCGCTGCAACAAGACAAACCCGTAGCGCGATTTTTTTTTTTCGTGTTATTCGCGTTAAGAATTTTGGATAGTCGCCCTTCCGGGTGTAGTTGAAACCGGGATAGATGGGCAAAATTTGTCACCCGGAGGTAACGGCGTCGATGGGCTGGGAACCGGCATCGCCCCCGCGCTGAACGACCCCGCCGTGCGCGAAAAAACCGCCGAAGAATTAACCACCGTCATCACCTATGGCCGTCCCGGCACGCTGATGGCCTCCTGGAACAAAACCCTCCGCCCGGAAGAAATTGCCGCCCTGACCAGCCTGCTGCTGCGCTGGGACGAAATCCCCGCTGGAACTATCCCCGCGCTCGCGCTGAATGTCCAAAACGTGCTGAACAACACCAGCGACCAGGCGCTTCAAATAAATTATCATCCAGGGCGTACCTGGAACGGCCATGCCCGCCCTGGATGCGAACTTCCACCTCCAGCGGAAGTACAGCCCCCGCCGGAACAACTTCCTCCCCCGAAAAGGGCCAGAACGCCCCGGCGCAAAACTCCAGCCTCGTCCCCACCCGCCTCGATTGGCGGGCGCTGCTGCTGATTACCGCCAGCCTCTCCATCGCCTTCACCCTGATATCCATGGGTTACCAGGCCATACAGCGCAAATAAAAAAGTGGGCGCGGAAGATTTTCCCGCGCCCACTTTTTGGTGCAGCCACAATCCGTTCGGGATAGCTACCAGGCAAAGGGAAATATCGGTTTCTTACCAAAATCCAGCGGATACCCTTGAGTAGTTTGTGGCTGGTTTTCTTGCTGTTCGTTTGGCGGCGTGCGCCGTATCTCGGATAGTTTTCATTGGGCCGCTTGGCAGTAATAGTGTGCTTATCCTTCAAGCATACTCGATTTCTTGCTCATTTCCCCCATAAATCTGGGGAGAACCATAAAAGATTAATGCACATCTGCCGTTTATGGATGGGAATATTGATACTCATTCTTTGATGGTCACTGCCACTGCGGTTGTCTCAATCTTCCCGTCGGTGTGGAGAATGACCAGCTGAAGTGTGTACAACCCGCTTAACCCGCTGGTATCCCATTCGGCCAGCACCCCAGCCTCGACCGGCTGCGTTGCCTCCGCCACCAAAATCCAGCTGGATGGGTTTAGCCCCTGCCCGGCTTGCAGGCGATAAGAGGCAAAACCCGCGCCGCTCGCCGCACCGCGCACACTAATTTTTCCACTGACCCCGGCCAACATCAGGGGCGCAGAAATTGCCAGACCGGGACGTTGTGGCGGAACTTGAATGGTGTCGTAGACGCTTGGGATGGCTTCAATGCCCGTGCTTTGCGCCCAGTTTTGCGCTTCAGGCGGCACGACCATGAAAATCCGTTCTTCCACCAGCTCCGGCGCGGTAAAAATAGTTGCCAACATGCCGGTTTCACGGTCAATGGCAACGGTTTGGTAAAGAGTGTCAGCTTGCACGGGTTCATAGCCGCTCAAGAAAACTTCTTCGGCCTGCGCCGGGCAAGCCGGGGTGGGCAACATACCGCTTGGGTCGCAGACAGTGCGAGTCACAATCGTTGGCGGCACAACCCAATCTTCGGGCGGCAAAGATTGGCTGGCCGTTGTCAATAATGCGGCAGAAAGACCAGCGGCGGCACGCTGCGTCGGGCTGGATGCGCCCATCCACACCACCGCAACGCGCAAGGGCGTGTACGCAATCGCCCAAATATCCTGACCGTCAAGTGTCGCGCCCAGTTTGGCAGCCGATGGAAACGGCAGTTCAAACGGGTTTGGGTTTCCCAGGCTCAGCCAGCGCGCAGAGTCATCGGCTAGAACATGATTGACCAGATAGGCCAATTGCGGGCTAATGACTGCGGAAGGCTGTGGCGCAACCAATTTTTGGATGGTTACGCCGTCGGTGGTTTGGATTTGCAGAACGGTCTGCGGGCTAACCATCACGCCATTGGCGGCCAGCGCTCCGTAAGCGCGCGCCAGCGTCAGCGGCGAAAGGTAATTTTTCCCGTCGAGCAGGGCGTGAAAAGTGGCTGTATCCGCAAGTTGGATGCCCAGCGTTTGCAGGGTTTGCTCAAAAGCGGGCAGGCTTATCTCATCCAACAAGCGTGCGGCAGGGGGCAGCACGTCGTTGACCATAGCTAGGCGGGCGCGCAGAGGGCCGGTATAGACATCAGCCAGGGGCGGGGTGGAAGATGACGCCGGGGGAATATCCCAAACCAGTGAGGCCGGACTCAACCCGCGGCTGAATCCGGTTAGATAGAGAAACGGCAATAAACTGGAGCCGGGACGATGTTCCATTAAACGGGTCGAGTCGCCGCTGGCATCCATTTCTCCCATCAGCGCCAGTACCTGACCGGTTTGCGGGTCGAAAATAATTGCACTGGCGTTGACGTTTTCGAGCGGGGCAGCGGGTGGCAGGGCCGGCAGGCTGGCAAGCACAGCGCAATTGACAGGGGCGGGTTGGCCGCGCAGACGAGTCAGTTGGGTTTGGGTGGAGCAGACGGTGTGTTGATACAGGTCAAAGTCAAGGCTGGTAGTTATGATCATGCCACCCCGTTCGATGCGCGCGCGGCTTTGGTCGCGGCTGAGTTCGGTCAGCGCTAGCGCAGTGAAGGCGGGCGCCGTGCCGTTTGGCGTTGGCATGGGTTGAAATTGAAACTGTTCGGCCTGCGCGCTGGTAATTTGTTGTGGCGAGGCGATGGCGGCGGGCAGGGCGGCGAGAATTTCACGCGCGCGCTGACGGGCAAGCTCAGGAGTGTCGAGTGGGTTGAGCGCTGGGTTTTGGCTGACGACGGCCAGCAGGGCGGATTCGGCCAGAGTGAGTTGGCTGGCGGGTTTACCAAAATAGAGCCGGGCGGCGTCATCAACGCCACTGGTTTGGTGGCCGTAGTTGGCAGTGTTGAGATACCATGCCAGCACAGCATCACGTCCGTAGCGGCTGGTGATTTGCGCGGCCAGCAGCCGTTCGCGCAGAGCGCGCCGCAAGGAGGGCGGCTCGTCCCACACGAGCAGGTCAGCGGCCAGGCGTTGCGCCAGGGTGGGGTGTTGCTGCGGGTCGGTAAGCCCCCGCAGGCTGAAACCAGGGTGGCTGTAAAAAGTTGGGTCAGCCAGCGCCAGGGTGATTTGTGCTACTGCGGGCGGAAGTTGCGCCAGCGGTAACTGGTTGCGTGGGGCGTCTTGCGCGGCGAGAACAGTCAATAAGTGCACGCCAGAACGGTCTACCAGGCGGGTGGGCTGACGCAGAGAGTTGATGATGGCGGGTAACCCTTCCACCGAGGGCAAGTTGGCGGTGATATTGGCGTAACCCAAACCGAGCGCCAGCAGCATCAGCCCAAACGCAAGTGACAGCGTGAGACCTGCTCCCAGCCCGGCGCGGGTGAGGTTGTGGCGGGCAGAGTTCGCTTCGCGCTGATGTCGCTCGCGGCGGCGTTGCAGAATGGGCAAGGGGTTGAGCATGATGGGGGTTTAATGCAAAACAGGAATTACGGATTGAGGCATCAATCACAAGTTAAACTAATTTTTTGCCAGCCAATCCAGCGCTTCCTGCTCTTCTTCAAAAACAACAAGCTTTTGACCGGTCAAATTCATCAACACATTGACTAAAATGCGTTTGGTGCCGGTGACGCCCAAGATGGCGGTCTTCAGTACATGCGCTTTGGTCTCGATCGAGCTGGCGGTCATCAAGTCTATCAAATCTTTTCCAATGGTCGTCTCACGAAAATCGGCCAGCACACGGGTAGAGTTTGGGGGTTGCGCAGTGACAATCAACTGCACAGCAGAAAGTTCGGTCTTGACCTGGTCGGAATGCAGAATGTCGTGGCCGGAGAAATCCTGATAGAAAATCTGTTTTCCAGCGTGTTCCACCCAGTGCGAGCGCATGTTAGCCTCCATGTTTTCGTCCTTCTTGCCAAAGCGCCAGCCCGGTGACGATTGCGCCGGTCAATTCCCACACCGCAATACCCAAAAAGCCCGCCGGGGCAATACCACGCAAAACCGCCAGGCTGAAAACTGTGAACGTTACTACGCGGAAGGGAACCGTCCAGCGGAAGAAATCTTGCCAGTTGGTAAGTGCCGCTAGAATGTAGTAAACGCCCATGTTGAAGGATGCCATTGACGATGCGGTGATAAAAGTCAGTGTGTAATCGCCCGGCAAGCGGGCGGCGGCCTCGGTGATGGTAAATCCCAGCAGGGCCAGCGTCCATTCAGGGCGGAAAATCCCCACCAGCCCCAGAATCAACGCCAGCGCGCCAAAGATGAACATCGTCCAGGCGGAAGGGCTACGAAGTTGAAGTTTTTTCATTTGCATCCGTATATTCTACAATGAGTCAGGGTTGTATGCCGGTGGAGATAAATCCGTCGCTTAAATCGCGCAACGTTTCGCCGGTCAGCATTTGCTTGCCGGGGGTGAAAATTTCCTCGTTCATGTCGGTAAACGTCAGCGGAGCGGCGAAGGTTTGTCCGCCCTGCCCGGTCAGCAGGTCCGGCCAGGCGGTTTTCAGGGCTTCGAGGTAATTTGGCTGAAGCGTGACGACCCAGTTGGACTGCAATTTTTGAGGTGTCTGCGCGCCAATCACAAACGCGCCGACAATCGTCAGGTAGTCGAGTAGTTCGGGCGCGTCGATGCCCGGCTGCAGAAAAAGCGTGGAAACCTGCTTGCGCAGCAGGAAATCGGCGTAGGCGCCGTATTCGGCGGGTTTGGCATCGGCGGGGATTTCAATCGTCAGCGGGTATTCTTCAAGTGGCCCGGCGTAGGGGTTGCACAGGCCGCAGAAAAATTCCTGCCCGGCGCGGAAAGCCTGCTGAATGAGGGCGCTTTCGGGGGTGTCTTTGCGCGTGATGACGCCGGTGCGGTAGTCTTCGGTGGTGATGGCGGCGATAAAGCCGGCGATGAAGGCTTGCTGGTCAATCCGTACCCCCTCGGCGTTGAGAATGCTGATGTTACCGCCGGCGCTGATGCCTGGGAAGTTGACCGCTAAAAACTGCGCTTGCGGCGCGGCGACGGCCAATTGCGCCAAACCTGGGTCGGGCGGCAGGACGACAACAATTTTCAGGGCAGGGTCAAGGTCTGCTTCGGTCAGTTTGTTGCGTACCTGAAAGCGCATTCCGGCGGATTGCGCCAGGCCGTAGACCGCTTTTTGGTAGGCATTGGATGTTTCCTCGTTCAGGTCGGCGGGAATGAGCAAAATGGCGAGCGGCAGGCCCGGCGTGGGTGTCGGCCCAACCGTCGGACGCGGGGTTTCGCTGGGGACAGGGGTCTCCAGCGATTCGGTTGCAGCGGGCGCACCAGAGCAGGCGGCCAACAAAAGCATTACAAGCAAAAAAGCCAATTTTACGCGCATGGTAATTTCTCCAGAAAGTGTTGGAAGCATTTTACCAAGTTATAATCATCTCATGTCTCGCAAACTTCCCCTTTTTCTGGTTGTTGGGTTGATGCTTGGTCTGACGGTCTGGTTGTACCGAACCTTTCGTCCTACGCTGGCGCGCGGACAGCGCGTCTGGCAATTCTTCAGCGACCCGGCCTCCCACCCGGAACTGGTCATCGCCGCCGGAACACGCTGTAACGCTGCGCCTTTCATCTTTCCCACCACCGGTCTGGCCGGCTTCATCTGGGACGATTCCTTCCGCCCCAGCCACCGTCATCAGGGAATTGACATCTTCGCTCGCTCCGGCAGCGGCGAAACGCCGGTGCTGGCCGCCTTCCCCGGTTTTCTCACCCGCCTGCCAGCGTGGAAAGCCTCCGTCATCGTGCGCGTTCCCGATGACCCGCTCGCGCCCGGACGCCAAATGTGGGTGTACTACACCCACATGGCCGACGCCGACGGCAATTCCTTCATCGCCGCCGATTTCCCGCCCGGCACCAGCGAAAAACCCGTCGCCGCGGGCGATTTTCTCGGCTATCAGGGCAACTACTCCGGCGATCCGCGCAACCCGGTTGGCGTTCACCTGCACATTTCCATCGTCAAAGACAACGCCGGGCGCTTCACCAACGAACTCGACATTCGCAACACTTACGACCCTTCGCCCTACTTCGGGCTGGCGCTCAACGCGCACGAAAACCCCGAGACCATTCCCACCTGCGAGGCCCAACCATGACCAAAAATATTCTCATCACCGGCGCCGGACGCGGCATTGGGCGCGACTTGGCGTTCGCTTTTGCCGGGCAAGGCTGCAGCCTGGCGCTTAACGACATCACCCCCATCAACGTTGAAGCTGTTGCCGCTCAAATTCTGGCCGCTGGCGGGCAAGCGCATGTCTTCGTGCAAGACATCTCCAAAAAAGTGACTGTGCAGGCGCTCGCCAATGAAATCAGCGATAATCTGGGCGGCCTTTCTGCCGTCATTCATTGCGCGCGCGTCGAGCCGCGCGCGCCCGTGTTGGAAATGGACGAGTGGGATTTGCACCGCGTTTTTGAAATCAACACCATTGGCACATTTTTGATGATTCAAACTTTCGGGCGGATTCTTCGTCTGCAAGGCGGGGGCGTCTTCCTGTGCGTTTTTCCCCTCGCCGGGCGCAGCCAAAGCCCGCAGGCCTCAGCCTTTTTTGCCAGTCAAATGGCGCTCCCGGCCCTGATTCGTTCTGCCGCCCCCGAACTCGCTGCCGCCAACATGACGCTCTACGGTCTGACCAGCGGCCTGCCGCAACATCTGACAGATTCGCATGCGTTTGCCGACCTGCCCTCCGCTGCGCTGGCGCTCTGCCAGAACCCCAGCCTGTCCGCTGGAAGTATTTTCAACTTTGGAGAATCTGATGCCCAATAACAAGGAACTGCTGGAATACCGCGCCCGCCTGCTGGCGCGCACCCGCCAGGCCGCCGTTGAATTTTGCGCCGTCTGCCGCGCCGTCAGTGATATCTTCGCTCCGCTCGAACCCGGCGGCTGGAACACGCACCAAATCGCCGCGCACGTCCGCGACGTACACGAACAAGTCTATGGCCTGCGCCTGCGCCGTACCGCCAACGAAAACACGCCTACCTTTGCTAATTTCGACGCCGATGAGTGGTTGAAAAACAGTTACCAGCCAGCAGAATCGTTGGCCGAAATTCTTTCTGCTTTGCAATACGGCATCAACGAATTGGTAGACTGGCTTTCCACCCTGCCGATTGAATCCTGGAACCGCGTCAGCCGCCACGAAGTGCTGGGCGAAGTTGCTCTGCAAGCCTGGGCTGAGTACGGCCTGGCGCACATCGAAGAGCATTTGCAAAGTATCACGTCATCGCATCTGCCACGAGCCAAAACCGAATAGTGTCTTCTGCCGCGGATTACTGTTCATCATCATCGTAAAACAAACAACGCGCCCAAAAACCACAGGGGCGTGTTGTTTGTTTTGATATGGTTTCGTGCCGTTCAACCAAAGGCCAGGCGCGGCATACGCGGGGCCTTTCTGCGAGTGTGGGCGCGAAGGGACTCGAACCCCTGACCTCATGTGTGTGATACATGCGCTCTAACCAACTGAGCTACGCGCCCGTAGCGAGGCGGGATTATAGCCGAAGCCACCTGCTTTGACAAGACTTTTTGTCTGGCGATTACCCGCATTTTTGCTCCATCTTGCAAGGCGACATTTATGTCGCTTTTGTCCGCAGGACGAAAATTGGCGACTTGTGGGTAATCACCAGCTTTTGTGCGCGCAAATCATGTCAGGGATGGAGTCGAAAGTCTCCCGACTTTCGAGCAAAATCATGTCCTTTGCAGGGCGCTTTGCGAAGATTTTGCACTTCACCCACTCCGCTCTGACAACCTTTGCGTGCACAAAAAGACTTTTTTGGACCAAAATTTTTAAACTTTTCACACCGTCAATCCTCGGATTAACGGGGGCGGATAACATTATCAGTGGCGTCTGCGCTTATACGACGATATTGATCAGCTTTTTCTGTACCACAATCACCTTTTTAGGCGTTTGCCCCTCCAAATATTTTTGCACCGCTGCGCTTGCCAGCGCCAGCGCCTTGATTTGTGCCTCACTTGCATCAGCCGAAACCGTCAACCGGTCGCGCAATTTTCCGTTAACTTGTATCGGAATGGTGATTTCATCGTCACGGGCCGCTTCTTCCTCTACGACCGGCCAGGGCTGGGTGTGGACGCTGTAGGGCTTTCCCAACACATTTACCCACAATTCTTCGGCAACATAGGGCGTCAGCGGCGCCATCATTTTCACATAGAGTTCCATCGCTTCGCGCCACTCTGGTGTTCCAGCCGCGCCGGCTTCACGCGCTTTGTACAAGTCGTTCAACAGAGACATCAGCGCCGAAACGATCGTGTTGAATTCGAAATTTTCAAAGTCACGGGTCACATGTTTTAAGGTTTGATGAACTTTGCGCCGAATGTCGCGCCGTACTTCAGCCGTAGCCAGCGGCTGATTAGTTGTGCTGTCCGTTATCAGTGTCCAGGCACGCCGTAACCAGCGCGCTGAGCCTTCAATGCCCTGGCTATCCCAGGGCGCGCCCATATCCCAGCGCGCAAAAAACATCAGGTACGCGCGCACGGTATCCGCGCCATATTTCTCTACTAGCAAATCGGGAGAAATGACGTTGCCACGGCTCTTTGACATTTTCTCGTTATCTTCGCCCAGCACCATGCCCTGATTGCGCAACTGTGTCATCGGCTCGTTGCCTTTGGTGATGCCCATGTCGCGCAGGGCTTTGTGGAAGAAGCGTGTGTACATCAGGTGCATATTGGCGTGTTCAATGCCGCCGGTGTAGGTATCCACCGGCATCCAGTAATCATATTCGCGCTGGTCGAATGGCGCAGTTGAAAAGTGCGGGGAGAGATAGCGCAGGTGATACCATGATGAGCACATAAATGTGTCCATCGTATCAGTTTCGCGTGTGGCCGCGCCGCCACAGACCGGGCAGAGGGTATTTTTCCAGGTGGGGTGCAGTTTCAGCGGGCTTTCACCGGTTGGCTTCCACGCCACATTTTCGGGCAGAGTTACGGGCAATTGGTCCTCGGGAACTGGATTCCAGCCGTCTTTTTCACAATAAATCATCGGGATGGGTGAGCCCCAATAGCGCTGGCGTGAAATCAACCAGTCGCGTAATTTGTAGGTCACGGCCAATTTGCCAAAGCCTTTCTCTTCCAGCCACCTGGCGACAGCAATGATGCCGGGATTTTCTTTGCCTTTTTTGTCGTTTACGGATGTCCCGTTAAACGGGCCAGAGTTGACGATTTTGCCGCTACCGCTATAGGCAACTTCCATCGTCGCCCCATCGAGAGCGGGCTGTCCCTCGGGCTGGATGACCGGGATAATGGGCAACTCAAACTTTCGGGCAAAGGCAAAATCGCGTTCATCGTGCGCCGGTACGGCCATGATTGCGCCAGTGCCGTAACTCATCAGCACATAATCTGCAATCCAAATCGGGATTTTTGCGCTGTTGACCGGGTTAATGGCGTATGCGCCGGTGAAAACGCCGGTTTTTTCTTTGTCAGTGGCCTCGCGCTCAATATCGCTCTGACGTGCGGCCTGAGCTTTGTAGGTTTGTACTGCCGCCTGCTGCTCTGGTGTGGTGATTTTTTCTACCAGCGGGTGTTCCGGCGAGATGACCATAAAGGTTGCGCCCCATAGCGTATCCGGGCGAGTTGTAAAGATGGTCATCAGCGCCGCAGCGCCATCAGCAACATGAAAATAAACCTCTGCGCCCTCGCTCTTGCCAATCCAATTGGTCTGCAAGATGCGCACGCGTTCCGGCCAGTCAATGCCTTCGTAAGAGAGCAATTCATCGGCGTATTTCGTGGTTTTGAAGAACCATTGTTCCAGGTCTTTTTTGATAACGGGCGTGCCGCAACGCTCACAGTGACGGTCGTCACCCCATACTTGCTCACGCGCCAGGGTGGTGTTGCAATTTGGGCAAAAATCTACCGGTGATTTTTTTCGGTAGGCCAGACCATTTTTATAGAGTTGAATGAAAAACCATTCTGTCCACTGGTAATATTCCGGCTCACACGAGACCATTTCGCGCCGCCAGTCGAACATGGTGCCCATTGAGCGCAGTTGTTTGCGCATACGCACGATGTTATCGCGGGTGCGCGCCATTGGGTGAATGCCGCTTTTGATGGCGGCGTTTTCGGCGGGCAGGCCAAAGGCATCAAATCCCATTGGAAACAGAACGTTGTAGCCATTCATGCGCATGTAACGTGCGCGTGCGTCAGAGGGCGTCATAGCGTACCAGTGACCGATGTGCAGGTCGCCGCTGGGGTAAGGAAGCATCGTCAGCGCGTAGTGTTTGGGTTTGTTCGGGTCAATATCAGCGTGATAGAGACCATCTGCCTCCCATTTGGCCTGCCACTTGGGTTCAATTTCTTTTGGGGTATAGGTTTTATTCATTCGGTCCTCGCTTTTGAAAAAACAAAAAGCCTCCGTCCACAAAACTGGGACGAAGGCTGACTCCGCGGTACCACCCGGCTTGTAACACGAGATGAAGTTCGTGTTACCACTTTGGCGCTGTAACGGGCTTTCCCGGCGCTGACTATCTGCTGAATGCTTAAGCAGATTTACCAGCACAATCTCCCCGTGAGGGGTGGCGGGCGAGTTCGGCCTTTGGCACCCGCTTGGGTGTGTGCGCTCCCGCTGGGTGCTACGTTGGGCTTCCACCTTTCGCTCCCAACTCGCTGACGGGATGGCTTACTACTCCTGCCATGACTTTTAATAACTTGATAGGTCAGGCGTACACCTGACCTATTTTTGTGGACCCAGCGAGATTCGAACTCGCGACCTTCTCAATGCCATTGAGACGCGCTCCCAACTGCGCTATGGGCCCAAACCTTTTTTGAGGCGACGGCGATTTTACAACCAAACCAGAAATCTGTCAACCAGCCCGGTCTGGTGATTCAGGGCTTTCTTAAACTCGAAAAACAGCCAACGCGAATGAGCAAATGCCACAAATTTCACTGGGGTTATTCGCGCCATTCGTCAATTCGCACTATTCGCGATAAAAAGCAGTGTGACTTTAAGAAACCCCTGTCTGGTGATTACCCATAAGTCGCCAGTTTTTGTCCTGCGGACAAAAGCGACATTTATGTCGCTTTGCAGGGTGGAGCAAAGATGTGGAAATCACCAGGCGCGGTAATTTTCCGGCAATTCCAAATTTGAACGAATTGTGGGAGACATACTCTTATTCGCTCATTTCTCCGCGCAGGCTGTCGCTCCAGTGAATGCCCTCGCGCGCCAGAAACCAGGCGCCCAGTAAGGTAATCGGCAGCCACAGCGCAACATGCAGTGTCAGGGTGTATCCGGCGGCGGTGGCCTGTTCGACACCGTAAGCCGTCAGAACGGCAATGCCGGGCGCGTCAAAGGTGCCGATGTAACCCGGCGCGGAGGGTATCGTTGTCGCCAGGTTGACGATACCGTTCATCAGCATCAGCGCGAAAAATGAAACTGTGAAATTGAAGGCGTGCATCACAAACCAATATTTTGCCGTCTCCAGCAACCAGATGACCAGCGAGGTGGCAAACACCATCAGCACGTTGGAAGGGGAGCGTAACGAGGCCAGGCCATCGAGAAAACGGTGCATAATTCCGCTGGCTTTTTCACGAAAGCGCGCCGGAAGCGCAATGCCGAGCGCCCATTCACCCAGCGCCGCCGTTTTTTGAGGGAACATGGCCGCCAGCAGAAAAATTGCCAGCGCACCGATAAAGGCTGCCGTGCCCCACATCGCCACCTGCTGAATGTTGCCGACAAAGCCCGAAGCGCTGGTCAGTTTTGCCAGCTCTGGCAGGTTGACAAAAACGAAAGCCAGCATCACCACGCCATCAAAAATTCTTTCCACAATAATGGTTGCCAGGGCGGCAGAAACCGGCACACCCTCCTTGCGCTTGAGGATGACCGCGCGCAAGACTTCGCCCGCGCGCGCCGGGTAGATATTGTTGCCCATGTAGCCAATGGCGGTGATAGGAAACATCACCCGCGTAGGGATTTTCTTAATCGGCCCCAGCAGGTAATGCCAGCGCCAGGCGCGGACCCACACGCCCACAAAATAGACCGCGATGCCGGGCAAAATCCACCAGTAATTGGCGGCGCGGATGGCGCTCCAAAAATCGCCCAGACGCAAGCCGCGCAACGCCAGCCACAGAAATAACAGGCTGACCAACACGCCCAGCCAAAATTGCGCTTGTTTTTTCATCCTAAATTCCTTTATTTTGTGTCCTCTTCAACACAACGGAAGCCGCGATTTTCGCCCGGCGACATGGGATAATGTTCGTAGCGATTAAAAGCCACGCTCTGGTAAGCATCATCCGTGAAAGAACTGCCTCGCAGTACCTTGTTTTCAGCGTTTTGCGCCCCACCGGGGTTTTCATACGGTGAGTGCAGATAGTAGCCCTGATTAAACCAATCTGAAACCCATTCGCGTACATTACCGGCCATGTTCAAAACGCCATACGGGCTGGCTCCAAACGGATAGCGGTCTACCGGCGTGGTGTCGCCAATGTTGTCATTGTAATTCAAGCGAAAAATATCGGGCGGAGTATCGCCCCAGGGATATAAGCGGCCATCCTCGCCACGCGCCGCACGTTCCCATTCGGCTTCGGTGGGCAGTCTGCGCCCGGCCCAGGCGCAATATGCGATCGCCTGAGACCAGACCACATACGTGATCGGATGATTGGCATAGGTAGAGTCTAAATAGCGGTTGGGATAATCGCCATTCAGGGGCGGCGTACACGCCCCAGCCAGCGCACAGCGCGCATACTGCGCGTTGGAAACTTCCATCTGGTCCATCCAGAAAGCATCCACATACACACGATGCGCCGGTTGACTTTTGGCGTAGGCGGCTTCGTTCGTTCCCAGTTCAAACTCGCCAGTCGGGATAAATACCAACGGCGCGCCATCCAGCGGAGAAAGTCGCAGCGCCAGCGGCGTCACCGGTAACGGGTCGCCAAAATCTGACGACGCCCACAGCGCCTGCCATTTGCGTAACGTTTGCCATCCCGATTTATAAACAGTGTGAAAGAAGGCGGGATTTACCGTCAGCGCCACAAAAAAAGCCAGCGCCACACCGCCAACAATCAGCAACAAAGGTTCTTTTTTCATTTTCATCTCTTGAAAGTTAAGCGCGTCTGACAGAACATCCACCGCCGAATTCTGATGATGACCATAGGCCGCCAAAAGCGACATAAATGTTGCGGCTCATGTGTAAAAAAAGGCTGCATATTTTTTACACATGAGCCAATGCCGCTTGGCAGGCTGGAGTAAAAGCAAAGATGTGGAGTATCACCAGCGCCGAATCGCCTTGACGCAACCTGTGGCCGGAAGTATGATGCAAGAAATTTACCACTGGAGAATTAATGCCTACCGACCCCGCTATTTTACGCCAGGCAATGCGTTTTTGGACAACTGGCGTGACGATTGTCACCGCAACGGCCAACAATGTTTCGCATGGCATGACCGTCAGTTCCTTCACATCCGTTTCACTGGAACCGCCCCAAATTCTAATTTCATTGGCGCAAAATACGCGCACGCACGACCTGGTAGAAAAATCTCGCATGTTTGGCGTTACCATTTTGTCTATCGGACAAGAAGAAATTTCCAACCGTTTCGCCGGGCGCGTTCCCGATGAACTCGACCGTCTCGCCGGGCTGGAAACCTTCACGCTGGTAAGCGGCGCTCCCCTGCTGCGAAATGGTCTCGCCTGGTTGGACTGCCACGTCGTCAGCACAATTGTTTCTGGCTTACACACGCTCTTCATCGCCGAAGTGCTGGCCGCCCAAAGCGCACCGACGGGTGCGCCGCTGGTTTATTTCAATCAGGGCTACACCAAAATTTAGCATGACCCCCATCTCCCTTGCCGAGCAGAAGATTCTGCTTCACCTGGCGCGCCAAACGCTGACAGCCGCCGTGCGCGGCGAAGCCTTGCCGCCCCTGCCCGCCGACCTGCCGGAGGTTTTGTTGCGCCCCGGCGCGGCTTTCGTCACGCTGACGGAGGCGGGAAACCTACGCGGCTGTGTCGGCTCACTCGAAGCGCACCAGCCGCTGGTTGCCGATGTGCGCGAACACGCCGTGGACGCCGCGCTGAACGACTACCGCTTTGAACCCGTCCGCCCGGAAGAACTGCCAGAAATTCACATTGAGCTCTCGTACCTGACGCCGCCTCAGCCGCTGGAATACACCAACCCGCAAGATTTACCCGCCAAACTGCGCTCCGGCGTGGACGGCGTCACCCTGCGCGACGGGCTGCGGCGGGCGACATTTTTGCCACAAGTTTGGGCGCAGCTGCCAGAGAAAAGCGAATTTTTGAATCACCTGTGCCAGAAAATGGGCGCGCCCGCCGATTTGTGGCAAAAAAAGCGCCTGGAAGTTTTCACTTACCAGGCGCAGGAATTTCACGAATAATTTTTTGCACCAGCCGCGGCCCGGCGTAGACCAGACCGGTGTAAATTTGTACCAGCGTTGCGCCCAGTTCCAACTTGCGGCGCGCGTCGGCAGGGGTGAGAATGCCGCCAACAGCCACGACCGGCAACCGGCCAGCCAGGCGGGCGACAATTTTCTCCAGGGTGGCATCGGCCAGCGCCGTCAGCGGGCGTCCGCTCAGGCCGCCGGATTCAATTTTCAGCGGGGAGGTCAGCCCTTCGCGGCGCAGAGTCGTGTTGGTGGCGATGACGCCGTCCATGCCGTTCGCCACAATCGCGGCCAGCGCGTCATCCAGTTCTTCATCGCTCAAATCGGGGGCGAGTTTGACCAGGATGGGCGCGGGCGGCAGTTCTCGCCGGGCGCGGGCGACTGCCGCCAGCAGGTTTTCCAGCATGGCGCGGCCCTGCAGGCGGCGCAGGCCAACCGTGTTGGGCGATGAAATGTTGATGGCAAAGTAGTCGGCCTGGCCGGAAAAACGGCGCATGAGCGCCAGGTAATCTTCGGCGGCGGCTTCCAGCGGGGTATCTTTGTTTTTGCCGAGGTTGATGCCCAGCGGTACGCCGGGCGCACGGCGCAGGTTGCCAGCGACGATTTCCATGCCCTGGCCGGGAAACCCCATGCGGTTGATGACGGCTTCGTCTTGCGGAAGGCGAAAAACGCGTGGGCGCAGGTTGCCGGGCTGGGGCCGGGGGGTGACGGTGCCGATTTCGAGGTGGCCGAAGCCGAGAGCGGCCAGCCCGCGTACGGCGAGGCCGTCCTTGTCATAACCAGCCGCCAGGCCAACGGGGTTTTTGAATTGCAGGCCGAAGGCGTTCACCGGTCGGGCGGGCGCGGCGAAGAGCGCGGTCAGCGCCCAGCGGGCGGGTGGAATTTGCCCGGCGAGGGCAATCAGCCGCAGGGTGAGTTGGTGCGCGGCTTCCGGTTCCAGCCGGAAGAGCAGGGGGCGCAGCAGACGGTAGATCACAGGTAGTTAATGTCCTCGATGCGCCAGATTTCGTCGCCGGTCAGGTTTTTCAGGCGTGTCAGCAGTTCGGCATTCAGGCGCGTGCTGTCGTTGGGAAAATCAATCAGATGACCTTTGCCGCCTTCAAAAATTTGAAACTGAAAGCGGTCTTTGCCAGGCTGCGACATGAGAATGAAATAGATGTTTTTGAGCCGCCGCCGGTCGCGTTCCGGGTCGCCGTTGGGACGCAGGACAATGGTTATCATGCGCGGCGGCAGGTCGGGTTCGGGCGCGGCGCGGGTCAAGGGGCGAAAATCAAATTGTGGGGCCGGGCGGTTGTTCGGTTGTTCGGTTGTCCGGTTGTCCGGTTGTCCGGTTGGACGGTTGTCCGGTTGTTCGGTTGTCCGGTTGTCCAGTTGTTCGGTTGTCCGGTTGTCCGGTTGTTCGGTTGTTCGGTTGTCCGGTTGTTCGGTTGTTCGGTTGTCCAGCTGTTCGGTTATCCGGTTGTCCAGTTGTTGTTCTTCGGCGTACAAGGCGTCGTCCATGGGCGCGGGCGGCGGCGCGGCGCGGAGCGGAGCGGGAGAAACGTCCATGTCCCAGTCGTCAGGGAAATCGGGTTCGGGCGGCAGGTTGGTAAAGTCGTTGTCCGGTTGGGCGGTTGGGCGGTTGTCCGGTTGTCCGGTTGGGCAGTTGTCCGGTTGGGCGGTTGGGCGGCTATCCGGTTGGGCAGTTGTCCGGTTGTCCGGTTGGGCGGTTGGGCGGTTGTCCGGTTGGGCGGTTGAGCGGTTATCCGGTTGGGCAGTTGTCCGGTTGTCCGGTTGTCCGGTTGGACGGTTGTCCGGTTGTCCGGTTGGGCGGTTGGCTGGTTGGACGGCGGAACTGGAAAACTGATTAACTGGAGAACTGGATAACTGATTAACTGGAGAACTGGAGAACTGGTTAACTGGATAACCGGAGAACTGATTAACTGGAGAACTGGATAACTGGTCAACTGGAGAACTGAAAAACTGGCTAACCGAAGAACTGGATAACTGGTCAACTGGAGAACTGGAAAACTGATTAACCGAGGAATAGACCTTGAAATCGGTGCGAATTTCGTCCACCAGCACTTTGGGCGGGGTGGTGGCCGGGTCAATTTTGCCAACCGCCAAAATCACTTTGCCGTCTTCGCACAGGGCGCGGTATTTTTCCCAGGCGCGCGGGAAAATGACCAGCTCGATGTTGCCGGTCAAATCTTCCAGCGTCACGAAACCCATCATGGTATCTTTTTTGGTTTTGTAGGGGCGCGAGGAAACCACCAAACCCGCCACGCGGCAGGGTTGGGGGCTGGTGGCCTCGCTCAACGTCAGCGAGTTGTGACTGACACCGCTTAACAGCAGTTCCTCGTAGGCTTTGAGCGGGTGGTCGGAAAGATAGACGCCCATCAATTCGCGTTCCCAGGCGAGGGCTTCTTTTTTGTCGGTTTTCTGGCTGCCGAGGCTGATGTTCTGCGCCTGAACGCCGGTTGCCGCGCCGAAGAGCGACATCTGGCCGCTGTCCACCGCTTTGAAGTGACCGGCGCTGACGGCGACCAACTGATCGAGGGCGGCCAGCAGGGCGGCGCGCTCACCAAACGAATCCAACGCTCCGGCCTTGATCAGGTATTCGAGCGAGCGCTTGCCGACGGATTTCAAATCCACGCGCTGGGCGAGGTCGTTCAGGTCGCTGAAGGGTTTTTCGATTCCGTTCACGCGACGGCCAGCCAAAATCAATTCCACCGGGCCGATGCCGACATTTTTGATGGCGCTCATGCCAAAACGAATGGCAGAATGTTTTTGGCCTTTTTCGTCCAGCGGGTCTTCGATGCTGAAATCCAGCAGGGAATGGTTCACGTCGGGCTGCAGCGCGGCGATGCTGAGGGCGCGCGCTTCGGCGATGTAGAGCGAGACTTTGGCGCTGTCGTCTTTGAAAACCGACATGAGCGCGCTCATGTATTCGGCGGGGTAGTGCGCTTTCAGAAAGGCGGTCTGTACGGAGACGAGGCCGTAATCGGCGGCGTGGCTTTTGTTGAAGCCGTAGCGGGCGAATTGTTCCCAGTCTTCAAAAATCGCCGTGGCGGTGGCTTCGTTCATCACGCCTTTGTCTACCGCGCCGTGGATGAATTTTTGTTTGTGCTTGGCGATTTTCTCAAATTGTTTTTTGGAAATGGCTTTGCGCAGGTCGTCCGATTCGGAGCGGCTGTAGCCGGCGACTTCCACTGCCGCGCGCATGATTTGTTCCTGGTAGACCGGGATGCCGTAGGTGTCGTTGAAAATTGGCTCCAGCGAGGGGTGACGATAGACAATCGGTTCTTCGCCGTGCATGCGGCGGATGTAGCTGGGGATGAAATCCATTGGGCCGGGGCGGTAGAGCGCCACCATGGCGATGATGTGGTCGAGGTTTTTGGGTTTCATCTCGACGACGTAGCGCGTCATACCCGTGCCTTCCAATTGGAAGACGCCCGCCGTTTTGCCTTCGCCGAGTAATTTGAAGGTTTCCGGGTCGTCGAGCGGGATGTTGTTCAGGTCGTAGTCTTTGCCGTAGTGTTCTTTAATCATGCCGCAGGCGCGCGCCATCACCGTCAGCGTGGAAAGGCCGAGGAAATCCACCTTGAGCATGCCCATGCCGTCGAGGATGCCCATCTCAAACTGGGTGACGGTTTTGACGGGCGATTCTTCCGAGCCGGAGGTTGGCCGGTGAATGGGCAGATACTCGGTAATCGGCTTGTCCGAAATCACCAACCCGGCGGCGTGCGTGCCGGCGTTGCGGACGGTGCCTTCCATGTGAATGGCGGTGTCCACCAGCTTTTTGATTTTCGGGTCGCTGTTGTAGGCGGCCTTGAAATCCGGCACCTGGTCGAGCGCTTCGGAAAGCGACATGGGTTTGCCGGGGATATTGGGGACAAGTTTGGCAATCTTGTCCACTTCGGGGATGGGAATATCCATCACGCGCGCCACATCGCGCAGCGCACCGCGCGCGGCCATCGTGCCGAAGGTGATGATTTGCGCCACTTTGTCATCACCATATTTTTGGGCGGCGTAAACCAGCATTTCGGAGCGGCGGTCATCGCGGAAATCCAGGTCAATATCGGGCATGGAAACGCGCCCGGGATTGAGAAAGCGCTCAAAAAGCAGGTGATGCGCGATGGGGTCTACCAGCGTGATGAAAAGCGAATAGGCCACCAGCGATCCAGCGCCGGAGCCGCGCGTGTTGTACCAGATGCCATTTTCGCGGGCGTGACGGCACAAATCCCACACGATGAGAAAGTAGGCGTCAAAGCCCATCGTGTGAATGACGTTTAACTCAAATTCGAGCCGCTCGCAGATTTCCGGGTCGGTTTTGTGCGCGCCGTAGCGTTTTTCGAGGCCCTCGTCGCACAGGTGGCGCAGGTAGGTTTCGGCGGTAAACTCGGGCGGGACGGGGAATTCGGGCAGGTGATAGCCCTTGAAACCGAGGTCCACGTTGCAGCGTTCGGCGATTTCGAGGGTGTGACTCAGCGCTTCGGGGATTTCGGCAAACAGGCGGCTCATCTCCTGCGGGGAGCGCAGGTAGAAGGTTTTGCTGTCGTAGCGCATCCGGTCGGGGTCGCTGAGTAATTTTCCCGTCTGAATGGCGAGCAGCACGTCCTGGTAATCGGCGTCCTCCGGTTCGATGTAGTGAACATCGTTGGTGGCGACAAATTTGGCCGAGTATTTTGCGCCCATTTCCACCAGGCGGCGGTTGAGCCCCACCATTTCGGCGATGTTGTGCTGCTGTAATTCCACGTAGAAGCGGTCGGGGCCGAAAACGTCAAAGTACCAGTTCATGCGGCGCACGGCTTCTTCGGGTTTTTCCTCCAGCAGATGACGTGGAATTTCGGCGGACATGCAGCCCGAGGTGGCAATCAGCCCCTCGGAATGCGCCGCCAGAAAGTCGTGGTCAATGCGCGGATAGTAGTAAAAACCATCCATTTGCGCGGCGGAGGTGATTTTGAGCAGGTTTTTGTAGCCGGTTTCATTTTCGGCCAGCAGCAGCAGGTGGCTGGACTTTTTATCCAGTTTGGAGTCGCGGTCTTGCATGCCACGCGCGGCCATGTAAGTTTCCACGCCGATGATGGGTTTGACCCCGGCTTCTTTGGCGGCGTTGTAGAATTCGACCACGCCGAACATGGTGCCGTGGTCGGTAATCGCCAGCGCGGGCATGTCCATTTCTTTGGCGCGTTTGACCAGCTTCTTGATGTTGGAAAAACCATCCAGGAGCGAGTAAACCGTGTGGGTGTGCAGGTGAACGAAGGACATGGGGCGGGAGGGGGGGAGGGGGGAAGAGGGGAAGAGGAGAGAAAAGAAGAGGAGAAGAGGAGGAGAGAGGAGAAAAGAAGATGGGAAGAGGGGGAAACAGGGAATAGCGGGTTACCGGTTACTGACAACTGATAACTGGCAACTGGCAACTGATCACTGACAACCGGCAACTGACAAGATTATAGCATTCCGCCACAAAAAAAACGCCGGTCGGATGACCGGCGCTGCAAGGTTGGGGAGAAACTAATCGTAGAGGTGTTTGCTTTGCGCGTTTTTGGCAACTTCCTCGCGCAGAAGCAGGCCGAGGCGGGTGATGCCCTCGCGGATAATCTCCGGGCGCGAGTAGGAAAAGTTCAGGCGCAGGGTGTTTTTTCCGCCGCCGGTGGGGTGAAAAGCCGCGCCCGGCACAAAGGCCACTTTTTTATCAATCGCCTTCTTGAAGAGTTCCGCCGCGTCCATATTTTCGGGCAAAATGCCCCACAGGAACATGCCGCCTTCGGGACGCGTGTAGCGCACTTCGGACGGGAAAAGTTCGTCCATCGTTTCCAGCATCATATCGCGGCGTTCCTTGTACGTGGCGCGGATGAGTTTGACGTGCTCGTCCAAAAATCCGCCTTTGGCGACTTCGTAGGCCACCACCTGCGTGAAGGTTGATGTGTGCAAATCGGCGGCTTGTTTGCTCATCACCAGGCGGCGGATGACTTCGTTGGGGGCAATCACCCAGGCCAGGCGCAGGCCGGGCGCCAGCAGTTTGGAAAACGTGCTCAGGTAGATGACGTTGCCGGTGTAGGTGCCGTTATCGCCGCGATACTCAGCGTCGAGCGCCACCACCGAGGGCAGATGGTCGCCGTCGTAGCGCAGCTGGCCGTAGGGGTCATCTTCGACAATCGGCACGCCGTAGCGGTCGGCGATTTCGACCAGTTTTTTGCGGCGTTCCAGGCTCATCGTCACGCCCGAGGGGTTTTGGAAATTGGGCAAAACATAGATGAATTTTGGCCCGATGCGCAGCACTTTTTCCAATTCGTCAACAATCATGCCGTGTTCATCGGAAGGAACAGCGATGTATTGCGCCCCGTAGGCGTTCCAGGCTTGCAGCGCGCCCAGGTAGGTGGGCGACTCGACGACGATGTAATCGCCCCGATTGAGGAACAGCCGCCCGATAAAATCCAGCGCCTGCTGCGAGCCAGAGGTGATCATGATATTTTCGGGGGTCACTTTGACGCTGTAACGCCCGGTATGACGGGCAATCATCTCGCGCAACGGGGTGAAACCTTCGGTTGCGCCGTATTGCAGCGCCTGCGCCCACTCATTTTCCAGCACATAATTGCAGGCTTCCTTAAACTTTTGCACCGGAAAAACTTCCGGGGCGGGCAGGCCGCCCGCAAACGAGATGATGTCGGGTTGTTCCGTTAGCTTGAGCAGTTCGCGGATGACGGAACTGCCCATTTTTTGGGTGCGGTGGGCGTAGCGATATTCCCAGGGTGTTTGCATTCATGCTCCTTTGGAAAAAATATGATTTTTCGGACTCAAACGTCTCCCGACGTTAGGGCGAACATCAGGAGATGTTCGACTCCGCTTTGGAAAAAAAACCTGACAGGTAAGAATCTACCCGTCAGGTTTGCGCTGACTTTATGGCAACCAAATGCCGTGGAAACGATGGCCGAGAAATCTCGTCATGGTTTCCTTATCTTACCCACATTGCGGAAATTTAGCAACCGATAAAAGCTGGTGATTACTCACATCTTTGTTCCACCCTGCAAAGCGACATAAATGTCGCTTTTGTCCGCAGGACGAAAATTGGCGGCTTGTGGCAATCACCAGGTTTTTGCCCTTGCATTTTCTCCTTCTTACGGCTACAATAGCGCCCGTTCGATAACTCATTTCACGCTGGACTCCAGTCTCCCAAGTGGCGACTCTCGTTCGGGGTGAAAAAATTTATTTTTAATTGCCATGTTTGAGACTCTCACCAACCGCCTGAATCAGGTATTCGATGGACTGCGCCGCCGCGGGAAACTTTCCGAGGCCGACGTGGACGTTGCCATGCGCGAAGTGCGCCTGGCGCTGCTCGAAGCGGATGTGCATTACAGCGTTGTCAAAAATTTTGTTGCCCGGGTGCGAGAACGCGCCATCGGCGCTGAAGTCTCACGGGCGCTGAACCCCGGCCAGCAGGTCATCAAAATTGTTCATGAAGAACTGATTGACACGCTGGGCATTGTCTCTCCGCTTAATCTCACCGGCGCCAAACCGCGGGTGCTGATGTTGGTCGGCCTGCAAGGTTCCGGCAAAACCACTGCCGCCGGTAAAATTGCCAAACTGTTGCGCGCCAAAGGCGAGCGCGTGATGCTGGTTGCGGGCGATCCCTATCGTCCGGCAGCGGTTCAACAATTGCAAGCCTTGGGCGAACGGGTGGACGTGCCCGTAATTACCGAACCCGGCATGAAACCGCCCGACCTGGTCGCCAAAGCCTTTGACCAGGCGCAAAAAGGCGGCTTCGGCGTCATGATTATTGATACGGCTGGCCGCTCACAGTTGGATGACGCGCTGATGGACGAGCTCAAAGCCATCCTCAAGCGTGTACCGCCGGCAGAAACCCTGTTGGTAGTCGATTCGATGATTGGTCAGGAAGCGCTACACGTCGCAGAAGGCTTCCGCGATGCGGTTGCCCTGACCGGCCTGATTTTGACCAAAATGGACGGCGACTCGCGCGGCGGAGCGGCCATTTCCATCCGTTCGGTGACCGGTGTGCCGATTAAGTTCCTCAGCACCGGCGAAAAACTCGACGCGCTGGAAGTCTACGACCCCGCACGCCTGGCCTCGCGCATCCTCGGCATGGGCGACGTCATCGGCCTGATTGAAAGAGCCGAAGCCGCTTTTGATGCGGGCGCTACCGAAAAACAAGCCAAGAAAATGATGAGTGGCAGTTTTGATCTGGAAGATTGGCTCGACCAGATGCGCCAGATGAAAAAGATGGGGCCGCTCTCCCAAATTTTGGAAATGCTGCCCGGCCAGTTGGGGCAGGCCGCCAAAAGCATTGACCCACGCGACGTGGAAAAAAACTTCAGCCAGACCGAAGCCATCATCAACTCGATGACCCGCCAGGAGCGCCGCCAGCCCGACATTCTTAACGCCTCGCGCCGCCGCCGCATCGCCGCCGGTTCAGGCATGGATGTGCAGGCCGTCAACCGCCTCATCAAGCAATATCGTGAAATGCAACGCATGATGAAAGCCCTCCAAAAGACCGGCATGAAAGGTCTGCCGCGTCTTTTTGGGTAATATTTTCACAATTTCAACAAGGAGTCAGTTCAAATGGTTCGTATTCGTCTTCGCCGCATTGGCCTCAAGGCCCAACCGTCCTACCGCATCATCGTCGCCGACAAAGAATCGCCGCGCGATGGCCGCTTCCTCGACATCATCGGCTTCTACAACCCGCGTACCAACCCCGGTACCATCACCGTTGATGAAGCCAAAGTTTTCGACTGGATGAGCAAAGGCGCTCAACCAACCGAATCTGTGGCACAAATCTTCAAAACCACCGGCACACTCGACCGTTTTTCCCGCTTCAAAAAAGGCGAAGCAGTTGCCACACTGGTGGAAGAATCAAAAACCGCCGAAGCCACCCGCAACATCAGCGTCAAAACCAACAAATAAGGCCGGTAGTTCCTGCCACGAGGCGCACGGAAAACGCGAATTTCAAGGCGCTTTCGTGCTCTTCGTGGGGAAAATGTAAGTATTGGAGAATTTCAATGAAATCTCTGACCGAATTCATCGCCCAGTCGCTGGTGGCATCGCCTGACCAGGTACAGGTTGACCAGTCGCATCAGGGAAACCGCGTGCGGTTGCATTTGAGCGTCGCCAAAGAAGACATGGGCCGTGTGATTGGCAAGGGTGGTCGTGTTGCCAATGCCATCCGCGTCCTGCTTCGGGTCGCCGCCGAACGTGAAGGCCAGCAAGTCACGCTGGACGTGATGGAACCCTGATGAGTGATCTTTATCTGGCCGTTGGGCTGTTGCGCCGCCCGCATGGCGTGGCAGGCGATCTGGTATTTGAAGTTTACAGCGATTTTCCCGAGCGCATTCGCCCGGGAACGTTGCTCTATTTAGGTGATGAAAGAACTCCGCTGAAAATTACCCGCCGCAAACCGCACAACGACGGCATGGTATTGGGCTTTGATGGCGTTTCGACGCATGAACAAGCTGCCAAGCTGACCGGTAAAGTAGCCTATGTGCGCGCTGACGACCGCCCGCCCCTGCCTGAAGGCGAATATTACCACCATCAAATTATCGGCTTGCAAGTGGAAGACGAAAACGGCATTCCTCTTGGCGCGGTGACGGAAATCATCCAAACCGGCGCGAATGACGTTTACGTTGTTCGCAACGAGGCCGGGCGTGAAATTCTGCTTCCCGCGCTTCAGCAGGTGTTGCTCGAAATCAATCTGGAGCAGCAACGCATGAAGGTTCATCTGTTGCCGGGCCTGGTGGACGAAGCCTGAAATGGACGATCGGCGCTTCTGGGTGGGATTTACGCTGGTCAAGGGCATTGGCGCTGTACGTTTGCAGGCCCTGTTTGACTACTTTAGCGATCTGGAAAGCGCCTGGAACGCCTCGCCGCTTGATTTAACGGCGGCAGGCCTGAGTGCGAAAATTGCGGAACGTGTCATTCTCGCCCGGAAGAATATCAATTTGGACGAGTACCTGGCCGGTATCGAAAAATCTGGCATTCGCTTGCTCACCTGGAACGATGCGCATTATCCCCTTCGTCTGAAGGAAATTGACCAACCCCCGCCCGTGTTGTACTTGTGCGGCGAAATCACCCCCGAAGACGATTGGTCGGTGGCGATTGTGGGCACGCGCGCAGTTTCGGCCTATGGGCGTCAGGTGACGGAAGAACTTGCCAGCGTTTTGGCGGGCAACGGGGTCACCATCGTCAGTGGGCTGGCGCGCGGCGTGGACGCGGTGGCGCATAACGCCGCGCTCAAAGCGGGTGGCCGCACCATCGGCGTACTCGGTTCGGGCGTAGATAAAATTTACCCGCCCGAACATCGCGCCCTGGCCGAGAAAATGGCCGCGCAGGGCGCCGTCATCAGCGATTACGCCCCCGGCACGCCGCCTGACGCCACTAACTTTCCACCGCGCAACCGTATCATCAGCGGGTTGGCGCGCGCAGTCGTTGTCATCGAAGCCGGAGAAACCAGCGGGGCGCTGATTACGGCCTCGTTTGCGGCAGAACAGGGGCGCGAAGTTTTTGCCGTCCCCGGTAACATTTATGCCCCGCAGAGCAAGGGCGCCAATCGTCTGATTGCCAATGGCGCTCATCCGCTGCTTTCCCCCGCTGATTTGTTGACCGCGCTTGACTTGAATCGCAACGTTGAACGTCGTGAGATTCGTCAGAACCTGCCCTCCGAACCGGTGGAAGCGGCCTTGTGGAATTTGCTCGGCGCTGAGCCTTTGCATGTAGACGATATTCGCGCCCGTACCGGTCTGCCCATTGAGAAAATTTCTGCCGCCCTGACGATGATGGAGCTGAAAGGCATGGTGCGCCAGGTGGGTGGGATGACTTATGTCGGAATGCGCGAGCCGCCAGGGGAGTACAATGTGAAATGATGAAAATCCAGAGATTGAATAAAACGCTTGTTCGGGGTTACAATCGGCCAAACTTATCTCGTCTTCTCCTGCTCTATTCTCTTTATCCTACATTGTCTCTACTCTCTATTTTCCCTTTCTCATGAACCATACCTATGCCGTCATCATGGCTGGAGGGGGCGGTACACGCCTTTGGCCGGTCTCACGAAAAAACAGTCCCAAACAACTTCTGCCATTATTGGGCGAAGAAACCTTATTTCAAAGTACGGTTCGCCGCCTCGATGGTCTCTTACCCGCTGAACGGATTTTTGTTGTCACCGTGGCCGAACAGGCGCGCGCCATGATGGCGCAATGCCCAGAAATTCCCGCCGAAAACTACCTGATTGAACCTGCCCCGCGCGGCACGGCCTCCGTCATTGGCCTGGCCGCCGCCATTTTGTATCAGCGCGACCCGCAGGCCGTCATGGCTGTTTTGCCCGCTGATCATTTCATCCGCAACCGCGACTTGTTTCACTACCTGCTGGGCGCGGCGGTAGACGTTGCCCACGCTGATTACCTGGTCACACTCGGTATCACGCCAAGCCAGGCCTCCACCGCCTACGGCTACATTCAGCAGGGCGAAGCGCTCCCCGGCGCGTTTCGTTATCCAACGTACACCGTCAAGCGCTTTAAGGAAAAGCCAGATGAAACCGCCGCCGCCGCTATGCTCCGCGCGGGCGGCCACTCGTGGAACAGCGGCATGTTCATCTGGAAAACAAAAACCATCCTGGCTGAATTTTCCCGCCAGATGCCAGAACTGGCTTCGACGCTGAAACAAATTGTCGCTGCGCCGAATCGCGCTTCCGTTATGGATGCCGTCTGGCCCGGATTGAAAGTTGAAACCATTGACTATGGCGTTATGGAAAAAGCCGATAAAGTGGCCGTCCTCCCTGCGGGCGGCTTGGGTTGGAGCGATGTTGGCTCGTGGGATTCGCTCTTGGAAGTTTTACTGCCCGATATGAATGGCAACGTGGATTTCAACGCCCAACATTTGGCATTAGATACACATAACAGCCTGGTATATGCGGTAGGCAGTGACCGCCTGATTGTGACGATTGGAATGGACAATATTGTCGTGGTAGAAACGGGCGACGTGTTGTTAATATGCAAGACCGACCAATCGCAACAAGTGAAAGAAGTCGTCGCGCATCTTAAAAAACATAATCAGGAAAATTATTTATAGCCCGCCCCGGGTTCTGGAGAACTGATGGAAGCTTATTGCATGAAATGTAAGGCCAAGCGCGAAATTGAAAACGCGCAAGCCACCTTCAACGCCGTTGGCGCACCGGTCACGCGCGGAATTTGCCCGGTGTGCGGTACGCGCATGTATCGCACGGGCAGAACCGAAGCCCATGCCGGGCAGGAAGCCCCAAAACGCGAAGAAAAACGCTCCGGAAAACTGGTTATCGTTGAATCACCGGCCAAGGCCAAGACGGTGGGCCGCTTTTTAGGCAAGGGCTACACCGTCCGCGCCTCGGTGGGGCATGTGCGCGACTTGCTGCGCTCGCAGCTTTCGGTGGACGTGGATAATCACTTTGCGCCAAAATATCGCGTCCCCAACGAAAAAATCAAAATAGTCAAAGAAATTAAGCAACTCGCAAAAACGCACGCCGAAATTTACCTGGCAACTGACCCTGACCGTGAAGGGGAGGCCATCTCGTGGCATCTGATGGAAGCCACGGACATGCCGGAGAACCTGGTCAAGCGGGTTGTTTTCCATGAAATCACCGAACCCGCCATTGCCGAGGCCTTCAGTCACCCGCGCGAAATTGATATGAACTTGGTTAACGCCCAACAGGCGCGGCGCGTGCTTGACCGCTTGGTTGGCTATAGCATCAGCCCGATTCTGTGGGAGAAAGTGCGCTCGCGCCTTTCAGCGGGGCGCGTACAGTCGGTGGCCCTGCGTCTGATTGTGGAACGCGAGCGTCAGATTGATGATTTCACCCCACAAGAATACTGGACAATTGCCGCTGAACTGCTTCCTCAGGGCGGAAAACAATCTTTTGTGGCGAAACTGGCGCGGGTAGACGATCTGGAGCCGGAGCTAACTTCTCAGGCGCAGACCGAGTCGCACTTAGCGGACATGCAAGCGGCGGCATATAGCATCAGTAAAATCAAGCGCGGCGAGCGGCGGCGCAAGCCCTCAGCCCCGTTCATCACCTCCACGCTTCAGCAGGAAGCCTCGCGCAAACTGGGTTTCACCGCCAAGCGCACGATGGGACTGGCGCAAAAATTGTACGAAGGGTTGGATGTCGGCGAGGGCGGCAATACCGGCCTGATAACGTACATGCGTACTGATTCGACCAACATCTCGCAACTGGCGCGCGACGAAGCCCGCCGTTTCATTGGCGAGCGCTACGGGAATGATTTCTTGCCGCCTCAGCCGCCGGAATACAAAACCCGCGCGGTGGGCGCACAGGAGGCGCATGAAGCCATTCGGCCTACGTCCACTTTCCGCGCGCCAGAGAAGGTTAAACAGTTCCTTGACTCAGCCATGTTCAAACTCTACCAGCTAATTTGGCAGCGCTTCACCGCCTCGCAAATGGAATCGGCGGCGTACGACACTCTTTCGGTGGAAGTTGCCGGCCAAGGCGCACACACCTATTTATTGCGCGCGGCAGGCTCAACTGTCAAATTTCCTGGATTTTTGGTGGTGTACGAGGAAACCCGCAACGATGACGTGAAAGACGACGACAACGTGCGTATTCCTGCCAAAATTGTCGAAGGACAACCCCAAACGCTGGTGCGCATCTTGCCGGAACAACATTTCACCCAGCCACCGCCGCGTTTTTCAGAAGCCTCGTTGGTTCAAGAACTTGAGTCGTACGGAATTGGCCGGCCTTCCACCTATGCGCCCACCCTTTCCACTGTCCAAGAACGCGGTTACGTTGTGCGTGTGGAGAAACGCCTGCAACCGACTGAAACGGGCATGGTTGTCAATGACATGATGACACGCTACTTCCCAGAAATTATAGATGTCAACTTTACCGCGCAGATGGAAACCGACCTGGATAAAGTGGCGGATGGCGCATCGGAGTGGACGCAGGTGATAGACGCTTTCTACCGTCCCTTCGCTGTCAAGGTGAAGCAAGCCCAGGCTGAAATGCCCGTCACCAAAAGCGGGCCCGAACCGATTGGCCGCGCCTGTCCCGATTGTGGCAAAGAACTGGTCATTCGCTACGGGCGTTTTGGTAAATTTATTTCCTGCTCCGGCTTCCCGGAATGCCACTACACCGAACCCTGGCTGGATAAAATTGGTGTGAAATGTCCTAAAGACCACGGCGATGTAGTGGAACGCAAGACGCGCAAGGGGCGTGTTTTCTATGGCTGCGCCAACTATCCCACCTGTGATTTCACCTCGTGGAAGCGCCCGCTGGCAACACCCTGTCCAAAATGTGGCGGAACATTGGTGGTGGCAAACAAACGCGAGTCGCAATGCCTGAACTGCTCGGAATCTTTTCTACTGGAAACTATCGTGGCGGAAACTGCTTCCGAATAAGAAGTTTACGAGAACTTTTTGTCCGGTTTTTCCAGTGTTATTTTATGTATAATACATTTGTTCCGTTGCTACGATGACTCGAAAGGAGCGCTTCATGACTGTCCTCACCGAATACGCAAAAAAGCCGATTGTGCAGGTGGTTTTGTCCCTCGTTGTTGGGCTGGCGCTGGGTCTGCTCTTCGCCTGGCAAATTTGGCCGGTGCAATGGGTTGACCAGCCAGTAGAAAACCTGCGCCCCGATTTGCGCATGGAATATATGCGTACAGCGATTGACTCCTTCCAAGTCAATCAGGATTTGAATCTGGCGGCGCGGCGTTACGGCGAACTTGGCCCGTATGCCTATACCGTTTTTCAGGAAATCAAGGCTGATCCTGGGATGCAAAACCCCCAAGCTATTGCCTTGTTGGAACAGCAATTTACCCAGGTTGGCCTGATGTCGCCCTCTGCACCACAAACGGCAGAGCCTCCCGCTTCAAGCGGCGGCAATGGGTTTCTGACAATCGCGGCGGTGCTGGGCGGCCTGCTGGCGCTGGTCGTGTTGGGTGGAGCGGCTTATTATCTTTTTCGCAGTTCTCGTCACGCTGGCGTTCCGGCTTCCGCCGCAGCCCAAGCGGCAGAAATCACTCGCAACATCGAAAAAACAGATTTTTCGGCAGTGGCGCAAACGCCACCAGTGGCGCAATACGTCACCACCTATGTTTTGGGCGATGACTTGTTCGATGACTCATTTAGCATCGACTCACAGGCCGGAGAGTTTTTGGGCGAGTGTGGTGTTGGTATTTCCGAAACGATTGGCGTGGGCGACCCCAAAAAAGTAACTGCTTTTGAAGTTTGGATGTTCGATAAAAACGACATTCAGACCGTGACCAAAGTTTTGATGAGCACGCACGCCTTTAATGACGCGGCCATCCGCGCCAAACTCGAATCGAAGGGCGAATTAACCATGGTCGAACCCCATCGTCAGGTAGTGCTGGAGACGCAGACCCTGCAAATGGTGGTGACGGTAATGGATGCTCAGTACGGTCAGAGCGCTTTGCCCGATGACAGCTATTTTGAGCGCATCACGCTTGAACTGGCAATTTGGTCGAAGTAGATAGATTGCCGTTCAGAGAGAATTTTTTGGTAACCGTTCACGCTTTCTCGCTGTGCCGTCGCCGGTGGATTCAATTATCGGCGACGGCAGGTTGAATGGTACATTTTGCCTTGCAAAGCGACATTTATGTCGCTTTTGATTGTGGGGCCAACTTGGTGAAGTGTTGGCAATCGCCAGAAGCAGTGGTTCGGCTGACTGACGGGACATTTTGGCAGGGGTCATAAAATCAGCCCGGATGTTTACATTCGGATGGTACGCTCGGAAAGCGCTATGCCTGAGACATCACGTTTGCGCAACAAAAAAGAGCGAACGGTTTACCGTTCGCTCTTTTTGTTGACCTAAACAATCTATTCGGTCATCTTATAGCCTTTGGATTCGAGGTATTTGCGTTCTTTTTCTTTGTGAATTTCGGCCAGTTTGGCTTTGATCGCCAACCAACCTTCGCCATCCAGCGGATACCAGAACAGAAAAATGAACGAAATCAGAAGCAGAATGCCGGGCACCAGCGCCCAACCAAGCAAAATGCCGGTTTGCGCTGCTGATGATTGCAGGCCCTTGGCAAGACTCTGGTTGTAGCCGTACATGGTCATAATCGTCAGCATCGCCCACTGGGCAATGCTGATCGCCGGTTTGGTAATAAAACTATTGACGCCGGCGTACATGCCCTCGCGGCGTAGGCCGGTGCGGTGTTCGTCCATGTCCACCACATCGCCATTCATCATCGGTATCAGATACATGCCGCCCGCAAAGCCCAGCCCGAAGAGCAGAAAACCAATCGTAGCGGCAATTACGTCACGGCCAAAGACAGCGATGAGTAACGCGCCGATGCCAAACAGCAAGCTAAAGGCTTGGGTGCTGCGCTTCACGCCCCAGGGTTCGCGGCGGTTAACCCACAGGAAAATGCCGCCGATAATGCCTGCCGCTAACGCGATATAGAGCGAGGTGCGTGGGACGGCGATTTCGTCAAAGTAGTACCACAAACCCTGCATTAGCGAAGTTTGAACGAAGATGATGGTGAAACTGATCACCTCGAAGATGACAAACGAGCGATTGGTGAAACAAGACTTGAACGCTTTCAGAAAATCGAATTGTTCTTCTTCCTGGGTGTAGTGTTTTTCTTTGTAAAAAAAGGTGCTAACAAAAACCAGCACGCCCATGCCAACGCCAAAAGCAATCAGAAACCAACGGAAAAAATTGGTGGCGGCAGCGTCGCCGACCTGGGGCTTAATCGTCCCTTCAATCGCCAGCGGAACGATGATGGTAAAGACCTGAAAAATAATTTTCCAGACGAAGATGCTGGAGCGCGCCTTGTTGGAAATCGCCACTTCAAAGGGCATGATGTACAGGCTGGTGGCAATGGCGGTGTACATGGTGTCGAACAGGAAAAGCGCCAACAGCATTTGAATAAACAATCCCACCTGGCTTTGCAGGAAGGGTACGTCCACCCAGAAAAGCGCAAACGACAGCACTAACAGCGGCGCGCCGTAGCGGATGTAAGGGATGCGCCGGCCCAAATCGCTTTTTGTGCGGTCGCTGATGTAGCCGAAAAGCGGGTCATTAACCGCGTTCCAAATGCCAAACAGCAGCCAGACGATGCCGGTGTAATAGGTGGACAGGCCGCGCACGTTGACGAAGTAATACGTCAGCGCGCCAGCGGCTACCAGCGATTGCAGGATGGCGACAGCGGAATCAGCCACTGAAATCCAGATACGGCTGGGGACGGGAACGCGTTCTTCTTGCAAAGCAGAAATGGTCATGGGTTTTCCTCCAAAATGCGGACGATGAAAATAGGGGAATCAATAAGAAGATTATATCCATTTCGCATGTGGTTGTGTTAGGTAATTTTAAAAACGTCCCTCGCCAGTTGGGGCGAGGGACGTAAACAGCCGTGATTTCGAAATTAGCGGGTCGAAGCGTGCTCTACGCGCGGTTTGGCGATGTTGACCTTGAGTTCTTTTTCGGCCAGCAAATAAGCGTTAAACATGCCGACGGCCTTATCGGCGTCAGCCTGCGAACCCATGGTCACAAAAGCAAAGCCTTTGGGCAGGCCACTATCGCGGTCTTTGATGACTTCCACCGATTCGACTTTTCCGGCTTGCGTAAACAGGGTGGTGAGATCATCTTGTGTGGTTGATTTGGCAAGGTTGCCAACGTAAATTCTTGGTTCCATTTTTACTGCTTTCTCCGGCTTGGCCGGGAAGAAAATGGCCGCCAACCCATAAAAGGGTCAGCGGCCAAGGTACGGCTAGTACCGGAACTTTCCGATTTTGTAGGGTAAAAACGGCGCAATTCAGCCGTTTTTACCCTACAACTTTATAAAGTTCCGACACTAGGGATCCGATTATTCAATTACCTAGCCAGTATAACACGTATTTTATTGGCAAACGGAGAAGAAAACCAGGGCAATCGCGTCTAAATTGAGGCAAAACTGACTATGCCGTAGGATGTAGCCATGCCGAAGAAGCCCTGGAAGCAATTGAAGCACATTTTAGCAAGGTCAGGGATCCGCGCAAAGATCGAACCAAAGAACGTAGATGCTCAGCCATCCTTGTTTTGCGGGGCTGAAGCCGTCTGCTCAGTACGTGGAATCTCTTCGGGCTGGCGCAACGAGTCCGCTTTAGCGGACTTTCATGAACTGATGCGGGACTTTAGTCCAACGAAACACTGCGGCTGAGCAGCTACAGTGCGCGAAGTGGAACAGGAGGAGGCTGTTCCGATTTTTGATGACACGATCCAAGAAAAACCGTATACCGATGAAAACGAAGTGATGTGCTGGTATTATGATCATACAAAATGCCGTGCAGTGCAAGGGTTCAATCTGCTGAACTGTCTATATCATGTCAATGACACGGACATTCCCGTGGCAAGCGACATTTCAATCATTTTGTTTTGCGGGCACGATTATACCCCAAAGCGATTCGTGTGGTCCACGATGGGTTGCAATCTCTCAAGGCTGCGTAACAGCAGCTATTAATTTACACCTTAAATCGCCCTTTTTTTTCTCTAAAATCAATTTCCACTTCAGAAAACCCCTACGCTGACTGCAATATTTGACAGACAAAAATCTCAGTCTTGACAAAATTTTGTTTCCCTATATAATTCAACTTATGTTGAACTATATTTCGGATGAGCTCCATCCCGCCCCTGTGAACTTGGAAACATTGGCAGAACGGCTCAAAGTTCTCGCCGAGCCGAAACGCCTGTTGATCATCAATCTGCTAATAGACGGCGTGCAATGCAATTGCGAACTGGGTGACGCCTTGCAAATGGCGCCCAACCTGATTTCGCATCACCTGAGCAAACTGCGCGGAGTCGGATTAGTGGACGTGGAACGCGACGCCATCGACTCGCGCTGGATTTACTACTCCATCAACCGCGCCGCGCTGGATGAACTCAACGCCGCTTTTGGGGCGTTCTTCGACCCAGCGCGCATCCAACCCCGCCGCCTGACCTGCGGACCGTCTGTAGCGCAAGTCTCTGACTTGCGCGGCACAGCGTAGTGCGAGATAAATCTCGCGCTACGAAATATTCAACGGAGACTGAACGATCATGACTGACGTTATCCCCTTGCTCAACACCCTGCCGATTTCGATTGCCCCCGCGGACGTGGAATTCTTCGACCCGCCGATGTGCTGCCCCACTGGACTATGCGGGCCCGTCCTTGACCAAACTTTGCTGGACGTGAACGAGATGGTCATGTCGCTCCAGCGCGACAACTTGCGCGTGGAACGCTATCAGATGGCGAGCAGCCCCAACGCCTTTTTGGGCAATGCCGAAGTGATGAAACTCGTCCGCGAGAAACAAATGGACGCCCTGCCGATTATCGTTGTGCGCGGCAAGGTCATCAAAGTGGGCGCGTACCCAACAGCGGATGAAGTCAAAGCCGCGCTATCGTAGCGCAAATTTCCAATTTGCGCCGCAAGTCAGAGACTTGCGCCACACATTATCGTTGTGCGCGGCAAGGTGATTAAAGTGGGCGCGTATCCGACGATGGATGAAGTGAAAGCCACGCTATCGTAGCGCAAATTTCCAATTTGCGCCGCAAGTCAGAGACTTGCGCTACACATTACATCAAGGAAAAACAATGACCCAATTCATTTTCTTCTCAGGCAAAGGCGGCGTGGGCAAGACCAGCATGGCTTGCACGCACGCCGTCCGCTATGCCGATGAAGGCAAGCGTACGCTCATCGTCACCACCGACCCCGCGTCAAATTTGGCGGATGTATTCGAGCAGAAAATTGGTCATCACGTCACGCCGATTGCGGGCGTCCCCAATTTATCGGCGATGGAAATTGACCCCGACAGAGCCACGCAGGAATACATTGACCGCGCCATGTCGCCGTTGCGCGCCGCCTTCCCCGCCCAGATGGTGCAGGTGATGGAAGAGCAGATGAGCGGTCCCTGCACGGCGGAAGTCGCCGCCTTCGATCGCTTCACCGATTTCATCGTGCGCGGCGAATCCGCGCCTGAATTTGACGTCATTATTTTTGACACCGCGCCCACGGGTCACACCATCCGTTTGCTGGAACTGCCCGCCGAGTGGAGTCAATCCATTGACGCCGCCAGCGCGGGCAGCGGGCAGACTTGCATCGGTCCCGCCGCCGCGATTCAAGACGCGAAACATAAATACGAAAACGCGCTGGCCGCCCTACGCGACGAATCGCTCTCGACCTTTACCTTTGTCCTGCACCCCGAAGCGATAGCCATCCGCGAGACAAAACGCGCCATCAGCGAACTGACCAAACTGGGGATTCACACCTACCGCATCATCATCAACGGGATTATCCCCGCTTCGGAAAAATCCAACCCGCTGTTTGCGGCTCGCTCCGAGATGCAGGCGCGCTACCTGAAACAAATCAGCGCCGAACTGCCGTACCCGACCCAGCGCATGACTCTGCTTTCGGGCGAGATTACGGGCGCGGCGCGGCTGCGCGGGGTGGGGAAAATTTTCTTTGACGGCGAGCAAGCCCCAGCGGAGTCGGAATCGAGCGGCGGGAAAATTATCAGCGTAGAAACTTCATCCATTGACGAAATCCGCGCCCGCATCCAGCCGAACAGTCATCGCCGCACAGTATTTTTTGCGGGTAAGGGCGGCGTCGGCAAAACAGTCGCTTCGTGCCTGACGGCGGTCTGGCTGGCGCAGCAGGGACGCAAGACTCTGCTGCTGACGACTGACCCCGCCGCGCATTTGGGCGACGTGTTGGGTCAGCCTGTGGGCGATGATGTCACTGCGGTCAGTGGACAGCCGAACCTGTGGGCGGTCAAGATTGACCCGAAAGCCGCCGCCGAAACGTACAAGGCGCGTATTCTGAATGACGCCCGTCAGCGCGGACGACCTGAAAGCGCAATTAAGGTGATGGAAGAAGAACTCGATTCGCCCTGCACCGAAGAGATGGCGGCGTTTGACCAGTTTATTGATTACGCTTCGCAGACGGATTGGGACGCGGTGGTGTTCGATACCGCGCCGACGGGACACACCATGCGTCTGCTGGAACTGCCGCTGGATTGGAGCCAGCAGATTGATGTGAAGGTCTTTGCTTCGGTGGATGCGACTGCCGCCGATGATGTTGCCAAGCAGCGCTTCGGACAGGTGATTGAGATGATGCGCGACCCGGCGCAAAGCACGTTTGCGTTTGTGATGTACCCCGAATCCACGCCGATTTTGGAAGCCTGGCGCGCCGCGCAGGAATTGGCGACAGTCGGCATTCAGCCAGGGCTGGTGGTGGTGAATTTCGTCATCCCGCCCGAAGCGGCGACGACGCCCTTTGCACAGGCGCGGCGCAAGATGCAGGTCAGGTATCTGGCGGAAATCCGCGAGCGTTTTGCTGTGCCCGTGCTGGAGATTCCGCTCCAGCCGCAGGAAGTGAAGGGGCTGGAGATGCTGGCGGAGTTGGGCAATCGCGCGTATGGCGAGCAGGTGAAAGCATGAGCGTTCTCGTTCACATTATCGGCGCGCCGATTGCCTGCTCCAGCGGCGTTAAAGATTCGTGGCGCGATGTCGCCAACTGGGCGGCGGGACAGTTGAAAACAAAATTTGGCGATGCGGTGGAAATCTGCTATTTTGATTTGTTCGACGCGGATTGTCCGCCTATGCCAGCAGGAGCGCAGTTGCCGCTGGTGTTGATCAATAACGAAGTGTTGAGCAGTGGCGGAAAGATTTCCGTGCCTGCCATTTGAAAAAAAATCGAATCTATTATGGAGAAGCAAACTGTATGAAACGCAAGGTCTTATTTTTATGCACAGGTAATTCCTGCCGCTCGCAAATGGCGGAGGCAATTGTCAATGCGCGGCTGGCGGACGAGTGGCAAGCCGTCAGCGCAGGGACGAAGCCCGCGGGGTTCGTCCACCCCAAAGCGATTGCCGCGCTTGCAGAGATTGGAATCCAACACGAGGGACGCTCCAAACTCGCGGACGAATTCCGCAGCGCGGAGTTTGACGTCGTCGTCACGGTCTGCGATTCGGCGGCGGAGGAATGTCCCGTCTGGCTCGGGAAAGGCAAGCGCGTCCATCATAGTTTTCCCGACCCCGCCAAGACCGATGATATTGCCGATTTCCGCAAGGTGCGCGATGATATGTTGATTGAAATCCCAGCGTTGCTGCGTGGCGCAAATCTCTGATTTGCGTCGCAAGTCGCAGACTTGCGCTACGTGGCGCAAATTTCCAATTTGCGTCGCAAGTCGCAGACTTGCGCTACATGGCGCAAATTTCCAATTTGCGCGGCAAGTCACAGACTTGCCCTACAATTTCATTATGGAAACAGAACTCTTCTACCGACGTTTACCCCACTGGCATCCGCCGAACGCGGTATATTTTGTCACCTTTCGGCTGGCAGGGTCTCTGCCGCAAGAAGCGTTGGAATCCTTGCACCTTGAACGCCAAAAAGCAGAAGAAAATTTAGCGCGAAATTTTCAAGGCGAAGCGCTGGCAGAAGAACGCTACATACTGTTTAAAAAAATGTTTGCCCGCTATGACGCTCTGCTGGCGCACAGCGCTGGTCCGCAGTGGTTGAAAGACCCAAGAGTTGCGGAAATAGTCAGACGTGAAGTTCACGCTTTGCATCCAGAGACCTACCGCTTAATTTGTTATTGCATCATGCCTAACCACGCGCATATTTTGATTGACCTGCAAGGCGTCGCCACGCCGCCGCCGCTGAAGCAAGGGCAGCATTACACATCCCTGAGCCACGCCATGAAATTGCTTAAAGGACGCACAGGTCATGCCTGCCGCAAGATTCTTGGCGGCAGCGGCGCATTTTGGCAGCACGAGAGTTATGACCATGTAGTTCGCAACCAGCGCGAGTTTGAAAATATCATCAGTTACATTTTGAACAACCCAGTCGAAGCCGGGCTGGCGACAGACTGGCAAGATTGGAAATATTCTTATTTGAACGATTTTTAACCCCGCAAGCCGTGGCGCAAATCTCTGATTTGCGCTACAACAAATAACAGGAGACAGACATGCAAAAATCCCTTACTCAACAACTTTCCTTCCTTGACCGCTACCTGACGCTGTGGATTTTCACGGCGATGGCGCTCGGCGTGGCGATTGGTTTTCTCGCCCCGTCAGGCGTAAAAGCCTTCAACGCCGCCGTCTCGGTCGGGACAACGAATATCCCGATTGCTATCGGCTTGATTCTGATGATGTACCCGCCCTTTACCAAAGTCAAATACGAAGAATTGGGCGATGTCTTTCGCAATAAAAAGATTCTGTCGCTCTCGCTGATTCAAAACTGGATTATCGGCCCCGTGCTGATGTTTGTACTCGCCATCGTTTTTCTGCGTGGCTATCCCGAATATATCGCGGGATTAATCATGATTGGACTGGCGCGCTGCATTGCCATGGTCATCGTCTGGAACGAACTGGCGCACGGCGACACCGAATACGCGGCTGGGCTGGTCGCGTTCAACAGCGTCTTTCAAGTCTTGTTTTACAGCGTCTATGCTTACGTTTTTCTCACCATCCTGCCGACCTGGTTCGGGCTGGACGGTGTCACCGTCAATATCACCATCGGGCAGATTGCCGAGAGCGTCTTCATCTATTTGGGCATTCCCTTCCTGGCGGGATTTCTCACCCGCCTGATTTTGGTACGCGCTAAAGGGCGCGACTGGTACTACAAGAACTTCGTTCCCAAAGTCAGCCCGCTGACGCTGATAGCGTTGCTCTTTACGATTGTGGTCATGTTCTCGCTGAAAGGGAATCTCATCGTCCAGATTCCGCTGGATGTGGTTCGGATCGCCATCCCGCTCTTGATTTATTTCGTGCTGATGTTCCTCGTCTCATTCTGGATGGGGCGCCGCCTCGGCGCGGACTATTCGCAAACGACGACGCTCTCCTTCACTGCTGCCAGCAATAATTTTGAATTAGCGATTGCCGTAGCAGTGGCGGTTTTTGGCATCAACAGCGGCGCGGCTTTCGCGGCAGTGATTGGTCCGCTGGTGGAAGTGCCGGTGATGATTGGGCTGGTTAATGTGGCATTCTTCTTCCAAAAGAAATACTACGGCGGGGCGGTCTCGTCCAACCCGGCCATGCTCGCAGCGGCGGCGGAAGCCTGTCCGCCGGATCAAAAGTTGGTGAGATAGAAAAGCGTCCCGAAGGTAAAAAATCTTCGGGACGCTTTTTGTAATCTCGAAATCCAGACAAGACTTATCGGTGATACCCCATATCTTTGCTCTACCATGTAAAGCGACATAAATATCGCACAACGTAGCGCGATATTTATGTCGCTTTTGGCCGCAGGACGACATTTGACGATTTGTGGGTATTCACCAGTGATTTTAGTATCATCGTTTTGAAATTCACCAAATCGGGTGATGGAATTTCACCCAATATAACAGGTCACCATAGCGGATATTTCTTATCATATTTTAAGTTGTCTTGTATAATCGTCTCGCTACTGTCCCCATCCGTTTTCAAAAATCAAGCCTCATTTCGCCACCGAGAACGCAAAGCGTCACAGACAAAAAACGTCATAAAGCAATTTTATTGCAACTCCACAGGAGAGAGCATGGAGAGAATTCTTAACCTTCTAAAAAAGCCGGCTATTCAGTATTCGCTTGTTATTGCGTTCCTGGCATTGGTGGGCGGCGCAGGCTGGGCGTTTTACCAGACGCAGGTTCCGCCGCCACAGCCGATTCAGTTTCCGCACAACATTCACGTTGGCCTGCAAATTCAATGTTTGTACTGCCATCCGGGCGCACAGCGTCAGGCTTCAGCGGGTCTGCCGACCGAGCAAAAGTGCTGGGCCTGTCACGGCCAGTTGAAAAAATATTCCGACCCGGCCAACCCCGTTCCACTGGAAAAATGGCCGCCGGAACTGCAAAAACTGGCCGGATATGTTCAGCGTGGCGAAGCCATTAAGTGGGTGCCCGTTTACATTGTCCCCGACTTTGTTCACTTTAACCATCGTCCGCACATTGCCGCCGGCCTCAACTGCGAAAAATGCCACGGCGACATGAGCAAGAAAACTGTCGCCACAATCGAACAGACCGTCAACATGGGCTGGTGTCTTGCCTGTCACCAGGCACGCACGGCCAATGACCCGGTGAAACGCACCAAATTGATTGAGTGCGGCACTTGTCACTATTAATGCCGCAAAATCCCGGTACGGATGCGCATTGCGATTCTTGACTGAAAGGAAGACCTATGACCGATAATTTTTCCCGGCGCGACTTTCTAAAATTAGCCGGTTTGGGTGCGGCCACTGCCACAATTCTGACGGGCTGCGGCCCGGCCTCGCGCTATGTGGTGCGCGAACCCTACACCAAAATGCCGGAATATACCTATAACGGCCAGAGCACCTTCTACGCCACCACCTGCCGCGAATGCGCCGCCGCCTGCGGGCTGGTGATTCGCACGCATCAGGGACGCGCCATCAAGGCGGAAGGCAACCCCTACAACCCCGTCAATCTGGGAAAAACCTGCGCTCGTGGGCAAGCCAGCCTGCAGGGCTTGTACAACCCCGACCGGATTCAAAATCCTGGTCAGCATAAACGCGGCGAAAAAACCTTTACCGATATGGACTGGGACGCCGCCATCGGCGTGGTGGGCAAGGCGCTGGCCGGCGGTGATTTCGCCTTTTTGCTGGGAACCGCGCCCGATCATTTGTTTGACCTGGCGGGCGAGTTGAGCAAAGCCTACGCCGCCGCCGCTCCGCTGCGCTTCAGCGCGCTGGCCGTTTTTGAAGCGCGCGCCACCCTCGGTGAGGCCGCCCGCGCCATCTTTGGCAAACCCGATAATTTATTTTTTGACCTATCCAACGCTGACCTGGTTTTCTCGTTTGGCGCAAATTTCCTCGAAACCTGGCTTTCGCCGGTCGCCTACACGCGCGAATTCGCCAACATGCGCCGCGCCAAACGCGGCTACCTGGTGCAATTTGAACCGCGCATGAGCCAGACCGCCGCCAAAGCCGATGAGTGGATTCCCGTCCGCCCCGGCACCGAGGGTCTGGTGGCGCTGGCGCTTGGCAAACTGGCCGCTGAAATCAAAGGAAAAGTGCTACCCGCCTTTAACGGCGTGGACGTTGCCGCGGTGGCCGAAGCCTCCGGCGTGGAACAAGCCACGCTGGAACGGCTGGCGCAGCTCTTCGCCGCCGCCGAACGGCCCGTTGCCCTGCCGGGCGGCGCTCCGCTGGCGCAAAGCAACGGCCTCGAGGCGGGCAAAGCCATCCTTGCGCTGAATGCCTTCACCAGCGGCGGCGTCTATCTGACCGCGCCCGCCGCCGTCAATGACGCCTATCACCGTCCGGCCAGCCTGAAAGAAATGGCCGCGCTGATTGAGCGCATGAACGCGGGCAAAATCAAAACCTTGTTTGTGCACGGCGTCAATCCGTTGTTTGAACTGCCGCGCGCGCTCGGCTTCCGCGAAGCGCTCGAAAAAGTGCCAACCGTCATTTCATTTGCATCCTTCCCCGATGAAACCGCCCTGGCCGCCGATTATGTTTTCCCCGACCACACCGGCCTCGAATCGTGGGGCTATCAGCGCGCCGCAACCGGCGCCGGGCAGACGCTGATTTCCGGCGCGCAGCCGGTGATTGCCCCGTTCTACAACACGCGCGCCACCGCCGATGTTTTGCTGGCCGCCTCCGCTGGGAAATTGCCCTACGCCGATGAAGTCGCTTTTGTGCAGGCGCAGGTCACCGGCCTGATCGGCGCGGCGGATGGCTTTTTCGGCGCGGGTGACTTGCCCTCGTTTTGGGCGCAGTTTCAGCAGTTCGGCGGCTGGTGGACGAATGACGCCAAACTCAGCGTTCCCGAAACGCCGCTGCTCGACAAAGCCCTGCAGGTCGAAGCGCCGCCTGTTCAGGGCGAAGGCGAATTTTATCTGCATGTTTTCCCCTCGCCCATTTTGGCCGAAGCGGGCGCCAACAAACCCTGGCTGCAGGAAATCCCCGACCCGATGACAACCGTCATGTGGAATTCGTGGCTGGAAATGAACCCCGTCACGGCGGATGAGTTGGGGCTGCTGGATGATGACGTGGTGCAGGTGATTTCCCCGTTTGGGATGCTGGAAGTTTCCGTTTACCGCTATCCAGCCATCCGCCCGGATACGGTTGCCATTCCTTTCGGGCAGGGTCACACCGCCTACGGGCGCTACGCCGAGGGGCGGGGCGTCAATCCCGCCGATTTGCTGGGCGGCGACTTCAACAGCGCCGGCGACCTGGCTTTCAGCGGGCTGAAAGTTCAGATCAAAAAGACGGACAAAAAGCAAACTTTATCGCGCCTGGAGAGTAAATTGGGCGTTTATGGTATTGGTGAAAAGAAGGAGTAAGCATGTCTAGTCCAAAAATTCCAGAATTTAAAGCCGAGTGGAAGGAAGGCGAAGCAGGCCGCTGGGGGCTGGCGATTGATATGGACCTCTGCACCGGCTGTCAGGCCTGTGTCGCCGCCTGCTCGATGGAAAATAACGTCCCGTTTGTGGGCGAGAAAGAATCTGGCTACGGGCGGCAAATGGCCTGGATGCGGGTGGAACGTCTGTGGGAGGGGCAGTACCCCGAGGTGAAGACAACCCCTTTTCAGCCGGTGATGTGTCAGCAGTGCGGTTCCGCGCCCTGTGAGCCGGTCTGCCCGGTTTTCGCCACCGTCCACGCTGAGGCGGAACAACTCAACTTGCAGGTGTACAACCGCTGTGTCGGCACGCGCTATTGCGCCAACAACTGCCCGTATGTGGTGCGTGTCTTCAACTGGGCCGATTTTGCCATCAACCCGATTCACGCCAACCCCGACAAGGACGGTAAATTGGTTTTCCCGCTGCACAACCAATTTAACCCGGATGTGACCGTGCGCCGTCGCGGTGTGATGGAAAAATGCACCTTCTGCATTCAGCGCATTCACAAAGCCGAAGACCAGGCCAAATCGGAAAACCGCGAGGTGGTGGACGGCGACGTGACCCCCGCCTGCGCTCAGGCCTGCCCGGCAGACGCCATCATCTTTGGCCGGCTGGATGACCCGCAAAGCCGCGTCAGTAAACTGTCGCAAGACAAGCGCGCCGTTCACCTGCTGGAAGAACTCGGCACGCAGCCGCGCGTATCTTATCTCTCTGGAGGTTCCCATGGCAATCTCGGCTAGCGCCCTGCCGCGCGCCCACGCGGAAGAACATCTCGACCACGAGGCCGAACTGCGCAAAGAACATCTGATGCTTGACCCCAGGCCGCGCGGCGAAATGAACGCAATGGTGATGGAGTCAATGCTGACGACTTCGTGGAAGTTTTGGGCGATTGCCGCGCTGATGGCGCTAATCGTCGCCGTTGGCTTGTTTGGCGCCTGGGGCTACATGATTTCCGAAGGTTTGTACGTTGCCACCGTCAACCGCCCGATGTATTGGAGTTACTTCCTGGTCCACACGGTTTTTTGGATTGGCATCAGCCACGCGGGGACGTTTGTCTCGGCGCTGCTACGGGTTTTCAAGGCGGAGTTTCGCCGTCCCTTCACCCGCGCCGCTGAATTGATGACAACTTTTGGGCTGGTGCAGGCGGGTATTCATATTTTTGCGCACATGGGGCGTGTCTGGCTGACGTACTGGATGTTTCCCTTCCCCAATCAACGCCAACTGTGGACGAATTTCCACTCGCCGCTGATGTGGGATTTTCTGGCGATTAACACCTACCTGCTCTCCTCGACCATGTACCTCTTCCTGCCGCTGATTCCCGACCTGGCGATGGCGCGCGACCGCTCAACCGGCTGGCGCAAAACCTTCTACCGCATCCTGGCCCTCGGCTGGCGCGGCACCGAAGCAGAATGGACGCATCTGCGGATTGCGCTCAATATCTTTGCCTTTGCCATTTTGCCGGTCATGTTCTCAGTGCACACCATCGTCTCGTGGGATTTTGCGGCGGCGATGCGTCCCGGCTGGAGTTCAACCATCTTTGGGCCGTACTTCGTCGTCGGCGCGCTGCAATCGGGTGTCTCGGCGGTGGCGATGGTCGTCATCACCTTGCGCTACACGATGAAGAACATGGATTACTTTATTCGTAAAGAACATTTTGACGCGCTGGGCAAATTGATGCTGGTGATTTCGATGGCCTGGGCGTATTTCTTTTTCAACGATTACATGGTGCAGTGGTACGGCGGCGATAAGTGGACGGATGCCCTGCTGCACTTCCATGAAGCCGGCCCCGCTGGTTGGGTTTGGCTGATGATGTTGATTACCAATATTGCCATCCCCTGGCTGGTGCTGTGGAATAAAAACTGGCGGCGCAATCCGTGGATTTTATTCACAGTGGGCTTGCTCGCCAACGTGGGCATGTGGGCAGAGCGTTTCATTATCATTCCGGTTTCCCTGCAAATTAACCGCATGCCCTTCATGTGGGGGCAAGGCATCAAATTTGGCGTTGAAATTCCGATTTTCATCGGCTCAATCGCGTTTTTCATCCTGCTCTATATGATTGCCTCGCGGCTCATTCCGCTCGTGCCGGTCTGGGAAGTGCAGGAAGGCCAGATGGCGCACTCCATCCGTAAATATGGCAAAGAGCCGGTAGTTTCGGTGGCTGATTTGGAATAATCTGGAGTACGGAAAGTTTTACTTTGATACTTCAGAATAGGAGAACCAATGACAGAAAAAAATCTACTTCTCGCCATATTTGAAGACATTGACCCCGCCGCCAGCGCCGTGGACGCCTTGCGCGCTCTCGGCATCCATGACGACCATCTCACCGTCATTTCAGGCGCACCGATTACCGAGGCCATGCTGGGGCGCCAACATCAGCACAGCAACGTCACCCGTTTTGCTTTGGGCGGCGCCATTCTTGGGTTGGGATTGGGGTATTTTCTCGCCTTTGTAACGCCCGACATGTACCCAATTGTTGTCGGCGGTCAGGCGCATATCCCCGGCCCGCCCACCATCGTGGTGCTGTTCGAAATGATTATGCTGCTGATGCTTCTCGGAACTTTTTTGGGCGTCTTTCTGGATAGCCGCTTTCCCAACTATACTCCCACGCAGTACGTACCAGAAATCAGTGATGGGCGCATTGGCCTGCTCATTGAATGCGCCGGAGCGTTGGAACAAAACGTGGAAAAAGCGATGAACGAACTCGGCGCCGAATCTGTCAAACGCGCCCAGGCGGAGGTTCTATGAGTCTCTTGCAACGATTGCTGTTGGTCTTTCTTGCCGTTGGGCTTCTGCTCGGCGTGGTGTTAATTTTTACTTACGATGTTGTCAAAGTAGATTGGGTTTCCTTCATGGAGATTCAACCGTCGTACAAGCCGATGGAATCGCCGTTACCGGTAGCGGCGCAATCCATCCCGGTGGAAGGCGCCGCCTATCTGCCAGGTCAGGGCGCGCCGGTCAACCCCGTCCCGGCTGATGCTGTTTCCGTGGAGCGCGGGCGAATTTTCTTCAGCCAGAACTGTGTGCAGTGTCACGGCGCAACCGGCGATGGCAATGGTATCATCGGCGGCGCGCTGGTTTTCCCTCCAGCCAACCTGATTAGTGATGTGGTGCAAAGTGATCCCGATGGTGCGCTATTTTTGACTATTTCCAACGGTATTTTGGGCGAAAACAACCAAATTCATATGCCCGCGCTCAACGAGAACTTCAACGTGCGCGACCGCTGGGATATTGTCAATTATGTGCGTTGGCTTAAAGCCAACCCGCCTACCCAGCCCTAAGGAGAGCCTGCTGATGAAACTGAGAACCATTTTGCTGATTTCTTTTGGTATTTTGCTGATGCTGGCAGTGGGTTTTCCCCTGGCAGTGTTTTCAAGATGCCAAACCAATAATACTTGCACCGGCATTGCCGAACCGCTGATAACACCCATCCCCACCATCATCGCGGCCACCTTGCCTGTACCGCAGGTTGGCGCGGGGGCCGCCCCGGTCGCGGTCAAATGCCAGATTACTGCGGTTGAATTAATTGGCGCGTGGGTCAGCGCTGGCAGCCCCGAAACCGACCCATTTAATTTTACTGACCTGCAAGGCCGCACCTGCGCTGCCACTTTTGGCGATGACGTGCAACGCCTGTTTGTGGAGGCCAACATCTGGTACAACGGCGCGTCCGCCTGCACCACCTGCCACTATGCCGATGTGATTAAGGCCACGCAAAACATGGACTTGAGCAGTTACGCTGGGATGCTGGCCGGTTCGCAGCGGAAAAACGGTGAAGCCAAAGGCAACGACATCCTCGGCGGCGGCGTGTGGGACAACGCCATCCTGCGCCAAATGCTGCAGGCGCAAGGCGGGCAATCCAGCATCAACCGCCCGCTTATGCCGCTTGGCCGTCCCTCTGACGTGCCAGATAACGGACCAACGCTATACGCCGGAACACCTCTGGCCGCAGACGCCACTTCTGTGCCATAGGAATTGTGGCTCGTAGTACCAATACTGTTTAGATAAGGAGTCCAAAGTCTCCAGATTTTGGCGCCAACGTCGGGAGACTTTGGACTCCGAAACTGCTAACGAAACAGTAGGCCTGTTCCCTAATAGTTGTTTGTCCTTAAATCCACTCAAAAATGTCATTACGAGCCGCACTTCCCTGACACCGCCCGCCAGGGCAGGTGTGGCGAAGCAATCCCCCCTTTTATCGGAGATTGCGTACCACTGCGTGGCACACGTCGCCGCGGAGAGCGCGCTCCTCGCAATGACATCCTCCAAGCGGTACATTACGGTAAATTTGCTATTCGGGAACAACTCTAATACATTGTTCTTGAGGCAATGCTTTTTCTTCTTGCCGCTATGGAAGCCCTGCGGGCTGACTGCGCGAGTCCGCTGAAGCGGACTTCCATGGACTGAGGGCGGGGAATTTATTCTCCCACTGACTGATGACTTTATTCACCCACTTCTCCTTCAAAGGCAACCAGCAACAAGCCGTCACGGATTCGGCGCGTGCTATCGCAGTCACGGCGGGCGCGGGTTCCGGCAAGACACTTTCGCTGGTAGGGCGTTATTTGCATTTGCTGGAACAGGGCTATCTCATCCGCTCCATCCTCGCCATCACCTTCACCGAAAAAGCCGCGCGGGAAATGCGCTCGCGGATTCGCAGCGCGCTTTCCCATCACCCTACCCATCTCCCAAAGGGAGATGGGACAGATGACTCCCTTCCCCTTTCGGGGGAAGGGCTGGGGATGATGAAGAATATTGATTCCGCCCGCATTGGAACGATCCACTCCCTCTGCGCCGAAATTCTCCGCTCCCATCCCGCTGAGGCTGGACTCGACCCCCAGTTTGAAGTTCTCGAAGAGGGACTGTCCGCCGCGTTGCAAGCCGAAGCGATTGAGGCAGCGCTGGCGTGGGCTTCTACCGATGAGTCATCCTCCGCGCTGTTTGGCATCTTCAAAGAAAACGAATTGCGACAAATTCTCAACGCGTTGATGAGCCGTCGGTTGGATGTAAAATCTTTGTACACGGATGACACGGATTTCACGGAGTTGCACGGAAAAAACAAAAAAGAAATCCGTGAGAATCCGCGTAATCCGTCAAATCCGTGTACAAGTTTTGAACTTGCTCTTTCCTCTTATCTTGCCACGTATCTCGATGCTCAAACTTGGGTTGATGCATTATCCAATCTCGCATCCTTGCAATCAACCTCTCCCGAAGACAAACTTGAACTTGCTCGCCAAGCCGTTCTTGTAAAATGGGATGAAATCCAACAATCTCGCGCCGCGCAAAGCTGGGACGCCGTTCTTTTGAGTCTCACAGCGCTTCGCAAAGCCATCTCCACGCAGGGACAAAAAAGCAACTGGGCTGATGCTGATATCGAAACCATCCGCGACGCGATGAAAGCTTTGCGTGAAATTTACGATGAACATCTCAAATTCCTCGCCGAGAAATCCCGCTTCGCGCTGGACGAACAACTGGCCGCGCATCTCCCCGCCATCCACCGCCTGCTTGACCAAACGCAACTCGAATATCAACGACGCAAGAACGAACGTCAATCCCTCGACTTCGATGATCTCGAAGGTCTCACCGCGCAATTACTGACGGCGTACCCCAACGTCCGCGCCGAACTCCAATCTGAATTACGCGCCGTACTCGTGGATGAATTTCAGGACACCAATGACCGCCAAAGACAAATCGTCTACGCGTTGACGGGATTTTCCCCTCACCCAAACCCTCTCCCTAAGGTAGAGGGAGCAGACTCCCTTCTCCCCTCGGGAGAAGGGCTGGGGATGATGGTGGGGGTTGACCTCTTCATCGTGGGCGACTCCAAACAATCTATCTACAAATTTCGCTCCGCCGATGTGACCGTCTTCCGCCAGGTTCAAGCCGACATCCAATCTTCTGGCGGCGAACTGATTGACCTCGACCTGACCTTCCGCGCGCACAAACCTCTGCTCGATTCGCTTAACTCCCTGCTGGCTCCCATCCTCGGCGAGACTGATGACCCCGCGCGTCCCTATGCCGTTCCCTTCGCGCCATTGCACGCCTATCGTCAGAATCCAAAACGCGAAAACATCCAACCGCCCTTCATCGAATTTCATCTTGGCATGGGAGAATCCGCAGACGAAGGACGCGCCGCATCCGCGCAAGCCCTTGCCCGCCGTCTGCGCGAACTCCATCAAAACGAAGGCTTTGACTGGGGCGACATGGCTTTGCTCTTCCGCTCCTCCACCGCCTTCCCCGTCTACGAAGACGCGCTCGAAGCGGCGGACATTCCCTTCGTCACCGTGGCGGGACGCGGCTTCTACGACCGTCCCGAAATCCGCGACCTGCTCAACATCCTCACCGCCATCGCCGACCCCACCGATGACCTCGCCCTCGTCGGCCTGCTCCGCTCCCCCGCCTTCGCTCTTCCCGACGCGGAAATCTACAAATTGCGCTTTCCCAATCAATCAAGTACTCCTGCTAAAATTATTGACAGCCTCCGTAATTCAATTCCTAATTCATCATTCCTAATTCATAATTTATCCATCCTCACCGAGCTTCATGATTTGTCCTCCCGCGCTCCCGCCGCCGCTATCCTCAAACGCCTGCTCGACCTTACCCACTACCGTGCCATCCTCGCCTCTAGCCCAAACGGCGCGCGCATGATCCGCAACGTGGAAAAATTACTCGCCGACGCGCACCGCTCGCGCCTCGTCAGCCTGACCGACTTTCTCGCCTACGTTAAAACCTTGCGTGATGTCGGCCTGCGCGAAGGCGAAGCCCCCGCCGATTCCGCCAGTGCGGGTGCCGTTCAACTGATGACCGTTCACAAAGCCAAAGGTCTCGAATTCCCCCTCACCGTCCTGGCTGACGCGGCTTATGAACATCGCGGCGCGGGCGCAAAAATCCAACTCACGAACAACCTCCTGCTTGATCTGCGCGATGACGACTTCCATTCCACCGCCTGGCAACTTGCCGCCCGCCTCGAAGACGACCGCGCCGAAGCCGAGGACAACCGCCTGCTTTACGTCGCCGCGACCCGTGCCAAAGAAAAACTCATCGTCAGCGGTCACGTCAAACTCAAAAAAGACGGCACGTTCTCTCTTTCAGGTTGGCTTTCCAAGTTCTCTTTTTTGCCTGCGCCAGTGCCGCAGGCACAGGTGGAGATGTCTACGCCCGAGCATTTCCTGCTCCCAGACGGAATCTCCGCCTCGATCTATTCCTCCTCCCCAGCGGACGTTCCTTCCGCGCCTCAGCCTGATTCTGTTTCGACAGACTCCCCTCTCCTAAAGGGAGAGGGGCTGGGGGTGAGTTCTGATATCCTCCCGCCCCTCGCCCCAAACATTCCCCTCGCCGACCGCGATGCGAAACTCCGCGCCAACGAATCCGACCCACCCCAGCGCGTCTGGCGCATCGTCTCGAAAACCAAGACCGCGCGCGCCCCCGCCTGGCTGGTGGGACGCCTCGTCCACGAAGCCATCCGCCGCTGGCATTTCCCCGATGATGACTTTGATAATTTTCTGAAACCCTTTGCGCTCGAATCTGGATTGACCGACCCCAAAGAAATCTACGCCGCCATTCAAGAATCCCGCCGCCTGTTGGAACGCTTGCGCGCACATCCCCTTTTTGCCGAACTCGACTCCGCCGAACGTCACCACGAAGTCCGCTATGATTTACCTGACGAGCGCGGCATCATGGATTTGCTCTACCACACCGAAGCAGGTTGGTTCATCATTGACTTCAAGACGGACGATGTCCGCAGCGAATCCGAAGCGCAATCCACCATCCGTCGCGAACGGTACGATCATCAAGTGGCGCGTTATGCCGCCGCTGTTACTGCCCAACTTGGCTTTTGCCCCAAAACCCGGCTGTTTTTTTTACAAGTTGATGGAGAAGTGAAAGTCTACAATCTTTAGTATCGTATCAGTGAAATTCTTGCACAAAAAGCAAGGAAATTAACCACAAAGAGTCACGCAGTTTTTTGGTTTTCCTTTGTGTTGCTTCGTGGCCTTCGTGGTCAAATCTCTTTCGGCTTGTCCGAGTTAGGGTGTAATGAGCGCACGAAACGAATTTTGTGTAACAGGCGGCGTTATTAGTGGGTGTGGCCCTCGCCCTCAGGGCCGAGCCAGACCCGCCAACCGGCGGGCGTATGCAGCGCCAGCAGGATGGCAATCGCCGTCGTCAGCGGCACCGCCGCCATCAGCCCCAGCGAACCGACCAGCGTACGCACAATCTCTTCGCTGATCATTTCCACATTCAGCAAAAATCCATAGTTTCCGCCGCCCAGGCTGAAGAGCAATAGCAACGGCAGCGAGGCGCCCGCGTAGGCCAGCACCAGCGTATTGACCGTGGCGGCAACGTGGTCTTGCCCGACGCGCATCGCCCGGGCGAAGAGGGCTCGAAAACCCAGGCGCTCGTCGGTGTGATGCAGTTCAAAAACCACCGCCGCCTGTGTCGTCACCAAATCATCCAGCACGCCCAACGCGCCGATGATGATTCCGCCCAAAAGCAGGCCGCGTAAATTAATTTTGACCTGCGCGAGCTGCTGTAAAAACAGGGCTTCTTCGCTGCCAAAACTATTCAGGCGGGCAACCTGCATAAACAGTGAAGCCAGCGTTCCGGTCAGCAGCAGCACCAGAATCATACTCAAGACCGAGGCGTGCGTTTTCAGCGTCCAGCCGTAGGTGACATAGAGCGAAACGCCCAGCAAAATGGCCGAACCAATCACGCTGACGGTGACCGGGTCTTCACCGGCCAAAATGTGGGGGATGATGTAGCCGACGACCACCGCCAGGCTGAAAATCAACGCCAGCAGTGCGCGAAACCCCTTCCAACCCGCCATCGCCACAATCGCCGCCACAAAAACTGCCAGCAAAAGCAGCAGCGCGCGCTCACGCACAAAATCCACATAAAAGGCTTCCAGCACGCCGTCGCTATTTTTGCCGAGCGTGATGAAAATTTCATCGCCAGGGCGCAAAAGTTGATCCTGCGGCGTAAGGCGATATTTACCGTAGTCGAGTTCCATCGGCAGACCGGCGTACTCGCCGCTGAGAATTTCGACGCGCACCCGCTGCGAGGTTTGCGTCTGCCCTTCCATCTGAATCGGCGCTTCGGAGAGAATTTCCGTCACCCGGGCGCGTTCCGTCTGCGCCCCCAGCGTGGAATTTGTTCCGACAGCGGCGGGCGGCTGCAGGAAGTAGGGCAAACTCCAGGCGGCGAAAACTGCCAGCAGCAAAATCAACGCCGCCAGCGCAAAAAACGTGCGCCGTTTTAAGTTTTACTGCCCCTTGCCGCGAAAACCGCGCAAAATGACATTTGTCTCGCGGCTGTGGTTGGCAAGGTCAACAAAAACCAGCATCAACTGACCCTGCGCCGAAATCATCACCCCGGCGATGAACAGCGCCAGCCCGACGAGAATCGCCCAAAAGCGGGCATCCGCCAGCCGGTAGGGTGAACCGCTCAACAGCGCGGCGTTGAGCAATTCTGTCAACGCAACGTTTTGCGCCAGGCCATAGACGGCAATCCCCAGCCCGGCGGCAAACAGCAAAACGCCAAAAATGATGGTGACAATCGCGGCAAAACGGACGAAGATGTACATGAGTGACTCCCGCATAAAAAAGTAAAAAACGTACCTCGAGTTTACTGCAAAACTGCTTGTCCGACAAATTTGTGCGTCAGCCAGGGTTGTTCCTCTGACGCAGGCAAAACATCCCGATTTTTCGTGCGCAAGCGATATAATCAGAGCACCTACAGGTGCCTTATGAAAAATACACCCTTGCTCTTCCTCCTGTTCTTCAGCCTGCTTCTGGCGGCCTGCGCCCCGGCTCCGGTCTCCCCCACCGCCACCCCGGTGGATATCAACGCTATTCAAACTGCCGCCGTCCAAACCGTGATTGCCGAAGTGACCCAAACCGCCGCCGCCTTCACGCCCACGCCATCGCAGACTTTCACCCCCACCTTGCCCAGCGACACGCCCACTCCGGCTTTTACCACCACGCCCACTGTCAATATTTGTGACAATGCCAAGTGGGTGGCGGATGCTTCTGTGCCGGATAACACCGTCATGACGCCAGGCCAAACCTTTGAGAAGGCCTGGAAATTTAAAAACATCGGTTCCTGTACGTGGACGGGCGCGTACACCATTCGCTACAGCTACGGCGACCGCATGAGCGGCCTCGATACCTACACCAGTCAGGAAGTACTTCCCAATCAGGAAACGGAAATTTCGATAAAATTGACCGCTCCCACCCAGCCCGGAACCTATCGCGGCTATTGGATTCTCTACAACAACAACGGCTACTCTTTCGGCGAATACGTCTCGGTCATCATCGTCGTTCAATGACCCCCGCCGAACTGGCCCAGGCGCTCAAAAACCATGCTCGTCAGTTGGGTTTCTCGCTGGCGGGCATTACCACGCCTGCGCCCCCGGCACATTTTGATACCTATCAGCGCTGGCTGGCGGATGGATTTCACGCCGAAATGACCTATCTGGCAGATGCCCGCGCCCGCGCGCGCCGTGCCGACCCCAAAGAGATTCTGCCCGAATGCAAATCCATCCTCGTCCTGGGGATTCCCTACACCAATCCGAATCAGGTTTCCGTTGCCGAAGAAAACGCCCTCGCCCCGCAAGGGCGTATTGCCGCCTACGCTTGGGGTGACGACTACCACATCAGCCTGCCGCCACGCCTGCAGGCGCTGGCCGCCTTCATCGAGGAGCAAACCGGTCAGGCTGTCCCAAATCGCTGGTATACCGATACCGGCCCCGTGCTGGAGCGCGACCTGGCGCAACGCGCCGGGCTGGGCTGGGCCGGCAAAAATACCTGTCTCATTGCTCCGCGTCTAGGCTCGTACTTCCTGCTGGCCGAAATTCTGCTCGGAATCGAATTGCCGTCCGACCCGCCCTTTGAAACGGATCACTGCGGAACCTGCTCCCGTTGCATCGAAGCCTGCCCAACCGGCGCGCTATTGCCAGAGCGCAGACTCGACGCGCGACGCTGTATTTCGTACCTGACCATCGAAAACAAGGGCGAAATCCCGCCCGATTTGCGTCCCAAAATAGGCAACTGGGTTTTTGGCTGTGACATTTGTCAGATGGTTTGCCCCTGGAACCGGCGCTTTGCCCCCGCCGCTGGCGACCCGGCTTTTGCACCGCGCGCCGGCCTGCCCCAACCCCTTCTGCAAACCGAGTTGGAACTAACCCCCGAGACATTTGCCCAAAAATTCAAAAACAGCCCGCTCAAACGCGCCAAACTGAGCGGCTATCAGCGCAACCTGCGCGCCGCGCTGGAGAATTTGCCATGAAAAAACTGCTGATTGCCACCGAAAACCCCGGAAAAATCCGTGAATTACAAGAAATTCTGGCCCCGTTGAATCTGAAACTTGTCACCCCGCGCGAGTTGGGACTGATGCTCAAGGTCGAAGAAGACGGCCAGACCTACGCCGAAAACGCTGCCAAAAAAGCCCGCGCGTACTGCGCCGCTAGCGGCCTGCCCTGCCTGGCGGATGATTCCGGGCTGGAAGTGGACGCGCTCAACGGGGCGCCGGGGCTGTACTCGGCGCGTTACGCCGCCAAACCGGGCGCCTCCGACGCTGACCGGCGCGCCTTTTTGTTGGAAAATTTACGCGGAAAGCCGCGTCCGTGGCTGGCGCGTTTTCGCGCCACGGTGGCGATGCTTGCGCCGGGTGGTGAGCTGGCTTTTGCCGAGGGCCGCTGCGAAGGTGAAATCATCCCCACAGAACGCGGCCAGGGTGGCTTTGGTTATGATCCCATCTTCTTCCTGCCCGAATTAGACAAAACCATGGCTGAACTGCCCGCAGAAACCAAAAACCGCTTCAGCCATCGCGCCCGCGCGGTTGAAGCGGCCCTGCCCGTTTTGCAAAAACTTTTTTAGAGAACGCCCGGCTGGTATACAATCCCGTCCAGAAAAACCTGTAGCAGGCTGGCGACCCGCGCGGGTTCTTCGAGCATCAGCATGTGACCGGCGCCGTCAATGCGGTGCAGGCTGGCGTTTTTAATGCGCATTTGCATTTGTTCGCTGGCGTGAAGTGGCGTCATTTTATCTTGTGTGCCGCACAAAATGAGCGTGGGGGTTTTGATGCGACCCAGCGCGCCAGATTCGTCAAAGGCATCGCAGGCTAAAAAATCGCCGTGTAAGACCGCCGGACGGATTTCTGCCATGCGCTGGTGGGCAGTCTCGCGCAGACGCGCGCCTGCCTGGGGGTTGAATGACCAATTAATAACGGCATCAACTGCCAGCGGGAACGTGGCTGCAGAGGCCGTATTCTCCATCAAAGCAGGAGCCACGCGCAAGCGCGGAGCCGTTGCTACCAGCCCAAGCCCAAGTGTTCGGCTGGGGTTGTGAATCGCCAGGTGGAGCGCAATCGCCCCACCCATCGAATGCCCCACAAAAATAGCCTTGCGAATTTGGAGTGCGCCCAAAAAGTCCAGCACGTCTTGAGCGTATTCAGCGATGGCGTGCCGCCCGATACCTTGTGATTTGCCATGGCCCGGCAGGTCAAGGGCATAAATGCGCTGACCTTCCAATCGGCGTATTTCTGTCGGCCAGTAAAGATGGTTGCCGCCCGCGCCGTGCAAAAGCACAACCGCCGGACGGGAGAAGTCTTGTTCATTGTGGACGAAATAATGGAAATTTTGGATGAGCGGCATAGCGGCTTTCAGTCGTGGGCGCGGCCATGATGAAGTTTATCGGCGGCTTCTTCACTGAGGGGAATGTAAACATTGACGCGTGTGCCTTTGCCGGGGGCGGAATCAATTTGGAGCAAACCATTAATCAGTTCGGTGCGCTCGTGCAGGTTGACCATGCCAAGACTGCCGCGCTGGTCGTAGGTGGCGGTAACGGCCTGCACATCAAAGCCAACGCCATTATCCGCGATTTGCAGCCAGGCAATTTCGGGTTCTTTTGGGACGGTTGCCAGACGCACAAAAATTTGCGGTGATTGGGCATGCTTGCGGGCGTTGTTGATGGCTTCTTCGGCCAGATAAAAAATGATGCCTTTTTTGCCCATTTCCAGGTCATCCGCCAGTTTTTGATTGACCTGAATGACGACTTCCTGCCCAAAAGTTTCTTTCATCTTGTCGGCCATGGCTTGCAGGGCGGCAACCAGCCCCTGCGATTCGAGCACCAGTGGGCGCAGGGTGAAGAGCATGTGGCGGATTTCCTTGGTGGTGCGGCGCGCCAGGTCTTCAATTTTTTCTAATTCATCCATAACAGATTTTGGGTCGCGCTCCAGCATACGGCGCACCAGGTTGACGCGCATGGCAATCGCAGCGACGGATTGAGTTGGACCATCATGCAGGTCACGCGCCAATTTTTTGCGCGCCTCTTCTTGCGCCTCGGCCATGTGTTCTTTTTCGTCGGCCAGGTCTTGATAGAGGCGCGCATTTTGGATGGCGATGGTGGCCTGTTGCGCCAAAATGCTCAAGACATCGCATCGGTCGGGGGCAAAATAATTGGGTTGAGGATGCCCAAAGATGAGCGCGCCATAGGTGCTTAATCCCACCCGCAAAGGCAGGCAGTAAACCGATTGGCAGGATTGCAGCCCCATGACGCTTTTTAGTTCCGGGTCGCTGGCAACACTACCTGTTAAAACCGACTCGCCTTCTTCGATGCTTTTTGCCAGAATGCCAGTTTTTGCTGGAAAGGTGAGGCGATGGTCAGCACTGGTGAAGCGGCGTGAAGAGCCAACGATCAGCTGCTCGTCTTTAAAAAGTAAAAACGCGCTGATCAGGCGGTCGTCCATCGGTGTCTTTTTATCCGATTGGACATCGTCCACATGTAAAGCGCTGACGCTCAGGTCGAGGGCGCTATCGAGAACGCGCTTGTAGTTGAGGGTTGCCGTAAGTGTGGATGTGACTTTGAAAATGGCGCGCATCCGGTCGGTTTCAATGCGTTGTTGGTGTTCGCGGACGGCCACCTGTTGTTCGCGTGTCACCCGCAATTGACGAATTACCTGTTGGCTGATGTAGCCAAAGAAAAGCCCCATGCCGATGGTAAGCCCACCAAAAAGCAGGCGCGGTACAATCTGGATGCCATGAAAAACAATATCGAGGGCGTTTACCAGCCCCATTGCCACGCCGGCAATCAATCCGCCGGACAGGTCAAAGTACAGCCCGCCCGAAATAAGCGGCAGGATGCAAATCCAAAATGCCGGACCGGTAATGCCTCCTTGAAACCAGAAAAACAGAGAGGTCACGACCACATCAACGGCAACGCTAACGTGACGGTGCTGAGGCAAACGCTGATTTAATCCCGCCAGCCAGGTAAGAGTGATATTCCAAAGTGTGAGAAAAACAAGCAATAAATTTACCCACACAAAGAGCTGCCCGGCGGCAGAAAGTGAGACAATAACCCCCAGCAATACCAGCCAGCGCAGGGAAATGACAAACCAATCGGCGACAAAAGGAGAATCGGAACGATTCATAGAGAATTAATGATACCCGATTGCGGCTAGGAAAAACGGGGGGTGATCACCTTGCAGAAATGTTAAGATGGAAATTTTGTTATCCAGTTAACCGGTTTGGAACGCGCTGCGTTTATCATTCATTATTCCTGTTCGTACCCCATTTTTTTTAGGGTTGGGCCAAATTTCTCAAGCAGTTGTTTTTGCTCTTCGGGCGAGTATCGCTCGCGGAAGCGGCCAATTTGCCCTTTGAAGAAGTGCGTACCTTGTTGTCCTTGCGCTTGTCCGCTGGGACGGTATTTTTCGATGACTGTTTGCACGGGTTGACTGTGTGCGTCCAACTCTAAAAAGCGCACAATCCGGCCAGATTCGTCATCGTAACGGGTGAGCAAATCTTCGTAGCGGGTTTTGAGAATGCCTGGAAGCAGAATCCATTGCTCCCAACCCTGCACATATTCGCTGATGAAAGTTACCGTTTTGTTGAAATCTGTCAGGTGCGAAAAAGCATTCGGGCGGCCCTTTTCCACGGCGCGGCGGCCATAATCAAAAGCGGAAAGCATGGCGTCGCGCGGGTCGCGGTAGATGTAGAGAATTCGCATCAAGCCGCCCTGCGCCAGCGCGCGCGCCCAAATCGTCGGCGCGGAATGGGCTTTGATGACAAACGTGTGCCCCAATAACGCCGGACGTGTCACCATCAACATCCGTCGGGCGCTAAGAACGCCGATATTGCAATTGACATCAGTCAAAATGCTTTGCAAACCAAATTTTTCACGAATGTCACGGGCATCATCGCAACCGGTAGTTGCCATTAGGTCGTGAATCAGATTGTAGTGCCAGCCAGAGCCAGCGCGGGGCATACCAACAGCAAGGATAATCATGAAAACTCCGGGAAATTAGGAATTGGAAATTGGCGAAAGCATCTCTTTTTCATTCATCATTCTGACTTCTGCGTTCACCCATCCCCGCCAGAACGCCCAAATTTAACCACAATTCAGGCAGGGCGAGCGAATCTTGCGAAAAGGATTGTAACGCCAGCGCCGCCAACGTAAACACTGCCGCCGCGCCCAAATAACGGGCGATCTCACGCTCATGGCGCAACAACTTCAGTGCATCGGCCAACAGTCCCAGGCAAAAAGCCACAAATAACGCAAAACCTGCCAGACCCGTCTCGGCCAACAGGCGCACATACAAATTTTTGGGGTTGGGGAACAGGCGCGAGGTTGGCGCCAGCGCCTCGGCAATTTCCGGCACGCCCATCAGCACGCCGTCCGGCAAATTCTGATAAATAGAAAATCCGCTCGCGCCCAGGCCTACTCCCGTCAGCGGATTTTTATCAAAGGCCGCCATGCCTGCCGAAGCGTATGCCACGCGCGGCCCCAGCGAAACGTCCACCAGGTAGCCCCACAGGCTATCAAAATCGCTGGTCCACAGCCGGGCGATGTAACCCTTGCGCGCCAAAAAAGCGCCCGAAGCGGCGATAAGCGCCAGCGCCGTCAAAACGAGAAGAGTGCGTCCCAGCGCGGCCTGCCAGCCGTCAAAACGTTTTTTTACATCACTACGGCGGAAACCCGCCAAAAACCACGCCCAAACTGATTGCAACAATCTACGCCCGGCCACGCTGAAAGTGATTACCGCAGCGAAAGCCGTTACCGCCAGCCCTGAGCGCGAATACGTGGCGAGGAGCGCGGCCAACGCGCCGAGCAGTAGAACAAGGTTGACGATGAACGGTAAGCCATTGACCGCTGCACGCCGCCAGGCCAATACCTGCTGACCAAACAACATCGCCGCCAGCCAGGGCAAATATAACGTCGCCAACTGCGAGGCCAACCAGGATGGCTCAAACGTAAAGCCCGAAATGCGCTTGTTTTTGACCAGCCCGCGCACCGAAAAAAGTTCCTGAATCTGTTTCAGCTCGGCGCGGTGTCCGCTATTCAGGCCGATAAATTGAATAGCGCCCCAAACCAACTGCGCCGCCAGCCCGACCATCAGCCACTTGACGGTAAATTTAAGGTCGTCTGCGTTTTTATTCATGCAGACGGCGGCCAGGAAGAAGGATAGCCCGATGCCGAGGGTGAGAAAAGCGCGTCCGGCGCGCTCAAAATAATCGGCGCTGCGTAACTCAATGGGTGCAAAGGCAGCACCCAGCGCAGTCGCGCCGATGGCGGCCAGCACAAAGGCCAGCAGAACGGTAAAATGTGGCGAAACGGGGGCTTTGAGTTCGCGCCGCCAAGCCAGAATCAACAGCACTGGCAAGAGCGCCAGTAACGGGTAAAGCGCCAGCGGACGCACTACCGTTCCGGTTCCCATAAAAGGCAGGTAACGGAAGCTGGTGACGGGCAGGGTAATCAGCAAAATCGCCCAAAGAATGCGAGAAAGCCTTTTCATGAGAAGAAGCAATCAGCCTGAAAAATCTGTCTTTTCCACCCGTGGCACCCAAGCCAGAATGGAGGTCCCATTGTCTGGCGTAGAGCAAATTTCCACATCACCGCCGACATGATGAGCGCGGGTTTGCATGTTGGCGAGTCCGTGTCCCAGCGTGGTGCTTTTTTGGCTCATGTCGAAACCTTTGCCGTTGTCACGGATTTCGAGTATTAACCGCTCCGGCGTTTTCCACAGGCTGACTTCGACGCGCTTGGCGGCGGCGTGTTTGGCAGCGTTTGCCAGCGCTTCCTGACAGATATGAAACAGCGCCAGCGAATGACTCTGCGGCAAGTTGGCAACGTCATCGGGTTGACCCGTCAGGGTAGCCTCGGCCAGGGTGTTGATGCGAAATTCCATCAGCAGGCGGCGCAAGCCGTCTGTCAGATTTTCATCGCCCAGTTGGCGCGGACGTAAATCCAAAATATAGGAGCGAATATCGCGGATGGTATGATTGAGCCGGTCAATGGCCTGTTGCATCTGCTCCGCCGATTGCGCCGGGTTTTCCATTGCCAGCAGGCGGGCATGTTCCAGCACCAGGCCGACGCCGTAGATGGATTGAATAATGCCGTCGTGCAGGTCCATGCCGATGCGCTCGCGTTCTTCCAGCACCGCCAGACGGCGGGCATTATCGTGCAGGCGAGCGTTTTCAATTGCCAGCCCGGCCCAACTGCCCACCGCCGTCACCAGCTGAACGTCATGGTCGTCAATCGGGTGATGACTGCGAGTTACCGCACTCAACACCCCAATCACCTGGCCGTTGCTGGTAACTGGCATGCACGCCATTTGACGAAACCCGGCTTGCACCACCGCCGGGCGCAGGTAGCGCACATCGCGCGCCAGGTCGTGGCTGACAATGGCCTCGCCATTTTTTGCCACCAGGCCGATGATGCCCTCGCCCAGGTCAAAACGATTGCGCGTCCAAAAGGCCTCGGCGGCCTGGCCGCGGTGCAAGACCATCCGCAGGGTTTGTTTATCATCTTCCAGAAGAAAAATTTCCCCGGCTTCCACTTTTAGATAATCCATCACCTGCGCCAGAGTCTTGTTCAAAATCTGGTCCAATTCCAGCGAGGAAGTCAGCGTTTCGGCGATGTTATTTAGAAGCGCCAAATCCTGATTGCGGCGCGTCAGCGCGCGGTCTCGTTCTTGTAATTCGTCATACAAGCGCGCATTGTGAATCGCCACAGCGGCATAGGCCGCCAGCATCTGAATAATTTGCTCGTCATCACGGGTAAATTCGGGGGTTTCTATCTTTTGGGTCAGGTAAATCTGGCCGAGTTGAATATCGCCATAGCGAATCGGCACGCCCAAAAAGGATCTCATCGCCGGGTGATGCGGCGGAAAGCCGCTGCTGCGCTCATCCATGGCAATATCAGGCACGCGAATCGGCGCTTCCGTATCCATCAACGCCCCAATCAGCCCGTGACCAACCGGTGGATGTGGCATCCGGTGAATCTCCTCCGCGCTCATGCCCACCGAAATAAATTGTTTCAAATTGCCATCCGCGTCCAAAACCCCCAAGGCCGCGTACTGCGCGCCAGCCTGCTCACAGGCAACTGTGGCAATTCGTTCCAGCAGCGTCTCAAGCGAAATATCGCCCACCAGCGTTAAACTTGCCTGGTGAAGCGCAATCAAACGTTCTTCCAACTGTTGCCGTGTTAGAAGCATCTCACTCTCTTCATATCGGAGTATTCTACTCGCCTTATCTAATTCGGACAAGTTGATAGGTTTTGCCAGAAGCCATCTGTAAAATAGTTGTAAAGTAAAAAAAATCAATTTTTTAGGATAGAAATGACTACTTCGCGCATCCCCGGCTTTTACAACCTGACTTTGAGCGAGCGCCGCGTCCGCGCCGCCGCCGCCGCGGAACTTTCCCCGCTGGAGCTTGCCGCCTGGACGACAGGCGGCCTGACTCCCGAAAGCGCCGACCCGCTGGTCGAAAACGTGATCGGCCTGCACAGCCTGCCGGTTGGCCTGGGGCTGAATTTTATCGTCAATGGCCGCGAGGTGCTCGTTCCGATGGTCATCGAAGAACCCTCGGTTGTGGCGGGCGCATCGTTTATGGCAAAGCTGGCGCGGGCGGGCGGCGGATTTGTTGCCACGACCAGCGCACCCGAAATGATTGGTCAAATGCAAGTGCTGGACGTGGACGACGTGTACAGCGCCCGGCTGAAAATTCTCGAACACAAAACCGAGCTACTGGCCGAAGCCGACGGGATTGACCCGGTTCTCAAAAAATTTGGCGGCGGCGCGCGCGCTTTGGAAGTACGCGTCATCGAAAACTCGAGCATCGGCGCTTTTCTGGTGGTGCATCTCATATATGATGTGCGCGACGCGATGGGCGCCAATGCCGTCAACACGGCTTGCGAAAAACTCGCGCCGCAGATTGCCGCCATCAGCGGCGGGCGGGTTCACCTGCGCATTCTCTCCAACCTGGCCGACCGGCGCATCAGCCGCGCGCGCTGCTTAATCCCCATTGGCGAACTGGCTTTTGACGATTTCAGCGGCGAAACCGTGCGCGATGGCATCATCGAAGCCTGGGCGTTTGCCGCCTGCGACCCGTATCGCGCCGCCACCCACAATAAAGGCATTATGAACGGCGTGGATGCCGTTGTCCTCGCCACCGGCAACGACTGGCGCGCCATCGAAGCCGGGGCGCACGCCTACGCCGCCCGCTCTGGCCGCTACACCAGCCTGAGTACCTGGAGCAAAGACAAAGACGGCAACCTGACCGGGACGCTGGAAATGCCGATGGCGGTGGGCATTATTGGCGGGGCGACCAAAGTTCACCCGGCGGCAAAAGCTGCGCTCCAATTAATGGGCGTGAAAACTGCCTCGGAACTGGCCGAGGTCATCGCCTCGGTGGGGCTGGCGCAAAATCTGGCCGCCCTGCGCGCGCTTGCCACCGAGGGCATTCAACGTGGACACATGAGCCTGCACGCGCGTCAGGTGGCAATTGCGGCGGGCGCGAGCGGCGTATTGATTGAAAAAGTCGCCGCGCAAATGGTGGCGGAGAAGCTTGTGCGCATTGACCGGGCGGAGGAGATTTTGAAATCATTCGGCGCGGGATAAATTCATGCCTGGGTTCATGGAAGCAGGCTGAATCTGGCTTCCGTCAAAGCGAAGGAAAAAAATCAGTCTGATGGAAAACATCCTCTCCACAGTTACCGCCCTGATGCTGGTTGCCATCGGACTCTTGTTTGCCTATTTGGCCCTGCGCAACCTGTTTGAACAGATACAAGCCTGGCGATTGGCGCGGCAGAGTCGCAATTGGGCCAGCGTACCAGGCGCCATCCAAACCAGTAAAATCATCTATGAAGGCGTGAAAAGCTCCAGGGCGCGCCCTCACATCACCTATACCTATCAAGTTAATGGAACCAAATACGAAAGCGATCGCATTAATTTCTCATTCGCCCCTATTTTTTGGAAAAAGGAAGCTGCAGCTGTTCTCGCTCGTTATCCGATACATACCGCTGTCAGCGTTTATTACAACCCAGCCCAACCCGCTCAAAGCACCCTCGAACAGCGTCATGCCGGTCTGGCGGAGGGGGTATTCCTCGGTCTGATAGTTTTCCTGCCCACCTGTCTCTGCCTTTCCACTGGCATCATCGGTCTGACGGATTTATGGAAAAGATAAAAAAGTTCGTTCCTGAAGGAAATAAACCATGACAACCTCTCAATCTTCCCACACCCTTCTCAAGCCCAACCGCCCCGTCGGCATTACCGGCTACGGAGCGTATGTGCCGCGTTACCGCATTCCAGCGCGCGAAATTGCCCGTGTGTGGGCCGGTGGCAAAGGCGGCCTGCCGATTAAAGAAAAAGCCGTCCCCGGCCTGGACGAGGACGTGATTACCATGTCCATCGAGGCGGCGCGCAACGCCATGGCGCGGGCGCAAATTGACCCGCAAGAATTGCGCGCCGTGTGGGTCGGCTCGGAATCGCATCCCTACGCCGTCAAACCGACCTCCACCGTCGTGGCTGAAGCCATCGGCGCGGTGCCGCACATTCAGGCCGGTGACTGGGAATTCGCCTGCAAGGCTGGCACCGAGGCGATTGTCGCCGCCATCGGTTTTGTCGGCTCTGGCATGGCTGAGTACGCTCTGGCGATTGGCATGGATACCGCCCAGGGCAAACCCGGCGACGCGCTCGAATACACTGCTGCGGCGGGCGGCGCGGCCTTCGTGCTGGGGCCAGCCGAAAATGGTCTGGCAACCATCAACGCCACCTACTCCTACGTCACCGATACGCCCGACTTTTGGCGGCGCGAATATCAGAAATATCCAGAGCATGGCGTGCGCTTCACCGGCGAACCGGCCTACTTTCAGCATATTTTATCGTCTTCACGAACGCTGATGGAAGAACTTGGCGTGAGCGCCAAAGACTATCGTTGGGCAGTCTTTCATCAGCCCAACGCCAAATTTCCACAAAGGGCGGCGCAAATGCTCGGCTTCACGCCAGAACAAACCGCGCCGGGGTTACTCTCGCCCGTCATCGGCAATACGTATTCAGGGGCATCCATCATCGGATTGACGGCTATTCTCGACATCGCCGAGCCGGGTGACCGCATTTTGCTGGCATCTTTTGGCTCTGGCGCCGGGTCAGATGCGATGGACATCACCGTGACCGAGAAAATTGACGCGCGGCGCGACCTGGCAGTCAAAACGCAGGAATACATCGCCCGGCGCACAGAAATTGATTACGCCACCTACGCCCGCTATCGCGGCAAGATTACGATGAAATAGTCAGCGGATGGCTGGCGCAGAACGGATAAACGGATGAAACGGATAAAAATCGTTTTTATGCTGATTTTGGCTGTCGCCCTCGGCGGTTGTGCGGCGAAAACCAGCGCAACCCCGCCCCCGGCGCAAAGCGATTCCTTCTTTTCGGCGCAAGCCTGGCTGGATGAAAACGCCAACGGCCAGTTGGACGCGGCAGACACGCCCATCGAAAACGCCACCCTGATTGTCCGGCTGGAGGGCGGGACAGAATTCGGCAGCAAAAGCAACGCCGAAGGGCACGCCTTCGTCAGCGTGCCGGGCGGAGCGCAGTACCCCGTCAGCCTGACGATGCAGGCTCCCGCCGAAAGCGACCTGATTTTGCGTGAACCCGTCCGCGTGCGGCTGGATTCTGCCAGTGGTGAAACCATTTCCTTTCTTTTCTCAAAAAAGTGAGTTTTATGAGCGACGTTATTCTTGCAGGAATTGGGCAAACCGAAGTTGGCGAACATTGGGATCGTTCCTTGCGCAGTTTGGCCGCCGAGGCGGTGCGTCAGGCGCTGAGCGACAGCGGCGGGCTGAGACCGCAGGCGCTGTTTGTGGGCAATATGTTCGCGCCCATCCTTTCACGGCAGGCGCATCTGGGGGCGCTGGTAGCCGATTTTTCCGACCTGACCGGCGTGGAAGCCGTCACCGTCGAGGCGGCGGGGGCGTCGGGCGGGGCGGCGTTGCGTCAGGGCTATCTCGCCATCCAGAGCGGGCTGGTAGACGTGGCGCTGGTAGTCGGCGTGGAAAAAATGACCGATCAGGTTGGTTTTGGTGTGGAAGAAGCGCTGGCAACCACCACCGACAGCGATTACGAGGCTGTGGCTGGGCTGACTTTGGCGGCGCAGGCGGCATTGGTAATGCGGCGCTACATGACCGAATACCGGGTTCCCGCCGACGGCTTTGCTGGTTTTGCGCTGACAGCGCACGCGCATGGCGCGGGCAACAAGTTTGCCATGTTTCAGAAAGCAATCAAACCCGAAACGTACGCCAGAGCCGAAATGGTCTGCGAACCGCTCAATCTGTTCGATGTCGCCCCAAATGCAGATGGCGCGGCGGCGGTTTTGCTCACCCGACGCGACCTATTATCGAAAAATTTTCAACATCCGCTGGTACGCATTGCTGGGGCGGGTGTGGCGACGGATACGCTGGCCCTGCACGACCGGGCCGATTTGCTCTGGTTCGATGCGGCGCACCTGGCAACTGCGCGAGCGTTGAAGCAGGCCGGCGCTTCACTGGACGCAATTGATTTTTTTGAATATCACGACTCTTTTAGCATTTATGCGGCGCTTTCGCTGGAAGCCAACGGTTTCGCTCAACGCGGTGTGGGCTGGAAACTGGCCGCTGAAGGCGCGCTGGCGCTGAATGGGAAATTCCCGTGCGCGACAATGGGCGGGCTGAAGGCGCGTGGTTTTGCCGGGGGTGCTACCGGCGTCTATCAGGCCGTCGAAGCGGCGACTCAACTGCGGGGAGCGGCAGGAAAAAACCAATTAAACGGAGTTCAGATGGGCATGATTCAATCTCTGGGCGGCCCGGCATCCACTGCCGTGACGCATATTCTGGAAAGAATCGATATTTAGCGCTCATTTCCAACCCTGATAGCTACTGATAGCGGCGGCGAATAAAATTGGACTTGCAAAAAGGAGATAAATTTTATGGAAATTTCACGCCATTGGCGCTTAAAACAACAACGTTATGCCCTGGTAGGCGAAGTTTGCCCGCATTGCGACGTAAAAATCTTTCCACCGCGCGATGTTTGCCCGGTTTGCGGCGGCGAGGCCAAGACGACTTTTGCATTCAGTGGAAAAGGGGAGGTGTTTTCGTATACGACAATTTACGAAGCGCCAACCGGCTATGACCAAACTGTGCCTTATACAATTGCACTGGTAAAGCTGGACGAAGGTCCGATGATTACCGCACAGTTGACTGACCTGGGCGAACAACCGGTGGAAATTGGCATGCCGGTAGAGATGGTCACGCGCAAACTGCGCAACGACGGTGACGAACGCGGGGTGATTGTGTACGGGTATAAGTTTAGACCGGCCTGGAAGATGCCAAGCCAAGCATAGTTGATTTGGCATCCTGATCACTGTCCATTCGCTGAAATGGTTTTGACTTTTCTCAATTTTCGGCCAGCGGACAAAAGCGACATAAATGTCGCTTTGCAGGGTGGAGAAAAGATGGGGGATGTCACCAGCGTGATGTGGCGAATGGTTTGGTCTGAATTTGATCAACCACTCATCCCGAATTTGACGCTTGCCACGTGTTGGTGGCGGGGTGAGCGCCAGTAATTTGTCTGTGGCGCGTTGCAGGCGTCCGTCCAATCCCTTCTGCATGGTCTGACGATAGCTTTCCGAGCGCACAAGGGAGACTTGCTCCGTCGCAATTCTGTCTCAATCGTTTCGCCAGCCTGAGCACCCAGGCCTGTACAGGCAACTTGCGATGATCGCCCTCGGTCAAAATGTGCGTCAACCAGATGGCGGCACCTTCGGCAAAAGAAAATTCGCGGTTTCACCAGAACTTTCCGTGAAGAGTGCCGTATTTAGTATCTTATCAGTGAAATTCTTGCACAAAAAGCAAGGAAATTAACCACAAAGGGTCACAAAGAGTCACGAAGTTTTTTGATTTCCCTTTGTGTTGCTTCGTGGCCTTCGTGGTCAAATCTCTTTCGGCTTGTCCGAGTTAGGGGTATACCACGAAGATTCCCAGAGAGCCTGAATTTGTAAAGACGCTAATTCTTACTCGTGAACTGTGCCAAAAATTGGTCTAAAATAAGCCTGATTTTTCACTTGGACCGAATTTTGCCAGTTTTACGAAATATGACCGCCACACTCCTATTCATAATAAAAATTGTGGGGAACTGTGTTTAGCGCTCAAAACGCATGTGAATCTGCTATAATAAAATCAGTTTCCAACATAGTTCGTTTGACTAATTAGACAAGGAGATTCCCATGTTAAAAGTTCGCTTTTTCATCTCCATCCTTCTCATTAGTTTGATCCTTTTGACTGCCTGCGGTTCACCTGCCACTCTTGAGCCGACGGTAGTGCCATCCCCTACCACGGCACCCGTCTCCACCCCCGTGCCAGTCGAAGAAGGGCTGAAACTGATTCTTCCCACTTACACGGATAACACCCACGAGTTTTACATTGAGTTGCTTCAAAAATCCCTGGATGCAGCCGGAGTCAAGTACACCGTCGAACTTCAAAAGGATCTGCCCCAAAATCGCGCCGTCCAAATGGTTGATGAAGGCCAGTTGAGCCTGATATGGCTGTTGGCCAGCGCCGAACGGGACGCGAAGTATACCCGCGTCGATGTGGGCTTGACCAGCGGCCTGATCGGTCAACGCATCCTGCTGATTTCCCCGGATAAACAAGCAGACTACGCCAACGTCCAAACTCTGGATGATTTCCGTAAATTGGGCAAGGTCGGCGGTTTCGGCAAGAACTGGTTCGATGTAAAAGTCTGGGCGGCGAATGACCTGAAATATCAGGAAATTGACGGGGAATGGCGCGTGATTTACGATATGGTCGCCGCAGGTAATCGCGACATGGACTATTTCTCGCGAGGCTTTACTGAAATTCTCGGGGATGCGCTAGCGCACCCAAACTTGCAAATCGAAGAGCATCTGGTCTTGATCTATGACCGCGACTTCTACTACTACTTGAGCAGCACTGCCAAGTCCTACAAGGGCACCATCGAGAATGCACTGCTCAAAGCCAAAGCAGATGGGCTGATCGATGAGTTGGTCCAAAAATACTGGGCCGATAGTTTTGCCAATCTCAACATGGACAAACGGGTCAAGATTCAACTGGAGACCCCAAAATAGGATTCGGTTGTATCTTTTCAATAACTGATGTTACGCAGCAAGAACCCTGTGACGCGATATTTATGTCGCGGTTGCGCCAAAGAAACCGGAGAAGTGCATTTTAGAGCCGTTTGACAGGCTTTAGCACCAATACTGTTTAGTTAGCGGTTTCGGAGTCCAACGTCTCCCGACGTTGGACTCCTTATCTAAACAATATTGGCTTTAGCACGACATAAATGTCGTGCTACGGTGTATCGCGTAACATCAGTCAATAGGTCATAGCCCGGAAGGCAAACATGGTGGTCGTTCCAAAATTGGTAAAGATTGAGAAGGCCCAACAAGCGTAGAGTAAGGGTTGTTTGAAAACGGTCTATGCCATCAAACCTGCTAAATTTAGGGTTATTGGGAATTGCCGTGATTAAGGTATGGTTAACGAAATTATGACTTGGGCTTTTGGCATGTTAACCTTTGCTTTTTCCTGCTATTTTACACCCCCGATATGGGGCTACCACGCTAATTCCCAATGAGCCACAATTAATGCAACCTGAAATCCCCTCTTCCCTGCCAACCTGCGCCCCGCGAAAAACCTTCGCCATCATCTCGCACCCCGACGCGGGCAAAACCACACTCACAGAAAAACTTCTGCTCTACGGCAACGCCATCGAACTGGCGGGCAACGTCCGCGCCCGGCGCAGTCAGCGCGCCACCACTTCTGATTGGATGGAGATGGAGCGCGAGCGCGGCATTTCCATCACCTCCACCATTTTGCAATTCCCCTACAAAAACCACATCATCAACCTGCTTGATACGCCCGGACACCAGGATTTTTCCGAAGACACCTACCGCACCCTGGCGGCAGTGGATAGCGCCGTCATGGTGATTGACGCCGCCAAAGGCATTGAACCCCAAACCCTGAAACTTTTTGAAGTCTGCCGCAAGCGCGGCATTCCCATTTTTACCTTTATCAACAAGATGGATCGCCCGGTGCTTGACCCGTTCGATTTGCTTGACGAAATCAAAAAAATACTGGGGATGGAACCCGTGCCGATGAACTGGCCGCTGGGCGATGGAATTGATTTCAAGGGAGTCTATGACCGCGCCTCGGGCGGAGTCTACGTTTACGAGCGCACTGAGCGCAACGAGCGCGCCGCCGCTGAAACATTCATCCCGCTCGAAGAACTTGCTTCCAGCGGATTGCTCTCCCCGGCGCGGGTGACGGCGCTGAAAGAGAGCGTGGACTTGCTGGATGAAGTTGGTATGATTTTTGATCATCAGAGCGTTTTACAGGAAAAACAAACCCCCGTTTTTTTTGGCAGCGCGCTGACTAACTTTGGCGTGCGCCTGTTTCTCGAAGCGTTCGTAAAAATTGCCCCGCCGCCGCAACCCTACCTGAGCGACGTAGGCATCATCTCGCCCGACATGCCTGAATTTTCCGGCTTCATCTTCAAAATTCAGGCCAACATGAATCCCAAGCACCGTGACAGCGTCGCTTTTCTGCGCATCTGCTCCGGGCACTTTGAGCGCGGCATGGACTTGCTTCACGCGCAGAGCGGAAAAACCCTGCGCCTGTTACGCCCCTATAAACTCTTCGCCAGCGAACGTGAAATCATTGACGAAGCCTACCCCGGCGACGTGCTTGGCCTGCCCAATAGCGGCGATTTCGCCATTGGCGACACGCTCTGTTCCGGCGCGCCAATTCGCTTCGCGCCTATTCCGCGCTTTCAGCCTGAACATTTTGCCATGCTGCGCAACACCGACCTGAACAAGCAAAAACAATTTTCCAAGGGTTTGTTACAACTCGAAAGCGAAGGCGCGGTGCAGGTACTTTACAATATCAACGCCTTCAAGCGTGAGCCAATTTTGGCGGTGGTTGGACAGTTGCAATTTGATGTTGTTCAGTCGCGTCTGAAAACCGAATATGGCGTGCCTACCACGCTGGAACGAATGCCGCATACGCATTTGCGCTGGATTAAAGGTCCTGAAGCGGCCATTGAAGCGTTACCTGAGCGCAACGACGCCATCATCGCGCGCGACTCGCGTAATGACTGGGTGGCCTTGTTCAGCAGCGCGTTTTTTTGCAAATACTACGCTGAAAAATACCCCGAATTGCGTTTTGTGGAATTTGAAATTGTTTCACCCTGACGCCCTGTTTTTTCGTCCAAAAGCGACATAAATGTCGCTTTGCAGGGTGGAGCAAAGATGTGGGCAATTTCAAAATAATAGTACTTGACTTTCGGTGGGAAATATGCGATAATAAATAATCGGTAACGATACCGGTAACGATGCCGATAGAAAATTTTCAGTGCTGGTTTCCATGTGTCCTAAAAAACAGTCGGTAACCATTCAAGATGTCGCCAAAGCAGCGGGGGTTTCTGTCTCCACTGTTTCCCGCGTTCTCAACGGCAAAGTGGACGTGTCGTCGGTGACCCAAGAGCATATCGAAGAAACTATTCAGCAACTTGGCTATACATCCAACCTGGCGGCGCGCAGTATGCGCAGCAAGCGCAATCACCTTGTTGGGCTGATTATGCCCGATATCGCCTACCCGTTTGCCTGGGAAGTGATGAAAGGCGTCAACCGCGCCATCGCCGAGTCGGAATATGATTTGCTGGTGTACACGCGCGGCGACGTGCGGAAATATGGCACCGCCGCCCATGAACAGCAAATCGTCTCCCTGCTCAACGGCTCCATCACCGACGGGCTGCTGATTGTCGCCCCGGTCTCCGAAGAATTTTTCTCCAATGCGCCGATTGTCTCGGTGGACCACCTCGCCGTCAGACCGGGCTACCCCTCGGTACATTCCACCAACTACGAGGGCGCACTGGAAGCGGTGCGCTACCTGCTCTCGCTGGGGCATCGGCGGATTGGATTCATCTCCGGGCGGCAAGAACTGATCAGCTCCAACCGGCGTTTCCAAGCCTATCACGACGCCCTGGCCGAAGCCGGAATCAGCCTCGACCAAAATCTGATCGCCCCCGGCGATTACACCACCGCCACCGGCTACACGTATGCCAAACAATTGCTGAACCTGCCCCAACCGCCCAGCGCCATCTTCGCCGCCAACGACCAATCGGCGATGGGGGTCTACCAGGCGGCGCAGGAGATGAATCTGCGCATTCCCGAAGACCTGTCCTTGGTGGGCTTCGACAATATTCCCGAAGCCGCCTATTTGAACCTGACCACCGTCGACCAGTTCATCGCCGAGATGGGTTACCAGGCCGCCAAAATCCTGTTCCGGTTAATCGAGGGCGAAACGCTGGAGACAAAAATTCAGCAACTCCCCACCCAGCTGGTGATACGCGGCTCCTGCCAAGTTCTCCTTTCCGAACGAGCAAGCGCAAGTTAAAGAAACTTTTTGACTTGCGTTTTCTTTTTGCTCTTACCGGTATCGTTACCGGTAACGATATAGAAAACAAAATATAAAAACTGGAGGCGCTCACCCAAACTTTTTCTTAGCTTTTCCACATTTCCCTTCCATCCGTTCATTTTTCACCTTTAAGGAGAAGAAAATGACCCGCAAGATTAGCACCCTTTTGAGCATTCTGCTCGCCGTTTCATTTGTTTTGGCCGCCTGCGCCCCTGCGGCAGTTACCGCCACCGAAGCGCCTGTCGCTCCGGCGCCCGCCACCGGTAAAACTGTTCTCAAAGTCTGGTCGTTCACCAACGAAATCAACACGGTAGCGATTGCCTTTGAGGGCAAGCACCCCGACGTGGATGTCCAGTACACCATGATCCCGATGACCAACGGCGAATATCAGACCAAACTGAAGGCCGCCCTCGGCACCGCTGACGCGCCCGATGTCATCGCTCTGGAAGCCTCCTTCGTCAAAAGCTACGTCGAAAGCGATATGCTGGCCGACCTGGGCAGCCTGCTGCCCGATGCCAAAGCCGCCAACACCTACACCTTCGTGACCGACGTTGGTTCGAATGCTGGCGTGACCAAGGCGTTCGCCTACCAGGCGACCCCCGGCGCGCTGTTCTATCGCCGCAGCCTGGCGATTGAATACTTCGGCACCGATGACCCCGCCAAAATCCAGGAACTGCTCTCGGATATGGATAAATACGCCGCCGCTGCCGCCACCGTCAAAGAAAAATCGGGCGGTAACACCTACATGGTCGCTTCCAGCGGCGACTTCCAGAACCCGTTCTTCAGCAACCGCGCTCAGCCGTGGGTGGTGGATGGCAATCTGGTGGTTGACCCGATGGTCGAGAAATACATCGCCACTGCCAAACTCTTCCGCGACAACGGCTACGAAGCCCAGGCGCAGCAGTGGCAGGAAGGCTGGTTCGCCGGGATGAACGACAGCCTGGTGGACGCCAATGGCAACGCCAAGAAGGTCTTCTCGTACTTCCTGCCGACCTGGGGCCTGCCCTACGTTCTGGCCCCGAATGCCAAATCGGCTGACGGCGCGCACGACACCAGCGGCGACTGGGCCGTCATCACCGGGCCGCTGCCTTATCAGTGGGGCGGCACCTGGTTGGGTATCCTCAAAGACAGCCCGAACATGGACCTCGCCAAGGAATTCATCCGCTTCTCGACCCTGGATGAAGAAACCCTGACCAACTGGGCAACCGGCGTCTACACCAACGATTACCTGAAGGCGATTGACCCGAACGTGGCCCCCGACCAGCAACAGGCCCCCGGCGACTTTGTCTCCAGCCAGAACGTGGTGGAGAAAATCACCGCTTCCTTCGATAACTCTGACCTGAGCAAGTTCCTGGGCGGACAGAACTCCTACGCCGGCTTCGCCGCCGCCGCTCCGAGTGTCAATGCCAAGCTGCTGCAGGGTTCGGATGATGCCATCCAGCGCGCGCTGAATGACCCCATCAACCAATACCTGAACGGCGCAATGACGCTCGACGAAATGTGGGCCGCCTGGAAAGACGCCGTCCGCAACGAATTTCCTGATTTGATTATTCCGTAATTCGGCAAGAATGGTTTATCATGGGTCAGTGTGTCGTCCGATACACTGACCCATTTGGAGCAAAGAGACATGCAAACTTTAGCCAAATTTCGCAGAAATTATTTTGGGGTTCTTTTTCTCGTCCCCTTCATTCTGGCTTTTCTCTTGTTTGGGCTGTTTCCGGTCTACAACACCATCGCGCTCAGTTTCACCGACACGACGCTGATGACCTCCAACGCCAACTTCATCGGCCTGAAAAACTTTCAGCGCCTGTTTGCGGATGGCGTTTTTATCAACGCCATCAAAAATACCTGGCTGTTGTGGATTTTGAACTTCATCCCGCAAATTGGGATTGCCATGCTGCTGTCGGTCTGGTTCACCAACGCCCGGCTGCGGATTAAAGCCGTCGGCGTGTGGCGCGCGCTGTTTTTTCTGCCCAACCTGCTGATGCCGGCGGCGGTGGCCTCGCTCTTTTTCAGCCTGTTCTCCTATTTCGGCCCGATGAACCAGTTTCTCGTCCGCAATGGTTTTCTGCCCGAGGCGATGCAGTTTTTGCAGAGCAAGGAAATCGCCCGTGGGCTGGTGATTTTTATTCAGTGGTGGATGTGGTTTGGCAATACAATCATCATCCTGATGGCCGGCATGACCTCCGTTCCGCTGACGCTGTACGAGGCGGCCATGGTGGACGGCGCAAGTGCCACGCAGATGTTCCGCCACATCACGCTGCCGCTGCTGAAACCGATTCTGATTTACATTTTCGTCACCTCGCTGGTCGGCGGCATGCAGATGTTTGACATTCCCTACCTGCTGACGGATGGCCGCGGCGCACCGGCTTCGTCCATTTTGACCAACAACATGCTGATGTATCTGAAATTCAGCAGCAGCCAGGGACACATCGGCGCGGCGTCTTCGGTCGGCGTGATGATTTTCCTGATGACCAGCGTCTGCTCGCTGGGAATTTTCTACTTTTTGCGCGATAAAGACAGCAAAATCAGCCATCAGATGAAGTTTTAGGAGAACTGAGACATGGCGTACAAATTTACCACCACCCTCTTCCGCGCGCTGATTTACCTATTTTTGTTCGTCCTGCTGCTGGTCACGCTGGCGCCGATTTGGCTGTTGATTGTCAACGCCACGCGCTCGACGGTTGAAATTCAACAGGGCGTCGCTTTTTTGCCCAGCACGCACGTCTTTGAAAATTATGGCATTCTAATCGGACGCGGGCTGGACATGCCGCGCGGCTTTATGAACAGCATGTTTCTGGCAATCGCCACCACCGTGGTCAGCGTTTATTTTTCGCTGTTGACGGCCTACGGCATGGTTGTTTATGACTTCCCCGGCAAAAAAATCTTTTACAATTTCATCCTGGTACTGGTCATGCTGCCGATGCAGTTATCCATCATCGGTTTTTACCAGTACATGTCCAAACTTGGGCTGACCGACTCGTACTGGGCGCTGATTTTGCCCAGCGTCGCCTCGGCGGGCGCGGTCTTCTTTGGCAAGCAGTACCTCGAATCGGTCGTCATCAGCGACCTGATTGACGCCGCGCGGATTGACGGCGCCAGCGAATTGGGCATTTTCCACCGCGTCATGTTGCCCATCGCCACCCCCGGCGCGTTCACCATGGCGATTTTTGCCTTCATCGCCTCGTGGAACAACTTTTTCACGCCCTTCATTCTCATCTCTTCCATCAAAAAGTACACCCTGCCGATGCTCGTCCAGACCCTGCGCGGGGATGTGTACCGCACCGAATACGGCAGCATTTACCTCGGCCTGGCGATTACAGTTGTTCCCATCATCATCATCTATGCCCTCTTCTCCCGCTACATCGTCAGCGGTATTGCCATGGGCTCGGTCAAAGAATAGGTGGAAATGCAGAAGTCAGGATGATGAATGATGAGTTCATTCTGACTTCTGCATTCTCCATTCTGCATTCTTCATTCATCATTCCACAAAGGATTCTCCATCATGACCACTCTTTCTTTTCCGCCCGACTTTCTGTGGGGCGCGGCGACGGCTGCCTATCAAATTGAAGGCGCATGGAACGAAGACGGCAAAGGCGAAAGCATCTGGGACCGCTTCAGCCACACCCCCGGCAAAATTCACAACGGCGACACCGGCGACATGGCCTGCGACCACTATCACCGCTGGCGCGAAGATGTCGCCCTGATGAAAAACCTCGGGCTGAAAGCCTACCGCTTCTCCATCGCCTGGACGCGCATTTTGCCCGCCGGGCGCGGCGCGGTCAACGCCGCCGGGCTGAAATTTTACAGCGACCTGGTGGACGCCCTGCTGGAAGCCGGAATCACGCCCTACGTCACCCTCTACCACTGGGATTTGCCCCAAACCCTGCAAGACGAAGGCGGCTGGCCCAACCGCGCCACCGCTGAGGCTTTTGCCGAATACGCCGAAATCGTCACCCGCGCCCTGGGTGACCGGGTAAAAAACTGGATTACCCTCAATGAGCCCTGGGTTTCCGCCCAAATCGGCTACCGCGAAGGCCGCCACGCGCCCGGTCACACCGACCTGGCCGAATCGCTGGCCGCCAGTCATACCCTGCTGCTGGCGCACGCGCGCGCCCTGCCGGTCATCCGCCGCAACAGCCCCGGCGCCAGCGTGGGCATCACGCTCAACCTGGGGCCGCAAGTTCCGGCTTCGGCCAGTTTTGCCGACCGGCGCGAAGCCTCGCTGGCCGACGGTTTTGTCAACCGCTGGTTCCTCGACCCGCTCACCGGACGCGGCTATCCGCTGGATGTTGCCCAACAATTGGGCGCCCGCCTCGACTTTGTTCAGCCGGGCGACCTGGAAAAAATTGCCGCCCCAATCGATTTCTTGGGCGTCAACTATTACACCCGCACCATTGCGCGCGCGTCCATCCCCGAAAGGGAAAATGCGCCCCAAACCATCTTCCGCGGCGCAGAAATCACCGACATGGGTTGGGAAGTCTACCCGCAGGGCCTCTACAACCTGCTGGGGCGCCTGCACTTTGATTACAACTTCCCCGCCTACTACGTCACCGAAAACGGCGCAGCCTTTCCCGACCAGCTGGACGCCACCGGCCAGGTCAATGATTCGGCGCGCACCCGCTACATTCAGCGGCATGTCCAAATGCTCCACAAAACCATCCAGGCCGGAATCCCTTTGCAGGGCTACTTTGTCTGGTCGCTGATGGATAATTTCGAGTGGGACAAAGGCTATTCGATGCGCTTTGGCATTACCTACATTGACTACGTCAGCCAGCGCCGCATTCTCAAACAGAGCGGAATCGAGTACCAGCAACTCATCCGCGCCAACGCCGTGGAAGCATGAACGCGGAAACCGCCATCTACCTGAACCCAGCGGTTCCGCTGCCGGAACGCGCCCAGGATTTAATTGCGCGCCTGACGCTGGACGAAAAAGTGGGGCTGATGAGCCACGCCGCGCGCGGTGTGCCGCGCCTCGGAATCCCTGCCTACAACTACTGGAACGAATCGCTGCACGGGGTGGCGCGCAATGGCCGGGCGACCGTTTTTCCGCAGGCGATTGGCCTGGCTGCCACCTGGGACCGCGAACTCATCCTGCAGGTGGCGACCGCCATCAGCGACGAGGCGCGCGCTAAATTCCACGCGGCGTTGCGTCGTAGCGGGTACAGCCAGCAGTACCAGGGATTAACCTTCTGGTCGCCCAACATCAACCTGTTCCGCGACCCACGCTGGGGACGCGGCCAGGAAACCTGGGGCGAAGACCCGCACCTGACCGGCGAACTGGCCGCCGCTTATGTGCGCGGCCTGCAGGGCGATGACCCGCGCTATCTCAAAACCGCCGCCTGCGCCAAACATTTCGCCGTCCACTCTGGCCCCGAAGCCGAGCGCCACACCTTCGACGCCGCCGTCAGCCAGCACGACCTGCGCGAAAGTTACCTGCCCGCCTTCAAAAAACTGGTGACCGAGGCCAAAGTCGAATCGGTGATGGGCGCTTATAACCGCCTGTTTGGCGAACCCTGCTGCGCCAGTGGCCTGCTTCTGACTCAAATTTTGCGCGGCGAATGGGGTTTTAGCGGCCACGTCGTCTCCGACTGCGGCGCGCTGAGCGATTTTCACCTGCATCACCATGTCACCGCCGACATTGTCGAATCGGCGGCGCTGGCGCTCAAACAAGGCTGCGACCTGGGCTGTGACGAAGTTTTTGAACACCTGCCCGAAGCCATCGAGCGCGGCCTGATTACCGAAGCCCACCTGGACCGCGCCCTGTCTCGCACCCTGGGAACCCGCTTCAAACTGGGCCTGTTCGACCCACCCGAAAATATTCCCTACGCGCAAATTCCGACCAGCGTCATCGCCTGTGACGAACACCGCGCCCTGGCGCGCCGCGCCGCCGCCGAATCGATTGTTCTGCTAAAAAACAACGGCATTTTGCCGATTGCCCCCAACACCAAAAAACTCTTCGTCACCGGGCCAACCGCCGCCAACCTGGAAGTATTGCTGGGCAATTACTACGGCTTCAACGAACGCATGGTCACATTTTTGGAAGGGCTGACCGGGCGCATCCCCGAAGGCATGGGGCTGGAATATCACCCCGGCGCGCCGCTTGTCCAACCGCGCCAAATCCACGAAACCTGGGCCCCGGCCATGGCGCAAAGCGCCGACATCGCCATCATCTGCGTCGGGCTGAACTCCATGCTCGAAGGCGAAGAAGGCGAATCGCTGCTTTCCCCGCTCAACGGCGACCGCGACTCGCTGGCCCTGCCCGCCCCACAGGTGCACTACATCCGTGAACTGGCCGCGCACGGCGCCCGGATTGTGTTGGTCGTCACCGGCGGCAGCCCGGTAGACCTGGGCCCGGTGGAATCCATGGCCGAGGCTATCCTCTTCGTCTGGTACCCCGGCATGGAAGGCGGCAGCGCCCTGGCCGAGGTTCTCTTCGGCGATGTCTCCCCCAGCGGCAAACTACCGGTCACTTTTCCCAAAAGCCTGGCCGACCTGCCGCCCTTCAACGATTACCGCATGGCCGGGCGCACCTACCGCTACGCCACTGCCGAACCGCTTTACCCCTTCGGCTTTGGCTTAAGTTACACGCAATTCGAATATCACGAGATGACGCTCTCGCAGACGCGCCTGACGCCGGGCGAAAGCCTCACCGCCAGCCTGATTCTGCGCAACGCGGGAGAACGCTCCGCCGCTGAAACGGCGCAGCTGTACCTGAGTCCTTTCCCCGCCCAAAGCGGCCAACCCCTGCAGCGGCTAATCGCCTTCCAGCGCGTTTTCCTGGCCCCCGGCGAAACCCGCCGCCTGGAATTTACCCTGCCCGCCGAATCCCTGCTCAGCGTAGACGAGGCCGGGCGCGAGCAAATCCTGCCCGGCGAGTATCTCGTCACCGTGGGCGGCGCCAGCCCCAGCCCGCGCGCGCTGGCCCTCGGCGCGCCAAAACCCGTCAGCGCAAAATTCAAAATCGTACCGTAGATAATTTCCGAAAGGATTCCCATGTCTGACTACTCCCCCAAACCCGAACATAAATTCACCTTTGGCCTGTGGACGGTTGGCAACCGCGGCGCTGACCCGTTTGGTTCCGCCACCCGCGAGCACAAAACCCCCGCCGAACTGGTCTACCTGCTGGGCGAAGTCGGCGCGTATGGCGTCAACTTCCACGACAACGACCTGATTCCGATTGACGCCACCCCTGCTGAAGCCGAATCCATCAAAAAGGCCTTTCGTAAAGCCCTGGACGACACCGGTCTGGTCGTGCCGATGGCAACCACCAACCTGTTCAGCGACCCGGTTTTCAAAGACGGCGCTTTCACCAGCAACGACCCGCAAGTGCGCGCCTACGCCCTGCAAAAAACCATGCAAGCGATGGATTTGGGCGTCGAATTTGGCGCAAAAACCTACGTCTTTTGGGGCGGGCGCGAAGGAACTGAAACTGATTCCAGCAAAAGCACTGTGACCGCCATTCAGCGCAGCCGCGAGGCAATGAACTTCCTCTGCGAATACGCCCTGCACCAGAAATATGACCTGAAATTTGCGCTCGAAGCCAAACCCAACGAACCGCGCGGCGACATCTACAACCCCACCACCGGTCACATGCTGGCCTTCATCACCAGCCTCGACCACCCCGAAATGGTCGGCGTCAACCCCGAAGTCGCCCACGAACAAATGTCGGGGCTGAACTTCATGCACAGCGTGGCCCAGGCCTGGGAAGCGGGCAAACTTTTCCACATTGACCTGAACGACCAATACCCCGGACGCTACGACCAGGACCTGCGCTTCGGCTCGCGCGACCTGAAAGCCGCCTTCTTTCTCGTTAAATTTTTGGAAGATGTCGGTTACAGCGGCAGCCGCCACTTTGACGCGCACGCCTACCGCACCGAAGACTTCAACGGTGTAAAGGATTTCGCGCGCGGCTGTATGCGCACCTATCTCATTCTGAAAGAAAAAGCCGCCCGCTTCAACGCCGACCCGGAAATTCAGGCGATTCTGGCCGAAATCAACGCCCCCGACGAAACCCTGACACCGCTCTTCGGCAAATTCTCTGCCGAAAAAGCCGCCGCCCTGCAAGCCGCCGCCTTCGACCGCACCGCCATCGCCAGCCGCGGCCTGCAATACGAGCGTCTCGACCAACTGACCATCGAAGTTTTGACGGGCGTTCGGTGATGCAGTTATCCGGTTATTCGGTTACTCGGTTAACTGAATGGTATTTATTTGCATCAGGCGTCAGACTCTCCAGGTTATCCGGTTATTCGGTTACTCGGTTAACTGAATAGCTGGTCAACTGGTTAACTGGACAACTGAATAACTGGACAACTGGTTAACTGAATAACTGGTTAACTGGACAACTGGTTAACTGGACAACTGGATCACATGACTTATTTTCTTGGCCTCGACATCTCCACCACCGCCAGCAAAGCCCTGCTGATGGATGAAACTGGCAGCGTCGTCAGCGTCGCCGCGCAGCCGCACAGCCTGCAGACGCCGCACCCGCTCTGGTCCGAACAGGACCCCGCCGAATGGTGGGACGCGGTTGCCGCCAGCATCCGCGCCGCGTTGGCGCAAGCCGCCATCCGCGGGGAAGAAATCGCTGCCGTGGGCCTCACCGGCCAAATGCACGGGCTGGTTCTGCTCGACGAGGCCGGGCAAGTTTTGCGTCCCGCCATTCTCTGGAACGATGGCCGCAGCCAAAGCCAGTGTGACGAAATTCACCGCCGCCTGGGGCGCGAAGCATTCATCCAAATCAGTGGCAACGTGGCTCTCACCGGTTTCACCGCGCCGAAAATTTTGTGGGTGGCCCAAAACGAGCCGGAAATTTACGCCCGCGCCCGCCATATTTTGCTGCCCAAAGATACCATCCGCTACCGGCTGACCGGCGATTTTGCCATGGACAAAGCCGACGGCTCGGGCACCGCCCTGTTTGACCTGAAAACCCGCGCGTGGAGCGAGAAAATTCTGGCGGCGCTGGAAATTCCTCGCGCCTGGATGCCGCCCACCTTTGAAGGAACGACCTTCACCGGCACAATCAGCGCCGAAGCGGCCAAAATCACCGGGCTGAAAGCGGGGACACCGGTGGCGGCGGGCGGCGGCGACCAGGCGGCGGGCGCAGTGGGCATGGGCGTGGTCGAACCCGGCATCATCGGGCTGACGGTGGGCACAAGCGGGGTGGTTTTCGCCACCACGCCCTCGGCGCTAATTGAGCCGCAGGGCCGCCTGCACGCTTTTTGTCACGCCGCGCCGGGGCTGTGGCATCTGATGGGCGTCATGCTTTCGGCAGCCGGGTCGCTGCAATGGTACCGCGACACACTGGCGCCCGGAATTGGCTTTGATGACTTATTAAAGGAAGCCGAAAGCGTCCCCGCCGGGAGCGAGGGCCTGCAATTTTTGCCATATTTAAGCGGCGAGCGCACCCCGCACCCCGACCCGCTGGCGCGCGGCGCGTTCATCGGGCTGACGCTGCGCCACGGGCGCGGGCATCTCACCCGCGCGGTGCTGGAGGGCGTGGCTTTTGGGCTGAAGGATAGTTTTGGGCTGATGGAACAGGCCGGGCTGGGGGAAATTCGGCAGGTGCGGGCTTCGGGCGGCGGAACGAAAAGCGCCCTGTGGCGGCAGATTTTGGCTTCGGTATTGGGCGCGGAACTGGCAACGGTCAACACGGCTGAGGCGGGCGCGTATGGCGCGGCGCTGCTGGCGGCGGTTGGGGCAGGCGCGTGGCCGAATGTGGTTTCTGCCTGTCAGGCGACGGTTAAAACGAGCGCCGCCACCCGGCCAGATTTGGCGCAGGTGGCGGCGTATCGTTCAGCGTATGCAGTGTACCGGGAATTGTATCCGGCGCTCAAACCGTTTTTTGGCGCACTGGCTGGAGCGTGACGGTTACTCCACGCAGCCTAAGCGCCACTGATGACCGGCGCGCGCCAGCAACGCATCTGCTTCGGTGGGGCCCGACGTGCCACGTTGGTACGTTACCAGTGCGGGCGTGTTTTGCTCAATCCAACCCTGCAAAATGGGGTCAATCACCCGCCAGGAAGATTCGATTCCGTCGGAACGGGTAAACAGCGAGGCGTCACCTTTCAGCGCCTCGAGCAGGAGACGCTCGTAAGCTTCGGGAATACTTTTCCCCACAAACGAGTCGCGGTAGTGAAAATCCATATCCACCGAACGCATTTCCTGATCAGAGTCGGGTACTTTGGCTTCAAAACGCAGGTGAATACCTTCGTCAGGTTGAATGCAGAGCGAGAGAATATTGGGGGTGAAGTCGTTGCCTTCGGGCAGGTGAAACATCATGTGCGGCGGGCGCTGAAATTCGATGATGATTTCGGACGCTTTTCGCTGGAGCGCCTTGCCCGAGCGCAGGTAGAACGGGACGCCTTTCCAGCGCCAGTTATCTACAAATAGTTTGAGTGCGGCGTAGGTTGGGGTTTGCGAGTCGGGGGCGATGTTGGGCGTGGCGCGGTAGCCGTCGTATTGGGCACGGACGGTATCTGCCAGCGCAATCGGGCGGATGCTGTCAAAAACCTTGACTTTTTCGTTGCGGATGGCATCGGCGCTGAATGAGGCAGGCGGCTCCATGGCTACCAGCGAGAGCAGCTGAAACAGGTGATTCTGAAACATATCGCGCACCACGCCAGCCGTGTCGTAATATCCGGCGCGGTTGCCCACGTCTACGGTTTCGCTGACGCTGATTTGAATGTTGCTGACGTAGCGGCGATTCCAGACCGGCTCAAAAATGGTATTGGCAAAACGAAAAAACAGAATGTTCTGGGCAGTTTCTTTGCCGAGATAGTGGTCAATGCGGTAGATTTGTTTTTCGTCAAAGGTAGTATGCACCGCGCGGTTGAGCTCTTGCGCCGAAGCCAGGTCGTGCCCAAAAGGTTTTTCGATGATGATGCGGCGTTGACGCAGCCCGGAGGAGACATCCTCGTCGCGCGACATGCCCGCCGCGCCAAGATGTCTGGCGATGGGAGCGTAATATTCAGGGGCGGTTGCCAGGTAATACAGGCGGTTGGCCGGGGCGTTCTCCAGACCACGCAGAAAAGTCTCCAGTTTTGGAAAATCTTCCGCGGTGTCGAGGTCGCCTTGAAAATAGTGGATGTTGACGGCGAATTTTTCCCAGACTGCCACGTCAAACGTCTCCGGGCTAAACTTGGCCGCGCCCTCGCGCAGCCGTGTGCGAAAAGCATCATCGCTGTACTCGCGGCGCGCAAAGCCGACAATGTTGGCGCAGGTCGAAAGCCGTCCCTTTTTGAAGTTGTTGTACAGCGCCGGGATGAGTTTGCGCCAGGTCAGGTCGCCGGAAGCGCCAAAGATGACGATGCTGGACGATTCGCATATGGAACTCATTATTCTGCCTTTTTGATGGCGTGCCCGCCGAACTGATTGCGCATGGCCGCCAGTAGTTTCGCGGCGTAACTTTCTTTTTGGCGGCTGATGAAGCGTTGCTGGAGCGAAAGCGTAATCACCGGCGCGGGAACATCCAGGTCAATCGCCTCAAAGACCGTCCAGCGGCCCTCGCCGCTATCGGCCACATATCCGGCGATTTCGCTCAGTTCCTGATCGCTTTTCAGCGCGTCTGCGGTCAGGTCAAGCAGCCACGAACGCACGACACTGCCCACCCGCCATAGTTCCGCAATTTGGTGCAGGTCGAGGTTGAAATCTTTCTTGGCGTGCATAATTTCAAAACCTTCGGCGTAGGCCTGCATCAGGCCGTATTCAATCCCGTTATGAACCATTTTAACGAAATGTCCTGCGCCGACAGGCCCAACGCGCCCCCAGCCCTGATCTGCCGCCGGGGCGAGCGTCTCGAAAATTGGATTCAGCCGGGAGATTGCTTCCGTTTCGCCGCCAATCATCAGGCTGTAGCCTTCGGTCAGCCCCCAGACGCCGCCGCTGGTGCCGACATCCACATACTGAATGCCTTTTTCCTGGAGCGTTGCCGCGCGCCGAATATCATCCTTGTAAAAAGTATTTCCGCCGTCAATGATGGTGTCGCCGGAGGTGAGCAAACTCGCTAATTCGCCGATGACGGCTTCTGTGGCTGCGCCTGATGGAACCATGACCCAGACGGTGCGCGGCGCAGATAGGGCGGCGACAACTTCCTTCAGCGAGGTGGTGGCAACCAGCCCAGTTTCTGCTGCCAGATTCCGGGTTGTTTCGGGCGATTTGTTGAATGCGACGACGCGGTGCCCGCCCTTGACCAGGCGGCGCGCCATGTTCGCGCCCATTTTTCCTAAACCGATGATGGCAATATCCATTGAAAATTCTCCTTTGTTTAACCCTTCTGAATTATTTTTAACGTTTTCTATAGTATTACCGTGCAGGACTTGCATTGAATGTGCAAATCTGTAGCGCGACATTTATGTCGCTCCCGACAGGCAAAGGCGACGTAATGTCGCGCTACAATTTTTCTGCGGTTGGAAGCCGCGCTATGATAAGGATAGCATAAATTGGCTTTTAATTACGTTGCCAAAAATGTAAAGAGGTTACGAATCTCGCTACTGTGCGGCTAAAGGTGATGTGACGCAACGTTACGCAAACAGTTGCCCAGAAAAACTGTATAATGGCGTCCATCTTTGAAATGGTATCCAGTGATACCAGAACGTCAAAAAATGACATATCGCTGCAGACCAGCGTTTTATCAATAAGGAGACCGTATGACCACCCGTACCTACACCAACCGCCGCTACCTCGACGCGCTCAACCAGCGCGTACTCGTTTTTGATGGCGCCATGGGCACCAGCCTGCAAAAACAAAATCTCACCGCCGCCGATTTTGGCGGCGAAAAATACAACGGCTGCAACGATTTTCTGGTCATTTCCCGCCCTGAAGCCGTCGAAAAAGTTCACCGCTCCTTTTTGGAAGTCGGCGTAGATGTGCTGGAAACCGACACCTTCCGCTCCAACCGCCTGACGATGGGCGAATACGGCTTGGCCGAGCGCGTTCTGGAAATCAACCGCGCCGCCGCCAGCCTGGCGCGCCGCCTGGCAGACGAATTCGCCGCCAAAACCGGACAGCCGCGCTTCGTGGCCGGTTCCATCGGCCCCAGCGGCAAACTGCCCTCCGCCGACGACCCGGAACTTTCCAACATGCAGTTTGACGAACTGGCCGACCTGTTCCGCGAACAAGCCATCGGCCTGCTGCAGGGCGGCGTGGACGTGATTCTCATCGAAACCTCGCAGGATATTCTCGAAGTCAAAGCCGCCATTCACGGCGTGACCCAAGCCTTTGCCGAAACCGGCATCTGGCTGCCGATTCAGGCGCAGATTACGCTCGACACCACCGGACGCATGTTGCTCGGCACCGACGCCCAGGCCGCCATCGCCATTTTGGAAGAACTGCCAATTGATGTCATCGGCGTCAACTGCTCCACCGGGCCGGAACACATGCGCGAGCCGATTGAAATCCTCGGCGAGCAGACCCGGCTGCCGGTGTCCTGCATCCCCAACGCCGGGCTGCCGCTCAACGTAGACGGGCAGGCGGTCTACCCGCTGGAACCGGAGCCTTTCGCCGCAGCTTTGTACGAATTCGTCGAGCGCAACCACGTTTCCGTGGTGGGCGGCTGCTGCGGCACCACCCCCGAGCACCTCAAAAAACTGGTCGAAAAAATCCACGGCCTCAGCCACCCGCAGCGTCCCGCTCCCGAAAATGCGCGCCTGGCGTCGGGCATCAAGGCCATGAACATGCACCAGGACCCCGCGCCGTTTCTGATTGGCGAACGCTGCAACGCGCAGGGCAGCCGCGCCTTCAAACGCATGATTTTGGCCGAAGATTGGGATGGCGTGCTGACGGTGGCGCGCGACCAGCTGGATAAGGGCGCGCACGGCCTGGATATTTCAGTGGCGGTGACGGAACGCGGCGATGAGCCGTACCTGATGCGTCAGGTGGTGCGCAAACTGGTGACGGCGGGCATTGACCTGCCGCTGGTGATTGACTCGACCGAAGTGGACGTGCTGGAAGTGGCGCTCAAAACCGCGCCGGGGCGCTGTCTGATTAACTCGACTCACCTCGAAAGTGGCCGCGCCAAAGCCGATAAAATCTTCGCGCTGGCAAAAACCTACAACGCCGCCGTCATCACGCTGACGATTGACGAGCAGGGCATGGCAAAAACCCGCGAGCGCAAATTGGAAGTGGCGCGCCGCATCTACGACATCGCCGTCAACGAACACGGCCTGCGCCCCGACGCGCTGGTCTTCGACGACCTGACCTTCACCCTCGCCACCGGCGACCCGGAATTCTCGGCCTCGGCCATCGAAACCATCGAAGGCATCCGACTGATTAAAGAAGCGCTGCCGGGCGTGCTGACCTCGCTCGGCGTCAGCAACCTGTCGTTTGGGCTTTCGGCCAACGCCCGCCCCACGCTCAACTCGGTCATGCTCTACCACTGCGTGCGCGCCGGCCTGGATATGGCCATCATCAACCCGGCGCACGTCCGCCCCTACGCCGAAATCTCACCCGCCGAGCGCGACCTGGCCGAAGACCTGATTTTTAACCGCCGCCCAGACGCGCTGCAGCGCTACATCGAATATTTTGACGTCAACACTGGCAGCGTCGAGGCGACCAGCCAGGCCGACCCAACCGAAGGTATGACCGTCGCCGAGCGCCTGCACTGGCGCATTTTGGCGCGCCACAAAGAAAACATCGAAGCCGATGTGGACGAAATCATCGCGCAAGGCACCCAGCCCAGCAAACACGAAACCGCCGTCCACGTCCTCAACACCGTCCTGCTGCCCGCCATGAAAGAAGTCGGCGACAAATTCGGCGCCGGAGAGTTGATTTTGCCCTTCGTCCTGCAATCCGCCGAGGTGATGAAAAAAGCCGTCGCCCGACTGGAAACCTATCTCGAAAAACAAGAAGGCGTCACCAAAGGCACGGTCGTGCTCGCCACCGTCTATGGCGACGTGCACGACATCGGCAAAAATCTGGTCAAGACGATTCTCTCCAACAACGGCTACACCGTGGTGGATTTGGGCAAACAAACCCCCGCCGAAACCATCATCAGCAAAGCCGTCGAAATCAACGCCACAGCCATCGGCCTTTCGGCGCTGCTGGTTTCCACATCCAAACAAATGCCGCTCATCATCAACGAACTACAGCGGCGCGGGCTGAACTTCCCGGTGCTGATTGGCGGCGCCGCCATCAACCGCCGCTTTGGCCGCCGCATTCTCTTCACCGAAGAGGGACAACCCTACGCGCCGGGTGTTTTCTACTGCAAAGACGCCTTCGAGGGCCTGGAAACGATGGACGCCCTGATCGTCCCCGAAAAACGCGCCGACCTGCGCACCAAAATTCAAAAAGAAGCCGAGATGGAAGTGGGCCGCGCCGCCGCCGCCCAGCCGCAAGCTCCAAAAACGGGAGAACGCTCCGCCATCATCCCGGCGCCGATTGCCCTGCCCGAAAAACTGGGCGAACGCCTGACGCTGCAAATGCCGCTGGAAATCATCTTCCGGCATCTCAACCTCAACGAACTCTACCGCCTTTCGTGGGGCGCTAAAAACACCCACGGCGCCGAATGGGAAAAACTCAAAGCCGAATTTGACGCCCGCCTGGAGCAGATGAAAAAAGCCGCCCTGCGCGAAAAATGGCTCGCGCCGCAGGCCGTCTATGGATTCTTCCCCTGCCAGGCCGACGGCGACGACCTGATTATCTACAACCCCGCCGACCTCCGTTTTTCCGCTTCCCAATCCGCTCCCGAATCCGCTGCCGCCGCCGAATTGACTCGCTTCCATTTCCCTCGCCAGCCCTACGACGAACATCTGGCGCTCTCCGATTACTTTGCACCGGTTGACTCCGGCAAAATGGACGTGGTCGCCTTTCAAATTGTCACCGTCGGGCAGGCCGCCACCGAAAAATTTGAAAAGCTCCAGGCGGAAAACAACTTCTCCGAAGCCTACTTCACCCACGGGCTGGCCGTGCAAACCGCCGAGGCGACCGCCGCCTACCTGCACAACCACATCCGCCGCGAGTTGGGCATTGCCGAGGAGCAGGGCAAACGCTATTCGTGGGGCTACCCCGCCATCCCCGAGTTGGAAGACCACCGCAAAGTCTTCGACCTGCTGCCCGGCGCGGAGAAAGTCCTCGGCATGACGCTCAGCCCGGCCTACCAGTTAATCCCCGAACAATCCACCGCCGCCATCATTTTGCACCACAAAAACGCCAAGTATTACAGCGTTGGCGAAAGCCGCGTGGAACAATTGATGAGATAGCATGTCCTCCCGCGCCGGCCTCTGGTACGCCTACCCGCGCCTGCTGGCTGGTAGTGGAGCGAACCAGCCTTGGCGCGGATACTTTTTTTGACGTGCCGCGCAATTTTCCGCAGTGCGTGCCAAATTTGTCTTTCAGCGTCAGAACGTCATTTTGACGAGAATCACGCGCCTGCCCGCGAGATAAATTTCGCGCTATACACCCTCGCACGACATAAATGTCGTGTTACTCGCGCCCACCAAAGGGAAAAATGCGTCCCGCTTCCCGCTGGATTTTCCTTACGTTTTGTCTGGCTGTTCTGCTCAGCGGACACTGGTTTCCTTGTTGGCTGACGCTGCCCTCGGTGCTGACGTTTTTGCTGGCGGGCGTTTTTTGTTCCTGTACGCCTAAACCCGCGCGCCCGGCCTGCTGGCCTGGTTTTCGGCATGGATAAAAAACGAGGGTCTGCTGTTCGCCCTGCTGACGGTTCTACCCGCCGCCTGCCGCTCTTCCTGACCGGGCTGATTTTCCCGCTGCTGACGGTTTTCTTCTTCAAAACGAATGTCGCCGCGCAAAGTGATTTGACGCGCCCGCTGGATTTTTCGCGCTACGGCCTGATTGCCGCCAATTACCTGCGTGAAATCTGGGATTTCGGCGGCTGGCCGCTCAGCCAGGCGCTACTGGCGTTGATTGCGCTGCAGCAGGCCGGGTATTTCTTCATTTATGTCATCACGCCGCACGATTTACAATTGCATCTCGACACATCGCTGGTACGGTTGCTCTACCAAACCTACCCGCTGACGCTTTTTACCTTTTTTACGCTGTCGAAAAATTCGCCATGTTGAAAAACCCCCTTGCCCGCCGCGCACTTTCCGCCGCGCTGACGGCCCTCGCGCTGGCGCTCGGCCTGAACGGGCTGCTTTTTCCCCTTTCGCCTGTGCCGCCCAGCGACTACGTCAGCGCCTGGGACGCCAAAATGAGCGCCGTCAGCCGCCGCCTGCCCGCCGGGGTGACGCAAGTTGGCTACTTTTCCGAGGCCGATATTCTGCCCGGCGCACCCGCGCCCGATGATTACATTGAATATTACCTGACACAGTACAGCCTGGCGCCGCGTATCGTTCAGCGCGGCGCGGCGGACGGCTGGGTGATTGTCAATTCCGCCGCGCCGCAGACGGCGGACTGGCTGCAAAGTCACCTGCCTGGCTGCCGCGCCGAAAAACTGGGCGGCGGCCTGACGCTGTTGGAGTGCCAGCCATGACGCTACTGCTGGCTTTTCTGCTCTGGCTGCCGAAGGTTGGGCTGGGTCTGACCGCCGCGCACTGGCTGTGGCAGGAAAAATCCCCGGCGGCGGGGTTGAAGTTTTTCGTGGCGATTCCGCTGGGGCTGGGAATTTCCTCCCTTTTCTTTTTCGCCTGGCTCTGGCTGGGGCTGCCCGCCAAACTTTATCCGCCGCTGGAAGCCCTGGCCGCCGCCCTGCTGCTCTTCTTCACCTTCCGCCTGCCACTTTCCGCTTTTCGCTTTTCACCTTTCCCAAAAAAATTCATCATTCATTATTCCGCATTCTGCATTGCTCTTGCCATCGCCGTGTTTTTCTTCTTCCGCCGGGCGCTCCAATTTTCGCACGGCTACGAAGACGCCTGGTTCATCTGGAACATGGCCGCGCGCTTTCTCTACCGCGCCGCCGATTGGACGCTGCGCTTCACCAGCCAATCTGCGCTCTGGCATCCCGACTACCCGCTGCTGATTCCGCTCAACGTGGCGCAGGGCTGGTTTGCGCTGGGCGAGACGACGCGCGTGCCGCTGACGATGGCGGCGCTCTTCACCTTCGCCATCCCCGGCCTGATTTTTTCGGCGCTGCGTTTTAGCGGGCAAAAAGTTCACGCCCTCAGCGCGGCGAGCCTGCTGCTGCTGACGCCCGCTTTCCTTGAGTATGGCACACAGCAAATGGCGGATATTCCACTGGCGGCCTATTTCCTCGGCGCAGCGATTTTCCTCTGGCTGTTCGCGCAAACGGGCAATTTGCGCCTGCTGATTTTCAACGGCCTGCTGGCCGGGTTCGGCGCGTGGACGAAAAACGAAGGCTGGCTGTTTTGGGCCGCCTGCCTGCTGATTTGCATCATCCTCGCCCGACAGCAAAAACCGCCCGCTTTCTTCCTGCTCGGCAGCCTGCCGCCGCTGACAGCGGCGCTGGCCTTCAAAGTTTTTCTGGCGCCCGCCAACGACTTGTTTGTGGAAAATTCCAGCCGCTGGCAGCACTTGCTCGACCCGGCGCGTTACGGGCAAATTTTGGCCGCCTTTGCGCAGCAAATCGGCGCCTTCGGCGGCTGGCGGCTGGGGATTTTTGGGGTGCTGCTGGTCTACGCCCTGCTGATGGGTTTTCGCCGTTCGGCTCTGCGCCAAACCGCCTGGCTCTGGCTGTTGATTTTCATTCAACTGGCCGGGTACTTTGCGATTTACCTGATTACCCCGCACGACCTGGCCTGGCACTTGCGCACCTCGCTGGCGCGCCTGCTGATGCAGATTTTTCCGCTGGCGGTTTTTGCGCTCTTTGCCAGTTTGAAAGATGTTGAAGCATGAACCACAAAATATCCAAAATCATCCGTTCTCCCTCTGCCTGGTTGTCCCTCTTCCTGGCCGTTAATCTCATCATCGGCCTGTTGACTCTTACCGGTTACGGCGAGTCATGGGACGAATATAACTTTTTCCAATACGCTGAAGAATCCCTGGCCGCTTACCCTGGTCTCTTCCAGCCCGGATTTCACCTTACTTTTAGTGACCCGACTCTGCGACATTATGGCGCCTGGTTTTTGATGCTCTGTGTCAGTGTGGCGCACTTGTTCCCAAACATTTACGTCTCCGATGTCGCCCATTTTTTGACTTTTCTCGTTTTTCAGGGCGGAATTGTGTTGATGTACGCGTTGTCCCGACGCTGGCTTGGCGCCTGGACCTCCCTCGGCGTAGCCTTGCTCTACGCCACGCAGCCGGTTTTCTACGGACACGCCTTTATCAACGCCCGCGACATTCCCTTCCAAGTTGGGTTTATCGCCACCATCTATTTTGGTCTGCGGATGAACGATAGGCTGTCCAGCCTTCCAACAACGCAAACCGCCCCGAAGGTTTATCCAAGTCAAATTAGCGCTTCGCCAAAGATTGGCGACAATACGAGCAAGCCGGGAAAAATAAAAATTTCGCCTATCGCCCTCGTTTTGATTTTGTTGGGAGCAATTGGATTCGGTCTACTGGCCGTCAAACTGGCGGCGGCATGGCTGGAGGCCGTTCCGCTCTTGGCAGATACCAGCGGTGCGCGCGCTATTGACCTGTACCTGCGTCCCGTGTTGGCAAAATTTTGGGCTGGGATAATTTTTGTCGTCCTGACCATGGTCTGGTCAGGGCTTCTGATATTTCCGTTTCAACCCCAACTTCGCGCCCAATTTTTGGAAGTGGAATTGCGCCCCTATGCGCGCCAACTCCGCCAACTTTTACGTTCCCCGACTTTCTGGCTGGCGAGTATGTCTCTGGCGTTGACGATGGGCACCCGCATCATGGGAATCATGGCCGCTGGGCTGGTCGTTATCCATGCTTTTACGCGTATTAAACGAGAAGCCTTCCTGCCCGTCGTTGCCTATGGCCTGGTGTCTGTGGTTTTTCTTTATCCTACCTGGCCCTACCTGTGGGGCGAACCGCTTCTGCGTTTGCTTATCACCTTTCGCTTGATGACCTCCTTTCCATGGCCGGGCAAGGTGCTGTTTGGCGGCGTTTACTATGCCGGGAACGAACTTCCGCGCAGCTACTTGCCCACCCTGTTCAGCATTCAATTGACAGAACCGCTTCTGATGCTCCTGTTCGTGGGGTTGCTCATCGCCGCCTGGAAACTGGCGCAAAGACGGGCGCCGCTGGAAATGCTCTGGCTTTCTCTGACCTGGTTCGGTCTGCCGCTTGGCGCGGCGATTTTTGGACGGCCTTATCTTTACGACAACTTCCGTCAGATGTTGTTCATCTTGCCACCGTTGTTTTTGGTCGCCGGGCTGGGGTTGGATGCATTGTTGGAACGATTGCGCTGCCCTTGGGCGCAGGTAGCACTGCTCGTTTTTGTGATTTTGCCTGGGGTGGCGGGTATCGTCAGCCTGTATCCGTATCCGTATGTCTATTACAATCGTCTGGTAGGTGGAACGTCCGGGGCTTTCCGCCAGTACGAGATGGACTACTGGGGAACATCCTTCCGCGAAGTAGCCGAGTTTCTCAATCAAAAAGCTGATTTGGGTGCAGAAGTGCTGGTTTGGGGGCCGCCGACGACAATTTGGCGTTACACGCGCCCCGATATTCTCATTTACAATTCGCAACAAGCGCATCAACCCGGCGGGGCTTTTTATGCCCTTGCAAACACCCGCAATGATGCCGATCTGGATGTTTATCCCAGCGCGCCTATCGTCTATCAGGTCAAAAAGGGTGGGGCGATTCTGGCGGTGTTGCGTTATATTGAACCGTAAAATTCTGGTTAAGTTTTGGTCTGAAAGCCGAAGCCGTAGAAAAGGTGCGCTGAGCCATGCGCGAAATTCTGGTCGTCACTCCGGTTTATAATGATTGGCAGTCGCTAGCATTGTTGATGGACACGCTCGAAAATGTTGCGGTTGCCCATGCGTTACAGATTCACCTGCTGGCCGTGGATGACGGCTCGACTTTTCAGCCCGAGGTTGACTTGCCCGGAAATCTGCGAATTGTCCGCCTGGCGCGTAACTTGGGACACCAACGTGCCATCGCCGTTGGGCTGGCGGTAGCGCAAACGCTGGATCTGAATGTCCCCGTCATCGTTATGGACTGCGACGGGGAAGACCGCCCAGAAGATATTCCGACCCTGCTGGCGGAGTATGACCAGCAACCAGGCAATATCATCTTCGCGCGACGCGCCAAACGCTCTGAGGGAGGACTGTTTCGCGCCTTTTACTTTTTTTTTAAACTCATTTTCCGCTTATTGACCGGAAAAAGCATCAATTTTGGGAATTTTTGCGTCATTCCACCCGCAAATCTGAAGCGCGTGGTTTATTTTCAAGAGATTTGGAACCACTTTGCTGCCGGGGTGATGCGCTCTGGTTTGCCATGGAAGAGCGTCTCCACTGCACGCGGCAAACGCTACGCTGGACGTTCACACATGAATCTGGTCTCGCTCGTTTTGCATGGTCTGAGCGCCGTCTCGGTTTATATTGAAATCGTTTATGTGCGCCTGATATTTGCCGCCCTGATACTGATAGGATTGGACCTGGCTGGGTTTCTGGTCATCGTCTACATCCGGTTTTTTACCCCGCTGGCTATCCCCGGTTGGGCAACCAACGTCGCCATTGGCCTGACGATGGTCATGGCGCAGGCGTTGTTCTTCCTGGCTCTGTTGTCTTTCGTGGTGTTAAGCTACCGCAGCGCTAAAATGTTTATTCCGGCTGTGGATTACAAAGAATTTGTACTTGATATTGAAGGGCCAAAAAAATGAGTGTAAATCAGGCTTACATCGGCTCTGAACTGGAGATTTTCGCTCACGCTCTGTGCTGGAAGGCCTACTTCAAGAGCATCTTGCTCCCGTTTTTCGGAAAGCGCGTACTGGAAGTGGGTGCCGGTCTCGGTGCGACCACGCTCGCGCTATGTGACGGGTTACAGGATGAGTGGATTTGTCTCGAACCAGACCTGCAACTTCTCGCTCGGATACAGGAGAAGACGCTTCCTGCTTGCTGTCACCCGCAACTTGGCTTTGTCTCCACGCTCGCGCCAGAGGTTCTGTTCGATAGCATCCTTTACATTGATGTGTTGGAACACATCGAAGATGACCGCGCCGAACTGGAGCGTGCCGGACAGCATCTGGCGCCGGGCGGAAAACTGTTGGTACTTTCCCCGGCCTACCCATTTCTTTACAGCCCTTTTGATCAATCCATTGGGCATTATCGCCGTTATGACCACGCTAGCCTGTCGGCCTGTACCCCGCCTGGATATAAAATCGTCAAAATACAGTATCTCGACTCGATTGGGCTGTTCACGTCCCTGGCGAATAAACTTTTTCTGCGCCAGTCTTTGCCCACTCACGCCCAAATCTTATTTTGGGACCAGAAGTTGGTGCCCATCTCGCGCTTTTTCGATCGACTGGTAGGTTTTCGTTTTGGCCGTTCGATTATCGGCATCTGGGAAAAGGTAAAATAAGCCCATGCTCCTCACCCTCGACCTCGGTAACACCAACATTACCATCGGCCTCTACGAAGGCGAAAAACTTGCCTGGCACTGGCGGCTCGCCACCGACAACAATCGCATGCCCGATGAATATGGCTTGCAATTACTTGGCTTGCTTACCCATGCCGGGCACAATCCCGCCTCGCTGACGGGCGTCGCCCTGGCTTCGGTCGTTCCGCCACTCACCGGGCGGGTGCTGCAAGCCTGCCGCGAATACTTAAAAACCGAACCGCTGGTCGTAGATGCGGGTGTCAAAACCGGCGTGCGGATTCGCTACGAAGACCCGCGCGCTGTCGGCGCTGACCGTGTCTGCGACGCCGCCGCTGTGCTGAAACTTTACGGCGGCCCGGCCTGCGTCATTGATTTTGGCACCGCCACCACCTTCAATGCCATTACCCGTGAAGGCGACTACCTCGGCGGCGCTATCACCGCCGGCATCAACCTGGCCGCCGAAGCGCTTTACACGCACGCCGCCAAACTTCCACGCATTGACCTGCAGCGTCCTCCCAACGTCATCGGGCGCAACACCATCCACGCCATGCAATCCGGCCTGTTGTTTGGTTACGTCAGCATGGTGGAAGGCATGGTGGAACGTTTTCGCGGCGAACTCGGCGCGGAAATGAAAGTCATCGTCACCGGCGGCCTGGCCGAAAGCATTGCTCACGAAACTCCCGTCATTCAGCACATTGCTCCCTGGCTGACGCTGGATGGCCTGCGAATTATCTGGGAATTAAATCGTAGCTAATGGTTGGCGGTTATCCGCTTTTCCATTCTTTCTTCTGCATTCATCATTTTTCTCCATGCCCATTCTGATCACTTTTTTTGGCCTTTTCCTGCGGTTGGCCGCGCTCAACGACCCCGTCACTTACGACGAGGCTTATACCTACGTTGCCTTCGTCTCGCGCTCGTGGTGGGGAGTACTTTCTGATTACAGCCTGCCCAATAACCATATTTTTCATACCCTGCTGGTCAAAATCAGCGTTTCCTTGCTGGGCAATCAACCCTGGTCCTTGCGCCTGCCCGCTCTCCTGGCCGGAACAGCCTCTCTGCCGCTGATTTATTTACTGGGAAAGCGCATTTACAGTTCTACCACCGGCCTGGTCGCCGCGATGCTGGCCGCCGTTTGCCCGGTGTTGATTCGCTACGATAGCGCCGCGCGCGGCTACAGCCTCGTGGCGCTCTTCACTCTCCTGGCCTGGTTGGCCGCCGCGGACTGGCTTGAAACCTCGCGCCGCCGCGCCTGGTTGGGGTTGGCTGTCGCCGTCACGCTGGGGATGTTCACCATCCCAACCATGCTGCTTCCAGCGGGCGGAATTTTCCTGTGGGCGCTGCTCACCCTGGCGGCGCAGAAAGCCTGGCGGCGCATTCCCGCGCTGCTGGGCGCGGGCTTGCTCTCAGTTGCACTCACCCTGACGCTGTACAGCCCGGTGTTACGAGTCAGTGGCTGGCGCAAACTGTTTGCTAACAATTTCGTCTTACCGGTCGAGCCGGGACTCTATTTCTCGCGCGTGTTGTGGGAGCGCCTGACGCAAACCTGGGAGATTTGGACGATGCAAACCCCGCCCGCCCTGGGTTGGATTTTGCTGGCGGGCGTGATTCTCTCCCTGGCATTGCACCGCCAAATTGCCCGACAGCAGATTTCACTTTTGGCGGCGCTGTTGGCCTGGTTGTTGTGCTACGTCATCCTGCGCCGTCCCGATGCCTACGACCGTTTTTGGGCGTTTCTCTTGCCGTTGGGCCTGCTCTGGGCCGCTGCTGGCTATGTCGAAACGGCGCAACGCCTGGGCGCGGAGCAGTGGTTTCCGTGGCGCATCTGCCCACAGACGGGGCCCCGCCTTCAGCGGAATTTTCTCGCGGCGCTGACGCTTTCAGTTCTGGTCTACACTTCAGCCAGCAGTCTGCTCACTTTTCCCCAAAGATGGAACAAACTTGGCAATGTTGAGTACCTGGCCGGAGAGTTGGCGCGCGACTTGCGCCCCGGCGACCTGGTGTTGGCCGGTTACCCCAACGATGCGCCGCTCTGGTACTACCTTTCGCGCCTGGGCGTGCCAGAAGCAACCTGGCGCGCGCGTGAGACGTTTTCACGCGCGTATGTGTTGGTGACAACCAGTTTTGAGCCAGACCCGGCCAAAGTAATGCGCGCCAATCACCTCGACCCGGCCCTGTTTGCCTTCCCCGGTGAGTTTTTGGGCGAGTCGGGTCAGGTGCAGGTCTATCTTTTTTCTCCCCGATGAGCGATTTCTCTGACTTTCTCGAAATTCAAACCCGCACGGCCTGGGGACGCACGCTGGCAGAATTTGCGGAATGGTGCGCGCCGCAAGCCGGAACTCGCGCTTTGGACGTTGGCTGCGGCCCGGGGCTTTTCCCGCAACTGCTCACCAGCCGCTACCGGGTTCAGGCCATTGGGTTGGATGCTGACTTTGGCTTGTTGCGCTCGGCCCCGGCAAAATTTTCCGCTACCCAGGCCGACGCCAATTTTTTGCCGTTTTCACCCGCTGCCTTTGACTTTGTCACTGCCGCCAATCTTATTTTTCTGCTTGCCGACCCGCGCCAGGCGCTGATGGAAGTGTATCGCGTCCTGCGGCCTGGCGGCGCGCTGATGTTACTCAACCCGTCTGAAAAGTTAACCGTCTCGGCGGCTTTGGCGCTGGCCGATACGCGCGGATTGGCTGGCAAAAGCCGCGCGTCGCTGCTTGGCTGGGCGCACAACGCTGAAAAATACGGCGGCTGGAGTGCAGAAGTCGCATATAATCTGCATATGTCCTGCGGTTTTGAACTGTCTGAAACAATCTTGCGTGTTGGCCCTGGCTTTGCCCGTTTGACGCGCGCGAGAAAACCCCTGCTCTGACCTTCAAACTTTAAACCATTGTCCACCTTGCCTACCATCACGTTTGAAACGCTAAAACGCCTGCCTTTTTTCTGGCTGGCGCTGGCCTTTCTGGGCGGCATCGTTCTGGCCGAACAGGCTAACCTGCCGTTGACTCTCTGGCTGGCGTTGACCGGCATCGCCCTGCTGGGTGTACTACTGATTTTCTTCCTGCGCGGCAAACGTTGGCAGGTTTTTCTACCCCTGGCCTTTTTGCTGGGAGCGACGCGCCTGGCGCTGGTGATGACGCCCCCCGTCCCTGGCGACCTGGCCTACTACAACGACACATCCCGCAAAGCCTGGGTGACGGGTGTGATTGATGCGCCGCTGGACGTGCGTGAAACCTACGTTTTGGTCAAACTGCGCGTCACTGCCCTCGATTTCGGCGCGGGAGATCAGCCCGTCCATGGAACCTTGCTCCTGCGTGTCAATATCGCCGAAGACTTACGCTACGGCAGCGTCATCCGCGCCCGCGGCCTGATCAAAACCCCGCCCGAAAGCGAAGAATTTTCCTACCGCGAATACCTGGCGCGGCAGGATATTCACTCCATCATGAACGTTTACCAGGCCACGCTTCTGCCCTTCAACGAGGCCAACCCGCTCGCTGCGCTCTTGTTCCGCGCCAAAAAAGGCTTGCTTCAGCGCACCTACCGGCTTTTCCCAGACCCCGAAGCCTCACTCATGGCCGGAATTCTCCTCGGCGAAGACCGGGGTATGACGGTTGCGCTTACTGAAGCCTTCAAGAATACCGGCACATCGCACATCATCGCCATTTCAGGCTTTAACATTGCCATCATTGCCGGAATTTTCCTCACCCTTTTTAGCCGCTTGTTTGGCAAGCGCATTGGCGGAGTTTTGTCCATTCTCGCCATTGTGGGCTACACCATTCTGGTCGGCGCAGACCCATCCGTGGTGCGTGCCGCCATCATGGGAACCCTCTCTATTTTGGCCGCGCAGGCCGGACGGCGAAACTTTGCGCTCAACACCCTGCTGGGGGTGGCTTTCATCATGGCCTGCGTGAATCCACTCATCCTTGGCGATGTTGGCTTTCAACTCTCCTTTGCCGCCACGCTTGGCCTGGTACTGTATGCTCAATCTATGCAAGACGGCCTTTCTGCTTTTTTGCGGCGTTTTCTCTCGCTCGAAATTGTCGAAAAACTGACCGGGCCGCTCTCCGACTACGTTTTGCTGACGCTGGCGGCGCAAATCACCACCGTGCCGGTGATGGTGTACCACTTCAAACGGCTATCGTTCGTCTCTCTGCTGGTCAATCCGCTCATTTTACCCGTCCAACCTCCCATCATGATTCTCGGCGGGCTGGCCGCGCTTGCCAGCCGAATCTATTTTCCGCTCGGTCAGGCGTTGGCCTACATCACTTTGCCCTTCCCAGCCTACACCATCCGCATGGTTGAACTTTTTAGCAAGATTCCCAACGGAGTTGTCACGCTGGATTTTGGAGAATTTTCCACGCTGGCTGTGGTGATTTACTACGCTCTTCTGCTTGGCCTGGCGCTGGCAGGGAATGCAACCCGCGCCGCGCTGCGACCCGTTTTTCGCCCGACGATGATTTTCTCGGCGCTGATCGTCCTGACCGCGCTCACCTGGCGGGGAGCGCTGACTGTTCCCGATGGCAATCTGCGCCTGACGTTTTTTGATGTTGGCTCTGGCAACGCCATCCTGCTTCAAACCCCCAGCGGCGGCGAGATTCTCATCAACGGCGGCCCCAGCCTGCCGCGCCTTTCCGACGCAATCGGGCGCAGAATTTCTCCGTTTAATCGCCACCTGAACGCCCTGATTGTCGGCTCCACGCAGGAGAACGATGTCGCGGCGTTGACCGGTATGCTTGACCGCATGCCGCCCAAACTCGTGTTGTGGAGTGGCAACCCGCAGGCATCGTACTCTTCGGCGCAGCTCGACGCTCTGCTCAACGGACGCGGCATTTCCATTCAACGCGCTGAAGTCGGCGCACAACTGGATTTGGGCAAGGGCGCGGTCATGCGTGTACTGGCTGTTTCGCCGCGGGGCGCTATCTGGCTGGTGGAATGGGGCATGTTTCGCGCCGTTCTGCCGCTTGGCGTAGATTTTGACGCCTTCAAAAGTCTGAACAATGGCCGCGAGTTGGGCCCCGTCAACGCGCTTCTGCTAGCTGAAAGTGGTTACGCCCCCGCCAACCCGCCCGAATGGCTGACCAACCTTGCGCCGCAGGTCTACCTGCTTAGCGTTGCATCCGCTGACATCAACGGTCTGCCCGACCCGGCGCTGATGAAATTGCTGGAAGGCCAAAATATCCTGCGAACCGATAGGAATGGCTGGATTTCCATCTCTACTGACGGTAAGCAAATGTGGCTCGAAACCGAACGAAAGTAAAAAGCCTTTAAAGTATTTTTTCCAGCATCACGCCAAAGGTGGGCGGGTTGCTGGTTGCGATGTGCAAGTCTGTCGCCCGATGAAATTTTATAAAATCGCGCATGGCAACGGCCACATCTTGCGCCAGTTCTTCGTCCGGCGCAATTCCTGGCTCCAGATGCAAGGCTTCCAGGCGCAGCAGGCCAGTTTTTCGTTCCAGTTTTGGGTCAAAGCGCCCGACCAGGCGGTCTTTGTGCAAAATTGGCATGGAATAATAGCCGTACACTCGTTTGGGCGCGGGGACATACGCCTCAATGACGTGGCGAAACCCCCACAAAACCTCATCGCGGTCTTGCGCCCACCAAAAATTATCCCAGGGGTTGAGGAAAGTCGTGCGCCGGGCGGGCAGTTCGCCGCTGGCGGCGCGTTCCAACAACGGCAGGTTGTCGCGATGAATAATCAGCGTTTGCGCCCCGTCCATCGTCTCGCCCGTAATTTCGAGCAGCTCACCTGCCGCCACCAATTCCTTCACCAGCGGGCGGCTGCGGGTGATATTCATCCAGGTGTAATCGCCGGGGTTGCGCGGCAGGCCGACGCCAATCGCTTTCGCCCCACGCTTTATCCAAAAGCGGTCACGTTCATCGGCGTCGGGTTCGCTCAAATCAATGCCATCGGGCAAGACACGCTCGGTTAAATCGTACACGCGCTGAAAATTAACCCGTCTGGCAATCGCCAGGTCGCCACGAGCATAAAGATATTCCAGCGCAATTTTAGCGGGTTTCCAATCCCACCAGCTGCCGCGTTTTTGCGCCGGATTTTCAAAATCGCGCACGAGCAGGCCGCCATCGGCGCGAATGCGCGCCAAAACCGCCTCAGCCAGAGCGCGATTTTCCGGCGAGCGGTTCCACTCGATGTACCAGACGTGGGGCGCTTCGCGCGTTTTGCGCTGACGCGGCATCTGATAACGGTATTCGGAAATGGGCAAATAACAAGCCGCGTGATACCAGCCCTCAAACAGTTTGCGGTCAGCCGGGCTATAAGCCAGGTCTTCGAGCAAATGCGCGGGATAGGTTCCGCGCCGCGACCAGAGCGCCAGCATTTGAGCGCGCGCCACCCGCTGAAGGGTGTCAATCTGCACCCCGCCGATGGCGTTAATCGTCTCGTAGAGCGCATCCCGGCTGGAGGCGGGTTCGCTCGTGTTGGGCGTGTCCAGTTGCTGGCAGTGTAATGCCAGGGCGCGCAGGGCTGAAAGCGGGTAAATATTCATAGAAAAAGCAACGCCACCCCGCCAATGGCGAGCAATGTCCCGGTGATGGACTGCCAGTTGATACTTTCCTTGTAGAAAAAGTAACTAATCGGCAGCATTACCACCGGCGGCAGCGCCATCAGCGTGCTGGCAACGCCAATGCTGGTGTGCTGAATGGCGAGCAGCGAGGCGGAAACGCCAATCACCGGGCCGAAGAACGCGCCGAAGAGCGCCCAACGTACCCCGGCAGGGTTTTGTCGGATGGTTTGCACCGTTTTGACGGCCTGCCCCTGTAAAACGGCTAGACCCCACAGGCTGATCAGCGCGGCCAGCATCCGAATCAGTGTTCCGGCGAAGGGTGAAAAATCGCCCGCCATGCCTTGTTTGGAAAGCACCAGCCCAGCGGTCTGGCCGAGCGCGGCCAAAATTCCATAAAACACCCCGCGTCCCGGCGCGCAGGCGGCAGATGTGCCATTTTCTGCCGGACGAATCATCACGACCCACGAAATGCCTGCCAGCGTCACGGTCATCCCTGTAATTTGCAGCCAGGTCAGCGTTTCGCCAAACAACAACCAGGCAATCAACGCCCCAAAGACGGGCGCCAGGCTGAGCAGGAGCAAGCCCAGGCGTGGGCCAAGGCATTGATAAGATTTGAATAAAAACGCGTCGCCGATTGCCAGGCCAATCAGCCCTGAAAGCGCCAGCCAGCCCCACCGCTCTGCCCCGGCGTGGAGTGGGATGGGCTGCCCGTAGAGCAGACCGTTGATAATCAGCAGGGCGGCAAAGGCCAGCGCAACGCGCAAACGGTTGGTGACCTGTGAACCGAGGCGCTCGGTGGCGTTGCTAAATCCAACCGCCGAAAGCGCCCAGCAAAAGGACGTAAACAGTGCAGAGAGTTCACAGATGTAGGGCATAAAAGAAATGATGAATGCGGAATATGGAATGATGAATGCAGAATGATATGCCCCCAGTATAGCATAGAACAAGCGTGCGGAGAATTAGGTGAAATTGACCTGCCAACTTTCAAAAGAACGTCCACGGCGCTCGTCATTGTGATAAATTGCCGCGCAGGTGAGCAGGTTCATTTTTGTGCCTTGTTGAATGTTGTAAAACGTTCCCCACGAGCCGGTATTGATGTAGACCTGCCGCGCTTTCTCAGGTGGCAGATTGGCATTGTCCAGGGCAATCACTTCGTGCTTATGGGTGTGACCATAAACCACAAAGCGGGCGCGGTTTTCGAGAATATCTTGCTCGCGGCGGGCGTGTTGCACCAGCGAGCGCCCGCTTTCCCCATAGCGGTCGGCCAGCCAGGCGCTGATGTCGGAGATGGCGGCGACCGAGGCGCTTTTGGAGACCATCAACAACAGCCGCAGCGCCTGCAACTCACCAGTGTCCAGAGCGAGAAATTGCTGGCGCACTTCGTCCAGATGCAAAAAACGCTCAACGACTTCGTTCCAACTTGTTTTTACCATTTTTTCCAAACGGCGCGAGGTGGTCAGCGCTTGCATTTGACGGTTCATCCATAGCGGCGCGGCCAGCGCCGGGTGAACATGCGTCATCTCGCGGGCAGCGGTCAGAATGGCAGCGGGCAACTGACTGCCATAACGGCGCTTCAGTTCCAACGGAAAGCGGAAAACAACTTCGCAGGCGCAAATATCGGCCAGCGAGGCGGCATTTCGTCCCAGGCTGCGATTGTAGGAATAGCCATCGAAAATATCGCCATGCCGCGCTACCAGACCGTATTCTATGAATAAGCCGGTCAGCAAACCCGATTCGCTCGAGTCGTGCGGAAACGGCGCGGGGCTGTTGCTCAGCGCAAAAGCGGCAATAATCTCGCGCCGAATTTCATCAAAAGCGGCGCCGGGTAGGTGATAGTACCAGTCGTGATTGCCAACCATGTAGTGAATGCGGACACGCGGTGCGATGCGTTCACGCGTCTCGAAATCGGGTTGGCCGAGCCGATTTGCAGGTGGCAGGCGAATCGCCGCGCCCTCTGCCAGATGGCGAAAAACTTCTCCGGCGTGGGCGTTTTGCTCCAAAATTTTGTGAGTGATGCGGCGCACGGTGAGCGCAAACAGCGGGTTGCGTGTGTCGTGCCAGGGTCGAATATACGAGGTATCTTGTGCGTCGCGCTGCAACCAGCCGGTAGATTGGAGCGGGTCAAGAATATCACCCAGCAGGAGAATATCCACACTTTCGAGCGGGTGGTAGCGGCCATCTGTGCGCCACGAGGCGCGATAAGCTAACTCGCGCAGGCGGCTGGCAAAAAGGGTGAACGTTTGTGGGCTGGGTACCAGACCAACGCTGGTGTCCAAAAGATGCAGGTCGCTGATGATGATGAGCATGGATGATAAATCGCTGTATAAAATTGCGCGGCAGGGCGGGAAGATAATTTTCCCGCCCTGCAAGTGTGGGCGCAAAGGGACTCGAACCCCTGACCTCCTCGGTGTAAGCGAGGCGCTCTAACCAACTGAGCTATGCGCCCGTAAGGGTGATGCGCCCGTAAGGGTGATGCGCAACGCAAATTATACTGCATCTCCACTGGCCGTCGCGCTGAAATTCAGAAGCCTCGGGTGCCTTGAATTCTGATTTTTCCTCAGACTGCCTGCAGTACGTGCGTCAAAATTGTCGCGCCGCTGCCGCCGATATTTTGCGCCAGACCGATGCGCGCGCCCTCCACCTGGGTTTTGCCACATTCGCCGCGCAACTGCTGAACGACTTCCACCAGTTGATACATGCCGGTTGCGCCCACGGGATGCCCGCGCGCCTTCAGCCCGCCGCGCGTGCAAACCGGAATTTTCCCGCCGATGGCGGTCGCTCCTTCCAGGCCGAGACGCGGCCCCTGACCGCGTTCCGCGAAGCCGCACGCCTCCAGCGAGAGCGCCGTCATAATCGAAAAAGCGTCGTGCAGCTCGAAAACATCCACCTCTGCGGGCGAGATTCCGGCCATCTGATAGGCTTTCTGCGCCGAAGCGTAGGCCGCCGTTAGCCAGAGCGGGTCGCTCCGCGAGTGGATGGCGAGCCGGTCGGTGGCCGAGGCCGAACCAGCCACGATGATTTTTCTGCGCCCCGGCAGCGAGTAAACTCTCTCGGCGGGGACGAGAATCATGGCGGCGGCGCCATCGCCCGTCGGCGAAGCATCCAGCAAATTAATCGGCGTGGCGACCATGCTCGATTTTTCAAACTTTTCCAGCGTAATCGCTTCGTGCAGGCGCGCAAATGGATTGTGCAGGGCGTTGGCGTGGGCGTTAATCGAAAACGGGGCAAAATCGACGTGTTTCCAGCCGTATTCGTGCATGTAGCGGCGCATGACCAGCGCGTTTAGCCCGACAAACGAAACGCCCTGGTCTACTTCGTAATCGGCGTCGGCGGCGGTTGCCAGCGCGGCGGTCACGTCATGCCCGGCGCGGTCGCTCATTTTTTCGGCGCCGATCACCAGCGCCGAATCGGCTTCGCCGGAGGCGACTGCCATCAGCCCGGCGCGAAAGGCTGCCGCTCCCGAGCCGCAGGCGGCTTCGACTTTGGCGGCTTCGATGCCGCGCAGTCCCAGCCAATCGGCGGCCAGGGTTCCCAGGTGATTTTGTCCGCTGACGATGGGCGAGAGCATGTTGCCCACGTACAGCGTGTCGGGGCGGTCAATTCCGGCCTCCTGAAGGGCGGCAAATGCGGCTTCCAGAACCAGCTCTTTAAGGGCCTTGTCCCAGTGTTCGTCAACTTTGGTTTGTCCAATTCCCAAAACAGCCACTTGGCGCATACGAATCTCCGTTTTTTAAGGTGGCTGTATTCTAATCGCTTGCGCTGTCAGGAACTATCCGACTTAACTGGTTTTCTTTTTGCGAAACCAGCGCAGGGAAATGAAGAGAAAAAGCAACACCGCCAACCCGGCCAGCCCGAAAAGCAACTTGTTTCGATTGGACTGGTTTTCCTGCGCGCCAGGCTGGGCTTCAAAGCTCAGGTACGCTGCCCGGTTGATGGTGTATCCAGCGCTGGTTTGGGCGGTTACCGCGAGTTCCAGCGCGTACAGCCCGGATGTGGCTGGGGTGTAGGTTGTCGAAAACAGGCCGTCAGTGTTTGTCAGCGTCAAGGTTTCGCTGCTGCCATCCGGTTTTCGCAGGCGCGCCTCGCTGGATGTGCTGGTGATGGCCTGTCCATCGGCGGTTAATTTTGCCGAAATGGTGACGGCCTGGCCGATGGCTGGAATGGTGGGGCTGGTTTGCGCCTCGAGGGTTGCGCCGCCGGTGTAGCGAGCGTTCAGCCCGAAATCGGCTCCGGCGGCGGGGGTGTTGTCGCCGCTGATTAATTTGACCGTCCAGGCGCCGGGTTTGGGCTGGGCAAAGCCGTAGCCGAGATAAATCATCGTGGCCGGGTCGTTGACCAGCAGCAGGCCATTTTTCTGCGGGTCAAGCGTGATGAGATTTCCGCTGGCGCCGCGCACTTCAATTTGCAGCGAGCGCGAAGAGTCATACAGGCTGAAATTTGCCAGGCTGACGTTCGGCTCAATCGGAAGGATGATTTCCCGCGTTTCTCCGGCGTTGATGTGGCCCGAAAAAGTGCGGCTGAATTGTTCTGCGCCAGATGCCAGCGCGGGCGCAGCCGGGTCGGCGTGGGGCAGAAAGTTTTGCGGCCCGGCCTGTAGCAGGGCTTTCACGGCGCTGTCAAAAACAGCGCGGTTGGTGGTCAAATCGCCATGAACGAGCGCGATGGTTTGGGCGCTGTCGAGCGGGATGGAGGTTGCGCTGTTCACGTCCACCACCATATCGGAGGGAACCTGCGTACACGGCGAGGTGATGGGCTCAATCAGCCGCGTTCCCGCCACCAGATGAAAGGGCGTCCCCCGGCGGTGCGTCACCTGCTGATTAAAGACGCCGTCCATGTAGGATGGCTGAATTTCAATCGAGGCCGGTAACAAGAAGCCAAGCGAGGCCAGCGGGTAAACGCACGCCGAACCGGATTGCGGCGTACCCAAAAAAATCACCTGCGCCACAACATCGGTTGTCATCACCCGGTCAAGGTAATAGCGGGTAATCATGCCGCCCATGCTGTGAACCAGCAAATCCACCTGTTCCGCGCCGGTTTGCTGCTGAACTGCGCGGATGTAGCCGTCCAAAATCAGCGCGTTTTGGGCAATCGAATTGGTTTTGCCTGCCGGGTTCGTCGGGCTGCCCGTGTTCAGCACGCCGGGCGCCTGCCCGTCGCCAACCGCAAAGCCCGACAGACCAAGTTCGGCCAGATAGCCGCCGCTACCCAGGTAGGCCTGCCAGGTTTCCCAATTGGACAAAAAACCATGCACCATCACCACCGGACGCGGGGCAATCTCCAACAACAGGCCGCCGGGCAACGGCTGCCCGCGCACCGTGGCCGAAAGATGATGCCCGGGCAGCCAAAACCAGCCCAGCGTGGGCACCGGTTCACTCAGGCAGGCGTCCGCTCCGGCGCTGACGGCACAGGTTGTCAGCGGCGTTTCCAGCCCCTCGATGAAAAAATCCACCTGGGTAGTTTCGCCGGCCAGCGCAGGTAAAACCGCCCGCAGGCGAATCTCATCCCCGTCCGTGATTTTTGTTTTTTCTGTCCCATCGCGCCCGACAACATGCACGCTGGGCGCGGTTTGCGCAAAAGTTGCGCCAACCGTTGTAAACAGTAACGTTATAATCATCAGAAAGTTTTTCATGGTAGCCTCGATTCTGAACATAATTATACAAAGAATATCATATTAGGGTACTATTTTATGGACTCACCCGCCTGGCTGGACGCCGCTCTGCAGAATTTATCCCGCGCCGGGGAGGTCGGCTGGGCGACAGCCGACTATCTCTCCGCCCGGAAAACGCCGATTCGGTTCCGAAAAATTTCCCCGTCTGCCGGGGCGATGTGGTTTTTGGGCGGGACGATTACCCTCAATTTGCGCTATTTTTCTCCGGCGGATGTGGAAAATCCGCGCCTGTTGAGTTTGCTGGTGCACGAGGCGCGTCACCTGCAGCAGGGGCCGCTGGTGGCGCTCTCCGTTTTCGGCGAGTTGGACGCCTGGCAGGTGGATTTTAACTTTCAGCGCGCGCTCACTGGCAGGTTTCCCTCGCCGCTGATTGAAGAATTGTGCGCCCTGCCGCTGGTTTTGGAGCGCGGTGTTTTAGAAAAAGCCCGCGCACTGATGATTCAGTACGCGGGCAAAGGCTATCGGGTGGATTTACTGCCGCTTTTTCCGCTGCCACAAGAAATTGCCTGGCGGCTGCGGCGCTGAGATTATTTCTTGCGCGTCACCAGTTTGTAGATGAGCCACACAATCAGCGCGGGCGGAATCAGCAGGGGTAGCAGCACAACCAGAATCCAAATCAGCAGTTCGATAATTTTTTGGTAAATGATGACGATGGACTGGCTGGCGGTGTTGAAGGCTTTGCCCGGATTCCACGTTTCGGTGGGGGTGGGCGTGGCGGGCGGAATATCCGGCTCCAGCGTGAGGGTGATGGTTGAAAAAGCGGAGCGGTTTGACAGGAATTTCATGCGTCCCTGTACCTGCTCAATTTGCGCTTCGATGTTGGATAATTCCTGATTGATGCGCAGCGACTCGTCCACGGTTTTGGCGTCGGCCAAAAAACTGCGGATGCGGTCGCGCGTGGCCTGCAGGTTGGTCAGCTGGCTTTGCAAATCTACAAATTCGCTGCTCACGTCCTGGCCGCTGGCGTTTTCGTCCAGCACCTTCAGGGCGATGGCGCGCAGGCGGCGCAGGGCGTTTTCAAACTGGCTGGCGGGTACGCCGATGGTCAGCGTGGCGTATTTGTAATTGACGCCGTCGGTCATCTGATACCAGACCCGCGAGGAGACGACATAGCCGTCCACGTCGCCGATGGCTTGCAGGGCGCGGTCTACAGCGGTGTCGGTATCCTTGACCAGCAGGCGCACCTCGGCATTTTTGATGACCATCCGCCCGATTTGCGCGCCGGTCAGGGCCTCGGCGCCGGTTTGGACGGTGACACTGTCGGCAGGCAGGGCGCCCGCCGGGGCAGAGTTTACGTCGGCGGCTTTGGCAGATTCTGGGGCGGCGGCCATCGGCGGCAGGGCGGCGGTCGCGGCGGGCAGCAGGTCGTAGGTTTCGGCGGGCGCTTGCGGCGCTGTGGCGGCGGACGGGACGCAGGCGACAATCAGCAGGGCGAGTACGAGCAGTGGCAGGGAAATGCGGGCAAGGGCTTTCATCTTTTCCTCCAGCAGAAACAGTGGTCAGGGTTCGGCGTCTGACCGAGAATGAAGTGTTCTCTGGACGTTTTGCAGAAGAAATAGTTCCTGCTTGATTGTTGATTGGCTTAAGAGTTTGTTTTCTCTGCTTTTCTTCCCATGTCAATCGCCGGGAATGCGCGAGTTTGCGCTATGGGCGGCGGGCGGCGTGATATTTACGTCGTGTAGATTAGCGCTGAATTTGGTTGAGCGGGGTGACGATGCCCCAGGCTTCTACGGATTGGGCGTTGCGGTTCAAAAAGCCATCATATTCGTTGTTTCCGCCGCTCACTTGCCAGCCTTCCAGCGTGAAAATCAGGCCGGGCGCGGTGGCCGAAATCCACATGCCGTTGTAGCGGCGCGCCAGGTGTAGATGATCAGCCTCGGCATAACCGCCCTCGCAGGATGGATGCCCGATGTGTTCCCCGGCGCGCACAAATGTACCGGCTTGTACCCGGTCGCGGCTTTCCATGTGCATGTAGAGAATTGTCCAGCCGGTTTGCTCCAGGCCGTCGTTGTCCAAATCTTGCACTACACGGCCATTTTTGGCGCTGAGGATGGTGCCGTCGGCCACGGCGGTTGTCCAGGCGTCGCTGGCGCCACAGCCAATCGGGTCGCCAGGCGGGGCAAAGTCGAGCGCGGCCCAGGCCGAGCCAGTATCCCAGCCGCCGTGTGGGCCGCCGGTGAAGGCCCAGGTTTCCCCTTTGGCAAAGGGTAAAATTAGCGCCGGTTGCGTCAGGCCGGGCGGCAGAATCGGCTCAATGGCGAAATCAAACGGGTAGCCAAACATGGCGTTATAGGTGGCATACAAGCCATTCGGGCCGGTATCAAACTGCCAGGTAGCCTGGTCATCCAGGTCGGCAAACAGGTTTTGCAGGCTGGCGGTGCCGGGGTTGATTCCCGGTTGGGGAGCAATCATGCTGTCATCGGCCAACTGCCAGGTGGAGATTTTCCCCTCGCGCCAACGGTAAAAGCCTTCGTTCAAGCGGTCTGCCGTCCAGGAAAGTTGATGGTACAGGCCGACGCGGTAATCATCCACGTAACCAACTGGCGTGTAAAGCGTGGATGGCGCCGGATTGGGGTTGCTGACCCACTGACTGCGGTATTCCAGCACGGCCAGCAACAGGCGTGGGTTGACCGAGTAGTTTTCGGCCACGCGTTGAACAATTTGCGCCCCGGTCAGGGTTGCGCCGTCTACATCTTGAGTGTAGTAGGCCAGGTAGCCGCTTTTTTGCTGGACGTAGGTTTCTACATTCAACAGGGTTGCCAGCGGGCCGTAAAAAAGTTCAGAATCGGGAATAATTTTGAAGTAGTCAGATGTTGCCTGCCCGTTGGCAGACAGCGGCGCAACTGCACTTGCGCTTGGAATGACGAGCGTATCGCCGGGGTAAATGACGGCGGCGTTGGGGTCGAGGTTATTGGCGGCGGCCAGTTCTTCCAGCGTAATGCCATATGAATCAGCAATTGCGCCCAGGTAGTCGCCATCCTGGACGATGTAGGTATTGGGGCCGGAGGTGGGTTCAGCCGAATTTTGCGGCGCGGCGAACGCGAGGGTGGGAGAAAACCCCGGTGGGTTGTTGTTGGGCGTGGGGGTCAGCAACGGGCTTCCTGGCGCGCGGGTGGGCGGCAGGTACGTTTGAATGGGCGAAATGGCGGGTAAGACCAGCGGCACCGGAGCGGCGGGCGTCCAGGCGGCGCTATTGCCTGCCGAGCGGGTACAGGCTGAAAGTAACAGGCTGGCGAAAAGGAAAAGAATCGGTTTTTGGCACATGGAGCAATTATATCCCCTGTGCGTTCACTCTTTCTGCGTGCGTGTACACGTTGAACCGGTCACGGTGGGCATAGCCGATGAGCGTAATGCCGCTCTGCTGCGCCAGTTCCACTGAAAGCGAAGTGGGCGAGGTGCGGCTGATGACAATTTCCGCGCCGAAGCGGGCCGCTTTCTGTATCATCTCGGAACTGACGCGTCCGGTGGTGAGCAGGATTTTTCGCGCCGGGGCAATGCCTTCCAGTAGGGCGCGCCCGGCCAGTTTGTCGAGCGTGTTGTGGCGGCCAATATCTTCCGCGGTCAGTAAAATTGTCGCGCCGTCGCTCAGGGCCGAGGTGTGGATTCCGCCGGTAGTTTTGTACAACTCCTGATTGTCAAAGAGCATCCCAATCAGCGCGGTGATTTGCGCTGGCGGCAGAGGCGCGCCGCCGACAGGAATCGGCGTGGGCGCGGGCAGCGTTTCCGCCGCCGTCATCCCGCCTGCACAGCCGGAAGTTTTTGTCCAGGCAGCGGGCTTTTCTGCCGCGTGAGTTAACCAGACATCCACGTTGTCGCCGTGTTCGCATAGCCGAATATCGGCCAGTTCGGCGCGGCTGGCGATGACGCCCTCGTTGAAGAGAAAGCCGACCGCCAGCGCTTCGAGGTGGGTGGCGGTGCACATCAGCGTCAGCCAGGGTGCGCCGTTCACCGTCAGGCTGATTGGGTTTTCTGTGGGCGTTGGCAGGGCTTGCGCCGAAAAGCCGTGATTTTGTCGGTAAATACCACTAAACACGAATTGCCTCTGTTTCTGACAGGATGAAGGGGATAAAAGGGATGTTTTTTGTAATTTGCTCGCCTTTCTTCGGCTGGCTGGAAGCCCTGCCTCAGGGAGAAACAAGTCCGCTTAAGCGGACTTCTATGACGAAATTAGGCAGGACTTTAGTCCGCCGTATGCGGCAGACAGTCTTCTATTTCTGACAGGATGAAGGGGATGAAAGGGATGGTTTTTAAGGCGAAGCCCCATCCCCTTCATCCCCCCTTTTATCCTGTTTATCTCACGCCACTTTTTCGACCTGCACGGCGGTTACTTTGTATTCGGGAATTTTGGCAATCGGGTCGAGACTGCCGAGGGTTAGTTCGTTGGCCGAGGCCTGTGGGAAGTGGAAGTTGGCGTAGACCATTCCGGCGGGGACGCGTTCGGTGACCCAGGCCTGGGCCTCGATGACGCCGCGCCGCGAGCGGACGCGCACCCGGCCATCAGGCGCGATGCCGAGCCGGTCGGCGTCTTCGGCGCTGATTTCAATCAGCGCCTGGCCGTAGAGCGCCATCAGGCTTTCGGCGCGGCGCGTCATTTCGCCGCCGTGCCAGTGATACAGCACGCGCCCGCTGGACAGCACAAACGGGTAGTCGGCGTCCACACGCTCGGCGGGCGGTGCGTTTTCGATGGGCATGAAGCGCCCTTTACCGCGTGTGAATCCTTTGGCGTGCAAAATGGGCGTGCCGGGGTGCTGTAAATTGGGAACCGGCCATTGCAGGCGTTCGCCGCGTTCCAGCCGCTCGTGGGTGATTCCGGCGTAGGAGGGCGCCAGCGCGTTGATTTCGTCCATGATGGCGCTGGGCGAGGCGTATTCCCAGCCAGACCAGGGGCCGCTGGCTTGCTGCCCGGCTTCGGCCAGCATGATTTTCGCCACAGAGCAGATGATTTGCCAGTCGGGGCGCGCTTCGCCCAGCGGCGCAATCGCCTGACGTACCATCTGCACGCGCCGCTCGGTGTTGGTGAAGGTGCCGGTTTTTTCCATAAAAGTCATGCCGGGCAGCAGCACATCGGCGTAGCGCGAGGTTTCGCTGGGAAAAATTTCCTGCAGGGCGATGAACTCGGCGGCTGCCAGGCAGTGGCGCACATGGTTGGTGTCGGGGTCCGACATGATTGGGTCTTCGCCCAGAATGTAGAGGGCGCGCACTTCGCCGGTGAGCAGTTGGGGGATGACTTCGGTGGCTGTTTTTCCGGCTTTGTTTGATAGCTGGAAGGGGTTTTCGCCGCCGGAAACCTGCCAGGCTGCGCTGAATTTTTCGCTCGCGGCGGGGTCCGTCACTGGCTGGTAGGCGGGGAAGACGTTGGGCAGGCCGCCCATATCGCAGGCGCCTTGCACGTTGTTTTGTCCGCGCAGCGGGTTGACGCCGCCGCCAGGGATGCCCATGTTGCCGGTCAGCATTTGCAGGTTGGCGAGGGTCATCACGTTGTGCGTGCCGGTGATGTGTTGGGTGATGCCCATGGCCCAGATGACGGCCATCGGTTTGACGGTGGCGAGGATTTCGGCGGCGGCGTAGAGTTGGTCGAGCGGCACGCCGGTCATCTGGCTGACTTTTTCGGGTGGGTAGTTGGTGATGGTGGCGCGGAATTCGTCGAAGTTTTCGCAGCGCTCGGCGATGAAGGTTTTGTCTTCCCAACCTTTTTCGAGGATGATGTTCATCAGGCCGTTGACCAGGGCAATGTCGGTGCCGGGGCGCTGGCGCAGGTGAATTTGGGCGAATTCGGTCAATTCGATGCGGCGTGGGTCGGCGACAACTAATTTTGTGCCGCGCTGCAGCACGGCCTGGCGTAGCATGGCCCCGAAAACCGGGTGCTGTTCGGTGGTGTTGGAGCCGATGACGAAGAGCGCCGCGGCGTTGGCGGCGACATCATCCATGGAATTGGACATGGCGCCAGAGCCGAAGCTGGTTGCCAGCCCGGCGACGGTGCTGGCGTGGCACAGGCGGGCGCAGTGGTCAATGTTGTTGGTGCCAATCACCTGACGCGCCAGTTTGTTCATCAGGTAGTTTTCTTCGTTGGTGCATTTGGCCGAGGTCAGCACGCCAATCGAATCGGGGCCAGAGGCGCGGCGCACGGCGCTCAATTTTTGCGCGGTGAGCGTCAGGGCGGTGTTCCAGTCGGTTTCGACCCATTCCCAGCCGGGGCCGTCTACCTGACGCGCGCCGCCTTCCAGCAGGTAGTGTCGCACGCGCGGTTTGAGCAAACGTTCGGGGTGATGAACGTAGTCGTAGCCGTAGCGCCCCTTGACGCAGAGATGGTTGCCATTGACGGGCGCATCCGGCGCGGAGGTGACGCGGATGACTTTGCCGTCTTTGACGTTGACATCAAACTGGCAGCCGACGCCGCAGTAGGCGCAGGTGGTGCGGATGAGTTTATCGGGCTTACCGGCGCCCAGGCTGGGTTTATTGTCCAGCGCGCCGGTGGGGCAGTAGGCCACGCACGCGCCGCACGATTCGCAGCGGGCGGTCAGCAGGTCGCTGTCGGCCCCGGCAGAGATGTGTGTGTCGAATCCGCGCTGGGCCAGCCCCCAGACGAAGCGCCCCTGCACTTCGGCACAGGCGCGGATGCAGCGGTTGCACAAAATGCACTTGTTCAAATCCACCCAGACGACCGGGTTGGGGTCGCTGTTGACCGGGTAGCGCGGCGCGGGGGCTTGCGCCTGGGCCAGGTCGAGGCCAAATCGTTTCACCCAGCGCATCAGCTGGGTTTCTTTTTCTTGGCCGTTGTCGTAGCCGCTGTCGTGATAATTTCCCAGTAAAAGTTCGAGAATGGTGCGGCGTGAGGTGAAAAGCGCCGGGCTGTCGGTGGTCACCTGCATTCCGGCGCTGGCGGGCAGGGTGCAGGAGGCCATCGGCGTGCGGAAGCCTTGCACTTCGACCACGCACAGGCGGCAGCCGCCGTAGGGCGTCAGGTCGGGGTGGTCGCACAGGGTCGGAATTTCAATTCCGGCCTGTTCGGCGGCGCGCAGAACGGTGGTCCCTTCGGTAACCTCAACAGGTTTTCCATCAATGGTCAGGGTTATCATCGTGTTTCCTCGGTAATTTCGGGGGTTTTCATGGGGCAGATTGCGCTGGGGCAGATGCCCTGGCGGATGTGCGCTTCGACTTCGGCGCGGAAGTGTTTGAGCATGTCGCGCGCGGGGACGAGCGCGGTTTGACCCAGCCCGCAGTTGGAGAGAAGTTCCAGTTGCGGGAACCAGGCTTCGAGCGTGTCCAGGTCTTCCAGGCGGCCACGCCCCTGGCTGATGGCGGTCAAAATTTCGTAGCCGCGCTGCGTTCCCAATCGGCAGGGCGTGCATTTTCCACAGGATTCAACGCGGAAGAAGTTGACCAGCACCTTGACCAAATCGACCACGCAGGTTTTTTCATCGCAGATCAGCAGCGCGCCCGAACCCAGCGAGACGCCTGCCGCGCGGAAAGATTCAAAATCCAGCGGCGTATCTTGCAGGCTGGCGGGAATGATGGACCCGCTGGAGCCGCCGGTTTGCGCCAGTTTGAAGGTGGCGCCGGGCTGCATTCCGCCCGCGTAAGTTTCAATAATTTCGCGCAGGGTCGTGCCCATCGGCGCTTCGATGACGCCGGTGTGATTGACCTTGCCCATGATGGTGAAAACTTTGGTGCCGGGGCTGGAGGGCGTGCCGAACTGACGGTACCAGGCTGCGCCGTGCAGCAAAATGGCGGGCACGTTGGCCAGTGTTTCCACATTGTTGACCAGGGTTGGTTTATCCCACAGGCCATTGGTGGTCGGGTAGGGCGGGCGTGAGCGTGGTTCGCCGCGCTTGCCTTCCAGTGATTCAATCAGCGCGGTTTCTTCGCCGCAGACATAGGCGCCCGCTCCGGCGTGCAGGTGAATTTTGAAGGAAAAACCGCTGCCGAGAATGTTTTTGCCCAGCAGCCCCCAGGCTTCGGCCTGGCGGATGGCCGTTTCCAGATGGCGCAGGGCTTCGCGGTATTCGCCGCGCACATAAATGTAGCCTTCGTCTGCGCCGACGGCGTAGCCGGCAATCGCCATTGCTTCGAGCATGGCGTGCGGGTCGCCTTCCAGCACCAGCCGGTCTTTGAAGGTTCCAGGTTCGCTTTCATCGGCGTTGCAGATGACGTATTTTTTGGCCGATGACGTGGCCGCGACGAATTTCCATTTGCGTCCGGTCGGGAAGCCGGCGCCGCCGCGCCCCTGCAGGCCGGATTCTTCCAGGGTGGCGATGACCTGTTGTGGGGTCATTGCGGTGAGCGCCTTGCCCAGCGCCTGATAGCCGTCCTCGGCCAGATAATCTTTCAGGCTGTCGGGGTCAATTTGCCCGGCGCGGCGCAAAACGATGCGCTCTTCGGCGGGCGGCGCTTCTCGCTGCGCCGGCAGTTCTGCGCCGGAGTTTTCGTGCGCGCTGCCCGTGTAGCGCTCGAAGATGTGCGCAATTTTTTCCGGAGTCACGTTGCCATACATATCCTCGTCCACCATGAAAACCGGGCCGACGGCGCACAGCCCCAGGCAAGAGACGGTTTGCAGCGACCATTTGCCGTCTGCGCTGGTTTCCCCCGGGCCGATTTTCAGGTAGTCTTGCAGCGCTTCAAAAACCGCCTGTCCGCCGACGACGTGGCAGGGAGCGTTTTCACAAAAGCGGACAACATGTTCGCCGAGTGGCTGCGTGGAAAACATGCTGTAAAATGTGGCGACGTCGTTGGCCTGGCTGGCGCTCAGCGGCGCGGTAGATTGCGCCTGGTGGCTTTGGCGCGCAACCGTCGTCAGCACCTCGGCGGGCAGGTAGCCCAGCGACTGGTTGACCTCGGCCAGGATGGGAATGAGCGCGTCGCGTCCGTTGCCATGGTTGCGCAGCGCGCTTTCCAACACCTGTTGAACGCTGCCCGCTTCCAGCGTGTGCGCTTGTGGGGCCGCGCCAACGGATTTTTTCGGCGTTTTTCCGCCGGGAAGATGATTTTGCAAAATGGTCAACGCCATTGACGGCGTAACCTTGCCATAAAAAACATCCGGCTGCCCCGCGGCGCGAATGCGCAGCAGCGGTTCCTCCGAACACAGGCCAACGCAGCCGGTTTGGCGCACGCTGACCCCCTCGGCGGGATTGTTTTTCAGGTAATCGAGAATGCTGTTCAGCGTCTCGCGCGCTCCGGCAGCGATGCCGCAACTACCCATCGCCACCAAAATTTCCAGCGCGGCGGGTGAATTTTGTTTTTGCCGGGCGGCGGCGCTGATTTGTTTCAGGTCTGCAAGCGACTGGATGACAGGCATGGAAATCTCCTTTAAGTCAATTTTTCTCTTTGCCAATATAACACGGGTGCATCTCTCAAACTGCAAAAGTTTACCCGGCAAGCGGCAAAGAACGATAGTCAGGCATTAGAATAGATTGAGAACTCCAGAAAGTGATTGGCTGAGTTTTGTGGATTCGGATACTTTTCGAACTGTGCAGCTTGGATATTTTGATCGGTTTGCGGAAATCTGCACTCAGCAATTTCCAAGCAGAATGCCAGCGATTACTTTGGATGAGGCTTCGTAGGGTCAGAATAGCTTGACCACCATCTTTGGCCCAAGCCATTCCAGAACG
>MNXJ01000039.1 GCA_001872455.1 Anaerolineae bacterium CG2_30_57_67 | reverse complement strand
GTACATCAGGCGGTCGGAAATCGCATCCAGGCCCTGGGCGGTGTCAGGCTGGTCAATGCAGTTGCGCGCGCCGCCGCACATATCCGGATCCACGTTGGCGGTGGCAATCATGGCATTAGGCGCGTAACCAGCCAAGCCAAAGGTGGTGCTGGCGGGAGTGGCCCAATCCACGTGGAATTCCCAGATGCGCAAAGTATCGGCCGCATCGCCGAGCCAGGTACTGTCATCCCATTCCATGAAGTAGTTGGGGGTACCCACTGCAGGAGCGGGGCCGTCCAGGTCGGAGGGCAACATGCCGCCGTAGTTGAGCGTGACCGCGCCCACGTCAATGTATTGCATCGTGGCGGGCAGGCCGGCCAGCATGGCGGTGCGTTCAAAGGCCGCAACACCCGCGCCGCCCCAGGCGAAGGTGCCGCCGTTGAACTGGTTGACGGTCATGTAGTAGCCGTCCGGCCAGACGCCGAATTTGGGATAATCGTTCATCATCGTCGTGCTGGTCTGGAAGTCGTACAGATACCAGGCGCCGGTCGGGTCAGCGCTGGCTGAAACGGCGATGCACTGATGGAAGTTATCCGGGAAGCCCAGCGCGAACTGGCTCATGATCCAGCGGTTGGCCAGGTGATCGAACTGGGTGATGGGGTCGCCGTCGTTGTTGGCGGCGCAGATGCCGCCGAGGCCGCTCCACAGGGTGTTGCCAGCCGCGGGGCCGTACAGCGAAACCGGTGCGCCGGGGGTGGTCACATCCCAAATCTGGAAGGCCAGGTTGACCCACTCAACGTAGTATTTTGTGCCGCTGATGGGATCCCAGCCCATGTCGCCTTGGGTGTCGGGAGGCAGCACGCCGCTGACGTTGTTGACGCCTTCGAAGTTGGCGACAGCAGCCGGCATGTTATTTTTTACCGGGCCATTTTGTACGATGGAGGCATCCCGACCGCCATTGGTCGGGCTGTTTTGTGTCTTGGGGATCACCAAACGATCCTGCAGTTTTTTCAAAACACTGGGGGCGTTCGGGTCTACTTGGATCGGAGCCAGCGAGCGAAGCGGCTGGCTGACAACGGGGGTTGATTCAACGACCCGCACGTTGGATTGCGGGGCGGGGGACTGGGCGGCGGAAGGCGCGGCAAAGGCCGAACCTACCGGGCTGATGAGCATCGCCAGTAAAGTCATTACGCTGGCAAGCCGCCACAAAAAATTAGTTTTCATGGTTGTTATTCTCCACTTATTTGAGTCTTACAGGTTATGTAAACGCCGAACAACAAGCTACAAAAACGCACAAATGCAAAGTAGACATCACCTCCTGATAATTTTTTAACGGCAATGCCGCCGTCTTTTTCCCGAAAATTGGCGCATAGCACGTTGATTAAAATCGCATTAAGATTATGACATGCTTTTCACTTTTGTCAAGTGATGAAAACTGGTGATTGTACACATCTATATTTAACCGCTACTGGTGGTGGAAAGTGCGTTTCAGAAACCACCACAGGTGGTGGTTAAAACCACTTGTGGGTAATCACCAGAGTTAAAGGGTTGTAAAGAGTCGTAAAGACGGCTATGATAGGTAGCATGATGCGCGCGTTGTGGAAAAGCACACTTCATCCTATTTCAGACTGTCGTCAAAAGGGAAAATGTCCAAAGGAATGATTCTCGCCACCACGTTGGAAGAATTGCGCGCCGCGCGCGGCTTGCTCGGCGCGCCGCTTGGCTTAGTGCCGACGATGGGTTACCTGCACGCTGGTCACATTTCGCTGGTGGAACGCGCCCGCGCCGAATGCGCCAGCGTCGCCGTCAGCATTTTCGTCAATCCGACCCAGTTTGGCCCCAAGGAAGACCTGGCCAGCTATCCGCGCAACTTACCCGGCGACTTGAAATTACTGGAAGACGCCGGAGTTAATCTGGTGTGGATGCCAACCGCCGAAATCATGTACCCGCCCGATTTTCAAACCTGGGTCAATGTCGAAGGGCTGACTTCGCCGCTGGAAGGGGCGATGCGCCCCGGTCATTTTCGCGGGGTGACGACGGTCGTCGCTAAACTGTTCAACGCCATCCAGCCGCAAAAGGCCTATTTCGGTCAAAAAGACGCCCAGCAGGCCGCCGTCATTCGGCGCATGACCCATGATTTAAATTTCCCCATCGAAATTGTCGTCTGCCCAATTAAGCGCGAAGCCGACGGGCTGGCGATGTCAAGTCGCAACGCCTATCTCAACCCGGCAGAACGGCAGGCGGCGACGGTTTTGTTCTGCGCCCTGAACGCCGCCCAAGCTGCTTACGCTGCCGGGGAGCGCAACGCGGACAGCTTGCGTCAAGCCATGAGCGATACCATCAACGCAGAGCCGCTGGCACGCTTGCAGTACATCTCGTGCGCCGATAACGACTCGCTGGAAGAGTTGAAAACCGTCACTGGAAAAACACTGCTTTCGATGGCGGTTTATCTGGGAAAAACCCGGTTAATTGATAATTTTATTTTGGGCGAATGACTTGACAGAAGCAGCAAAGCGCATATAATCACGCGCAATATAAAAACAACGCTGATGAGGACGAGTACGCGCAGTACGACGGTTCAGAGACCAGGCGGTACGTGGTGTGAGACCTGCCCGAAACGACAGCGCCGAATGGACCTTGGAGTTGCAGGGCGAAATTCTCGCCGAATACCAAACAGATAAATGGATGGTATCCGAACACGGAGAGTAACCTGAGCCGGAATCTACAACCGTTATCCTGTAGAGTCACTGATCCCATTGGGTTCGCTGACTACATGAGTGAGGCTGGTTTTCTTCTTTTCCCTGGCGCTTCATCTGGGGAAAATTTTGTTAAGAAACCGCCTAACTCGGGTGGCACCACGGATTTTAAACATCCGTCCCGAGAAATTTTCGGGGCGGGTGTTTTTGTTTGCCTGCCCTCCAGTTCATTCATTTTTCAGGAGGCAGAATGGCGCAAGAAAATATCGTCCAACCAGACAGGAGCAGGCTGATTTCACCGGAGGCAGCCTGCGGTGAGTCTACTTCCGCGCCGGAGCAACCCATTGCGCAGATCATGGCCGAAGTCGCGGCTGAGGCCGGGGCGCAGGCTTATTCTTTCATTCCATAGCTTTTTCAAAAAAAGGAGTCTTTCCATGTCCACTGAAACCCGTTTTCTCTTAAGCCAAAACGACCTGCCAAAGTTTTGGTACAACATCAACGCAGATAGCGGCATCGCGCCCACGCCGGTGCTTCACCCCGGCACGTTGCAGCCAGTAACCCCCGATTTTCTTTCGGTGCTGTTCCCCATGGAACTGATTTTGCAAGAAATCAGTAGCGAGCGCTACATTCAAATCCCCGAAGAAGTGCGCGAAATTTACAAACTTTGGCGGCCTACGCCGCTGATGCGCGCCGTGCGTCTGGAAAAAGCGCTTGGCACCCCCGCGCATATTTATTACAAGTACGAGGGCGCGTCTCCGGTCGGGTCGCACAAACCCAACACTGCCATTCCCCAGGCGTTTTACAACAAAATTTCTGGCACAAAGGCGATGACAACCGAAACCGGCGCCGGGCAGTGGGGAACTGCGCTCTCAATGGCTTGTAATTTTTTCGATATGGCGCTGGAAGTCTACATGGTGAAGGTTTCGTACAATCAGAAGCCATATCGCCGCATTTACATGGAAACCTTTGGGACGCAGGTTTTTGCCAGCCCCACCAATCGCACCAATTATGGCCGCGCGTTGTTGGCGCAAGACCCCGAAAATAGCGGCTCGCTCGGCATCGCCATTTCGGAAGCGGTGGAAGTGGCGGCGACTTCCGGCGGAACGAAGAAATACGGCCTTGGTTCGGTGCTGAATCATGTCTTGCTGCACCAAACGGTCATTGGCGAGGAGTCGCTCAAGCAGATGGATATGGCCGGAGAATACCCGGATGTCGTCATCGGCTGCACCGGCGGCGGCTCCAATTTTGGCGGAATTGCCTTCCCGTTTCTGCGCGAAAATCTAAAAAATGGCAAACGCACGCGCCTGCTGGCCGTCGAACCGGCAGCAACGCCTTCGCTGACGAAAGGCGTCTACGCTTTCGACTATGGCGATACGGCGAAAATGGCGCCGGTGATGAAGATGCACACGCTCGGTCACGGCTTCATGCCGCCCGAAATTCACGCGGGCGGGTTGCGCTACCACGGCATGTCGCCGCTGGTTTCAGCGCTGGTAAATGCCGGGCAGATTGATGCGCTATCGGTCAAGCAGCGCGCCACGTTCGAGGCGGCGGTCCAGTTCACCCGCGCTGAGGGCATTATCCCTGCGCCCGAGTCAGCGCACGCCATTCGCGCGGCAATTGATGAGGCGCTGGACGCAAAAGCCAAAGGCGAAAAGCGCGTCATCCTGTTCAATCTTTCAGGACACGGGCATTTCGACATGGTTTCCTACGAGAAATACCTGCACAATCAGTTGGAAGATTACGAATATCCCGCCGATGCCGTGGCCGAAGCAATGAAGGATTTGCCACACGTGACCTTGTAAAACATTCATGCAAAATAAAAACAAAGCGCCAACGTCTCTTGACGTTGGCGCTTTGTTTTGAAAATCACTGTCTTAACGCAACCAGCACAGCCTGAAGGTCGGGCGGCAGAGGGGCTTCAAACGTGGTCGGCGCAGTTTCACCTGGCAGGGTAATTTTTAGCCGGAAGGCGTGCAAAAACTGGCGCGTTACCGGCAAGGAAATTTTGCGGTGTCCATAAGCCGTATCGCCGACAATTGGGCAGCCCAAAAAGGCGCAGTGGACGCGAATCTGGTGGGTGCGTCCGGTGTGCGGGTGAAATTCCAGCAAGGTATGGCGCGGAAAAGCCTCCAGCGTGGTGTACTCGCTGACGGCTTCGCGCCCTTTTTTGATCTGCACGACGGCCATGTTTTTACGGTTGTGCGGGTCGCGGCCAATTGGGGCTTCAACACGCCCGGTGGGGGTGGGCGGCGCACCATCCACCAGCACCAAATAAGTTTTTTCGACGCGCCGATCTTTGAACTGTTCTGTCAGCCAGCGCATGGCGGCTTCGGTTTTGGCAACAACAATCAGACCGCTGGTGTCTTTGTCGAGACGGTGAACAATGCCAGGCCGTTCCTCGCCGCCAATGCCTTCCAAATCAGGGTCGTGCGCCAAAACAGCGTTTACCAGTGTGCCAGAAGCGTGCCCGGCGGCGGGATGAACGACCATGCCAGCGGGTTTATTGATAATGAGCAAGTCGCCATTCTCGAAGACGATTTGTAGAGGAATGGATTCGGCCTGTAAAGCGGTGGCCTGATTCGGCGGGATGCGCACTGTGACCTGTTTGCCGCCTTCGAGGCGGGTTCCGCCCTTTTGAGCGGGAGTGCCGTTTAACAGCACGCATCCATCTGCAATCAGCCCTTGCAGGCGGGCGCGGGAAAACTCGGGCAGGCAGGTGACGAGAAATTTATCCAGTCGTTCGCCCTCGCCGCTGTAAGAAAAAACTTCCAGGCGCTCGCTCATTCAGTTTCCGTTGGCGCACTGGTGGTCTGTGCCATGCGCTGTTGGTTTTCGGTGCGTTCTTTCCACCAGGCGCCGGTCAAAAGCAAGACAACGCCCAGCGTAATGCTAGAATCGGCCACGTTGAAGACTGGAAAGGTGCCAACCGAGATAAAATCGGTGACTTTGCCGCCGAGGGTCAGACGGTCAATCACATTGCCGAGCGCTCCGGCCAGTTGCATACTCATTGCTAGGCGCATCCAGCCGTCTTCGGGTTCGACTTTTGGGTAGTAGTAGACAATCAGCCCGGCGACAAGAAAAGCAAGGATGGTAAAGACCCAACCGTAGCCCTGAAAAGATCCAAAGGCTGCGCCGGTGTTATACCAGTGAACGATGCGGGCGTAGGGCATCAACCATTGAAGCCCATCCGGCAGCCAGCTTCCTGTAAAAGGGATATTTTCGCGCACCAGCCATTTTGTCCACTGGTCGAGGACGATGATGACGCTGGCGATGAGAAAAAGCGGGACAAATTTGCGCGCTTTTTGAAAAAACTCGGTGATGTTCAAAGGAATCTCCTGAAGGTAAAGAAAAAGTCATCAGCATTGTACCAGTTCCGCCAAAGGACAGCCTTTCCGGGCGCAGGGTACAAAACGGCGTGATGTTGCGTGAGAGTAGGTTCGCGCAACATCACGCCGTCAAATGTAATGCAAGATTAAGTTTGCGCCGCCAGTGCCTTTAATCTTCCGGGCGGGCAAAAATCATGCGTCCGGCGGCAGTTTGAAGGACTTTGGTCACCGTCACATTTTTGCGAACGCCGAGATGCTTGTTGCCGCCTTCGACAACAACCATCGTGCCGTCGTCCATGTAGCCCACGCCCTGACCCATTTCCTTGCCATCCTGAATAATCAGAATATTGAAGGTTTCGCCTGGCAGGACAACCGATTTGATGGCATTCGCTAATTCGTTGATGTTGAGAATGCTGACACCTTGCAGTTCGGCGATGCGATTCAGGTTGTAATCGTTGGTAAGAATCGGACACTTCATCTGACGCGCCAAAATGACCAATTTGTCATCCACTTCGCGCACACCGTCTACGTCAATGTCCGTGATGCGAATACTGACCGCAGAACCCTTCTGTAACTCGGCCAGCACTTCCATGCCACGGCGGCCACGTTGACGGCGCAACGAATCCGCCGAGTCGGCGATGTATTGCAGCTCAGTCAGCACAAAGCGCGGAATCAGCAAAGTTCCGGGCAGAAAGCCAGTTTTGGCAATATCCGCCACGCGGCCGTCAATAATAACGCTGGTATCCAGCAAAATGGTACGCGAGGTGTTGCCCCAGGCGCTGGCGGGTACGCCGACAGCTGCTTCGCCCTTGTTCACCAGCCCGGAGAGCACGTTCATCATGTCGTTTTGGCGCATGACGAAAATTGCCACGCCAAAATAACCAAAAATCAATACCCCCAAAAAAGGCAGAATATCGCCCAGGGGCGTGGGAAGCATCGAAAGTGGAAAGGTCAGCAGGGCGGCAACAATCAGCCCCATCACCAGCCCCGTCAAGCCAGAGAAAAGTTGTTCCGCCGAAACGCGCGCCAGCAGGGAACGCATGGCGCGCACCGGGCGCGTGGTAACAAATGGGGTGACAATTAACCCGACTAACGCTCCCACGAAAGCCATCCCGGCGGTGTAAGCAAAAACAGATAGAGCATTGTTTTGCGCGAACCAGTAACCCCAGTAGCCCCCAAAAGAAAACAAAACAAACATTCCAACAATTCGAAAAATAAAATCGGTGCTCATGCGCAATAACTCCTTTGAAATGATTGCAGACAAAAAGAATGCCTGTCATGATAGCATGACCGTCCGCGCACGTCAATTACAGGGCGGGTCTCATTTGTAAATTTCTTACACGCCTTTTCGCTTGCCAGGCTGTATAATTCGCCTGCGATAGTCTGATAGCGCTACTCGATTTCATCCTTTATGGTAACGGGTGCCGCGCAATAGAGCATGTATGAGGTATTCATGGCAATTGACCGTTTTGGACGCAATATCCACTATTTACGCATTTCCCTGACCGACCACTGCAACCTGCGCTGCATTTATTGTATGCCCGAAGACCAGATTTTCCGCCCGAAGGCGGAATTGATGCAGGATGACGAAATTCTCCAACTCACCCGGCTGTTTGCCTCGCTCGGCTTCGACAAAATCCGTCTGACGGGCGGCGAGCCAACCGTGCGCGCCAACGTGGTTGAAATTGTGCGCGGCATCGCCGCCACCCCCGGCATTCGCTCCATTTCAATGACCACCAACGGGCTGATGCTGGCGCGCCTGGCCGCGCCGCTCAAAGAGGCCGGGCTGCAGCGCGTCAATGTTTCGATTGACACCCTCGACCCCCAAAAATTTCAGCGTCTCACCCGTTGGGGAAAACTGGAACAGGTCTGGGATGGCATTCTCGCCGCCGAAGCCGCCGGGCTGACGCCGGTCAAACTCAACGCCGTCGTTGTCAAAGGCTACAACGAAGAAGATGTGATTGACCTGGCCGCTCTCACCCTGCAACGTCCCTGGCAAATGCGCTTCATCGAAATGATGCCCTTCGCCGGGCCGACCGACATCCAAACCGGCCAAATCATCACCGCTGCCCAAATTCAGGCCCAAATTGAAAGCGAATTCGGCCCGCTGGAAGCCAGCGGCAGTTACGACGGCGAGGCGCGCATCTTCCGCATTCGCGGCGGCCAGGGCGAACTGGGCTTCATCTCCTCCGTCACCGTCCCCTTCTGCGCCGCCTGCACCCGCGCCCGCCTGACCGCTGAGGGCGTTTTACGCATGTGCCTGCTGCGCGAAAAAGAAATTGACCTGCTCACCCCGCTGCGCGCCGGCGCCTCGCTCGAAGAACTGCGCCAATTAATTCTGGACGCGGTCTGGAACAAACCCTGGGGGCACGGCCTGGAAGATGGCTACATTCCCCTCAACCGCGCCATGAACCAAATCGGCGGCTGATGATGATTAAAGCCATTCTTTTTGACCTGGACGGCACCCTGCGCGGACATTTTCCGCCGGGACGCGAATTCTTCGCCGACAGCGTCGCCCGCCTTGGGCTGGAGATTGCGCCCGAAGACCGTCTGCGCGCCTGCCGCTGGGAACATTACTACTGGGCCGAATCACCCGAACAAAGCGAAGACCGCCGCCTGCATCCGGAAACCTCCGCCTTCTGGCTGAACTACAGCCGCCGCGAGTTAGCTGCGCTCGGCGCCAGCATGGAACAGGCTGAAGCATTCGCCCCGTTGCTGCGCGCCCGCATGGACACGGAATTTCAACCCGAAGACCGCCTGCTGGACGGGGCGCGCGAGACGCTGGAAGTTCTACGCCGACAGGGCTACCGGCTGGGAATCGTCTCCAACCGCGATGAACCCTTCGACGACCTGCTCACCCGCTACGGGCTGGAACTTTCCTGCTTCGACTTGACTCTGGCGGCGGGCGAAATCAACGCCTGGAAACCCGCCCCCGCCATTTTCCAGCACGCCCTGCAGCGGCTGGAACTCACCCCGGCGCAGGCTATCTACATTGGCGACAATTTCTACGCGGATGTCGTCGGCGCGCGCGGCGCGGGCCTGCTGCCCATCTTACTCGACCCCGACGAAATTTTCCCCGAAGCCGACTGCCCCGTCATCCGCCAGTTGGATGAAATTCCCGGCCTGCTGCCGGGGCTGCAAAAATAAACGGAGTCCAACGTCTCTCACGTTGGAAGTTAGCGGTTTCGGAGTCCAACGTCTCCCGACGTTGGTGCCAAAGTCTGGAGACTTTGGACTCCTGATCTACTGTCAAATCGTTTCAAGGAGGTTTTTATGGCATGGGAAAGAAAACTCAGCCGCACCGTGCGGGTTCGCAACGTACAGGTGCGCGGACAGTTGGCGCGGCTGCTCTCCGCCATCTCCGAGGCGGGTTCCACGGTGGGCGAAATCCATCTGCTGACCGAAACCTCGCAGCACGTCATGCGCGACATCGTCATCTACGCCGAAAGCGAAGAACAGCTGGCGGCTACGCTGGCCGCCATCGAAACCCTGGAAGGCACCAAAGTAATCGGCGTGCGCGACGAAGTGCTGGAACTGCACGTCAAAGGCAAAATCGCCATCCGCTCGCGCTACCCCATCGATTCGCTGGCAACGCTACGCAAGGTCTACACGCCCGGCGTGGCCGAAGTCTGTCTCAAAATTGCCAAAGACCCCTCCCTGGCGCGTCAATACACCAGCATCAGCCACATGGTCGCCATCGTCACCGATGGCACGGCAGTGCTCGGCCTGGGCGATATCGGCCCGCTGGCGGGCATGCCGGTCATGGAAGGCAAAGCCATGCTAATGGAAACGCTGGTCGGGCTTTCCGGCATTCCCATTTTGCTCAACACCAAAGACACCGAAGAAATCATCGCCGCCGTCGCCGCGATTTCCCCCACCTTTGCCGCCATTCAGCTCGAAGATATTTCAGCGCCGCGTTGTTTTGAAATTGAAGAACGCCTGCAAAAAATGCTTGATATTCCTGTTTTGCACGACGACCAGCACGGCACGGCTGTCGTCGTCACCGCCGCGCTGATGAGCGCCAGCCGCCTGACGGGCGTTTACCTTTCCAGCGCCAAAATCGGCCAGATTGGGTTGGGCGCCGCCGGGCAGGCCATTGCTCAAATGCTGATGAGCCTGACCGGCAACCCCGTCTGGGGCGCCGATTTGAATCCCGACGCGCTCAAACGCCTGGCAGCCAACGGCGGCAAAGCCTCCAACCTGACAGAAATCATGGCCAACTGCGACATCGTCGTCGCCACCACCGGCGCGCGCGGGCTGATTAAGCCCGGCATGGTACGCAAAGACCAGGTGATTCTGGCGCTTTCCAACCCCAACCCCGAAATTGAACCGGAAGTCGCCCTGCAAAACGGGGCGCTCTTCGCCGCCGACGGGAAATCCGTCAACAACGTGCTCGGCTTCCCCGGCATTTTCCGCGGCGCAGTGGATGCCAACGCCAGCCGTATCAGCGATGAAATGCTGCTGGCCGCCGCCCAAATCATCTCGGAGATGACGCCGCCCGGCGACCTGGTGCCCAACCCGCTCGACAAAGCCGTCCACCGGGCGGTGGCGCGCGCCGTGGCGCAAAAAGCCATCGAACAGGGCATCGCCCGCGCCGAGTACGTTCCCTACACGGAAGATTAATGCCCGCCGAAAAACCATCCGCCTGGGCCATCGCCGGGTTGATTTTGGGAATTTTAGGGATTTGCAGCATTCCCATTCCCTTCGTCCCCAGTTTTTGCGTGGGCGGGCTGGGAATTTTTGCCGGAGCGCTGGCGCTGCGCTCGTGGCAGATTGATTCGTGGAAAGCGCGCCTGCTGGCGCTTTCCGGCATTCTGCTGGGGCTCATCCCCTGGGTAGGCTGGGCGCTGACCATCAGCTCGCTCGTCTGGTTGATTTTTAACGGGCAAAAATAGTCCCTTGCCATTCTCCCCGCGTTCAGGTATCCTTACAGGCGGGAGTGGTTGGGTCCCGGTGGGCCCTCCGGTCTTCAACACCGGCATTGGGGCGCGTTGCGTTCCAGGGTGGGTTCGACCCCCATGCACTCCCGTTTTTTTTCCATTCATCCTTCATGTTAGATTCCACTTCCATCACCCCGCTCATTGAGCCCATTTTCCAAATCCGCGACATCACCAGCGGCGAGGAAAAAGACGGCTACCTGCTGCGTTATCGCGGCCAACTGACCGCCGCCGATTCCGCCGCCGCCTACGATGACCTGGCCGCCGCGCTCGCCCCGCAAGGGCTGATGCCGCTCTTCCGCAAGGACGCGCCGGAAGGCCACATGATTTATATTCTGCGCGCCCAGCCGCCCGCCAAAAACCGCAGCCTGACGACCAACCTGCTTATGTTTTTGCTGACCGTCGTCAGCGTCATGCTCTCCGGCGCGCAAATCCCCGCCGGAACGGCCATCCCTGCCGACCCGCTCGGCCAAATGGCGCTGATGGCGCAGTACATTTTCACCGGCTGGCCGTTTGCGCTGGCGCTGCTCAGCATTTTGCTGGCGCACGAATTCGGCCATTACCTGGCCGGGCGCTGGCACAAAACGGATGTCAGCCTGCCCTTTTTCATTCCGCTGCCCTTCAGCCTGCTCGGCACCATGGGCGCCTTCATCAACATGCGCGAAATGCCCAAAAACCGGCGCGACCTGCTCGATATTGGCATCGCCGGGCCGTTGGCAGGGTTCGTCGTCGCCGTGCCGGTGCTGTTCATCGGGCTGACGCTTTCCAGCCTGGGGCCGGTCGCCGCCGCCCCCGACGGCGGATTTTTGGAAGGCAACTCGCTTTTCTACCTGCTGGCAAAATACCTGGTTTTTGGCAAACTGCTGCCCGCCCCGGCGGCGCTGACCGGCGGCGCTCTGCTCTGGCACTGGGTACAATTTTTCTTCACCGGCGCGCCCCTGCCCATCGGCGGCGAAGATGTCTTCATTCACGCCGTAGCGCTGGCAGGCTGGGCCGGGCTGCTGGTCACCTCGCTCAACCTGATTCCCGCCGGGCAGCTGGATGGCGGCCATATTCTCTACGCCCTGTTTGGCGAAAAAATCCGCTACGCCTTTCCCGTCATCTTGATTGCCCTGGCAATTTTGGGCTTTTTCTGGAGCGGCTGGTGGCTGTGGCTGGGAATTTTATTTCTCTTTGGCCGCACTCACCCCGAACTGCGCGACGAAATTACCGAACTCGACCCGCGCCGCCGCCTGCTGGTCTGGCTGGCAATTTTGCTTTTCTTACTGGTATTCGCCCCCGTTCCGATGGTTTCTCTTTAGATGTCCCGCTCCCGCGCTTTTCACGCCCTGATTATTTTTTCTGTGCTACTGGCCGCCTGCTCACCGCAGGTGATTTTTCTCCCGCTGAAAACGGCCACCCCCACCCTGGCCCCCGCCACCCCGACAGCGACTCCCGCGCCCAGCGCCACGCCCATCCCCGGCGCCGAATTGGGCGTCAGCCCCGCCGCCCTGCGCGGCGTGGAAATCAACTTTTGGCATGGCGCGGATGGCGCGCAAAGCGCCCTGCTGGCGCAGCTCGCCATCGAATTCAGCCTGAGCAACGCCTGGGGCATCACGGTCAAACCAACCGGCTGGGGCAATTATTACAAGCTGGGAGGGGCTGTCGCTTCCGCGAAAACCAGTTCCAGCCTGCCCGATTTGCTGCTGGCGCTGCCAGAGCAGGAAGCCACCTGGGAGCAAGAATCCCTGCTCGCGCCACTCACCCCCTATCTTCATCATCCCGAATTTGGTTTTTCCAGCGCCGAACAGGCCGATTTTGCGCCGCCGCTAGCCGAAACCGCGCTGACCCTGACGACGGTACGCTCGGCGCGCCTGCTGGCCTACAATTTCACCTGGGCGCGCGCGCTAGGTTTTGAAAGTGCGCCGCAAACGCCGGAACAATTCCGTCAGCAAGCCTGCGCCGCCAATGCCGCCTGGCGCGCCGACGCCGACCCGACCAACGATGGCTACGGCGGCTGGGTGGTGGACGAAAATCCCTGGACGGCGTACGCCTGGCTGCGCGCTTTTGACGCCGAACCGTGGAATGGCGAAACGTTTGCCTTTAACACGCCCGCCGCCGAAACAACGCTGACCTTTCTGGAGCAATTGCGCGAAGCGGGCTGCGCCTGGGTTTCCGACGAAGCGGTCAATTATGCCGCCCTGCCAGAACGCAAGGCGCTCTTTGCCACCATCAACCTAGCGGAAGTGCCAGAGCAAGCGGCGGCCTTTCGGAGCAGCAGCGACGAATGGACGCTGATTGCCTTCCCCGGCGAAGCGGGCGCGAGCTACGGCGCGGACCTGGCGCTGGTGCCAACTTCCCCGGCGCGCCAGTTGGCGGCCTGGCTGTTTGCGCGCTGGCTGGTTTCGCCCGAAATTCAGGGGCGCTGGGCGACGCAAACCGGCTACCTGCCCGCGCGGCTTTCGGCGCTGGCGCAGATGGGCGAGTACGCTGCCGCTCATCCGCAGTGGGCCGCCGCCGCCGCGCTGACCGCCGAATTGGGCGCGCCGCCCCTGGCCGCCCGCTGGGGGCTGGCGCGCAATCTGCTGGGCAGCGGGCTGGGGGCGGTTGTCATTGTCGGCGGCGACCCGCGGCTTGTGCTGGAACAAATGGATGAGACTTTCAAGGCTGTAACGGGCAAGTAAAAACAAAAAACAAAAACAATGTGGCGTAACAGTGCAATTGTTACAGCCAAAACTGGATGAAAAACCAGTAAACAAAACCGCTAAAGCCCTTGGGCGCAAAAAAAACTATGCGGGATATTGCTCCTGCGGGCATTTCCTGCCATTTTAGCCATAACTTTCCGGGCAAGTTGCCCTGCGCCGCAAACAGAAAAACCCCCGCTGGTGAGCCGGCCACCGTTTCCCAACCGGTCACCAGCGGAAACAACCCCGGCTTCAGTTTGTCTTTGTCTACAGGCAAGTTGAAGCCGGGGTTGTTTGTTCGAGAATCTATCAGAAACCCTTCGCGTCTCAAACGCGCATGTTCCCGCTTTGAATTCAACCAGGTGAGTTCCACTTGCCCGGGGCTTAAGTCTGTCAGCGCGAGACGCACTGCATCCGCATAATCCAACGGCTGGATGGACGGGAACAAATGCCGGGCAGAAAAATCGCGCACCAGGCTGTCGTTCTGCAATCCTTTGACCAACGGCAAGGCATAGAAAAATTTTATCGGGGTTAATTTTGAAATACAAAAGGCCATCAACCAGGGCGGAATGAGCGGCAATAAAAAAGTTTTGCGCTTTAACCCGCGAATTTGAGCATATTCCGTCATCACTTTTGCGTAAGTGCGCGGAATTTTGCAGCCCAACTCCACAATTTTACCGCGGCACGCGGGGGTCACCAGCGCAACCTGCAAATATTGAATAATGTCACTGATGGCAATCGGTTGTGTGCGATGTTTTAACCACGCTGGCCCGATGATGATTGGAAACTGCTCGGCAATAAAGCGAACCATCTCAAACGAACTGCTTCCTGGCCCGACAATTACCCCGGCGCGAAATTCGGTGACGGGCACACCTGCCTCGCGCAAAGCCGCGCCAGTTTCAATACGCGAATGTAAATGAAGCGCCAGTTTTTCTTGCGGGTTAGCCAGTCCGCCCAAATAGATGATGTGTTCCACTCCGGCGCTTTTCGCAGCGCTGGCAAAATTACGAGCCAATTGCGGGTCAAGATGGTGATAAGCGTGCCCGCTCGCCATGCTGTGAATCAGATAATAGGCCGCGCTGATATTTTGCATGGCGGCTGGCAAACTTTCGGGGCGAGCAACATCCCCGGCAATCACCTCAACGCGCGAGAACCATTCTCTAGCGCGCAAATGCTCCGGCGAACGCGCCAGACAGCGTATCGCATAACCGCTTGCGAGCAAACGCGGAATCAGCCGGCTGGCAATATAACCAGTTGCCCCGGCAATGAGAATTTTACGGGGCTGGCCGGGAGCGTCTGATTTGCTTTGTGGGCTGGATAAGTTGTCCAATCTTTTCACCTGTTTTCCTTCCAGCTTTTCTGCGTAACGGCGCACCTATCCAGATAATAATCCCCAATGCAGGTCACGTTTCAAACGTGGCCTGGGATATCACTTATAGACCGCTGATTTCTCTTGCTCTTGCGGCCAGACCGCGAATCATGCCGCCAAAGATAAAACGGTGAAACGGCCACATGGCGTACCAATAAAGATAGCCCAGTAGACCACGCGGCGCAAAATAGGCGATTTGAATGAAGAGGTTTTTCTCGTTTTTTTGGGGACGTACCTGAAAATCAAGCCAGGCATCGCCGGGAACTTTCATCTCGGCACGCAGGCGCATGGATTTTCCCGGCTCAAGCGCTTCCACCCGCCAAAAATCAAGCGATTCGCCAACACGAACTTCATCCGGGTGACGCCGCCCGCGCCGCAGACCGACTCCGCCAATAATTTTGTCTAGCCAGCCGCGAATCGTCCAGGCCCAATCCATGTACATCCAGCCGCGTTCGCCGCCAATTCCGCTAAAAGCGCGGAAAATGGCATCAGCGGGGACGTTCAGCAGGAGTTGGCGCTTCTCCAGGAACATGCCTTCTTCCAGCGCAAACTCATAGGGTGGAACGTCTCCGGCGCTGGTCACCAACGCGTCGCTCCAGGAGGTTTGGATATCCCCTTTTTCGATTTTTACCAGCGCGTACAGCACGGCGGTTTGAAAATCCAACGGCTTAATTTGCGGGAACATCTGCCGCGCCAGGTCGTCACTTACCAGGCTTTCCAAACACAGGCCCTCGATAAGCGGCGAAATGACGTTGTATGTGATGGGCGTGAGCATGTGAATCCAATAAGCCGATAAGTGTGGTGCCAAAACCGGGGTTGGAATGAGCCAGCGGCGCAAACCGCGTTGCCGGGCATACCCCAATAGCATTTCGGCGTAAGAAAGTTGTGTGGCGCCGCCGATTTCGAACAGTTGCCCGGCGCTTTTGGGTTCTTCCAGCGCCGCAACCAGGTAGCTCAACACGTCGCGGATGGCGGTGGGTTGAGCTTTAGTAAAGAACCACTTGGGGCAAATCAATATTGGCTGTACTTCTGCCAAATAGCGTATCATTTCAAACAAAACACTGCCAGAACCGACCACCATGCCGGTGCGAAATTCGGTCACCGGTACATGTCCCTGACGCAAAATATAGCCGGTCTCGTGGCGGGCGCGCAGATAGGGTGACAGCCGGGCAGTCGGGTCTACCAATTCACCCAGGTAAATAATGTGTTGAATTTCGCTTTCTTCGGCGGCGCGGGCAAAATTACGCGCACCCATCAGGTCGCGCTCGGCACTGATTCGTCCACCCTGACGGCCATGAATCAAATAGTAAGCGTGTGAAACCCCGTGCATGGCAGCGACCAGGCTGGGGATGTTGAGGGCGTCACCTTCGGCAACTTCCACTTTTTCCAACCAGGGGTGGCCTTGCAGGCGCGAGGCGTCGCGCGTGAGAACGCGCACGTGGTAGCCATCTCCGAGCAATTTTGGAATTAACCGCCCGCCGATGTAGCCGGTAGGACCTGTAACAAGAATGAGTTTATTGGATGACGACATGCTGTCCTTTTACCGAGGCAAAGAGAGATTGTCAAGCGATTGACGGGCTTGTTGTTGCGCCTGGTCAAAGGCGGCTTCTAGCGCTGGATGACTGCCGCGTAGTCCATTCACCACGCGCCCGGCCCAGGCGACGTATTCGTTCAGGCGTTCTTCATTCCAGTCGGACGGTGGGGCGCTGGTGATATCATTCAGGTTGCTGATTTTATCTGCCAATTTGACGGCGCGTGCGCGGATGGATTTTTGCGCGGCGTGAAGGACTTGCAGGCGTTTGCGCTCCTCTTTGGGCAATGATTTGTCGTCGGTTACTTCCAGGACGACAGCGCAAACTTCCTCGCCAAAGCGTTGGGCGATTTCGGTGGCGGTGGCGTCGGTATCTTCGAGCGTATCGTGCAAAACGGCGGCCAAAAGCGTCACTTCATCTCGAATTCCGCCAACGCGCCACAAAATTTCAGTTACAGCAATCGGGTGATTGATGTAAGGTGCGTGGGTTGCGCCTTTGCGACGCTGGTCACGGTGTTGTTCGGCGGCATATTGTAGGGCGTCGAGTAACTTTCCAGGAAAATTTTCAGGTAACATGGCTCATATCCCAGGGCGCGTTGTGGTTGCGCCAAATGATAATTTGTCAAAATTATACCTCGCTCAAAAAGGAGACTGATATTAACATGACCCTGTTTCTCTTGCTGGCCGTCCTGTTTGCTTTTGCACAGGCACTGGTCGTTCATTTTGATAGACGCCGGCTGGAACATATCACCAAACCGGCAGTGATGCTTTTTCTGCTTGCATACCTGTTCTCGCAAAACAATGGGCGCACGCCGTTGCTATGGTTCAGCCTGGGGATTTTCTTCTCGCTGGCGGGTGACATTTTTCTCATTGCGCCAGATCGCTTTCTCCCCGGCCTGGTTGCGTTTTTGCTGGCGCATGTTTGCTACATCATCGGCCTGAATTTGCCGCCAGCGCCCCTTAGCGCATTGACCCTTGGACTGGCAATTTTTATCGCGCTGACAGTTTTTCCCGTCATCCGGCGCATTTTGCTGGCAATGCGCCACAGTGGGCAAGATGCGTTGGTCGCGCCCGTGCAAATATACGCCACTGTCATCACTCTCATGCTTCTTTCGGCGCTCTTAACGATCTTCCGCACTGATTGGACAATCAGCGCCGCCATGCTGGTTGGGCTGGGAGCCTTTTTCTTCATAGCAAGTGACGTTGTTCTGGCCTGGAATAAATTTGTTGCCCCGCTGACGCACGGTAGACTGGTCAATATTGTTCTTTATCAACTTGGACAAATTTTGCTGGTGATTGGCGCGGCGATGCAATTTTCAGGGTAGATACCAACTTTCTTGTGCTATGACTTTCCTCCCGCCAATATGAGATAGCCACAGATGCCGGAAGTCGCTTCCGTACCGGTGATTACCCACAAGTCGCCAAATTTCACCCTACGGCCAAAAGCAACATAAATGTCACGCTACAGGGCGGAGCAAAGATGTGGGGATTGACGAAAGAAGGGCGATCTATTCAAATCAAAAATTGGCACGGTTCAAAAAAGGTTAAAAAGTGGTCACAGCAGCTTTACAAGATACTGTTGGCGAACTTGTGACGAGGCGGTGACAAGCCTACCAGAGTGACCTTTTTCATTCGTTTTTCGGGTTTGTAACCCGATTTCAGGCGGGAAAAGCTTTGGTTGGCGGTTGTTCTTGGTTGATTGTTAACCCTGCTACTGCCCGTCCGAAGCCGGTATGCCGCTGCTGCGGGCGAATTCCGGCCATCCAACGTGCCACCCGGCGGATGTTGACGCGCACTCCCGCCCGCGCACCAAAACCGACAAACACCTCGACCCCGCCCCGGTGCAGACGATACTCTTCTTTGAAGTCTTCCGTCTGTTGCCGCAGGCGAGCAATCTCGAGTTCGGCATAATGCGCCCCCAGGGTCAGGGAGCGCCCGCCTTGCCCGCTACAGCAACACGCCCGCAGCGGGCACCTGGCGCACACTTGAAGTGCCAACTCCCATCAGCGGAAAGCTGACTGATTGTCTGCTGGTTGCCCAGGCATTGTACCGTGCCTTCAAACACCCGCGCTTCCGCTTTGTGCGTCACTAAGCGCGCCCGATACTCGCTCAACACGCTGAAGTTGAACCCGGCATAATCTACCGGCGACAAGG
>MNXJ01000068.1 GCA_001872455.1 Anaerolineae bacterium CG2_30_57_67 | reverse complement strand
AGTCTGGACAGATTTGACACCTGATGAAATGGCGAAACTTTTGCAAGAAAAATATCAAGTAAAGGTTAGCAAAACCGTCATCAAGAAGTTGCTCAAGAAACATGGTTATCATCTCAGGAAAGCTCAAAAGAAGAAAACCATGAAAACGGTTGGCTAATCGAGATGAGCAATTCAAGAACATTCGCCAGCTAAAAGCCGGGTTTTCCGCAGCAGGCAACCCCATCATCAGTTTCGATACCAAGAAGAAAGAGAATCTGGGCAATTCTTAGCGCGCAAGACGCCTGTATACACGAGAAGAATTGCACGCGAATGACCACGACTTCAGTACAGATGCCGCAGGCGTCATCATTCCACATGGTATTTATGATGTTCAACAAAACATCGGTTACATTCATATTGGTACGAGCAAGGATACCAGTCAATTTGCCTGTGATTGTCTACGTTCTTGGTGGTTTGAACACGGTCGGAAACAGTATCCCGAGGCCACTTCGATATTGATGTTATGTGATGGCGGTGGCAGCAATGCTTCACGTCACTATATCTTCAAAGAAGACCTGCAAAAATTGGCAGATGAGTTGGGCATTGAAATTCGCATTGCGCACTACCCGCCCTACTGCTCCAAGCACAATCCGATCGAGCATCGTCTGTTTTCGCATGTTACCAGAGTTTGTCAGGGCGTTTTGTTCACCAGCGTCGAATTGGTTATTCGACGACTTCCTACCGGCTTGGAATTACACGGCTACCCCAGCCAACCGTTAGTTATTTAATCCGCATTACTTATGACTCTACTGCAAAAAGGTCGGTTCGCCATTTTCGTTAGGCAAAAGTGGGAGAAAGTTGGCGAAAGAACATCGGATAACTGCGATGCTCTCACGAAAATGCCCAAATAGGGCATTGAAGTGGAAAAGAATTTGTTGCATTTTTTGAAAATTGAGTTATTGCAGTGGAGTCACTTATAGGCGCAAATTTTAAAGGATAAGATGGTGAATACTAAAAAACCAATTGAGGTTTTGAGCAGTATGCTTGTTGTTGCTATGCTATTTGAACTGTTTACAAGCATGAGTTTCTTAAATATTGGCAACGTAAAAGCGCAGTCGCAAACCGTATTGTTGATTTCTGACGATCGTTTCTTTGCGGATGCTGATATGGACATTCCTGCCATTCAAACATTTCTAGAACAGCAACCGGGGGTATTGAAATTACACAAGGTTAAAATTGGTGATGAAACCCAATCAACCGCAACGGTTATCATGGCCAATGTGGAATACCATAACATTAGCCCCAGAGTATTGCTTACATTGTTGGAATTTAAGTCTGGAATACTATCTATGCTGGAGCCATCGGAGATGCAATTACAGTATCCGATGGGGCGCATTGATCCTGGTTTAGCGGGGGTATCGCTTCAAGTGGATTGGGCGGCGCGTGAATTGGTGCGAGGATTTAATGAAGAATACTTGAAGCCTTTGCAATTTACTGACGGTATAAGTATTGCCCTGCCTGATGACGTCAACCGCGCGTCCTATGCCGTCTATCGCTTGCTCAGTTTGGATGCGACCTATGGCGAATGGCAGGCATTAACTACAGCGAAGGCGACATCTGGCTTTACAGAAATGTATCAGCAATATTGGGCTATTGCTCCTACCTACACTGCTCCCACTACCTTGAACGCTGCGTCGGGTGTCTCTGGTTATAATCCTTTTCTGATTGAGCCATTTCACGGTCCACATTCAATAAACTCCTACTTTGATCACGAATATCCAGATTATTCCACAAATGGCTCGACAGTGATATTTACGGGGCAGCGTGGTAGTTACTCTTATGATGGACACGATGCAATTGATTATGGTTTGAATTATGAAAATGTTTATGCCAGCGCAGCTGGAACGGTTACGTTTGCTGGCGGATCCACCAATTATTGTTGGGTAACCGGGAAAAACGAAACTGCACTTGTTGTAACAATCCAGCATAGCAACGGGCACAAGACTTCTTATTGGCATTTGAATCGCATTGACGTCAGCGTCGGGCAATCAGTATCACAAGATCAACAAATAGCGCAAAGTGGCAGTACCGGCTGTAGTACCGGCCCTCATTTACACTTCTCAGTGCGGCGGAATGTAGGCGGCACCTACCGCAACACTGACCCGTATGGTTGGGACGGTAATTATACAGAACCATGCACGCAAAACTTTACTTGCGCAGCATCTGATTATTTGTTCTTCAGACCCGATACAACACCTCCGACGACTTCAAGTGCGCTATCAGGCACTGTTGGCGAAAATGGTTGGTATAAGTCAGATGTTCAGGTGACTCTCTCAGCCGTTGACAACAGCGGCGGTTCCGGCGTGAGCCAAACGCAATACAAAATCGACTCGGGCACTTGGCAAACCTACAGCGTACCATTTCCCGTGTCCACGGATGGCAGCCATACGGTGTATTACAAATCTGTGGATGTTGCCGGGAACATGGAAATAGAAAAATCTACCCCAATCAATATTGATTCTGTCGCTCCCACCGGATCGTTGGTTATTCAGAACGGTTCAGCAGAGACTTATTCCACAACCGTTGAACTGAATACTCAAGGAAATGATTCCACCAGCGGAATAGTTGTAGCGCGTTTCCGTGATGCCGGGCAAGTGACCTGGTCAATCTGGTATGCGCCTAACTTTACGCTCTGGCAACTCATCGGCTCCCATGGGCAGACTGCCAGCGTCGAAGCGCAATTCAAGGATTACGCGGGCAATGTATCGGTTGTATATTCGGATACTATCGTGATAAATCTGTATCCTGCTCGCCCATCTTCGTCACATTACCTCTTGCAAAGCAGTACATTCGGCGCAGCCGGAATGCAAGTGAATTCTTCTCAATATATATTGAATGGGACGGCTGGGCAGCCAACCATTATTGGCCACATGGAAAGTTCCAATTACAAGTTGGATTCTGGCTACTGGGCAATGATCAAGACGCAAGACTTAATCCATCCCAGCGTTACGTCTATTACACGCGTAAATTCCAATCCAACCAGCGCTCCCAGCGTGACCTTCACGGTCACGTTCTCTGAGCCTGTCGCAGGTGTGGATTCGACCGACTTCAGCCTGACCACAACGGGCGACATCAGCGGCGCATCTGTTACGGGCGTTACTGGTGGTCCAACGGACTACACCATCGTGGTCAACACCGGTAGCGGCCCTGGTACCATTCGCCTGGATGTAGTGGATGACGATACCATCGCAGACCTGGTGGATCATCCGCTTGGTGGCATAGGCATGGGCAATGGAAATTTTGCGGGTGGGGAAGCGTATAACATGGCACGTTCTTATCTCTACCTGCCGCTGGTGATATGGCTGGAACTGCCTGTGCCTGTCAACGATAAGTAGACCGACCCATTTGGATGGCGCGGCGGCGACGCCTGCCGGTGGTTAAATGTTGTTATTTTCGCTAAAACCTACCCGTCGCTATCGCGCAACAGGCCCTGACGATGGCGCGTTTGGCGAATGAAATCGCGCACCATCTGCGCCGAATGTGGTTGCAGGCCGCCCATAATCAGATAACCCTGCGCCCAAAACTCACTGGAGGCGTTTTCTGTCTTGAAGCGAGGAAATTCGTTCAAAATACGGTCAGACGTGTGCCGACTCATCATCCGCGCAATTTGATTGGGCGCAGTCGCAGGCGGCACGCTTACCACCCATTGCAGGTAATCGGGGCGCACTGCCAGGTGTTCAAGCCGCCAGCCAAAGGCCACACAAATTTGCGGCACCCAGGCATTCAACCGGTCGGATAAATCACCGGTTAAGTGATGATTATCAAAGCGGGGTACCAACAAACAAGCATAATTCAGGTTGTACATGGAAGCCGAGCCCGGTTCCAGCATAATCCGCCGCGCCACTTCCGTCACTGACTGTGGATGGGTCTCGATGATGGATTGTGGGTCAGGCTGGGACTTTTGCGCGCGCGTTTCTGCCAGGTCTTCCTCGCGGCGAGATTTTTGCGCGCGTGTTTCTTCGAGCGAAGGTAGCACAGCTTTTTCATCGCGCCGGATGGGCGGGGAACTTTCACGACTGAATTCTTGCACAACAACTACTTGTTTGGGGAGGGGAGGCGGCTGTGTTGTTGGTTCTGCCGCTGTTGGACGGAAGAACGGTGATGGCGTTTCCCGCTCCCAGGGGAAGGCGACGCTCCGTGCCCCCGCAGTCTGTTTCGGCGGGAGCGGCGGTGGCACCTCGCCCAGTAGATTCGCAATGGGCGGAAAATCTTCTTCTTCCTCTGCCGCCACAGCCTGATTTAAACTCACCTGGCTGGTGACCGTTTGCGAAACTTCCGCCAGCTCGCGCACCAACTTGCCCGCCTGGGTGCGGATGGCGCTCAACGGCGTTTCGGCGTCAAAAACTAACGCCAACGCCATCGAGGCTGTTAGGCGGCGGGCGTAAAGCATGTGCTGTGAATCTGTCGCAGTCAGGCGAATAAATTTAAGCAGGTCGTTGTGGGCTTCGCTGTCCCAGTACTGTTGCGCTGAACGCGCCAATTCTTGAGCGGCCTCACTGGAAAGTTGCCCGGCATACGCCCACAGTTCGTTTTTACGGGTAATCAACGCTGCCTGTGCGGATGATTCCATCATCAAGCGCGTCAGATGACGCGCGGCGCGATTTTCATCATGCAGCCATTTCAGCGTATCCAATTCGGGCGCCGAGGCGTTTTTTGGGGGAAGTAACAACGCCCGTAGTTTAGGCAACGCAATCGGCTTGATGAGTGTGCCGCGCAGGGGCAAATCTTTTATCGGAACACTTTCGCCAGGACGGGTAATCAGCACCAGCGAAACTTCTGCGCTTACCTGGCGCAATCCTTGCCCTATTTCTTGCGCCGAAAGCTCAAAATCATTTAATTCCGAATCGAGCAATACCGGGCAGGTTGGGTTTTGGCGCACGAAGCGTATCGCGTCTGAAAAATCTGCCGTGACGTGCGTGTCAAACTCGGTGAATGATTTTGCAATCAACTCACCGAATGTTTTTTGGGGCGATAGTACCAAAAGGGGATTTGCCATCTTGGGAAAGTTTATCACGCTGGGCGGGGTGCGGCAAGCCAAAAAAGTTTCAATTTCAAAACAGAAAGGCATTTTGGTACAATACAGCCCAATTTCTTTTCAGGAGCATGGATGTTAAACAATCTCTACACCCTCGAAAACCGATTTTTACGGCTTGACCTGCTGGCCGATTCTCCACGTATTGTGCGTCTGTGCGCCTTCGGCGGGCAGAATCTCTTCGCTGAGTTGGGTGAGCAGGCCGTTTCAACTGCTTTTGGCGAGTTTTTCTTTCGCGGCGGGCATCGTCTGTGGCATGCGCCCGAAGCCATGCCGCGCACCTATCTGCCTGACGCTGGCGCCACCTTGAGCAAAATTCCCGGCGGCGCGCGCCTGGACGCGCCTGCAGAACCCTGGACGCATATCGCTAAAAGCCTGGAAGTGCGCTTGAACCCCAACGCCGCGCAAGTGTTTCTGCGTCACGAGTTGCGTAACGAAGGCCCCTGGGCGGTGGAACTTGCTCCCTGGGCGCTGACCATGTTCCGGCTGGGCGGGGTGGCAGTTTTCCCGCAGGCGCAAGGCAACGTGGATGCGGCTGGGCTGCTTCCAAATCGCCAGTTGACGCTCTGGCCGTATACCCACCTCAACGACCCGCGTCTGATTCTGCGTGATGATTTCATTTTGCTCCGCGCCGACCCGGAAGGGAAGAGCGCCATCAAACTGGGTTACTTCAACCCGAGTGGCTGGCAGGCCTACTTCATCGAAAACACACTTTTTGTCAAGCGTTTCAACCCACTGCCAGGCGCAAATTTTCCCGATGGCGGTTGCAACACCGAATCTTATTGCAATCATCAGTTTTTGGAATTGGAAAGCCTGGGCGCACTCACACGTTTGGAGCCGGGCGCCAGCATCGAGCATCTCGAAACCTGGGAAATCTACTCTGGGCTGGAGCCTGCGCTGTTGCCCGATGAAATTTCCCGGCTGATGGCAAACCTGCCATGAACGAGAGCGCCGGTTCGCAATTTTGGGGTGGGGTACGCGACGAGTTGCCCATCCTGCTGGGCGTGATTCCGTTTGGGATGATTTATGGCATTCTGGCGCTCAGCGCTGGTTTGCCCGCGCTTGAAGCCCAGGCCATGTCGGCGATTGTTTTTGCGGGGGCGTCGCAGTTTATGCTGGTGGAACTGGTCAAAGCCGGAACGCCAGTGTTTGTCATCGTGTTGACCACTTTTGTCATCAACCTGCGCCATGCGCTATACAGCGCAACGGTTGCGCCCTACCTGCAAACGCTGCCGCTGTGCTGGAAGGGTGCACTAGCCTATCTGCTGACGGATGAAGCCTTCGCGGTGGGCGTTCTCAACTATCAGCGCCGCGGCGTTACGGCATACGCGCACTGGTATTTTTTTGGGGCTGGGCTGGCGCTCTGGTCTGCGTGGCAAATCAGCACCGCCGCCGGGATTTTTCTGGGGGCGCAAATCCCGGCCGTATGGGGGCTGGATTTCACCTTGCCGCTGACGTTTCTTGCGCTGGTTGTGCCAGCGCTCAAAGACCGCGCCGGGGTGGCGACTGCCCTAATTGCCAGCCTGGCGGCGCTGGCGCTGATAGGGCTGCCCTTCAAACTGGGATTAATCAGCGCCACGCTGATTGCCATTGGCGCGGGCTTGTTGGCAGAGAAGAAGGCAACAACATGACTCTTTGGCTCATCATGGTGTTGAGTGGTTTGTTGACTTTTTTGACGCGCCTGTCTTTCATCATTTTGCTCGAAAAAATCAAACTGCCCGCGCCCCTGCAGCGCGCCCTGCGTCTGGCGCCCATTGCAGTTTTGAGCGCCATCATCGCTCCGCAACTGGCGTACCACAACGACGTGTTCCTGTTCTCTCCGTCCAACCCGCGCCTGATGGCAGGACTTTTTGCCACAGGCGTGGCCTACGTCACCAAAAACGTGGTTTGGACAATTGTGGGCGGAATGTTGGTTTTTTGGCTGTTGGAAAGAATATAACAAAAACGGCGTTCAACGTCTTCAAACGTTGAACGCCGTGATGTGCTTCGTGAGGCGCGTTATATTTTGGGCGAGATGGTTACTTTGCGGTTGGGGTCTTCACCAACACTTTCGCTGATGACTTCGGGGACCTCGCGTAATTCCAGGTGAATAATGCGGCGTTCAGCGGAGGACATCGGCTCCAACACCTGACGTTTGCCGGTGCAGATGGCCTGTTCCGCCATGCGGCGCGCCAGTTGACGTAATTGTTGTTCACGGCGTGCGCGGTAGCCTTCTACATCCACCGTGACCTGCACCCATGCTTCGGTCTGCTTGCTGACAATCAGCCCAAGAATGTATTGCAGGGCGTTCATCGTCTCGGCGCGGCGGCCAATCAACACCGAAAGGTCGTCGCCACGAATATCTACCAGAATGTTTTTCTCGCCCGACAGATCGGCTGCGCCATAGGAAACGGTGACTGTGGCGGTGAGTTTCATGCGTGCAAGCAGTTCTCGGGCAGTTTCTGCCGTAAAGTTCAGCAAGTCGTCATCGGCGGCGGCAGGCGTGGGCGAGGCAGCGTCCGATGGATGGGCCGAAGCGGGCGCTGCAAGCGCATCAGCCGATTTGAGCGTCATTCGGATTCTGGCCTGGCGGCTGCCCATTCCAAGAAAACCGCGTGTACCTTCATCCAATACTTCCACTTCCACCATTTCTGATGAGACGCCCAATTGTTCCAGACCACGGGCGGTGGCTTCTTCGATGGTGGGGGCAATTACTTCCAGGTTTGTGCGTTCCATACGTCCTCTTTATGAGCGTTTGCCAGTTTTAGATTTAGCTTTGACTTCGGGTTTGGAAGAACTAAACAGGTTTTTCCAGTTGACTTTGCCCAGGGCGGCGTATTGCAGAATGCCGATGATATTGCTGGTGATGAAATATACCGCCAGGCCAGACGCAAAATTCAGCGAAAAATAGAACAACATCAGCGGCATGGTGATAGCCATGGATTGAGTCATCTGCGCCGATTGGTCGTTGGGGTCAGCGGCAGGCGGAGTGGTTAACTTGGTCTGGATGTAGGTGGTGATTGCCACGATAAGCGCCAGGACAGGAAGCCCCCACCCTGCAGGCAGAAAAGGCAGGATGACACGCTCTGGCAGGCCCAAATCCATCCACAGAAATTTGCTCTGAATCGGAATCAGCGCCGAGAGGCTGGCGGTGGAGCTGATGCTGGCTAACTGCGGCCAAATTCCGCGCACCAGGCTGAGCAGCTGCAGTGGTGTGGCGGCAATGGCGCGTACGATGCTCTGGTAAAAACCAATCAGAATGGGAAACTGAATCAGGGTTGGCAGACACGAGCCAAAGGGGTTGACGCCCTTCTCTTTATAGAGCCTCATCTGCTCCTGCGCCAATTTTTCGCGGTCATCTTTGTGCTTGGCCTGAATTTTGAGCCATTCGTCCGATTTCATCAATTCCTGCATGGTAGCGCTGGATTTGATTTGCGTCGCCATGATGGGGTGTGTTAGCAGGCGGATGAGAATGGTGAACAGGATGATCGCCACGCCGAAGTTGCCCACAAAAGCGTAGATGAGCAATAGCACGTTGGTAAATGGGTTGACAATTATTAAATCCCACATGGTCTCGTCCTACTTTTCCGGGGTGTAAGCCCATTTTTGGGCGCCGTTCATGTCAAAGGCCAGCAACAGGTTGGCGTAATTCATCGGCGCGATGATAATCAGGTCGCCAACCAGCATAGGCGCAGTGTAGAGTTTAGCATTTTCTAGCACAACAGGCTGGCGGATGGGGTCTCCTGCAGGCGTGACCCAGTAAATGCTGCCGGTATCGGTAACGTAAACGACTTGGTCTGGCAGTACCAGCGGAGTGGCAGTGATGGAACCTTTGGTTTCTTCGATGGAGCGGATGATTTCGCCAGTGGCGGCATTGACGATGTAGAACATGCCTGCGGTACCGTTGACCGTTCCGATGTATAGGCTTGTGGCGTCAACGTTGAGTGCCGGGGCGCTCCAGATGCCGCCGGTAAGCGCTTTTTGCCAGAGGATGACGCCGTCGGCGGCGTTGATGGCATACAACTCGCCAGAGAGCGTGCCAACGTAAAGGGTGCCATTCACCAGCGTGGGCGATCCAATCACGCCGTTATCGAGTGAAATTTTCCAGGTCTGTTGGCCGGTTTCGGCGTTAATGGCATAGAGTTGGTGATCGAGCGTCCCCAGAAAAAGAGTAATGCCGTCACTGGTGGGCGTCGTCCATAAGGCATGCGAGGAAGCCGCAAACTGCCAGCGTTTCTGCCCGTCCATGGTGAAGCCGTACAAATTACCGTCGCCTGCAGGGACGAAGAAATCTTCGCCGACGACGACCGCGCCTGCAAACCAGGGCTTTTTGGCGCCGTCAAAGGCGTGAACTTGCGCGCCAGTTGCCAGGTCGTACCAGAACAGGCTAAATTCGCTCTGCGAGGCGTTGCCAATCACCATTTGGCCGTTGGGTAAAATGGCGGGAGGTGCATAAAAAGCAGTGGTCTGGGTATCCAGCGGGAAGCGGAAAGGAACTTGCTTATCGCCGGAGGCTATCATCACATCTTTGCCATCGCTGAGTTGGATGGCGTTGATGCGTTGGCCTTCCGCCAGGTAAAGGGTGACGCCATCCGTAGCCAGCCCAGGCCAATTGGTAGCCGGGGCGCTCCCGCAAGCGGTGAGAAGAACCGCCAGCAAAATGAATAGCGCCAGAAGAAGGGGGCGTTTGAAGTTCATTAAATCTCCTAAGGAACGGGGTCAACCCCGCCCGGGTTAAACGGGTTACATCGAATCACGCGCCAGGTTGCCAGCCACCCGCCCTTGATGGCTCCGTATTTATAGATCGCCTGGTAACCATAATGAGAGCAAGACGGGTAAAACCGGCAGGTATTGGCGGGCAGGGCTTTGGAAAGGGTTACCTGGTAGGCTCTCACCAACGCCAGCAAGACAATCCGCGGCCAGTTACGCCAGTTGCGTGGCAACTTGCGCAACTGCGGCTCATTGGGATAATCATCCGGCAGGTAGTTGTGGTGGTGTCTGTGAGTCATTGGTCGAAAGCAAATGCGCCCGGCGCAAAACGGTTTGCACAGCCTGTTGAAGCGTCTGAAAGTCGGCTTTGAGTAAGGGTTGGCGGGCGATGAAAATTAATTCGCAACCGGGCTGAATCTGGGGGAGAAGAGGACGAATACATTCGCGCAGACGGCGTTTGGCCAGGTTACGCTGAACAGCGCCTCCAAGTGTGCGCCCCGCCGTGACCCCTACCTGCGGGCGCTCTCCCGTTTCGAGGAGAGATACCAACACAACAAGCGGGTGCGCGTAAGATTTTCCATCATTCCGCACCCGCTTGAAATCGGTGGACCGGGTCAGGCGAAAACGACGCTGCACCCATCCCTCACTTTGTGCAACGGCACGCGCTGCCTGCGCCTACCAGCGAACTTTCTTGACGTGATTATTGATTTCCACCGTCAACTTGTAACGACCTCGCTGGCGGCGGCGCTTGAGAACGTCACGCCCATCAGCGGTAGACATGCGCTGGCGAAAGCCGTGAACGCGCATACGGCGGCGAATTTTGGGTTGGTAAGTACGTTTTGTAGCCATGAACTTTCCTCACAAATTTAGGGATAAGAACAAAAACGCGCTCGAAAGCGCTTCAAACGGCACGACATTATATCCTACTCTTTTCGATTTGGGTAGTAATTTATGGGGGCGTCATGTATTTTCCAGGGCGGAGATAAAGTCGTTCGCAGTGGCGTAGCGGTCTTCGGGCTTTTTTGCCATGGAGCGTTGAATGGCATAAGCTGTCTGGTGCGGCAGGTTTGGGGCGATTTCGCGGGCATCGGGCGGCGGCGTAGTGAGGTGCGCCAACAAAAGCGCCCCGGTGTTGGCGCGCTCAAAAGGCAGGTGACCAGTCAGCATCTGATAGGTCATCACGCCCAGAGCGTATAAATCGGCGGAGGCGGTTACTTCGCCCGAAGACTGAATCTGCTCTGGGGCAATGTAATCGAAAGTGCCAAGCACGCCCGTGACTGTGATTTTGGTATGCGCGTCGGCAATTTTTGCAATGCCAAAATCTGTCAACACGGCGCGTGTTGGCAGGCGGGACGAATCGAGCATGACATTAGAGGGTTTGATATCGCGGTGAACCAATCCATGCGAGTGAGCATAATCTAGCGCGGAGGCCACTTCCCGAAGCATGGGCAAGGCGTCGGCGAGTTCGATGTGGTGCACCTCTTTGAGTAAATTGCGAATATCGGGGCCGGTCAGGTATTCCATGACGATGTAGTAGGTATTATTTTCTTCGCCGTAATGAAGCACGTGTACAATATTGGGATGTTCCAGGCTGGTAATGGCCTCGGCTTCACGCAAAAAGCGGCGTCGAAATTGTTCATCTATGGCCAGTGAAGGAGACAAAACTTTGATGGCAACAGGTTTGCCGTTGGTGGGGTTTTCAGCACGATAAACATCTGCCATGCCGCCGCGCCCGATAAGTTTTAATTCGCGATAGGATGAGAGTGTTTCTCCATTTAGCGAATTTTCATTGCGCTGTAATTTGACAGGCGTTTTTTCGTAATCAATTTTGATGTGATAGAAAAATTGGTCTACAAAGCGTTGTAATTTGCGCCGCGCCGGTTGGAAAAGCGCTCCGGCGGCGATGGCGGAAATTGTCAGCGCCAGCATGGATTGGTCACCCGGGTGAATGGTGCGAAAGATAAGCGAGGCCAGCCCCAGCAGGGTGGCAAATATCAGGCCAAGTCCCGCCGTCAAACTAACGTAGACAAGCGACCGATTAATCAGCAGGTCAATATCAAATAAGCGTGAACGGGTAATGGAGAGAGTAAGCGAAAACGGAAAAAGCATGAATAAGAAAATGCTAAAAATGCGTGATAGTACCTGAAACACGGCGGCGGTTAACTGAGAATTTGTCAGCGCATCGCCGAAGAAAGCGTAAGAAAGATTGAAAAGTAGAAACCAAGCCAGCGGCCCCATCAGCCCGACCAACACATAGCGTATTTGTTGTTTTTGAAGCGGTGTTGCCTGGAAAAAATAGCGATAGCCAAAAATGACCAGCGCGATTCCATACCAGATGAGGAGAACACTGATGTATGAAATTAAGCCAAGTATTTGCCAGTAAATGGGCGAGGCCGGGACAAGATACAGCCCAAACATGGTCACTCCCAGCGGGAGAAGAATCCAAAAAAATTTGTGCGGAGCTTTTCCGTTGGGAAATAAGAGTGCGAAAAGCACAATGCCGCTATCGCCAAGCGCGAGAATAATTCCCGCTGGTATTTTGTAACTTGGAACGGTAGCCACATAATTGATTAAACTACTGATGCGTGTGGAAAATACTACCAAAAACATGGATGTAAACAAGGCCATCCAGTCGTCAGACCGGCGCGCAAACAGATGGAAGGCAATAAAGGTAAAACCCAAACCAATTAACACATCCACAGATAAGTTGAAGATGGTCAGAAAAGTATCGAGTACTACACCCATCAGCGTTGACTGATTGGCCGATTGCTGGTCAAAAGAAACCATCGCAGCAAGAATAAAAATGGCTACTGTGTAACCGACGATTAGCGCCCAGACAAATATTAATGTTCGGCGTAATTGCGGTCGGGCCTTGAGCGAAGTTTCACTGGCGATAGCGTTGATTGTCATAAAAAATGAAAGTGGAAGAAGTGGAAGTGAAAGCGGAAAAGTTGAACAACGAATCTACGCAAAAGAAAGATGAAAGTTCCGGCATAAATCTTCAGGCTGGCTGCAGTAGTTTTGTTATTCCGTCAGCGCCCGGTTTTGCAAGTTCCACAGCCGCGCGTACAGGCCATTTTGCGCCAGCAGCGCCGCGTGCGCGCCGCGCTCAACGATTCTCCCGGCCTCCAGCACCAGAATTTCGTCCATGCGTTCCAGCCCAACCAGGCGATGCGTACTCCACAACAGCGATTTTCCGGCGCTGACGGTGTGCAGTGTCTCCACCAGGCGGCGTTCGGTGGCCGGGTCGAGGTTGGCGGTCGGCTCATCGAAGAGGAAGATGGGGGCATCTTTCAGCAGGGCGCGGGCAATCGCCAGCCGCTGACGCTCGCCACCCGAAATCTGCGCGCCGCGCTCGCCGACCAGCGTTTCCAGGCCCTGCGGCAGAGTCGTCAGCCACGCGCCCAATTCCACCTGACGGCAAACCCGCTCCAATTCGGCGGACGAGGCGGCGGGGCGCGCCAACTGCAAATTCTCGCGCAAACTGGCGTTGAACAGGTAGGTATTCTGCGTCACCACGCTGAACATGCGGCGCGCGTCCACCGCGCGGTAAGCGCGCAGCGCCTGCCCGTCGAGTAAAATTTCGCCTTCGGCGTAGTCCCAAAAGCGCAGCAGCACATTCGCCAGCGTGCTTTTTCCCGCGCCGGAAGGCCCCACGATGGCGATTTTGCGCCCGGCAGGCAAATCAAAAGACAGCCCACGCAAAACCGGCGATTCGCCGTAGGAAAAACTCAAATTGCGGATGGATAATTCCGCGCCGAGGGGACGCGCCAGCGCCGTCAGCGGTTCAGCCACGGCGGGCGGCTGATCGGCCACCGCGAACAGGCGCCGCGCTGATTGCAGGTTGGCTTCCAACAGTTGCGCGGCCTGCGGTAGATTCTGCACCGCTTCAAAGGCGGCCATACTGCCCAACACCACCACCGCCAGCATTACGCCATGTAATTGGCCGGAGGCAACCAGCGGAATTGCCAAAACCAGCATGGTCAGAACGCCCAGCCCGGTCAGCAAACTATTCAGCGCCGATTGGGCTGCGCCGAAATGCGCCATGCGCGTCTGCGTCGCCGAAAAATCCGCCGCCCGCGCCTGAATGCGGCGCTCCCAAACTTTTTCCTGGCCGAAGGCGAGCAGGTCGGGCAGGCCCTGCACCGCATCCACCCAGTCGGCGCGCAAGCGGGCGCGCTGATTGACGAGAATCTGCCCGGGCGCGCGATTCAGGCGCAGGCTTAGGAGGGTTAATCCCAGCCCAACCGCCAGCAAAAAGCCGACGATGGCGATTCCCAGTTGGGGGGCAATCAGCCCCATAAAAATTCCCATCCCCAAGATGATGACGACTGCCACCAGCGGTGGCGCAAGCACGCGCACATACAGGTTGTCGAGGGTTTCCACGTCGGCCATGACGCGGTTGAGCAAATCGCCGCTGCGGACGCTCGTCAGCCGCGCCGGGGCAAGCGGCTCAATCGCCTGATAAAACCAGACGTGCAGCCGCGCCAGCACACGAAATGTGAGCGAATGCGACACCAGCCGCTCGGCGTAGCGGAAAAGCGCGCGCGAAATGCCGAAAAAGCGCACGCCAACCACTGAAACGCCCAGGTCGGCGACGGAAGGGTGCAGGGCGGCCATCGAAATCAGCCAGGCGGAGGTGGACATCAACCCGATGCTGGCGGCAATCGTCAGCGCGCCGAGCAAAACCGAAAGCAGCACTTGCGACCAGTAGGGACGCAGGAAGGAAAGGAGACGGAGCATGGGAGTTGGTTGGTGGTCGTCGGTTGTCGGTTGTCAGTTGTCGGTTGTCAGTGATCAGTCATCAATTGCCATTCATTACTGGTCACTGACAACCGCCAACTGACGTACATACCGCCCGTTTTTGGCGAGCAGTTCGGCATGGGTGCCGCTTTCCACCACCTGACCGGCGTCGAGGACAAGAATCTGGTCGGCCTGGTAAATGGTGGCGAGGCGGTGAGCAATAATCAGCGCAGTGCGCCCGGCGAGAAGTTTTTGCACCGCGGCTTCCAGCGCCGCTTCCAGGGCGGGGTCGAGGCTGGAGGTCGGTTCATCCAACAGCAGGAAGGGCGCATTTTTGAGAAAAGCGCGCGCCAGGGCGACGCGCTGCGCCTGCCCGCCGCTGATGAGCGCGCCGCGCTCACCGAGCGGCGTTTCAAAACTCTGCGGCAGCCCGGCGACAAATTCCATCAGCCCGGCCTGTTCGCAGGCGGTCACCAGATCGCTTTCGGCGGCGTCTGGGCGCGCCAGGCGCAAATTGGCGGCCAGCGTATCCTGAAACAGGTACGGATTTTGCGGCACCCAGGCGACAAATTGGCGCCATTCTTCGGGCGGAATTTGCGCCAGCGGGGTTTCGCCCACCAGAATTTGGCCGGAAGCGGGTTCGATGAAGCGCAGCAGCAAACTGGCGAGAGTGCTTTTGCCCGCGCCGCTTGCGCCGACCAGCGCAGTACGCTGCCCGGCAGGGAGGTGACAGGTCAGCCCGTTCAGCGCCGGGGTGTCGCGGCCCGGGTAGGTGTAGGAAACGGACAGAAAGCGAAAGTCAAAGGTTGGCCGGTTGGCCGGTTTTGCTATTTTATCTGTTTTCCCTGTGTCCACCTCGGCGCCCATTGCCAAAATTTGAAAAATGCGTCCGGCGGCGGTGACGCCGTTCATCCCGGCGTGATATTTGAGGCCGAGTTGGCGCAGCGGCAGGTAAAAATCGGGGGCCAGCACCAGAATAAACAGGGCGGGCAAAAAATCCATGCGCGCGTAGAGCAGGCGGAAGCCAATTTCCACCGCCACAATCGCCGTGCTGAGCGTGGTCAGCAGTTCCAGTGCCAGAGCCGAAAGGAAAGTGACGCGCAGCACCTGCATCGTCACCTGACGGTAGCGCTCACCAATCTGCTCAATCACCTGCGCCTGGCTTTTGGCCTGCCCCAAAATTTTGAGGGTGGTGATGCCCTGTAAAACGTCAAAAAAATGGGCGGAAAGCCGTCCCAGCATGGCAAACTGTCTTCCGGTGAGCGCCTCGCCCGATTTTCCAATCAGAATCATGAAAAACGGCACGAGCGGCGCGGTCAGCAGGAAAACGATGCCGGTCAGCAAATCAATCGGAAAAACAATCAGCAGCACCGAAAGCGGAATGGAAGCGGCCAGCACGACCTGCGGCAGATACTGGCTGAAGTAGGCCTCCAGCGCCTCAACGCCTTCCAGCGCGGCGGTTGCCAGCTCACCGGTGCGTTCATTCTGCGTAAAGGCCGGCCCCAGCGCCTGAAGGTGAGTCACCAGCCGGCTACGCATCTCGGTTTTGACAGTTTGCGCGACGCGGTTGGCATTGACCTCGCTACCGAAAATGAAAGCGGCGCGAAAAATAACAATCGCCAGCAGCCCCCACAGCAGCGGCGCGACTTGCGTCAGCGTTTGCCCGCGCAAAAAGACCGCATTGATGACCTGCGCCAGCAGCCAGGCCTGCGAAATGGTCAGCAAACCGGTGAGAAAATTGGAGAGAATGGTCAGCGTCAGCGCCATCCGCGCCGAGCGCGCCAGGGAAAAAAGTGGGCGGGAAAACATGGGCGAAATTATACCTGTTCAAGTTGTCAGACAATCTTGATTTTCGTTTTCATTTGTGCTATGGTATAGGCATTCTACTGTAAGAGGGCCTTTATGCATCGTGAACGAATTTCCGAAAATGTTTTCTGGTTTCAGTCTGAAATCTATGCTCAGGTCACCGCTGGGGTAATTGCCGGGCCGCAGTGGGCGGTGGTAATTGATACCCTGGCGACGCCTGAGGAAACGCTCAGCATCCGCGAATTTGTCGAACATGAGTTATCTTTGCAGGTGCGCTACGTCATCAACACGCATTATCACGCCGACCATACCTGGGGCAATTGTTTTTTCCCCGGTGCAACCGTGATTGCCCACTCTCTGTGCCGTGCGGCGCTGGAGGAAAAGGGCTTGCCTTCGCTGGAAGCAGCCCAAAAACAGAACACCACCCTGAAACAGGTGAAGATTGTTTTGCCACACCTGACGTTTGACCGCGGCGAGATGACTTTACGGGTGGGGAAGAAAAACCTGATTCTTTCTTCTGCGCTGGGTCACAGCCGCGACGGTATTTCTGTGCTGGTGGAGGAGGACCGCATCTTGTTTGCCGGGGACGCTTTCATGCCTCTCCCTTATCTCGTGGATGGCGACATTAACGAGTTGGTTGCATCCATTAAAAAAATTAGCAAGATGGGGTTGGAAAATGTCGTTCAGGGGCATGGCGATATTATCCTGCGCGGTGAAATTGACGCGGCGGTGAAAGAAAATTTGGCTTACCTTTCCGCCATCCGCAAATCCGTACGCACTGCGCTGAAGCGCAAAAATCCGCTCGAATACTTGGACGAAGTTACCATCGAAGAATCGGGCAAGAGTCGCGTGCATTTGGGCGGGCTGGCCGAACCGTTACATCGGCGCAACTTGCGGGCGCTTTACCGGCACATGCTGGAACACAAAGAACAGTTTGAGGGCGAAGATTAGTAGTTATCAGAAACGAAAGTCAATATAAAAAATCCTTGCGCCGCAAAAACATGGGCACAAGGATAATGAGTAAAATTAACAGCCCAAAAGCAAAGATACCGTCGCTTTTACCGGGCTGAATTTCCAGCAATGCGCTCTTTTGCCCCTTCTGAGAGGCTGATTCCAGCGTGGCGGTTGGCGTGGACAACTGAAAGGCCGGGGCAATCGGCTGCAATGCCAAACTCGTCAGCGTCAGAATAATTATTGTAATAAAAATGAAGGAAAGACGTAGTTTGAGTTTCATCGTTCAAAAACTTATCAAAATCGGGTGATAAAGTCTCACTTCAGTATAACAGATGTTGAAGTAGTCTATTTGATTAGTAGAGTTGTTCCGTAATAGGAAGATGGTGTACACTGGTGCAAAAAACAGACTGGAGTGAACACTGACCATGGAGCCAAAAATTCGGGATGATCGTCAGATGCGTGCGTTGACGGGAGTGTCAACAGAGAAATTTGACATGCTGGAGGTTGCAGTGATTTTGTAGGCGAACATATCGAAATGCCGCATAAAAAGCCACGCAAGAGCAAGAAAAATCCAGAAACAGCGCTTACGCCTGAGCAAAAAGCAGAAAATAATGCGGCATTGTCAAAGCAGTAACAAAGCGGGGTTACTTGTTTCCTTGCACGTCGTCCCACCATTTGGACAGGTGTTCGTCAGAACGCTGCGGCTGATTGACGTAGTGGGAGACATCATTGAATAGCATTAGACGCACGCGCACCGGGTCTTTGAAATCCAGCACGTTCAGGCAGGCCGGAGATTGGTCGAGCCGGTCACGGTAGCCGCGCGCGTCGAAGCCCAACAAACTGCTGATAATGAGTCGCAAGGTGGCTTTGTGTGAAATAACCAGCACATTTTGCCCGCAATGTTTCAATACAATTTCGCGGATGACCGGCAAAGCGCGGGCGATGACATTGACGCCCGCCTCGCCGTCTTGCGGGGCAAAGGTGAACGGGTCTTCGTCCCAGGCGGCGTATTCATCAGCGAATTGCGTCTCCACATCAGCGCGGCGCATTCCTTCCCAGTGGCCGTGAGAAATTTCGCGCAAGCCTTCGCGCTCCATCAGCGCCAGACGATGTGGCTTTGCCAGGATGGAGGCTGTATGAACGGTGCGCGCCATCGGGCTGCAATAAACTGCCACGATTGGGTCACGCGCCAGGCGCTCGGCCAAACGCTCGGCCTGAAAAATTCCCTCGGCAGAAAGTTCGACGTTGACCGCCCCGGCGAAGCGGTCTTCGACGCTGAGTTGGGTTGCGCCGTGACGCACCAAAAAGATGCGCGTTGTTGGTTGAGTGCTCATTGCCTTCCCTCACTTATGTTACAATTTTCGGGAATCGATTGATTGTCATATTATTGCGACGAGGGATGATAACATGAATAAGAAAAATCTGACACCCGAACCGTTGCGCGTGATTTTGATTCTTGTTGCAATTCTGACCACTGTTTTGGGACAAACTCTACTATACACAACAAAAAACACCGAGACTGAACGCTTCCCCCCATCAATCTGGCTAAGTCTGATTGGGGTGGCCGTATTCATGGCAGCCCCGCTGTTACGGCCAACACCATTTTTACAAAAATTTACTACAAAACTTTCGCAACATTCATCTGCGGCCTGGATTTTGGTGGCGCTGCTACTTTCCGTTCTGTCCGCCGTTGCTTCCTATTTGTTTGAAATCAATGGTCTGTTCAATTTCATCCCGGTTGTCTCATTCTGGCAGCTGGGCGCGTTTTGTTACCTGATGGCCTTCCTGCCAGAAAAAATGCTTCAACGCGACTGGAAGGCCTGGCTTTTTGAACATCGCTGGGAAGTTTTCTGGGTCAGCCTGATTGGACTTGTTGGCATCGGGTTGCGCTTTTATCAGTTGGGCGCGTTGCCAAAAGTCATCAACGGCGACGAAGCTCGCATGGGATTAATCGCGCAGAAAACCGCCAGAAGCACTTTAGCCAACCCATTTTCGCTGTGGGAAAACATCGGCGCTTTGTATTTGCAACTCATCAATTTTATGTTTGGCTTGTTTGGCGTTACCGCATTTGCCCTGCGGTTCTTACCGGCCATTGCCGGGTCACTGGCCGTGTTTACCACCTATTTATTTGCGCGCCAGGTGGCCGGTAAACGCATTGCGTTGATTGCAATTGCGCTGCTGGCAACTTCGCACACGCACATTCACTTCAGCCGTACCGTTGCCGTCTCATATATTCAAGGCACCTGGCTCATACCGCTTGAGTTGTATTTTTTACTCAGTGGCTTCGAGAAACGCAGTTCATGGCGCACCGCCCTCAGCGGGGTGATTTTGGCAATTCACCTCAGTATTTACATCTCCGCCCAAATCACGCTGGGGCTGATTTTTATCTACATTCTCGTGGCGTTCCTCTGGCTAAAAAAAGACGCTCGTCCCGCCTGGCGGCAGATAACCGCTTTTTGGGGTGGTTTTTTCATCACAACCATTCCAGAACTCTCCTACATACTTCGAAAGCCAGAAGAATTTTTCAATCGGCTCAACGAAAACGGCACTTACTCTGGCTGGCTTGCGCAAGAAGTTTTCGCTACCGAAAAACCGGCGCTTCAAATTCTGGCGGAGCGCATCTTTCACGTCTTCCTGTCTTTCATCTACTTCCCGGCAATTGAATTCTATAATTCGCCTGCTCCGGTACTTAGTTTCACATCGGCAGTTCTATTTTTACTGGGGCTGGGCTACATCCTTCTGCGCGCCCGTTCGCTGAAACTCTTGCTGTTGAATGGCTACTTTTGGGGCATCACTGTTGCCATCGGGCTATTTGCCATTCCCCCCGCATCTGATTCGTACCGCATTCTGATTGCCTTACCCGCCGCGCTCCTGATTGCCGCCATCGGCCTCGACCAAATTCTCGAAAATCTGGGCATGAGTTGGCAGGAAAAACCCATCCGTTACACCACAATCACCAGTGTGTTGCTGACTGGCCTGGTAATTTTCAATCTCTGGGTCTACTTTTTTGACTTTGCTGGCATGTGCCGCTACGGCAACGACCCGCAAACGCGCTTTGCTTCCTACCTGGGAACCTACGTCAAATCCATCAACAACGAAGCAACCATCTATCTGCTCAGCGATGACATCTTCCGCTACGGAACCCACGCTTCAGTGGATTTCTTAACACTGTACCGCCCGATACTCAATATCCCCGACCCGCTTGATACACTCACGCCCGTCAGTGGGGAAATCATTATCGCCAACCCCAACCGCGTGGAAGAATTACGCGCCTGGGCGCACGCCCACCCTGGCGGACAATTACACTTTGAATATGACTGCCAACAACTGCTCTTGCTGGTCTACCGGTTACCCTGATGGAACCCGGCGAATACGAGCGCATGTTTCAGGTCGAAACCCGGCACTGGTGGTATCTGGGCATGCAGACTATCACGCGCAGCCTGCTTAATCGTTTCCTTGCGCCCACAGCCAGTCGAAAAATTTTGGATGCCGGTTGCGGTACCGGTGCGGCCATGTCCACCTATCTGGCAGAGTACGGCAACGTCACCGGGATGGATTTTTCGCCGCTGGCGCTGAAAGGCTGCCAGACGCGGAATCTCTCCTGGCTGGCGCAGGCATCCGTTACGGCAGTCCCGTTTTCGGCGGAGAGTTTTGACCTTATCACTAGCTTTGATGTGCTTTACGAGCGCGCCGTTGCCAGCGATACACTTGCTCTGACAGAGTTTTTCCGCGTGTTGCGCCCCGGCGGATTGCTCTTGTTACGTTTGCCCGCCTATAATTGGTTGCGCGGCCAGCACGATTGACCGCCCACACCGCCAGACGGTACCGTGTTTCGCAGGTGATGCGTTTGCTGCGAGAAAGCGGATTTTTGCCACTGCACAGCACCTACGCCAACACCTGGCTTTCTCCGCTGGCCGTTGCCAAACGCCTGCTGGAACGCATCTGGCCGCCTGCCCCAAATTCATCCGACCTGTCCATTGAAACGGGTATTTTCAACAACCTGTTCAAACATATTCTCAGCAGCGAAGCGCTTCCCGCCGCGCACATCGGTCTGCCGTTTGGGCTGAGCGTCTTCGCCCTGGGGCAGAAACCCGTCCGTACATGAGCAAATCTCTTCCCAGCCTGAGCATTTTTTTCCCGGCCTACAACGACGCCGGCACCATCGCCAGCATGGTGCTGACCGCCAAAATTGCGGCGCAGGCGTTGACGGATAACTACGAAATTATCGTCATCAACGATGGCAGCCAGGATCATACCGCGCTCATTTTGGACGAGTTGAAACAACAAATTGCGCATCTGCGCGTGATTCAGCATCCGCGCAATTTGGGCTACGGCGCAACGCTACGCAGCGGATTTAAGGCCGCCACAAAAGAATGGGTTTTCTACACGGATGGCGATGCGCAGTACAACCCGCTGGAGCTGCCCGTTTTGGTGGCGGCCCTGCGCGCGGGAGTGGATGTTGTCAACGGCTACAAAATTCGCCGCAACGACCCGCTGATTCGTGTTCTTTTGGGAAATATTTACAATTGGGGCGTCAAACTGGCTTTTGGCATTCATCTCAAAGACGTGGATTGCGATTACCGTCTGATGCGCCGCGCCATTTTTGACTCAATCGAACTCAACAGCGTCACCGGCTCAATTTGTGTTGAGATGATTAAAAAAATTCAGGATGCCGGCTACATTTTTGCCGAAGCGCCGGTTTCACATTATCACCGTCAGTACGGCATTTCGCAATTCTTTAATTGGCGGCGCCTGTTACGCACCGTCCAGCATCTGCTGACGCTGTGGTGGCAGTTGGTTCTAAAGCGTAAGCGCGCAGGGTAACCCTACTTCATAAACTGCACTTCGAAACCCGGCACACCCCAGAAAAAGCCAGCGACGCTAATGAACAGAAAAACGGCAAAAGCCAGCGCCGCGCCGTTGAGCCATTCGCGCGTACCGCGCTCATCACGCACACGTCCGTAGCCAGGCGCGTATTCTTCCAACTCCCAGCGCGGGCCGGCCAGCCAGGCAAAGGCCACGCCGCCCAGCACACCGCCGATGTGACCCCAGTTATCCGCGCCAATTCCGAGGCCGAGGAAGATGTTAATCCCCAGCGTCATCAAAACGCCTTGGATGGCGCGTTTCCAATCTTTCAGCCAGTGTTTATTTTGTAAAATAAAAACGCCGTTGGCGGCCATGATGCCAAACAAGGCCGTAGAAGCGCCCCATGCCCCGGCAGGCGAAAGCGCAAACGAAAGCGCATTGCCAGTAATGCCCGCCAGTAAATAAAGCGTCAGGTAGCGCCAGTGACCGTACAGCCGTTCGACTTCCGACCCGATGATGTAGAAAAAGTACATATTGGTCAGAAGATGAAAGGGCAGGTGGTCATCATGCAAAAACATGGGCGTAAACAAGCGCCAAACCTGTCCGGCGCGGATAAATTCATTCAGCTTTAGCCCAAAATAAGCCGGCCAGTCGGTACCCCAAAAATAATTTGTGCCAATCTGTACCAGCCAGATGGCGACGGTAATGCCAATGAGCGCATACGTCACCCAGGGGCGCGGACGGGCGGGCATCGTCACCTGTAACGAGCGCGCTTCGGGAGCAGCATCTTCTGGCATTACAGGCTCACTTTCCGCGGGTGAACACGTAAATGTTCACCTGCAATAATTGCCCGTATCGCATCCACCGTTTCGTCCAGGTGAAAATCACGGTTGATGACAACATAATCAAACGCTTCCACACGCAGCAACTCCTTGCGAGCCGTTGCAATCCGCAATGCCAGTTCGGCAGAAGTTTCGGTTTTGCGCTCGCGCAAACGACGCTCCAGCTCTTCTTCATCTTCGACGGTAATAAAAACCAGCACCGCATCGGGCGCCAACTTTCGCACCGTTTCGGCGCCCTGTACATCAATGCGCATGACAACATCTTTACCACTCGACATTGCCTCGCGCACCTGTTGCTTGGGAATGCCCTTGTAATCACTGTAAACGATGGCATACTCAATCAGTTCGTCTTCGTCAATCATGCGCGCAAATTCATCCTTGCTGACAAAGAAATAATCTTTTCCATGCACTTCGTTTGGACGTTTGGGGCGCGTGGTGGCAGTGACAACAAAATGAAAGGGCAGCTCGCGCTCTTTCATGCGCTGAAGCACGGTGTCCTTGCCGACGCCTGAAGGGCCAGAAATCACAATCAGCAAAGGCTGGGGCTGGAGAAGATTAAATTCATCGGTCATGCGAGTATTTTACCGCCTTAATCAGGTTAAAATCAGTGTGGAGGACGAAATGCCAACTTACGATTATCTTTGTCTGAAGTGTAACCGCCGTTTCGATGTGGTTTTATCGTATGCAGAATATGGCGCGCGACCGGTTGCCTGCTCCCATTGTGGAAGCGAAAACGTGCGCCGCAAGCCGCCGCGCATCCGCCTGGCGCGCGGAGAAGAAGCCGCGCTGGAAAGCATGGCCGACCCTGCAAAATTAAACGGGTTGGAAGATGACCCGCGCGCGATGGCAAAAATGTTCCGCGAGATGGGCAAAGCCACCGGCGAAGACCTGCCGCCAGAATTTGGCGAGGTGATTGACCGCCTCGATTCTGGACAATCGCCAGAGCAAATCGAAACCGAAGTGCCGGGGATAAGCGATGCCAATTCCGGCGATTTGGGCGCAATGGGCGGCCTGGAATAACTATTTTTCTCCGCCCCGGCGATGCCGGTAGACCCGCAGTGCCTTCCTTTTAGCAGAATCAAAGATGGGGGTAAAATTCTCCCATCTTTTCGTTTAACAAGGAGATTTCTCATGACTGAAGTCGTGATTGTGGATGCTTTACGCACGCCGATTGGCGCTTTGGGCGGCGCGCTGGCCAAAATCCGCCCGGATGATTTGGCGGCGCACGTCATCAAAAGCCTGCTGGCGCGCAACGCCTTCGACCCGGCAGAAATTGAAGAAGTCTATTTTGGCTGCGCCAACCAGGCCGGGGAAGATAACCGCAACATTGCCCGCATGAGCCTGCTGCTGGCGGGCATTCCGCACAGCGTGCCAGGACTCACCATCAATCGGTTGTGCGCCTCCAGCCTGGCGGCGGTCAATCTGGCGGCGCGCGCCATCCGCGCGGGGGATGGGGAAATCTACCTGGCGGGCGGCGTCGAATCCATGTCGCGCGCGCCCTACTCACTGCCCAAAGCCGAAAGCGGCTACCCGTTTGGCAATCTGACCGCCTACGACACCGCGCTCGGCTGGCGCTACCCCAACCCGCAGATGAAAGACCTGTACGGCACCGACTCGATGGGCGAAACCGCCGAAAACATCGCCGCCCTGCGCCCGCGTCTGACGCGCGAAAAGCAGGACGCCTTCGCCGCGCAGTCGCATCAGCGCGCCATCGCCGCGCAGGATGCCGGACGCTTTAGCGCCGAAATTTTGCCCGTGCCGGTGCCACAGAAAAAAGGCGAACCGCTGCTGGTGACGCTGGACGAGCGTCCGCGCCGCGACACCACGCCCGAAAGCCTGGCGCGGCTGAAACCCGCCTTCAAAAAAGAGGGCGGCACGGTCACCGCTGGCAACTCCTCCGGGCTGAATGACGGCGCGGCGGCGGTTTTGCTGATGAGCGAGAGCAAAGCCCGCGCCCTGGGGCTGACGCCGCTGGCGCGGATTGTCTCCGCCGCGGCGGCGGGCGTTGAGCCGCGCACGATGGGCCTCGGCCCCGTCCCGGCCACGCGCAAAGCGCTCCAACGCGCCGGGCTGACGGTCAACGACCTGAATCTGGTGGAACTGAACGAAGCCTTCGCCATCCAATCGCTGGCCGTCATCGAAGATCTCGAACTCGACCCGCAGCGCGTCAACGTCAACGGCGGGGCGATTGCGCTGGGGCATCCGCTCGGCTGTTCGGGCGCGCGCATTCTGACAACGCTGCTCTATGAAATGCGCCGCCGCCCCGCTGCGCGCTACGGCCTGGCGACGCTCTGCGTGGGCGTCGGTCAGGGCGAGGCCACGATACTCGAAAGGATGTAAGCCATGCGCCGTTTTTCTGTGCTGCTGCTCACGCTGGCAATCAGCCTGACCGCCTGTAGTTTTGCCGACCTACCGGGGACGATTCAGACCGGCAACCTGCCCGCGCCGAGCGAAACGCCGCAGTTGATTCTGCCGACACCAACCGCCGAACCAAGCCCGACGCCCACCGAGTCGCCGCTGCTGGCGCCCATCAGCCTGCCAGAAATCGTCGAACTGCACATGTTCAGCGACTTGCGCGGCTGGGCCATCACCCCCGGCGGCGTGCTGCGCACCAGTGACGGCACAAAAACCTGGCAGCCGCTACTCGTTCCTCTGGTAAATTTATCCAGCGGCGCCAACAGCCTCTTTCTGGATGCCGACACTGCCTACGTTCTCTCCACCCAGCCCGACGGCTCCGGCCTGCTCTCCATCACCCGCGATGCAGGAAAAACCTGGCAGCAGCGCCCCGCGCCTTTCGCTGACGGTAGAATGACCGCTGTTGGCGAAACTGTTTACGTCCTGCAAACGCTGGGCGCTGGAGCCGGTTCACAACCAGTTGCCATTCAAGTCATCTACAACAACGGCGAAAGTTTTTTCCAGCCCTTCACGCACACCCCCGGCGAGCCGGAAGCGGAAGGCTCACTGCCGATGAGCGGCGACAAAACCGGGATGAGTTTCATCACGCCCGAACGCGGCTGGATCAGCGGCAGCCGCCCGGTGGACAATGAAATTTACCTGTTCCGCACCGATGATTCCGGCGTCACCTGGCGGGCGCAGGCAATTTTGCCACCGCCCGACCTGGGCGGTTTTATGGCCGCCAGTCAGCCGCCAGTCTTTTTCGCCAGCGACCCACTCAACGGCGTGCTACCGGTGGATTTTTACACCCAAAACAGCAGCGAAGTGCAGCGCGCTTTCTACCTGACGCAAGACGCCGGCGAAACCTGGACGCCCGCCGCGCCGCTTTTCCCCGCCGTCAGCGCCTTTGCCTTCATCAACGCCCAAACCGGCTGGCTGGTGAGCGCCAACCAATTAATCTTCACCGCCGATGGCGGCCTCAGCTGGAGCCGCCTGCCGGTTTCCTTCCCGCCCAACGAAACCGTCATCACCATGAATTTCATCTCGGCAACCACCGGCTGGTTGGTGACGCAAAGCGAAAACTCTGTCACCAACCTGTACCAGACCAGCGACGGCGGCTATTCATGGATGGCCTTTCAATGATGACAAACTTTGACGCATACCAATCCCCCTTTTCCTTTCGCTACGCTTCGCCGGAAATGCGCGCGCTGTGGAGCGAAAGCGAAAAGCGCAAAACCTGGCGGCGCATCTGGCTGGCGCTGGCGCAGGCGCAGCAAAAATTCGGGCTGGTGACGTCCGCCCAGGCCGAAGATTTACGCGCCCATGTGGCAGAAATCAACCTGCCGCGCGCCCTGGAAATTGAAGCCGAAATTCACCACGACCTGATGGCCGAAGTGCGCACCTACGCCGAACAAGCCCCCCTCGGCGGCGGAATCATCCACCTGGGCGCCACCTCGATGGACATCGAAGACAACGCCGACGCCCTGCGCCTGCGCGCCGCGCTCGACCTGACCCTGCGGCGGCTGGCCGCGCTGCTGGCCGAATTCGCCGCCAAAATTGAACGCTACGCCGCCACGCCGCTGATTGCCTTCACGCATTTGCAGCCCGCTGAACCGTCCACCCTGGGCTACCGCCTGGCAATGTACGCCCAGGATTTGCTGGAAGAATTCCGCAACCTGCAGCGGCTGCGCAGCCAAATTCGCGGCAAAGGCTTCAAGGGCGCAGTCGGAACTTCCGCCTCGTATGTCGAACTGCTGGGGGATGAAAACGCCGCCGCGCTGGAAGCAGCTCTCAGCCAGGCGCTCGACCTGCCTTTTTACCGCATCGCCACCCAAACCACGCCGCGCAAACAGGAATATGACCTGCTGGCGGCGCTGGCCGGGCTGACCATTCCGCTCTATAAATTTGCTTTCGATTTGCGCCTGCTGCAATCGCCGCCGATTGGCGAACTGGCCGAACCCTTCGGCGAAAAACAAGTCGGCTCGTCGGCCATGCCCTTCAAACGCAACCCCATCCGCGCCGAAAAAATCAACTCGCTGGGGCGCGCCCTGGCCGGTCTGCCGCGCATCGCCTGGGATAACGCCGCCCATTCGCTGCTGGAACGCACCCTGGACGACTCGGCCAACCGGCGCGCGCTGCTGCCCGAAGCCTTCCTGGCGCTGGATGAAATTCTGCTCACCGCCAGCGGCATTTTGCGCGGCCTGCGCGTGGACGAAGCCGCCCTGGCGCGCAACCTGGACATCTACGGCCCGTTTGCCGCCACCGAGCGCGTGCTGATGGCCGCCGTCAAAGCCGGAGCCAGCCGTCAGGAGATGCACGAGATTCTCCGCCTGCAAGCGCTGACCGCGTGGGAAGCCCTGCGCGCCGGAAACGCCAACCCCCTGGCGGAGAATCTGGCGCGCGACCCGCAAATTTTACGCTGGCTGGCGCCGGAAGAAACCCGCGCGCTGATAGATTATCGTCAGCACGTCGGCAGCGCCCCGGCCCGCGCCCGCGCCCTGGCGGCAGAAATCCGCCAAAGTCTTGCGTAAAATTCTTCGCGCTCGTATAATGTCAGCATTCTCCGGGATGAGTAGGTTGCGCAAACGCTGATAGAGAAGGCCGGTCACAGGCTGAAAGCCGCCGCAGCGCCCCGCCGCCGAAGTCGCCCGGTACGATTGCCGAAGAAAAACACCGGCTGGTGTTCAGTAGAACGGCACGGGAGCGCCCGGTAACGCGCAGGCGGATGAACCCGTCCGCCACAAAGCGCGCCCCTGCTGGGCGAATCGAGGTGGTACCGCGGAAGCACACGCTTTCGTCCTCAGACAGGACGAAAGCGTTTTTTCATTAAGGAGCCCGAATGACCTACGAACTGCCCAAAGCCTATGATTTCAAAGCCACCGAAGAGCGCATCTACGCCATGTGGGAGAAAAACGGCTACTTTCAGCCGCACAATGACCCCAACCAGCCCAACTTCGACCCGGCGGTTAAACCCTTTGCCATCACCATTCCGCCGCCGAATGTGACCGGCGAACTGCATCTCGGCCACGCCATGTTCGTCAGCGTGGAAGATTTGATGATTCGCTATCACCGCATGAAAGGCTATTCCACCCTGTGGATTCCCGGCACCGACCACGCCGGAATCGCCACGCAGTTGATGGTGGAACGCCAGCTGGCAAAAGAAGGCAGCAGCCGCGAAGCCATCGGGCGCGAGGCGTTTTTGGAACGCACCTGGCAGTGGAAAGCCGAAAAAGGCGGCCAAATCACCCGCCAAATCCGCCGCCTGGGCGCCTCCTGCGACTGGACGCGCGAACGCTTCACGCTGGACGAAGGCTTGAGCAAAGCCGTGCGCGAAGCCTTTGTGACGCTCTACGAAAAAGGGCTCGTCTATCGCGGCCCGCGCCTGATCAACTGGAGCCCCGGCCTGAAAACCGCCGTCAGCGACCTGGAAGTGGAATATTCCGAAGAACCCGGCACACTGTATTATTTCAAATACATGCTGGCCGACGGCTCCGGCGACTACATCCCCGTCGCCACCACCCGCCCGGAGACGATTCTCGGCGATACCGCCGTCGCCGTCCATCCCGAAGATGAGCGTTACCAGAAATTCATCGGCAAACAGGTGATTGTGCCCATGCTGGGACGCGAAATCCCCGTCATCGCCGACGACTATGTAACGCGCGACTTCGGCACCGGCGCGCTCAAAATCACCCCCGGCCACGACCCCAACGACTATGAAATCGGTCAGCGCCACAACCTGCCGGTGCTATCCATGCTCGACAAGGAAGCCCGCGTCACCGAAATCGGCGGCGCCTACGCCGGGCTGGAACGCTTCGAGGCGCGCAGAAAACTGTGGGCCGATATGAAAACCGCCGGGCTGGTCATCAAAGAAGAACCCTACACCCTCAACGTGCCGCGCTCGCAGCGCGGCGGCGAAATCATCGAACCGATGATTTCGGAGCAGTGGTTCGTCAAAATTGACCCGCTGGCCGAAAAAGCGCTAGCCGCCGTCAAAAATGGCGATACCAAAATCGTGCCAGACTATTTTGAAAAAGTCTATTACAACTGGATGGAAAACATCACCGACTGGTGCATCAGCCGCCAACTGTGGTGGGGACATCGCATCCCGGTCTGGTACTGCGCCGATTGCGGTAAACAAACCTGCACCCGCGAAGACCCGTCCGCCTGCGCCCACTGCGGCAGCGCCAACATCAGCCAGGACGCTGACGTGCTGGATACCTGGTTTTCCAGCGGCCTGTGGCCCTTCAGCACCCTCGGCTGGCCCGACAAAACCCCCGATTTCAACTATTTCTACCCGACATCCTACATGGAAACCGGCTACGACATCCTGTTCTTCTGGGTGGCGCGCATGATGATGAGCGGGCTGGAATTCACCGGGCAGGCGCCCTTCCACACCATCTACCTGCACGGCCTCATCCGCGACGAACACGGCCAAAAAATGTCCAAAACCAAAGGCAACGTGATTGACCCGCTGATTGTGATGGACGAACTCGGCACCGACGCGCTGCGCTTCACCCTGCTGGTTGGCTCGACACCCGGCAAAGATACCAACCTGAGCCTAAAGAAGGTGGAAGCCAACCGCAACTTTGCCAACAAACTCTGGAACGCCGCGCGCCTGGTCATCACCCTGCTGGAAAAAGCCCCCGCCGAAGCCGGGCAGCCCGACGAAAAACCGACCCTGGCGGACGCCTTCCTGCTGACCCGCCTCAACAGCCTACTGCACGACAGCGAGCGCCTCTTCCAAACCTTCCAATACGGCCAGGCTGGTCAAAACATCTACGACTTTTTCTGGAACGATTTTGCCGACTGGTATCTGGAAATTGCCAAACTGCAAATCGCCACTGGCGGCGCGCGCGCCCACCAAACCGCCGCCCTGCTGGTGCGCGTCTTCGACAGCCTGCTGCGCCTGCTGCACCCCTTCACCCCCTTCGTCACCGAGGAAATCTACGGGCATCTGAAAGCCGCCGTCAGCCAGCACCCGGCGCACTTCGCGCCGCAGGATGGCCGCTGGGCCGAGGCGCTTATCATCGCCCGCTGGCCCGAGGCCGCCGACCGCCCATCCGACGAAACCTCGCTGCGCGAATTTGCCATCTTCCAGGAAGCAGTGCGCGCCATCCGCAACCTGCGCGCCGAAAAGAACGTCAAACCCGGCCAAAAACTGGCCGCCATCCTGGTCGAGGGCGAAGAACGCCGCGGCTTGTACGAGGCGGAAAAACGCAATCTGGCCGCGCTGGCCGGGCTGGATGAAACCCGCCTGCGCATCGTCCAAACGCTGGAGGAAAAACCCGCCGGACACATCGCCCTGGTGGCCGGGCCGCTGACGATTTACCTGCCGCTGGCCGAAATGAGCGACCCCGCCGAGGAACACGCCCGCCTGACGAAAGACCTGGCCGAAGCAGAGTCGCAAATTGCCCGCCTCGAAAAACTACTCGCCAGCGATTTTTCCGCCAAAGCCCCCGCCGCGCTGGTGCAAAAAGAGCGCGAAAAACTGGCCGCCTACCAGCAAAGCGCCGCCAAACTGCGCGAACAACTGACGTAGCCCCGCCGCGCTCTATTGACATTGAAGAAAAAGCAATCGAGTAAAATAGACCCTATTCAAAGAAAATAGGGTCTATTCATTATGTGGCGATTACATATCAGCGAATCTGACACCGAAGCGCGTTGGGTCGAAATTCTGGCAGGCGAAACGGTTATCGGGCGCAATTCCGAAAACAATATCGTTCTCGCCGATGTTTCCACCTCGCGCCATCACGCCCAACTGACGCTGGACGCCGCCCAAAAACAACTGACCCTGCGCGACCTGGACAGCGCCAACGGCACCTACGTCAACCGCCAGCGCATCAGTGGGCAGGTGGAACTGCGTCCCAATGACATCATCCGCATCGGGCAGGCCGTGCTGTATGTGGCCGAAGAAACCGTCGGCGCGGCGCAAAAGCCTCAGGGCAAAACCACGCACCGCTTCACGCGCGAACTGCTGCTCGAATCGCTCGACGAACACGCCATTTTGCTTTACGAAGTCGCCCGCAAACTGAATACCATCACCGATTTGCCCTCCGCCGTGCAGGAATTAACCCTGCTCATCAAACGCACCCTGGGCGTGGATGAATTTGACCTCTTCCTGAAATCTGACTGGGACCCCGCCCCGCCGCCCGAAATGGATACCGCCGCGCTGGCCGCCATCCGCAACCAATCTGCCGAGGTCTTTCCCGCGCTGATGTACGTCCCCGTCATCAGCGGCGACGAAGTGCTCGGCCTGATGCGCCTCGCCAAAACCAGCCCCGGCGCGTGTCCCTTTGGCAGACACGACTTGCAGCTGGCAATCGCCATCAGTCATCAAACCGCCCTGACCCTGCAGCGCATGGTACTGCTCACCAAACTGCGCCAGGAGGAACGCATTCACCAACTGCTGCACCGCTTTGTGCCGCCCGCCGAAGCCGACTATCTTATCAAAGACTACCTGCGCAGCGGCGCGCTGCCCGGCCTGCGCCAGGATAAAGTCACGATCATCTTCAGCGACATGGAGGGCTCCACCGCACTTGCCGAACAAGTTGGCGTACTGCGCTTCTCCGAAATCATCAACCGCTACTACCACGAAGCCACCACCATCGTTTTCCAGCACGGCGGCATGGTGCGCTACCTGGGCGACGGCATCATGGCAATTTTTGAAGACCGCCACCCAACCTACGAACACGCCCTGGCCGAAGAACGCGCCGTGCGCGCCGGACGCGAAATCATCGAAAGAATCCGCGCGATAGATTTTGGCGTAGGCCAGCGCATCACCATCGGCGTCGCCATCAACACCGGCATCTGCATGGTCGGCTACATCGGCTCGGAAGAACGCATGGAATTCAACGCCCTGGGCGACCCGGTCAACGTCGCCTTCCGTATGCAGGAACTGGCCCGCCCCTACCGGCTGGTCGTCGGCCCGGCCACCATGGCCGCCATCGTGGATAAATACGCCACCCACCGCATCGGCGCCGTTTCCCTGCGCGGACGCGAAAAACCCGTTCAGGTCTACGAAGTGCTTGATTCGCTGTAAAAGCCCATGAAAATTTTTCTGCGCCTCAGCCTGATTCCGCTATGGATGATTTTTCTGGCGGCCTGCACGCGCTCGGCCAGCGCCCCGCCGACGCCGGACACCGTTTCGACGCCGCTTTCCACCCTCGGGCCGGCCTATCCTTTTCCACTCGCTCTCTCCAGCACCTGGGTGTACGAAATGACCGCCCACACCGAAGGCCAAACCGCCCGCTGGCGCATCACCCAAACCATCGTCATAGTTGGCGGCGACAACGGCCTGCTGACTGCCGAAGTGGAACAAACCTCACAACAAACCAGCGCCCCCGGAAGTGAAGCCGACCAATTTTTCACCCCGCAAGATGGCCGCTTCTGGTACATTCTCGACGGGCAGACACTCTACCGCCAAAACGAAAAACTCGACCTTGAACAACGCGCCGCCGCTGACATTTTGCTGCGCTGGCCGCCGGAAAGCGTCCCGTGCTGGTGCGTCACCAGCGCCGATGGTTGCATCGAACCCGCCGACGGCGAAATCGGCCCCGGCTGCCGCCATCAGACCCGCCTCGAATCTGTCCACCGTACCCCCGCCGGAGAGTTTAGCGACTGCCGCGAGTTGGTACGCGCCTATAACAATGGCGCTGAAACCATTAGCTTCTGTCCCAACATTGGCATCGTCGCCGAAAGATTTCAGCACCTCGGCAGTGATTTTGGCTACGAAATGAATCTAATCGGCTACTCATTGCCAACCCCCTGAAAAACATGACAATTCACCCCAAAGTAGAGAAATTTGTCATTTGACATGCTTTTTCATCGCGTGTAAACTTCCGCAACTTGGCGCGGCAACCGCGCCGCCAATTTTACCCATTGATACGAGGAGAACAACATCATGGCTATGAAAATTCAAGACGACTGCATTGCCTGCGGCGCCTGCCTGCCGGAATGCCCCACCAACTCCATCAGCGAAGGCGACATCTACGTCATTGACGCCGCCACCTGCGTTGAATGCGAAGGCTTCCACGACGCGCCGCAGTGCGCCTCGGTCTGCCCGGTCGAGTGCATCGTCAAGGCTTAACTTTTCTCAGGGGCGGAGCAATTTTCGCCCCTGACATTTTCTCCCATTCATCGGTATAATCCAGTCAATCGAATATTCAACCTTCGGGGCAGGGTGACACGGCGCACACGCGCCCGTGAATTCCCGATTGGTGGTAAAGCCCACGAGCGCGCAAGCGCATGAGCTGGTGAAATTCCAGCGCCAACGGTTACAGTCCGGATAAAAGAAGGTTAGCAGGCCTGCCTGGCGGGTCTGTCTTGTCGCCCCGAAAACAGTAATGTTTTCGGGCTTTTGTTTCAAGGCAGATTCGCGCGCCGGGTCTGTCTTGCCGCCCGAAGGATTCCCCCCTTCGGGTTTTGTTTTTATGGAAATTCCGTTGAAATTGACACCAAAACCTCGCCTGGAACGGCTCTTCGGCCTGCTCGCCCCGCTGACGATTGTCCTGCTGGCCTGGGAGCTTTTCGCGCGGCTGGGCGGATTTCCGGCCTTCATCCTGCCCTCGCCCGCGCAGGTCGGCGCACGCTTCTGGCAAACGCTGACGGCGGGCAACCTGCTCTTCCATCTCCAGGTCACGCTGACGGAAGTGCTGCTGGGGCTGGCCATCGGCTCGCTGCTGGCCCTGGCGTTGGGCTACGCCATTGCCAAATCACGCCTGTTCGAGCGCCTGCTTGCGCCGTTTCTGGTCGCCAGCCAGGCCGTGCCGATTGTGGCGATTGCGCCGCTGCTGGTCATCTGGTTTGGGTCGGGCATCTTCTCCAAAATTCTCATCTGCGCCCTGATTGTCTTTTTTCCGGTGCTGGTGAACACGGTCGTCGGCATTCGCGCCGTGCCGCGCTCGCTGAATGAGTTGATGCGTTCGCTGCGCGCCAGCCGCTGGCAGATTTTCCGCCACCTGGAAATCCCCTCCGCGCTGCCGGTCTTTCTCGGCGGGCTGCGAATTGGGGCAACACTCTCCGTCATCGGCGCGGTGGTCGGCGAATTTGTCGGCGCCGATAAAGGCCTCGGTTTCCTGATCAATGTCGGGCGCGGACAGTACGACACCGCCCTGGTTTTCGTCGCCGTTTTCACGCTGGTCGCGCTGGCGCTGACGCTCTACGGTCTGGTCGTTCTGCTGGAAAAACACCTACTCACCTGGCAGGAAAATCATCTTTAAAAAAGGAGTTTCTCTATGTTCAAAAAAGTTTTTCTTCTGCTGCTGGCTTTTTCCCTGCTTTTGGCGGCCTGCGCCCCGGCGGCGAGCGCCACCCCCGCGCCTACCGCCACCGAAAAACCGCTGATCAAAATCAAACTGCCGATGGGCTACATTCCCAACGTGCAGTATGCCCCCTTCTACATGGCCGTGGAGAAAGGCTACTACCGCGAGGCCGGTTTTGACGTGGAATTTGATTATTCCTTTGAAACCGACGGCGTGGCGCTGGTCGGCGCAGGCGAATTGCCCTTCGCGCTCGTCTCCGGCGAACAGGTTTTGCTGGCGCGCGCGCAAGGCGTGCCGGTCGTGTACGTCATGGCCTGGTACCAGCAGTACCCCATCTCACTGATAGCAAAATCCACCAGCGGATTCAAAACCATCAACGACCTGAAAGGCAAAAAAATCGGCCTGCCCGGCCTGTTCGGCGCCAATTACGTCGGCCTGCGCGCCATGCTCTACGCGCTGGGCATTCAGGAAAGCGAGGTGACGCTCGACTCGATTGGCTTTAATCAGGTGGAAGCCCTGGCCGCCGACCAGGAAGACGCCGTCGTCGGCTATGCCGCCAATGAGCCGGTCGTGCTGCGCTCGAAAGGCTACGACCTGACCGAGTGGCGCGTCGCCGATTACGTTCAACTGGCTTCCAACGGCATCATCACCAACGAAAAAACCATCGCCGAAAACCCGGAGATGGTGCGCGCCTTCATTCAAGCCACCCTGCGCGGGCTGCAGGATACCATCACCGACCCCGGCATGGCCTACGAAATCTGCAAAAAGTATGTTGAAAATCTCGACCAGGTCGACCCGCTGGTGCAAAAGCAGGTACTCGGCACCTCCGTCGAAATGTGGCGCGCGCCGCGCCTGGGCTACTCTGACCCGGCAGCCTGGGAAAACATGCAAAAAGTGCTGATGGACATGGGTTCCTACGCCACCCCACTCGACCTGAACGCGGCCTTCACCAATCAATTCATCCCATAGAAAAAAAGTCCGTTTTTTATCTTCCTCTTTTCTCCTCCCCGTCTACTCTTTTCCTCATTCTTCCCCATGCCCATTTTCTCCATTGAAAACCTGAGCATCACCTTTCGCGATGAGCAAAACGCCGCCGGTCTGCACGCCCTGGGGCCGGTGACGTTTTCGGTGGCGGAGCGCGAATTTGTCTGCGTGCTGGGGCCTTCCGGCAGCGGAAAATCTACCCTGCTGAGGGCGCTCGCCGGGCTGATTCAGCCCTCCGCCGGGACGATTCACTTTCAGAATCAGCAGGCCGCGCCCCGTGTGGGTTTCGTCTTTCAACAGGCGACGCTCATGCCCTGGCGCAGCGTCCTCGAAAATATTCTGCTGCCGCTGGAAGTGGAGCATTTGCCCGCCGCGCAGGCCTGCCAAAAAGCGCAGGAAATGGCCGCGCTGGTCGGTCTGACCGGTTTTGAAAACGCCCTGCCACGCGACCTTTCGGGCGGGATGGCGCAGCGTGTGGCGCTGGCCCGCGCGCTGATTCACGACCCGGACCTGCTGCTGCTCGATGAGCCGTTCGGCTCACTCGACGCGCTGACCCGCGAAAAAATGTGGGGCGAACTTTCGCGGCTGTGGCAGGCGCGCCAAACCACCGTGCTGATGGTCACGCACTCCATCAGCGAGGCGCTTTTTCTCGCCGACCGGGTGCTGCTGCTTTCGGCGCGGCCTGGCCGCATCAAACTGGATTTGCCGGTGACCCTGCCGCGCCCGCGCAGCGAGGAAATGCGCTACACGCCCGCCTTCGGCGCACTGGCAAAACAGTTGAAACAGGCGATTGAATAGAACGGATTTTCGGATATACTTCGGGCAAGGAACCAACATGGCAAAATCTTACAGCCGTTACGTCTGTCAAAATTGCGGACGGGTATCCGCCAGTTTTATGGGGAAATGCCCGCAGTGCGGCACCTTCAGCAGCATGGTGGAAGAAATCGTGCGCGACGAAGCCCCGGCCAAAAGCCCCAACGCCGCTCGCGGGCTGACGGGACGCACCTCGCCGCGCCCGATTGGGCAAATCGCCGCCGGAGAAGAAGACCGCCTGCATGTACCCATCGGCGAATTTGCGCGCGTCCTCGGCGGCGGAATCGTGCCCGGCTCGATTGTGCTGGTCAGCGGCGACCCCGGCATCGGCAAATCCACGCTGATGCTGCAAATGGCGCTGGAAATGGCCGCCAGCCAGCGCATTCTCTACGTCTCCGGTGAGGAATCCGAAAAACAAATCAAAATGCGCGCCGACCGGCTGCAGCCCAAAGACGCCAAACCCCTGCCCGCCGAGTTATTCCTCGTCACCGAAACCAATTTGCAGACGATTTTCGACCACGTCCGCGAGGTCAAACCAACCATTTTGGTGGTGGATTCCATTCAGACGATGTACCTGCCGGAACTGGATTCTTCCGCCGGGTCGGTTTCCCAGGTGCGCGAATGCGCTTCGCAGCTGCGTGAACTGGCAAAATCGAACGGGGTCAGCGTTTTTGTCATCGGTCACGTCACCAAAGAGGGCGTCATCGCCGGGCCGCGCGTGCTGGAACACATTGTGGATACCGTGCTGTACCTGGAGGGCGACCGCTTTCAGGCCTATCGCCTGCTGCGTTCGGTCAAAAATCGCTTTGGCGCCACCGCCGAAGTCGGCGTTTTTGAAATGCGCGAGCGCGGCCTGGCCGAAGTGACCAACCCCTCCGAGGCGTTTCTGGCCGAGCGGATGATTAACGCCCCCGGTTCGGCGATTGCCGTGACGATGGAAGGCACGCGCCCGCTGCTGGTCGAAATTCAGGGGCTGACGGCGGCCACGCAGTTTGGCAACGCGCGGCGCACGCCCAACGGCGTGGATTACAACCGCCTGCAGATGATTGCCGCCGTGCTGACGCGCCGTGTGGGCCTCAAACTGGGCGAGCAGGATATTTTTGTGAACGTGGTCGGGGGAATTAAAATTGACGAACCCGCCGCCGATTTGGCGATTGCCGCGGCGATTGTCTCTTCGATGCGCGACCTTTCCGTCCGCGCCGACGTGGCGCTGATTGGCGAAATCGGCCTGGCGGGCGAATTGCGCCTGCCGGGGCAAATGCCCGCCCGTCTGCGCGAGGCGCAAAAATTGGGTTTCAAAAGCGCGATTGTCCCCAAGCGGCTGCGTCAGGGCGAACCCTGGCCGCAAAATATTCAAGTCATCGAAGCGCGTTCCGCCGCGCAAGCAATTGAGTTGGCCTTCGCCGCCGAACAGCGTGAACTGCCCAAAGGCCGCAAAGTCGCGTAAGCGCCCCAGTCATTCGTGTCCGCGCAGGAGCTGCGGCGAATAGCGCGGGAACATTCAATAAGTCACGCCGAAAATCAATTACGCCAGCCTGGTGATTACCCATAAGCCGCCAATTTCTGTCCGCAGGGTGGAGCAAAGATGTAGATAATCACCAGAACACATTTCTTCCCAAATAATCATTATAATCAAACAGTGCACAAACTTTGTGCCATTGCGAAATGGCGTATTTACCGTTGAAATAATCCCTGAAGAACGAGGGCTTGCTCCTAACAACCATATTCATTGCTGATTGAAACAAACAAAAGGAACGCAGATTATGAATATAATCATTGCCGGCGGCACAGGCCTGATTGGCACCGCCCTAACCCGTTCGCTCTTGACAGATGGACATACAGTCACCATTCTGACCCGCTCCAGCGGAAGAACCAACTTACAGCCAGGTGCGCAATCCCAAACTTGGGACGGACGCTCGCCGGGTGAGTGGACACAAGTCCTGGCAGGCGCAGACGCAGTCGTCAACCTGGCAGGCGCAACCATCGGCCAATGGCCTTGGTCGGCAGAGCGCAAGAAACAAATATTGGAAAGCCGGATAAACGCTGGTCAGGCTTTTGCACTGGCGTTTGAAAAAGTCTCGCCGCGCCCGCGTGTCTATCTGCAAGCCTCGGGCGTAGGCTACTACGGCCCGCGCGGCCTGGAACCGCTCAACGAAGATGTCCCCGCCGGAAACGATTTTCTGGCAAATATTGCCCTGCAATGGGAAACATCCACCCGCCTGCTCGACTCAATGGGCGTACGCCGCGCCATTATCCGCACCGGGCTGGTGTTGGATGCGCATGGAGGCGTACTGCCACTGATGGCGCTGCCCGTGCGCCTGTTTGCAGGCGGCCCGATTGGCGACGGCAAACAAGGCATTTCGTGGATTCACCTGCAGGACGAAGTCCGCGCCATCCGCTTTTTGTTGGAAAATGACCAAGCGCGGGGTGCATTCAACCTGACCGCGCCCAACCCGCTCTCCAATGCCCATTTCATGCGCGCTTTGGCGCAAACACTTCACCGCCCACACTGGCTGCCCGTCCCGGCCTTTGCCATGCGCCTGGCGCTGGGTGAAATGAGCGCCCTGCTGCTGACCGGGCAATACGTCATTCCGCAAAAGCTGGTCAACCTGGGTTTCGGCTTTAATTTCGAAAGCGCCCGCGACGCCCTGAACAACATCTACCGATAACCAAAGTTTTTGCGATATACTCACGCCAGCGAAAGGCGCGCCATGCAATCTGGAACTGTTCAAAAGTTAATAGACATCTTCAACCGTTCCTGTCAGCGGCTTGACACTCACGTCTCGCTTGAAAAGCTGGAAGAGTTGGCGGTCACCATCCACCGCGGCATGACCGCCCAGGCGCGGAATTTTCATACGCTTGAACACGTCTTCTCGTTCATTGACCCGGAAGACCCCATTCGCACATTGGCGGCGCTCTACCACGACATCATTTACTACCAGGTAGATATGGGATTTTCGCCCCATCTCTGGAAAATTATCTCGCCCTACGTGCAACAGCGCGCGTCAGAGTTTTTTCTTTGCAAGCCGATAGCGGCTGCCGATGAAATAGCCCATCTCACGCTGGAAGTTTTCGACCTGAATCCCGGTCAGCACCTTTCTTCGTTCACAGCCTTGAACGAGTTTTTGAGCGCGCTGGTCATGAACAAACAGTTGGAAGGCATTGTCAGCAAAAAAGACCTGCTCCTGATGACCATCTGCGTCGAGGCGACCATCCCGTTTCGCGCCGTTTCGCACGGCCAAAGCCACTTTGCCATCATGGAAACGCGCTTAAGCGAAATCGCCGCCCGCCACGCCATCGCGCTCAGCCCCGAAGAAATCACCGATACCATCCGCAAAGCCGTATTATTTGCCAATAAAGACATTGAAAATTTTGCCGAAATAGACCCGGGCCGGTTTCTCGACAACACCTGGAAACTTCTTCCCGAAACCAACCCCGCTCTGCGCCTGCCAGATGTCTACTCCATTGGAACCTACCGCCAGGCGCTGCAAAAAATGGCCGATTTCTTCGAGAATCTTGACCCTGATTCGGTTTTCAACCAATATCGCGGCGTGCCCAGCGACCAGGAATTTTCGCTGATGCTGGCCTCAGCGCGCAGCAACCTGCGGATTGCGCGCGAATACCTGAAAATCAAAATTCTGGCGATGACGATTTTGGAGGCGCTGGCCGTTGCCACCGGCGGCGACGCGCCCGTCTCACTCTTCATGGGCGACGTACCACGCGAGGGCGTCAGCATCAAACGGCTGGAATATTTTCTGCCTGAGTTGGAACCGCCCGCCTGGGTGGATGAAAACTCCACACTCTACCGCCTGCTGGAATCGGGGCGCGCCAGCGAAACCAGCTTCGACATGAAGAATTCACCACTCTCGCTGTTTATTTACAAAAGTCTCACGCCGCAAGAAGTGGAACAGGCGCTCCTGCACGCCCAAGAAATGTACACACAAAAGGTCAACGCCCACGAATTTCTGACGGGCATCAGCCACGCCGTCGTCGCCTCGATCGCCAGCGCCAGCGCACTGATGGTTTTCACCCGTCGGCAAGCGCTCTCAAAATACGCCGAATATTGACTCCCGGTTCCTTTGGGGTATAATCTGACCCGCTCCACGGTCGACTAGCTCAATGGCAGAGCAACTGACTCTTAATCAGTGGGTTCAGGGTTCAAGTCCCTGGTCGATCACACCCATATCTGGGGGTCTGGTAGAAGCCAGACCCCCAGATATTGTTATAGATGAAAGTTTTCGCTTTCGTAAAACGGGCTTGGTTGTGATTTGGTTGCATTTCGTTTCTTTCCTATCTGTAATCTAGATCTCACGCTCGAAAGTATCCAACTCTTTAACCGATAAATCAGCTTTATTTTGGGGCGGCAGTTTTTCCAAAATTTCTTCGATTGTGCTGGCCGCGCCCTCTTGCATGGTTGGAATTACATGCGAATAGATTCTCAGGGTAGTCGTGATATCCGCATGACCGAGCCGTTCGCTCACCACTTTGGGATGTACGCCACGCAATAGCAATAACGTGGCATGGGTGTGACGCAAGTCGCGAAAGCGGATATTGGGCAGTTCGGCGTTTTTCAGCAAATCCTTGAATCGTCGTATCACATTGGTCGGTTCCATTGGTGTGCCAACTTCGGAAGGAAACACCAGGTTGTTCTCTTTCCATTTTTCCTTTGCCAGTTGTTTGAAAACTGAGTTGCGTCGCTGCTGCACTTTTAGCCTCCGAATGGTTTCTTCGCCAACGGGAATGCGCCGTTTCGATCCTTCAGTCTTCGTAGATTGAAACGTGTAAGGAAGTTTTCCCTCAGCACGCTTCTCTTCTGTATACTGCACCTGCTCGACCACAATAATACACTTCGCATCCCAGTCGACATTGTTCCAACGCAGACCCAGGATTTCACCTTCGCGCATCCCGGTTGAGAGCGCAAAGTAATACAGGTCTACCAACGGATGATTTGTTGTCTCAGCCACTTCGACAAGTTTGCGAACCTGGTCGCGTGACAGATAGCGACAATCAGTTGACGATTGCTCTTTGCGGGGCCTGGCGACAGACCTGGCCAGGTTTTGTGGCATTACGCCCTGGGCCACCAGGTAACTAAAGAAGCTGCTGGCGGTCTGCCAGATGTAGAGCAGCTCACGCTGACTAACTTCTTTTGAGTATGCCGTCAGAATGTCTCGCAGGTCGAGCGGTTTGATTTCGTACACGCGCCGGTGACCGATTTGTGGAATAATGTATTTATCAGCGATGCGGCGGTAGCCCAGGTACGTTTTGGGACTTTTGGTGATTTTAACGTAGTCGAGCCAAACTTTCAGCGCTTTCTCGATGGAAGCCGCCAGCAGGTCCACATTAGAAACAGAGCCAATTTTATTATTGGTGTCCTGGATCCAGCGGGTAGCATCGGTCTTGTTGACGAACGATTGCGATAGTCTTTGACCGCGCACCGTGATTTGTGCCATAAAAGGCTTGGGACGTCCCTTGCGAATCGTGATCGATCCCTCGCCGTGTGAGCGATAGCGTTTACCGGCGGTCATGTGTCAAAGGCCCAGGTTGTGGGTAGCGATTGATTTCCACAAACTTAATCAGGTCACTTTCCAAAATGGTAACCTTACGGCCAATCCGCACCGAAGGCAGTTGCCCCAGTTGACTAAGTTTGTAGACCAAGGCAGCCGAACAGCGCAAGCGTTGTGCAACTTCCTGCGGCTTCAAAACCACAAAATCGTTGCTATCTTTTTCTGCTTCTGTCATTTTTCCTCTTTTCTCCGATTCTAAATCGGGTGTGTGTTGTTTTGCGGATAAAATGTTCCTAATGTACATACTGTGTGCTATTCTACAGCACTGCCCTCTCTTTTGTCAAGACCGTAAACAAGGTAAAAAATGAAAAAAGACATAGATTCCATTGCAAATTGGTTAAGGGGAAAAAGAGAAAACTTGGGATTGGGCACAGACGACCTGTCTAAAATATGCCGAATCGACCAAAGCCACATCAGCAGAATTGAGACCGGCAAACTGGGCTTAACCCTGAACGCATTGGTAAATTTATGTTGGGTACTAGGCATTGACAACGACGAGCTGGCCAAAGAAACTGGTACGCCGCGCCTTATTGAACATAAGGCAATCATCAAAAACAAAGAGATGCTCTCCGATAAAATTTTTATTTACGATCTGGAGGCAGCCTATCGAAAATATTATGCGCGGCAAGACGATACGTTCTTCCAATTTATTGCTCAAAAATTTCATCAAGCCTATAAATCTGCAAGCAAAAGCACGATTTCTTATGAGTTTATGGAAAAACGGGTGCGCCAGGCAGTGGTTTATGGTCTTGCCATGCCCGCCCCCACGAGAACCACCCCCGATTTTTTATGGGATTACTATGTTGAAAACGCCGTTGTTACCCTGTCTGATACCGGTCTGTACCTTAGATTGTTACGGGAAGCAAAAAAATTGACCATAGATGATTTTAGCGAGAAAACCCATATGGCCAAAAGTATCCTCAGCCGTATTGAACAGGGACAGACCGAACGATTGGGGGTAAAAGAAATAAATTTGTTAGACGACGAACTCGGCGCCGAAGGTAGGGTTTTTTCAATGTTCTGGCAGGCAATCGAGTTCAAGCAAGGCATCTGCCGCAATCGTTTCTTCTCGTCGGGACAGGAGAGACAGAAGCCCTATGTCTGGTCTGCTTACCCGCTGGTGGATATTTTCGTCAAGTTGGCCAGGTGGACGGAGCAATATTCATCGTTGGAATGGTTGCATGAATTCCGCAACGAGGCTGTTTATCATCAAGTCATCAACTCGGAGCCTATTGATTATTTCGACGGCAATAACCTTGAAGAACTAAGTAAAATGATTTTTGATCCGCTAAAACCGGCCTTGCCATACTTACTGAACGCAGATGACGCTGTAGATAATGTTTTTGAAAGAGAAATGGCCATTTTTACAGTTTTACAAGAATTATGGCAGTGCATCGAAGGAAAATTTTCAAAACACCCGCTTGGAAAGTATGTGTTGGAAGTATTGAAAGTCCGCCTTCCCAACGATGATTATTACGGCACGTTCAAATTTGCTTTACAAGAGATGATACGCGATGACGCCGCTTTTCGCGCCTCGCTGACAGAATTCGTGAAGAAAATTCCAGCAGACCAGCCAGCGCCGGTTTGGAAACCAGATTCCACAAATTGGGAAAACTGAGCGGCGGCGGTGAGATTTCAACAGATATTGAAGAGAATTTTCAAGCAGCGCTCCACCCCTGGGAATTTTTGCGCCAGCGCTAGTACTTCCATTCCTGGTGTGTCAGCGGAATGCGGTTTAATTCATCACGAAGTTGACGCCATTGCGGCATAAACTGATTCATCAGGCTTACAAAAACCTTATTGTGCGACGGCTCCAGCAAATGCGCCAGTTCATGCACAACAACGTACTCAAGGCAGGCTGGCGGTTTTTGAGCGAGTTCGCTATTGATGCGAATATTGTGCTTGCTTGAATGGCAACTGCCCCATTTTGTTTTCATCCGCTGAACAAAAACACGATTTACCTTCACACCCATTACCGCTTCCCACTTTTCGATCAGTGGCGGCAGCGCAATTTTTAATTGTTGACGGTACCAGGCGGAAACGATGGCCTCCCTTTTTTCTTTGTCAGTTCCAGGGCGGATAGTTAGAATCATCTGACTATTTGGGGCTCCTTCCAGCGATTTCCACCCACTCAAGAGTGTGCGGCATGCACCGCTTAACCTGTGCGATTTGTTCCGTTTAACCCGTTCGGCTTGCTCCGCTCTACGCACAAAGACAGTACGATCATTTCGGGCGATGAAAACGAAATAAACAAGTAGCGATATTTTGACAAGAGTGTATTCCGTGTCTCCAGATAAACAGCACGTGCCATAGAGGGATGTGGAGTAGAATCAAAATCACGGTCGGCGATTTCCAATACTCATCCGAAAATGGGAAAATGAACGAAAATTTCTAAGGAGACATAAAATGGCAGACAAAAAATCAACCAAATCGAAAGCAGCTAACACCACAGGAACAGGCGGAAATAACATTAGCATCGGCGGCAGTGTCAGCGGTTCCAATGTTGTCGCTGGAAACAACAATCGCCTCACATTAAAGCAAGGCGCTTCGGTAGATGAAATCGCAAAAGCCTTTTCAACTTTGTTAAAAGCGGTGGAAGCCAAACCAGAAGGTCCTAAAAAGACGATGGTACAGACCGCTGTTCAAGAGTTGGAAACGGAGGCAGCAAAAGGCGAGAAAGCAGAAGAGGGCAAAGTTCAAGAATGGTTTGAAGTTCTAGCGGGCATGGCGCCAGATATATGGGAAGTGGCTGTAGACACTTTCACCAATCCGATCAAAGGATTAAGCACCGTCTTCCAGAAAGTAGCAGAAAAGGGCAAAGCAGAGTCGAAGAAGTCATAACCTCCACGCAGCCATGACGCCTGTCAGAAAGTCCACTCCACCCGAGAAGAAAAACGTCACCACGATCGGTGGTGATGTAGTGGACAGCGTCATCGTCACAGGGGACAACAACCAAACCATCATCCAGAAATTCTTCAATATCTTCAAAAGCGACTCGGAAACCCTCGAGCACCGCAACTGCCGCATCCTGTTGGGACACGTCGAAAACGCGTGGATCAAAGGCGTGCTGGACGCATCCCTGCACGGCGCGGCGTTATTGGACTTGGGCATCAAACAAGACCCCGAAGCGGTGACCAAATATCCGTGGGCGATCAAAAAAGAATCAACCGACGAAACCCTCCCCGCAGGGACATCCATGCTGGAGATCTTCGACTCCATCGGCATGGGACGTTCCCTGCTGATTCTCGGCGCGCCTGGCTCGGGCAAGACGACCATGCTGTTGGAACTCGCCCGCCAGTTGATTGCACGCGCCAGAGAAGACGTGGCCTATCCCATCCCGATGGTCTTCAACCTTTCATCTTGGACGGAATCGAAAACCCTCGCCGATTGGCTGGCGCAGGAGTTGAACAACCTGTACAGCGTCCCTCGCAAGACCGCGCCCGATTGGGTGAAAGGCAATAAATTACTCTTGCTTTTGGATGGCTTGGACGAAGTGCGACAGGACAGCCGCGCCAAGTGCGTGGAAGCGATCAACGCCTTTAGAAAAGAACATGGGCTGACCTCCCTCGCCGTGTGCAGCCGCAGTCAGGATTATGCAGACCTCAACGCCAAATTATCCTTTGAAGGCGCGATTGAAGTCCAGCCGCTGACGCATGAACAGATTGCCGAATTCTTCAATCGCTTTGGGGAGGAGATGGCGGGTATTAAGCAGGTTCTCAAAAAAGATAACGCCCTGCGTGAAATGGCAGAGACCCCCTTATTTTTGAGCATTATGATTATGGCGTATCGGGATAAGCGGGATGTAGAGATTCTGATATCGGGAGATGAGAAGTTACAACACAAACGCCTTTTTGATACTTATATTGAGCGCATGTTTGAGCGTCCGAGATCAAAGAATGCAAATTTCAAAAAACAGGATGTGTTGCATTGGCTATCATGGCTGGCACGCAAAATGGTCAAACATAATCAGATTCCATATTTTCTTGAAAATATGCAACCAAATTGGTTAAGCCAGAAGAACCAAGGATTTTACAGGGTGAATATTGGATTAATTCCTGTTGTAATTATTGGGTTGATTATTGGTTTGATTAGTGGGCTTATTTATGGATTGATTGTTGGGATAATTGTTGGACTAATCATTTTATTGTTTGGATGCGCCATTTTTTTAACGGAAAATTACACATTTGGAGACAACGGGATCGAAATGATTGATGTGTTGGATGATGACGAGATCAAAACAGTTCATGTGCTAGAGGACAACGAAACCGAAATAGTCGATGATTTAGATGATAATGAGATCGAAATGGTTGATGCTTTAGAATGGGATTGGATTGAAGGAATAAGCGGAATGATAGTTTTTGGAGTTATTTTGGGGTTGTTTAGCGGGCTCGTTGCTGGGTTGTCTTCAGGGCTACTTTTTGGATTATTCTTTGGATTATTGTTTGGGCTATTATTTGGACTGGGTTTCGGGCTGATGGGTTTTGGGCTAGATACGAAATCAGTTGATCAACCGATACTCCTTGGTCAAAGAGTTGCTTTCTTAATAAGAAATTTCCTTTTTATCTTCCTGTTATTTGGATTGATTGTCGGGCTGAGTTTAGGGTTGTTGTTATGGCTGTATGGTGGATTGATTGTAGGGATAAAACTAGGGTTGTTATTCGGACTGATTTGCGGACTGGGTTTCGGGCTGATTTTTTTGTTGAAATACGGAGGTTCGGCTTTATTTAAACACTGTATCTTACGCTTTAATTTGGCTTTTAACAAATTCACTCCTTGGCGACTCGTCCCCTTCCTCAACCACTGCGTTGACCTGATCTTCCTGCGTCGCGTCGGTGGCGGATATATTTTCGTCCACCGCCTGTTGATGGAACACTTCGCTGAACGTCTTAACCATGATTAGAAGGATTAGAGGATTATCATGATTGAGTCTCAATCATGGTAATCAAGGAAATCAAGGTATGCAACACGAAGATTTGACTCGCCGCATTATTGCCGCCGCAATGAAAGTCCACTCCACGCTTGGCAATGGCTTTCAGGAAGTCATCTACCAGCGTGCGCTGGAAATTGAATTTCCCTATCATAACCTCGCCTTTGAACGCGAAAAGGAAATGTCCATTTTTTATCGCGGACACGAGATCGGCACGCGCAGAGTGGACTTCTTCGTTGAAAAATTGATCATGGTTGAACTGAAAGCCGTCATCCAATTGGAGGACGTTCATCTCGCCCAAGCCATGAATTATCTCGAAGCGTATAAAATGGAGATTGGTCTGCTGATCAATTTTGGCGCAAAGAGTTTACAATTCAAGAGAGTGCATAACAACAAACTTAACCTTGATTTGAAGGATTAGAAAAACCATCTTAACCATGATTGAAAGGATTATAGGATTACCTTGATTGAAAATCTTGCAAATCGAGGCAATCCATCATGGCAATCAAGTAAACATCTTAACCGTGATTGAAAGGATTACAGGATTACCCTGATTGGACTCGTACTAATCATGGTAATCCTTCAATCAAGAAAATCATGGTTAAGACCTCAAAGGGAAAATAAAAATGATTCATCCAAACTCCTGTCAAAAACGCAACAGTCCTTCCCCGCTTATCGAACAGGCGTTGAAGTCGGGCGCAATGAAACTCATCACGAATCAATCATGGTCTTCAATCAAGGCAATCAAGGCAATCAAGCAAATCAAGAAAATCATGGTTAAGACAGAAGGAGGTTCCCATGGCGCATGACGAAGCCTATTCCCAAGCAGAAAAGAAAATCAAAGAAGCCCTGAAATCGGGTGCAACGAATCTTTATCTCGGGAGTGGACTCACCGAACTGCCAAAGTCGCTCGGCAATCTCACGCAGTTGCAGACGCTGGATCTCTCCGACAACCAACTGACGACACTGCCAGAGTCGCTCAGCAATCTCACGCAGTTGCAGGAACTGAATCTCCACGGCAACCAACTAACGACACTGCCAAAGTCGCTCGGCAATCTCACGCAGTTGCAAAAACTGTATCTCTCTGGCAATCAACGGACGACACTGCCAGAGTCGATTAGTAATCTCACGCAGTTGCAGGAACTGTCTCTTAACTACGACCGACTGACAGCACTGCCAGAGTGGCTCGGTAATCTCACGCAGTTGCAATCGCTGTATCTCGCCACGAACCAACTAACGACGCTGCCAGAATGGCTCGGTAATCTCACGCAGTTGCAGTGTCTGGAACTCAGCGACAACCAACTAACAGCACTGCCAGAGTCGCTCGGCAATCTCACGCAGTTGCAATCGCTGTATCTCTATAACAACCAACTAACAGCACTGCCAGAGTCGCTCGGCAATCTCACGCAGTTGCAAAAACTGTATCTCAACAACAATCAACTGACTGACTTACCTACCTCCCTTGCCCAACTTGAACATTTGGAAAAATTTGAACTCGACAAAAACCCCCTCAACCCCGAACTCGCCGCGGCATACGCACAGGGTCTTGACGCAGTCAAAGCCTACCTGCGTGCCAAAGCCGAAACAGGGCAAGTCATCTTAAACGAAGCTAAACTTATCATCATCGGCGAAGGCGAAGTTGGCAAGACCTGTTTACTCGGTGCTTTACGCGGTGATGCATTTGCTGAAGGATTATCTACCACGCACGGCATCAAGATTAAACCTGTAAAATTGATTAACCTCGACACCCGAACCAAAATCACCCTCAACGCCTGGGACTTCGGCGGACAGCGCGTGTATCGCCCCACGCACCAGTTATTCTTCAGCGCGCCCGCAGTTTATCTCGTCGTGTGGAAGCCGCGCGAAGGTTCGCAGGCGGGACAGGTCAAAGAGTGGATTCAACTCGTCAAGCGCCGCGAGCCGAGCGCGAAGATTCTGGTCGTCGCCACGCACGGCGGACCGCAGCAGCGTCAGCCCGATATTGACCGTCAGGAACTGTGGGACTTGTTCGGCAAAGAAACCGTCGTAGACTTTTTCTTCGTGGACAGCAAACCCGACGAGCACGGCAACCGCAAAGGCATTGATGAACTCAAACGCGCCATTGCCCAGGTCGCCGCGAGCCTGCCCGAAGTCGGTCGCTCTGTGCCGAAGAGTTTTGCCGATGTCCGTCAAGCCCTGCAAGGCAAGGGCGCGCCGTATCTGCCTTTGCGTGAAGTCCTCGACATCTGCCGCGCCCACAACATGGATGATGAGATCGCGCGGCTCTTCATTACCATCTCGCACCGCCTCGGTCATCTCACGCATTACGAAAATGACCCGACCCTGCACGACATCGTCATCCTCCGTCCCGATTGGCTTGCCACCGCCATGAGTTATGTGCTCGACGATGAAGCGACGCGGACAGCGCACGGCTTGGTGAAATTCTCAAGACTTGGTCACCTGTGGGATGACAAAAACCGCGCGGACGATTCGCGCTACCCAGCGACTCTCCACCCGATTTTTCTCCGCCTGATGGAACGCTTCGATCTTTCCTACCGTGTGGCTGATCCGCGCGGTACGGGCGGGTCTGGCGGCGAGAGCGGAGCGCGTATGGGCATGGCGCAGACCCGCCCCTACGATGACAACTCGACATCTCTCATCGGTCAACTCGTCCCCGATATCCGCCCGCAAAATATTTCCGACGCGTGGAAAATCTCTCCCGCGTCGGGCGACATCCAGCAAACGCAGATCTGTCACATCGTGGACGCAAGCAATGGTCAATCCGCCAGCGCGGAAGGATTGTTCTACCAGTTGATCGTTCGCCTGCATAAATATTCCCTCGGTCGCGCCGATTACAACGCCAGCGTCCACTGGCAGCGCGGGCTGGTGCTGGAGGATGAATACAAAAGCCGCGCGTTTCTTGAGCACGTGGGCAACGACGTCCGCATTACCGTCCGCTCGCCGTATCCCGAAGGACTGCTCGGCATGTTGACTCGCGAAGTGAAATTCCTTGTCGAAAGTTTTTGGGAAGGCTTGCGCTGTGACGTGATGGTTCCATGCATTGACCCTTGCGGTAAGCACGTGCCTGGCACAGGTCTTTATAACGTGGGCAACTTGATGGAAAGCAAACGCGATGGACAGCCAAAATATCCATGCCCTGTTTGCAACAAATGGCAGAATATTGACTCCCTGCTCCGCAACGCACCCGCCGCTACACAGGCAATTTCACTTGCTGACTTGCAGTCAGAATTTGCTTCACTCAAAAGTGAACTGCATGATGAATTTAACGTCAACACGCGCCGCATTCTCTCCCAAGTGGACAAAACCTACACCGACCTACTGCAAGTCCTCACCGATGAAGCCAAAGAAGGTCCGCGCCTGTTCAGTTTCTTCCCCGTTGACCGCAGCGCCTTCAATCCCAAAACCTGGATTCGTGAAAAGTTCCGCCTCGTCCTATGGTGCGAACATTCGCGCCTGCCGCTCCCCGTTCTCAACAACGGCGATATGAAGAAAGGCGTCTACGACCTCGAACTGGAGCGTGAATGGTTCAAGAAAGCCAGTCCCTATTTGAAATTCCTGACAGGCACGCTGGGCATGGTACTCCCCGTCGCCTCCTCCGCCGTCAAACTCGCGCTGGATGAAACCGCCTACAAACTCATCGAAGAACAACTCGACTTCGGCAAATCCATCATTGACGCAACCCTCGGCGAAACCGCCAAAATCAGCGACTTCCTCGGCACAGCAGATTCCACCAACCTTCCGCAAGCGCATGGCGTCGCCCTCCGCTCTGATGGCTCCACCCTGCGCGAACTCCACGCCCTGCTCAAAGCCAA
>MNXJ01000008.1 GCA_001872455.1 Anaerolineae bacterium CG2_30_57_67 | reverse complement strand
AACGGCATCCTCCTGTTCCACTTCGCGCACTGTCGGTTTCACAAGTCTCCATAAATCTTTTGAGGTGAGTTCTTCTGCCGACAGAAAACGTGTGATTTGGTCATGAGTAACCTGCCCTTCAACCATCCGTGAAAGACCTGTTGCTGTTGCATAGCCAAATGTGCTGAGCAAATAATCTGTGTATAGTTCCAAGTGTTGTTTGTTCATGTACAAATTTTACTCGGATTCCGCACCTGCTGCGTAACATCAGTTACTAAGAAAGATTCCGCCTCGACAGGTTGCACCCCTCGGCGGATTTTTTCAGGCTTTGGAGCGATTGAGCAGGTAGAAAACCGCCCGTGCAACGGTGAGAATGAGCAGGCTGGCAGAAAGTGTTCCGCCCAGCGCCAGCAACAAGGTACGAGAGTTTCCGTTTCTCCCGGCGACATACATCACCGGGCGCGTCTGAATTTTTTCGCGCACAGAATGAACAAACTGGTTGGAAGGGCGCACCTGACGCAAGGCATCCGTGAGTTGCGCTTCTACGTCAATAGAAGAAAAAGGCAATTGCGGCATACGGTCTACTCCAAAGGTTGAAAGACGATTCCAACGGTGCCAGGCCCCAGGTTGGCCGCCACGGAGATGGAAAGGTCAGCGAGAAACAATTCGCGCACGTTGAATGTTTGGCGGGCGCGTTCCATTAAATCTTTGCCGGTCTGTAAGTCGCGGGCGTGAACGATGACAATATCCACCAAGCGGTTACCGATTTCTTCTTTGACCATTTCCAGCAAGCGATCAAGTGAACCCTGGCGTGTGCGTACTTTTTCGACAATTTCAAGCGCGCCCTCTTTGAGAAGGACCATGGGTTTGACATTCAATAGCGAAGCGACCACCGCTTGAATAGCGCCAACGCGCCCGTTTAGACGGGCATATTCGAGTGTGTCCAGGGTGAGCATAACGCGCACGTTGTGGCGCAGAGATTGCAGATGTGCGACGATTTCATCTAAACTTTCCCCCAAACCTTCCAAGCGGCGCGCTTCCCGGCACAGAAAGGCAATTCCAGCAGAGCCGTTTAGTGAGTCAAACGGGATGATGTTGAACTTTCCCGCCAATTCTTGCGCGGCGATGACTGCTGAATTGAACGTGCCAGAAAGTTTGCTGGTAACGTGAATGGACAAAATTGTATCGCCGGGTTGGGCAATTTTTTTATAGAACTGGCTGAACTGATACGGCGAGGGTTGCGAGGTCTTGGGAATTTTGTGGCTTTCATCCACCATGCGGTAAAAGCCCTCGTTATCGAGGTCTACAAATTGCAGGTAGACTTTTTCGCCAAAGTGAATGTTGATGGGAATGACATCAATCGCAAATTTTTTGCGCCAATCGAGGGGCATGTCGGCGGCACCATCGGTGACAATGCGAAGCATAGAAGCCTCCCGCGCCAGATTTTTTTTTCGGCGCTACTCGCTATAATCGCTAAAATCGCCAATCTCGTCGCGCAAAGAAAGCAAGGTACGGTGATACAGGCTTTTGACTGCGCCTTCACTGCGCCCCAAGATTTTCCCGATTTCGGCATTGGAAAGGTGGTCTACAAATTTCAAAATCAACAATGACTGTCGTTCGGTGGGCAGTGAGCGAATCAGCCGCAAAAGCGACGCTTCTTGCTCGGTGCGCACCAGCGAATGTTCGGGCGCCTCGTCCTTGGCTATCAGCGGCGTTTCAGAAAGGGGAATTTCCTGCCGCCGGGAACGGTCGCGGTGCCAATTGGCAACCAGGTTATGAGCGATGCGATACAACCAGGCAGAAAACGGTACGCCCCGGTCGGTGTAGTTGACGATGTGTTTCATCGCCCGTTGAAAAACCCGTGCGGTCAGGTCTTCGGCGTCGTCTACGTTGCCGGTGCGGTAATAGACGTAGTTAAAAATACGGTCTATATAACGCTCGTACAACGCGCCAAAAGCGTCTTGGTCGCCTTGCGAGGCCAGCGCCAAAATTTGTTCGTCGCTGATTTGTTCTTCTTCCGCCACGGCATCATCCTACCGGCGGCGCTGTGGAATAAAACCCCGCCGGATTTTAGAAGTTTCAAGTATTGGGAGTATAACACGCAGCCTTGAATTGTCCGCGCGAACGGCGCCAGCCTCTAAAATAAAAAACTCCCTCGATTGATGAGACCAGGGAGTTTTTGTAATCAGAAAACGAAGTTATGGCGCGGGCGTCGGTGTTGTCGAAAGCGCCGCTGCATCAACAGCGCTTTGGGGCATACCGGCCATCACCCAGCGCACGAAGACGTCAATCACGTCAGCCTTGAGCGCCTTCTTGGGCGGCATCACGCCGATTTCGTCCCCGCCGCTGGCAGGGGCGTTAATGGCGTGATTTTGAATGACCTGCAACAGATAACCGTTTGTGTCTCCGGCAATAACATTGTTGGCCGCATTATCACCAGAGTGCAGGATGTTATCGTAAGTATCCATGAAATAGCCTCGGCTGTCTTTGCCAGGGCGGTGACATGAAATACAATAGCGTTTGACAATCGGGGCAATGTGCACGTCGTAAGACGGCACCTCGCCTGCGACCAGAACCGGGAAGAGCGGTTTGATTTGTGGCTTCTCAAAGCGATCATCCCAGATATAGCGCATGAAAGTCACAATGTAGTCAATTTCGCTTTTGGTGAGACCTTCGGGGTTGTAGGATTTTCCAAACGGGTTCATGCCTGCATTCGGGCGGCCGTAGGCAATCACCTCACTTATGGTGGCATCGTTGAGGGTGTAAAGCACGTCTTTGCCGTTGATGGGCGAAATTTCTTTGCCTTCCAAGCCTTTCACGCCTTCGATAACTGCCACAGAACCATCTTCGCCGTGACATTCGACGCAGTTGACAGAGTATAAATCCTGCCCGGCGACGATTCTTTCTTCCAGCGTGGTGGGAATTTCAACCGTTTCAGCCTGAACTGGTGTGTGCATGGCCAAGGTGGCAACTGTGAAGCCAATCATCAACAAACCCGCCACGACACCCGTCTGGACGATGTAGCGGACGGCATTTTCTTTGGCCTTGTAAGAGAAGAAAGTAAAAGCGCTGTACGCCAAAACGGGAATGATGATGCCGGCAATGGCTTGAAATGTTCCCAACAGCCGTGAACCGTCTGCCGAAACCGTGGGAACATCGGACAGCAGCGTCAACAAAACCATGCCCAAGACCATGATGGACATGATTCCAATCGGCAGCGCGCGTTTGGCGTAGTAGCGGCCTGGCGATTTATCAATGAAAGGCACCAGCGTTAGAATCCCCAGCGCAATCCCGGGAATGAGCGCGGTTGCAATCCATTCGACTTTGCCCAGCAGGGGGATTTGTCCATAGAGCGCCAGAAATTTGAACAGGAACAGGAAGTACCATTCCGGGCGGGGAATATAGCTGGTGTCGCTGGGGTCAGCCTTCGGGACGTTGTCTACGCCGACAAAGGTCGCCAGGATGAGTAACAGAACAAAAATGCCCAGTGAAACAACCAGGTCTTTGTAAATACTATCCGGCCAAAAGCGTTCGCCGTGTTGCAAGGAGCGTTCGTACTTGGCATTAATTTGTTTTTTAGTGTCTTCGTTCATGGCTAATCATCCTTCCCCGGGAAGTGGGATTCGCCGTGCTTGATGATGAGATAGAGATGCGCGCCAATCAGAGCAAGCAAGACGGCGGGTAACATCCAGATATGGGCGGCGAAGAAGCGTTGCAGGGTCAGCGCGCTCAAGTCGGGGCCGCCGCGCAAGGCTTTCAGAATGAAATCACCAATGAAAGGGACGCTGCCGGCAATTTGCGTGCCAACAGTGGTTGCCCAAAAGGCCATCTGATGCCAAGGTAACAGGTAGCCGGTGAAGCCCATGCCAATTGTCATCAGCAACAGGCCGATTCCCACCAGCCAGGTCAGCTCACGCGGATACTTGTAGGAAGCGGTAAAGAAAACGCGCAGCATGTGGATGAAGACCACAATAATCATCAGCGACGCGCCCCAGTGATGGATACCGCGGATTAACCAGCCGAAAGCGACGCCCGTCATAATGTACTGGATGCTGTCATAGGCGTGGTCCGGCGACGGGGTGTAATAGACCGTCAAAAAAATTCCGGTTGCCGTCTGAAGCAGGAACAGAAACAAACTGGCCGAGCCAAGCGTGTTCCACCAGTTGCCGCGTGGTTCCGGGCGGTCGAGCAGAGCGGTGTACATATCGCCCAGCCCCAAGCGTTCATCGAGCCATGTATAAACTTTTTGCCACATGGTATTTAGCCCTCCTGCCCAATTTCGACGGGAACAATGACCACAACGCCGTCTTCAATGGTGAAATTAAAGTGACGCAACGGAATGGGCGGCGGGCCGTCCAATACTTCACCCTGAACGCTGAATTTTGCGTCGTGGCAGGGGCAAAGATAGGCGTTGGCGCTCTCATTCCAGTTGACGGTGCATCCCAAGTGTGTGCAACGGCTGGAGAGAATGAGAATGTCCTTGGGGTCTGCTGATTTTCGCAGGACAAACCCGCCGTAGTTGGCGGCGGTGCGTTCCCACCCATTCACCCTGGTAATAGTGAATGAAAAAGGGTAGGGTTTTCCCACTGGAATTTCTTCTAGTTTTCCAATGGCAATCGGTTTTCCGGCCTTGCTTTCTTTGAGCGCCGGGTCAACGAGAAACCCCACCGCGGGCAAACCAATTCCCACGGTGATAATTCCCCCAACGGCTCCGGTCGTGAACTTGATGAAGTCCCTCCGGCTAAGATGATTGGAACCTGACATGAGCACCTCCTTTGGCTGATTCGGTGTCTGGTGTGACGCAGGGGTGATAAAAATCACTCTTCGTGATAAGCGCTGCTTATCAGTAAATGGATTAAAATCACTCCGAAGTTGCAAACACTCTATTTGGATTATAAAGGTCATTCTCCCCTTCTTTATAGGATGACTGAAACCAAATAACTAGGACGATTGTCACTTTCTGGATGGATTTGGGCGTGTGATAATCATACTACTTTCGCCAAAAGGAAAATGGCTGTTTTCTTGGTTAAAATATGAAGACAGCCGTCAAATTATCCGTTTTTCAAGGAGGAACAGATGGGTCTGAGTAGAAATGTCAGCCTGTCCACCGCACTGCGCTACAAGGGACAAGGGCCATTTTTGACCTTTATTCTGCATCGCATTGGCGGGTTGGGCATGGCGATTTTTATCGGGATACACATCCTGGCTTCATTCTTATCAGGAGATGTTGGAAACGCCATTAACGCGGTGTATGAAAGTTGGGTATTCCAGCTCTTTATTTTCTTCTGCGTATTGTTCCACGCCATCAACGGCCTGCGGATTACGATTGTAGATTTGTGGCCGAAATTGATTGAACATGAACGCGAGGCCATTTGGCTGGAATGGGCAGTTTTCATTCCGGTGTATGCCATTGCCGCGTTTGCCATCATTCGCTCGGCGCTGGGAGGTTAATCATGGCGACCAAATCACGCACCCTGCCGCTTTCCAAGCGCGGCCTGAATTTTGAAATGCTGATGTGGATTTTCACGCGTCTTTCCGCCCTGGCGATGTACGCGCTGATTCTTTTCGGCGTTATTGGCGCGCTCATCATGGGCGCGCGCAATCAGATGAGTTTTGCCGATATTCTGCGCTGGGGTTTCATGCCTAATTCGACTCATGTGCAAAGCACCAACGTGCCAGACCTGGCGCCCTGGTCTTCCTTCCTGTGGAACCTGACTGCCACATTGTTGCTGCTGGTCGGAACGGCGCATGGCGTTCACGGGTTGGTGGTGATTGCAGACGATTACGTCACCTCGCCGCGCGGTCGTCTGGTTTTGCGGTTTTTGAGCATCGTAACGATGATCTCAATCAGCATTATCGGCGCGTATGTTCTCTGGGCTTTGTAGGAGCAATCTTTATGGAAAACCTTCATCAATTTGATGTGATTGTCATCGGCGCAGGTGGCGCCGGGCTGATGGCCGGGCTGTACGCCTCTCGTACGGCAAAAACCGCCGTCATCAGCAAACTCTACCCTTCCCGTTCTCACACCGGCGCGGCGCAGGGCGGCATCGCCGCCGCGCTCGGTAATATCGAAAAAGACACCCCCGAATGGCATTGCTACGATACCGTCAAAGGCTCCGACTACCTCGGCGATCAAGACGCCATCGAATTTATGACCAATGAAGCGCCCCAAATCGTGTACGAATTGGAGCACATGGGATTGCCCTTCGACCGTACCCCCGAAGGAAAAATTGCCCAGCGCCCCTTCGGCGGGCACACCAACAACGAAAGCGGACGCCCCGTCCGCCGCGCCTGCCACGCTGCCGACCGCACCGGTCACATGATTTTGCAGACGCTCTACCAGCAGTGCATCAAGAACAAAGTCAATTTCTTCGATGAATTCCAGGTGGTGGATTTTCTGATGGTGGATGGTAAAGCCGCGGGCGTCGTTGCTGTGGAGCTTGCCACCGGCCAGTTGCACACCTTCCACGCCAAAGCCGTCATCTTCGCCACTGGCGGACATGGCCGCATCTGGGAAATCACTTCCAACGCCTATGCCCTCACCGGTGACGGCATCGCTCTCGCCCTGCGGCGCGGCATTCCCGCTCAGGATATGGAATTCTTCCAGTTCCACCCAACCGGTATCTACAAACTCGGCATCCTCATCACTGAGGGCGTGCGCGGCGAAGGCGGTGTACTGATCAACGGCAAAGGCGAGCGCTTCATGCCCAAGTACGCCAAAACCGTCAAAGATTTGGCCTCGCGTGACGTGGTCAGCCGCTCGATGTATCTTGAAATCCGCGACGGACGCGGCATCAACGGCCAAAACTACGTCTACCTGGATGTGCGCGCCGAAACGGTCAATAAATACGCCGCGATTGACGGGCGCACCAACCCGGATGGCACGCCTTACACCGTCACCGGCGAAGAAATTCTCAAAAAATTACCCGACATCATTGACTTCTGCCGCACCTACCTGGGCGTAGACCCCATCACCCAGCCCATGCCTGTTCAGCCGACGGCGCATTACGCCATGGGCGGCATCCCCACCAACGTTTACGGTGAAGTTCTGCTCGATGAAAATAAAACTGTCGTCCCGGGCTTGTTTGCCGCTGGAGAATGCGCCTGCGTTTCGGTGCATGGCGCCAATCGGCTGGGATGCAATTCCCTGCTCGACATCGTGGTCTTTGGTAAGCACGCCGGTCAACGCGCCGCTGAATATGCCAACGGCGCTGACTTCGCGGCGCTGCCAACAGCCCCCGAACAGCCCGCCCGCGCCGCGCTGGAAGTTTTCTACAAGGGCGATGGCGCTGAAAAAGTTTTTGACCTGGCGAATGAGATGAAACACGAAATGTTCGCCAATATGGGCGTCTTCCGCATCGAAGAAGGCATGAAACATGCCCTGGCGAAAATCCGCGAGTTGAAAGAACGCATCAAACACATCAAGGTCAGCGACAGCGGCAAAATTTTCAACATGGAATTAATCAACGCTTGGGAACTGAACAACCTGCTTGAACTGGCAGAAGTCACCACCGTCTCGGCGCTGGCGCGTCAGGAAAGCCGCGGCGGCCACGCCCGCGAGGATTTTCCCAAGCGTGACGATGCCAATTGGCTGAAACATACCCTGGCCTACAAAAAAGACGGAAAAGTAGAATTGAAATATAAGACCGTTGCCATCACCAAATACCAGCCAAAGGAACGCGTGTATTAAGGTTTGAGTTTCAGCCGTCAGGGCTTAACCGGGCAACCGGACAACTGGCAAACTGATTGACCAACCCCTCACGCAAAATTGGAGATAAGCATGGAAGTCACACTCAAAATCTTCCGTTACAACCCCGAAGTGGACCAAAAATTCCACTACGAAACCTATACCCTCGAAGCCGAGGAAACTGACCGCGTGCTGGACGTGCTGGAGCGCATCAAAGGCCAAAAGGATGGCACGCTTTCCTTCCGCCGTTCGTGCGCGCACGGCGTCTGCGGCTCAGACGCGTTGCGCATCAACGGGCGCAACATGCTGGCCTGCAAAACCCTCGTCCGCGACGTGGGTGAAAAAATAACGGTGGAACCCATCCTCGGCCTGAAGGTCATCAAAGACCTGATCGTGGACATGGAACCCTTCTTCGATAATTACAAGAAGATTCTGCCGTATTTCATCAACGAAAGCCCGCTCCCCGCGGACGGCAAGGAACGCCTGCAAAGCGCCGAGGCGCGCGCCCGCTTTGACGAAACCACCAAGTGCATTTTGTGCGCCTGCTGTACCACTTCCTGCCCGTCGTTCTGGGCCAGCGACGATTATCTCGGCCCCGCCGCGCTGGTGACCGCGCACCGTTTCATCTTCGATGACCGCGACGAAGCCGCCGCGGAACGTATGCAAATCATCAGTGAGACCAGCGGCCTGGCGCGCTGCCACACGGCGTACAACTGCACGCTGGCCTGCCCGCGCGAAATCCCCATCACCCAGGCGATTGGCGAACTGAAAATGGTCTCCGTTACCGGCAAGTTGGATTAGCCCTCGTCTTAAGCAGACGAACCCATCCGCAGGTCACGGTTTAAATGTGGCCTGCGGATTTTGTTATCTCTTGCCGCAGAGATTGCTGAACCACATCCCAGGGACGGGAAGCATCCACCACACGCCAGCGCTGCGGTTCTTGCGTTACCAGTTCCAGATACCCTACACGCACACGCCTGTGAAAATCCACGGTGTACGCGTCAAGGCGATTCCATTCCTGCTGTTTGGATTTGCGTTGCAGGCCAATTTCCACATCAAGATCAAGCAAAATAGTCAGGTCGGGAGTCAGGCCGCCAGTGGCGAAGGTGACGACGCGGCGCAATTCCACCAAATCAATGCGATGGCCGTAGCCCTGATAGGCGATGGTCGAATCAGCATAGCGGTCACACAACACAATTTCTCCCAGCGCCAGACGCGGGCGGATGACTTCTTCCACAATCTGAGCGCGGGCGGCCTGAAAGAGCAAAATTTCGGTGCGCGGATTCATCTCCGTGTTTTTGAGATTGCCCAGCACGTCGCGGATTTGTTCACCAATGGAGGTTCCGCCCGGCTCGCGGGTCGGGAAGACGGTGTAGCCGCTTTCGCGCAAAAATTGCACCAGCGCGGGGATGTGCGAGGTCTTACCTGCGCCTTCGGGGCCTTCAAGCGTGATGAACATGGCGTTAATCTCGAAAAATCCGCACGTAGCGGCGCGGTTCTTTGCCGTAAGAATGGCTGACCAAATCGGCAGCACGCGCCATTTCGTGCTGAATGCGGCGGATGACAGGCCCGGCGGGCGGCATGTCAACATAGCGCTCGCCGTTACGCACAGCGGAGATGGCGGCCTCCGTCTCGTTGCGGACAGGATCGTCAGCGTCGAAAGTTGCCGGGCTAAAACCCTCGCCCGTCGGGCTGCCCGCTAAATTGAACAGATCGCTCAAAAATTGGTCAATCTGGCTGACGCTATTGGCGCGCAAAACGTAAATGGGCATTCCGCGCTGTTCGGCGTCGGCGATGGTGGCGTGGTGGTCGCGGTAGTAAGAGCGCAGGGTAATCAGCGCGCTGGCTTCGTCAATGGTGTGAACAATAATTGCCGGAACGCCCAGGCGCTTGGCGCTCTGCATCAACCGGTTACGCGCCACGCCGTAGGGGTAAATTTTGACGGGCTGGAGCCTGGAACTCGCCGCCGGAGCGGGTTCGGCAAGAGACGATGGACGCTTGAGCGCGAATGCTCCGCGTTCCTCCGCTGCCTGTCGTCCGCTGTCAGCGAGACGATTTCCGCGCAGATTTGTTGCCACCGCGGCTGGCGCAGCTTTCTCAACCCGAATTTTGCCGTCGGCTTCGCGGGTGCGGACTTCGGGCTGAAGCGGATAGCCGCGCAGGAAGGCGTCTACGGCGGCAGTGATATCCGCGTGGATGGCGAATTGGTCGCGGCTCTGAATTTCGATGAGCACATCAAAGGTTGGCGGAGCGCGGCGCTCTAAAACGGTTTTTTGTGTGCCACGGCGGCGGGCTTCCTCGTCAGAGAGCGTCACCGCTTCGATGCCGCCCACCAGATCGGAGAGCGTCGGGTTTTGAAGCAGATTATCCAGCGTTTGGCCGTGCGCCGTGCCGATGAGTTGCACGCCGCGTTCAGCAATGGTACGGGCAGCCAGGGCTTCCAGCTCACGCCCAATTTCGTCAATGACAATGACTTCGGGGTTGTGGTTTTCGACGGCTTCAATCATCACTTCATGTTGAAGTGTTGGCACTTTGACCTGCATCCGGCGGGCTTTGCCAACGGCGGGGTGCGGCACATCGCCGTCGCCGCCGATTTCGTTGGAAGTATCCACGATGACAACGCGCCTGGTCTCGGCCAGGATGCGAGCGGCCTCACGCAGCAGGGTGGTTTTGCCCACGCCGGGGCGGCCCAGAATCAGCACTGATTGGCCGCTTTCGATCATATCCTTAATGATTTCAATGGTGCCATATACCGCGCGCCCAACACGCAATGTCAGCCCGACAATACGTCCGCGCCGGTTGCGAATGGCGGAGATGCGGTGCAGGGTGCGCTCAATGCCAGCGCGGTTGTCGGCGTCAAAATCGCCGAGGCCTTTGACGACGTGCGTCAGTTCTTCGGCAGTGATTTCGCTTTCGCGCAGGGTGATTTCGCCATCCACAAAGCGGGCAGTGGGCGCGCGTCCCAGGTCGAGAATGATTTCCAGCAGTTTGTCGTAGTGGTTGGCTGCATGAACGGCATCAACAATGCTGGTGGGTAGTGTGTTGAGCAGGGCGTCGAGGTCGTCAGTGATTTTTCGCTGAGTGTTCATAAACAGTTCCAAGTGAGTGAAAGTTGGTAATTACCTGCCCGCGACTAAAGTCCTGCCTTATTCCGTTGCGGAAGTCCGCTTAAGCGGACTTGTTTTTCCTGAGGCAGGGCGCTTGCCCCCGCATGGGGTCTTGCCCACCGAAACGGCGCAAATCGCCACAGGCAGGCAGCTACGAAAGTTGGCGGTAATTGCTCAGTTCCGCGGGGCTGAAGCCGCCTGCTCAGTATGTGGAAGCCCTTCGGACTGGCGCAACGAGTCCGCTTTAGCAGACTTTCATGAGCTGAGACAGGACTTTAGTCCAACGAAACACTGCGGCTGAGCAGTTACAGCTGGAGGCTGATTTGCGCTGTGATTATAAATGCCCAGCGCTCAATTTTGGAGAGGAAAAACACGGGTGATTACCCACAAGCTGCCAATTTCCGTTCTGTGGACAAAAGCGGCAGAAATGTCGCGCTACGTTATGCAACATTTCTGCCAGGGTGGAGCAAAGATGTGGGTAATCGCCAGAGGAACAGTCTAAAAGCGTTGCGCGGCAAATGGACGCAGGTCAAAAGCCGGGGCGCGTCCGTTTGCCAGCGCGGCGACGACGGCGCCGGTGCCGGGACCCAGGCTCAGCCCCAGCATGGCGTGGCCGGTGGCGAGAATCAAATTCGCGCGGCGCGGCGCAAAGCCGATTATCGGCAGGCCGTCGGGGGTGGTTGGGCGCAGTCCGGCCCAGGTTTCTTCAATCTCCAACTTTTCATCCAACTGAAGGTATTCGCGCGCGGCGCGCTCGATGGCGGCCAGCCAGCGCGGGTTGGGCGTGGTGGACATTTTGCCAATTTCCAGCCGCCCGGTGAAGCGCAGCCGATTTTTTAGCGGGGAAGCCCCCCGCAGGGGGGTGATGGCGACTTTGCGCTCGCCAAGTAAAAGCGCCTGGCGCGGCAAAACGCTGGGGGCTTTGGCCGTCAGGCTGTAGCCGCGCGCCGGCTGAATGGGCAGAGTCAGCCCCAGGCCGCGCGCCACGGCTGGCGACCAGGCGCCAGCCGCGAGAATGACCAGCGCCGCTTCAAACTCTTCGGCGGGGGTATGCACGCGGGTAATTTTTCCGTTTTGCGTTTCAAAACCGGTGACCGGCGTATTGGGGCGCAAGTCCGCGCCGAGGGCGAGTACCCGCTGCCGGAGCAGGCGCAAAAATTCCGCCGGGTGGAGCGAGGCGTCGCCGGTGAAATGCACGCCGCCGAGGACGCTTGCGCGGGCGAGCGGCTCGCGCGCGTGGACCGCCTCCCGATTCAAAATTTCGGCGGGCAGGCCGTTTTGCTGGAGAATTTCGGCTTCGTGTTTGCCGCCGGCAAAGGCGGCTTCGGTCTGGTAGAGAAAAAGCAGGCCGGTTGGCGCGTAGGCGCAGTCGAAATTTTCGGCGGCGATGATTTCGCTAAATTTTCCAGCGCTGAGCAGGCCGAGCGCTTTGAAGGCCGGGATGGCGCGGCGCACGTTTTCTTCGGTGCAGGCGGCGGCGAATTGCATCAACCAGCGCAAATAGGCCGGGTCGGCGCTGATTTTCAGGCCGAAGGGGCTGTTGGCAGGGTCGAGCAGCCACTTCAGCGCGGCGGGGATGACGCCTGGCGCGGCCAACGGAATGATGTGGCTGGGGACGATATGCCCGGCGTTGCCGCTCGAACTGCCCGCGCCGATTTCGGCGGCATCCAGCAGGGTGACGCTGCGCCCGCTCTGGAGCAGGGCGTAGGCGCAGTTTAGCCCGATGGAGCCGCCGCCGATGATCAGAATGTCGGTTTTGATGGTCATGGTTTTCTCCCGAAGTGGCGGTTACTTAACGGATGTTACGCAGCAAGAACCCTGTGGCGCGACATTTATGTCGCGGTTGTGCCGGGAAAATCGGAGACGCGCGTTTTTCTTCATCACAGGGTCGTTTGATCGGCTTCAGGTGGCTAAAAATTGGCGTCAGCCAATTTTTAGCCACGACATAAATGTCGTGCTACGATGTTCCGCGTAACAGCAGTTACTTAACTGATGTTACGCAGCAAGAACCAGTGGCGCGATATATATGTCACGGTTGCGCCGCAGAAACCGGAAAACTGAAATTTTAGAGCCGTTTGATAGGCACTGAACAGATAAGAACCCGTCCAAAAAATTGGCAAAATGGGCAGCCAACGGTGGCGCAAATCTGCGATTTGCGCGGGCCTTGCTCCACCTGCCCCGTTTTTCGGATAGACTCTAAAAATTGGCGTCAGCCAGATTTCAGCACGACATAAATGTCGTGCTACGGTGTATCGCGTAACATCAGTTACTTAATGCCATTTGCGAACGGGTCTCGTTCATCCACCAGCAACTGCCCCTCGGCCATCACCCAGGCCTCGCCGGTGATGGTGGGGATGATTGCTTCGCCCTGAATTTGTACCCGGCCCTCGAAGATGCTGCCGACGACAGATTCCTGCCGCCAGGTTTGCCCCTCGCGGATGATTTTATCGGCGGCGAGGCAGGCCAGTTTGGCGCTGGTGCCGGTGCCGCAGGGCGAGCGGTCGTAGGCTTTGCCGGGGCAAAGCACAAAACTGCGGCTGTCGGCGCGCGGTGTGGGCGCGAAGAGTTCCACGTGGTCAATGGCATGGCCGTCGGGGGCGGTGATGCCCATTTGAGTGTAGGCGGCGCGGATGCGCCAGGCCAGGTCGGTCAGCGGTTCCAGGTTTTGCGGGGAAACTTCCAGGCCGTGGTCGTGGCACAGAAAAAACCAGTTGCCGCCCCAGGCTACGTCGCCATGCAGGGTTTGCCCGTCTACTTGCACGGCGAGATGTTTCAGCAGGCGGTAGGACGGAATATTGCGGACGGAGACGCGGTTGGGGTAGGAAGCCGCGTTCTCTGGCGTTTTTTGGGCGGGGTGGAGCGTGGCTTCGACGACTCCCACCGAAGTTTCGATGCGGTAGGCACCGGGCGTGATTTTGCCCTGGTAGGAAAGCGAAGCCATCAGGCCGATGGTGCCGTGCCCGCACATGCCCAGGTAGCCGACGTTGTTGAAGTAGATGACGCCCAACTGACAGGTTGAGTCGGCGGGTTGCACCAGCAGCGCGCCAACCAGCACATCCGCGCCGCGCGGTTCGTTGAGTACCTGGCTGCGGAAGGTGTCAAAATTTTGCTCGAGGCGGAATAATTTTTCGGCAACGGAACCAGCGCCCAGGTCGGGGAAGTTTTCGCTGATTAAGCGGGTCGGCTCGCCGCCAGTGTGAGAGTCCAAAAATGGGATGCGTTTCATCGCGGCCTCCATCTATCGAAAAGATTAACCACAACGGTAACGCAGGAGCACAATGGAAAACCATTAAAAGATTTTCCGTCGTGTTCCGTCGTTGACTTCGTGGTTAAATGCTCTTAAAAATCTGTTCAAATTCGGCGCGGTCGGCTGCGGGCAGAGGCAGCAGCGGGCGGCGCGGCGCGCCAACGGCGAAGCCGAGCAGTTCACAGCCGCGCTTCACTTTTTGAGTGTAGCCGCCGCTTTCCAGGTTGCGTATCAGCGGTAGGAGTTTTTGCATGGCGGCGCGGGCGGCGGAGAAGTTGCCTTGCAGCGCGGCTTCCAGCACGGCGGCGTGCTGACGCGGGGCGCAGGAGGCCGCGCCGCCAATCCAGGCGGTCGTTCCCCACAGAAAATAATCCAGCGCCTGGTCGTCCGAGCCGCAAATCATCTGATAGCGCTCGCCGTAGCGTAGGCGGAATTCGTAGACGCGGCTCATCTCGCCGGAGGCTTCTTTGATGCCGATGACATTGGGCAGGTCGAGCAGGCCGTCCAGCACATCGTAGCCGACTTCCGTTCCGGCGCGCCAGGGAAAATTGTAGAGCGTGATGGGAATGCTGACGCTTTGGGCGACGGCGCGGTAATGCGCCAGCAGCTCGCGCTGGGTGGGGCGCGAGTAGGGCGGCACGGCCACCATCAGCGCGTCGTAGCCGATGGTTTCGGCGGCCTGCGAGTAGCGGATGACATCGCGCGTGGCGCCGGAGTTGGTTCCGGCGATGAGCGTGACCCGCCCTTTGACCTGTTCTTTGACAAACTGAAAGAGTTCCAGCCGTTCGGCTTCGCTCAGGGCGTAGACTTCGCCGGTGGTGCCGCCAGGCACCAGGCCGCTGATACCGTTTTCGATGAGAAATTCAATCAGGTCGGCCAAAACCGGGTAGTTGATGGTTTCGTCGGCGTGGAAGGGGGTGACGATGGGGGCGTAGATGCCAGTCAGATGCATGGGAGACTCCTGGAAAGGGTGAATTTCTACTGTTCGATTTTTACCTGCGCGCCGCCTTGCTGAACGGAGTCCACCGCCGCGAAAGCGGCCTGGGTGACGCCAATCAGTTGCGCGTAGGGGATGGGCGGCGTTCCGGTCAAAACTCCGCGCACGAGTGCTTGCATTTCGGCCAGATGACCTTTGTCCTGGCTGGTCTTTTTCTCTTTCTTCCTGCCATCTTGCACCGTTTCCAGCCGCCGAAAATCATCCAGCACGGCGATCTTTCCGCCGCAGAAAACTTCGACCCGCTCTTTGGGGAAGGATTTGTCGCCGTTGGCGAGATAATCCAACACGCCCAGCGAGCCATCGGCAAATGTGAAAGTCATCGTCACGTTGTCGGCGCGATATTTGCCGCCATCTGGCAGCGCGGCGGCGCGCACGGCAACCGGCGCGGAACCGGCCAAAAAGGTGAAAAAGTCAATAAAATGGCAGGCCTCGCCGATGATGCGTCCACCGCCCTGCAGCGGGTCCTGCGTCCAGTGATTGAGCGGAATGTAGCCGGCGTTGACGCGGTAGTGCATGTACAACGCTTCTGCGCGGTTGGCAAAGTGCGCGGCAAGTTGCGCGGCCAGCGGCGCAAAGCGGCGGTTGAAACCAATCGTTAGCAGTTGTTGGTTGGTGGTTGACAGTTGTTCACGGATAACTGTCAACTGACCACTATCAACTGCCAGCGGTTTTTCCACAAAAACGTGTTTGCCCGCCTGCAGGGCTTTCACCGCCAAATGGGCATGCGTGTCGTGACGGGTGAGAATCAACACGGTGTTGATGGCGGGGTCGTTCAAAATTTGCGCCTCGTCCGAGCAAGCGTAGCGGAAGCCGAATTTTTTGCCGGAATGCGCTGCGTGCAGCCCGCCTGTCGAGGCGATGCCGACCAGTTCGACTTCTTTCAGCTTTTTGAGCGCGGGCAGCAGTGTGGCGTTGGCGTACAGCCCCGCCCCGAGCACGCCCACGGTTAGTCGGTTTACCGGTTGTTCGGTTGTGCGGTTGTGCGGTTGGGCGGTTTCCCGGTTGGGCGGTTGTCCGGTTGTTCGGTTGTTCGGTTGGGCGGTTGTCCGGTTTTCCGGTTGGGCGGTTGTCCGGTTTTCCGGTTGGGCGGTTGAACTGGCTAACTGGCTAACTGGATAACTGGCTAACTGGCTAACTGGATATGTCAAGACCACGCCCAAAAACGGTTCTTTCTTCTTGCCGGTGATAATTTCGTAGGCTTCGGGCGCTTGCTCAATGGCGATGCGATGCGTAATCAGGGGCGCAATTTGCAATTTTCCAGTCGCAATCAAATTCACCACTGCTTCAAAGTTGCGGCCCTCCGTCCAGCGCACATAGCCGAGCGGATAATCGCGGCCATTTTCTTCGTAATTGGCGTCGTAGCGCCCCGGGCCGTAGGAGCGCGAGTTGATGAAATTGAGCTCTTTTTCGTAGTAAATTTTGCGCGGCAAAGTCAGCCCCACCGCGCCGGTCGCCACAATGTTGGCGCGGTCGCGGGCAATTGCCCCGGCCAGTTCCACCGGGTCGGCGGATTTTGTGTCGGCGCAGATGATGACGCGGTCGAAGCCGCGCTGGGCGGTAAAGGCGGAGGCGGAGTCGACGGCCTCGGCGCGCAGGCAGGCTGCCGCCCCGAGCTGCTTCGCCAGCCTCACCCGCTGAGGGTTGGTGTCCGTTCCCCAAACGCGGCACCCGGCTGCGGCGGCGAGTTGAATCGTCAGCAGGCCGAGCAGACCCAGCCCAATTACGGCCACATTTTCGCCCAACTGCGCCTCCGTCAGCCGGAATCCATGCAGGGCAATCGCCCCCAGCGTGGTGAACGCGGCTGAGTCAAAATCCACCGCGTCGGGCAGCGGCGTCAGCAAATTGCGTGGCACGAGGTTGTACTCGGCGTGGACGGCGTAGCCGCCGCCCGCGCAGGCCACACGCTGCCCAACGTGAAAGCCATCCATCCCCGCGCCCAGCGCCGCAATCGTCCCGGCGGAGGAGTAGCCGAGCGGCATGGGGCTGTCGAGGCGGTTGAAGGCGGCCTGCAGGGTGGGAACAACGCCCTCGCGCGACATTTTATCCAGCACCTGGCGCACCAAATCGGGGCGCGAGCGCGCCTTGCCGAGCAGGTTTTTCTCGGCGAATTCGACCACCATACGCTCGGTTCCAGCCGAAACGAGCGATGCGGCCACCTGCACCAGGGCCTGCCCGGCGCGCGGCGTGGGGACGGGAACTTCTTCAACGGTGGTTTGTCCGTTCTTTAAATTTTGGAGGAGTTGTTTCATGGCGTTTCCTTGCATTTTAGTTTATCCCAGTTTACCAGTTTCATGTTTCCCTGTCTCTCTATTTTTTCTTTGTCTTTCCACGTCGCGGGATTGGAGTTGTAGCGCAAAACAAAGTTATAATTACTGCCATTCATCTTTTTCCACAGAGGAAGTAACAACAACATGCAGACCCCAGAAGAACATCAACCCGCCAGCTTGGGACGTCGCATCTGGAAATCCGTTTTGGATGCCACGCTCATCCCCGTCCTGGCAATCTTTACCGCTGTTGTTTTGGGCGGCGTGATTATTGCCCTGGTGGGCGGCAACCCCTTTGCCGCCTATATTGGCCTG
>MNXJ01000044.1 GCA_001872455.1 Anaerolineae bacterium CG2_30_57_67 | reverse complement strand
ACGACAACAATAAAAGAAGTGAACGATTTACAAAACCCAATTTGATTCGCAAACAAAAAAAACGCTGACAAAAAGACGACAACATTTTGCACGGATGCGCCTAACTATTGTATAAGACGCCGTTTCACCGCCGAATGGCTTATCTACCTTTTGGATTCTAAACACCTAATTAATTTAGGCGTTTAGGCGGTGATGGGTTAAAATACCCTAAATTAATTTCGCCTATTTTAGCACCCCAACCGAGAACCCGCAATGACTCAAAAAACAACCCCCCCCCAGCCCCCTCAGGCAAGAAAACTCATGGAACAAGTCCGCGACGCCCTCCGCACCAAACACTACTCCTACCGCACCGAGCAAACCTACACCGACTGGATCAAACGCTACATCCTCTTCCACCACAAACGCCACCCCAAAGACATGGGCGAAACCGAAATCCGCGCCTTCATCGCCTACCTCGCCAACGAACGCAAAGTCGCCGCATCCACCTCCAACCAGGCCCTCAGCGCCATCCTCTTTCTATACCGAACCGTCCTCCAAATCGAAATGACGCTCCCGCCCGACCTCTCCAACGCCTCCCGCCCCAAACGACTCCCCACCGTCCTCACCCACGCCGAAGCCCTCGCCGTCATCAGCCACATGCGCGGCGTCACCCGCCTCATGACAAAAATCCTCTACGGCTCCGGACTGCGCGTCATGGAATGTATGCGCCTGCGCGTCAAAGACATTGACTTCGACAACCACCAGATCATCGTGCGCGGCGGCAAAGGCGACGATGACCGCGTTACCATCCTACCCGACTCTATCGTCCCCGAAATTAAACAAATGCTGCTGGATGTAAAAGCTCTGCACCAAAAGGACCTCGCCGAAGGCTACGGAAAAACCGTCATCCCCAACGCCCTCGACGCCAAATACACAAACGCCACCAAAGAATGGATCTGGCAATTCATCTTCCCCGCCTCCCAACGTTCCCTCGACCCGCTCTCGCTCCCCTCTCCCGCTGGGAGAGGCGCCGGGGGTGAGGTCCGCCGCCACCACTTGGACGAAACCGTCCTGCAAAAAGCCATCCGCCAAGCCGCAAAAGCCGCAGGCATAGACAAACAAGTCAGCCCACATACCTTCCGCCACAGTTTTGCCACCCACCTGCTCCAAAATGGCTACGACATTCGTACCGTGCAAGAACTGCTCGGCCACAAAGATGTCAAAACCACCATGATTTACACCCACGTCCTCCAGCGCGGAGCGGGAGCAGTGCGCAGCCCGCTCGACGACTAACTCGAATTGACCAGTCAGCACTCGTAAAAATCACAAGACGCACTCCGATTGGTTTCCGGGCGCGTCTTGTGATTTAGGTGGATTCCTGTTTTAGAGCGGGTGATGAGATTCGAACTCACGATATCTTGCTTGGGAAGCAAGCGTTCTACCACTGAACTACACCCGCAAAGACAAGGCGCGCTTCTACATTATTGAAGTATGCCGCTGCGCTTAAACCGCTTTCCGTAGCTTTGACGAAGTAAACATTCACATTTTAGCGGCTGGCGGGCTGGCTGTCAAGGCGAAAAGTTAGTTGCTGCGTCCCAGCAGCCTTTGCGCCAGGTGGTGAAGTGTGGCGCCCGCTTCGCCATAGGGATGGGCGCTTTCCAGGCTGGTCAGCGCTTTTTCCGTCCATTCGGTGGCTTTGTTTTGCGTATAGCCACTAGCGCCTTCCTCGGCCAAAAACTGGGAAACCTGAACAACCTCAACGGGAGAAATCGGGCCGCGCTCCCAGCGCGCCGCAAATTTCCCGCGCTGTCCCAGCCCGTACAACACCGGCAGCGATTTTTTACCCTCCAGCAGGTCGCTGGCGGCAGATTTCCCGGTCTGCGCCTCGTCGCCCCAAATGCCGAGAAGATCATCCTGTACCTGAAAAGCCAGGCCGAGCGCCTCGCCAAACTCGCGGTAGGCGGCGCGGGTGGGGGTGCCGACCTCGGCCAGCACCGCGCCGATTTCACAGCTGGCCGCAATCAGCGCGGCGGTTTTGCCCGAAATCATCGGCCAGTAATCCGCCTCGTTCAGGTCGGTGCGCTTTTCGTAGGACATATCCTGATATTGTCCGGCAGTCAGGCGCAGGCTGGTTTGGTGCAAGATTTTTGCCGCTGTCAGCGCGATTTGGGCGGAATAATTTTTTGCCAGGTCGTCCAGCGCCAAATCGCAGAGGACAAATAGCCCGTCTCCGGCGTTGATGGCTTGCGGAATGCCCCAGCACGCCCACAGGGTGGCCCGTCCGCGCCGCTTGTCAGAGTGGTCTTCGATGTCGTCGTGGATCAGGCTGAAGTTGTGCAACAGTTCGACGGCGGCGGCGGCGGGCAGGGCTTTTTGCCAGTCACCGCCACTGGAAGCGGCGCAAAGCAGCAGCAACTGCGGGCGGATGCGTTTTCCGGCGGCTTCCGGCCCGGCGCCCGCGCCCGTCCAGCCCATGTGATAGGTGAGCATTTGGTGAAATTCGCGCGTGCGGGGTGTGTCCAGGCGGGCAATTTGGCGTTGCAGTTCGTTTTCGGTGGCGGCATACAGGGTTTTGAGCAGGTCATTCATGGCGGCGCTCCGGTTGCAAACGGGTCAGGTTCAGGTCTGCCAGGCTGGCGGCTCCGGCGCAGAACATGGCAATTTGGAGCTGCTGCTGGGTGAGTTGGATGGTTTCGATGACGTTCTCGCTGGAAACGGCAGCGGCCTTGAGAAATTGGCCCGCCATCCCGCCCAGGCTTGCTCCCAGCGCCAGGCATTTTGCCAGGTCGAGGCCGTCTTTCAGGCCGCCGCTGGCGAAGATGGGCATTTGTGGCAAGGTTTGGCGTACCAGGCGAATCGAGTCGGCGGTGGGAATGCCCCAGCCGATAAACGACCCTGCCAGGGCGCGCAGAAATTCATTGGGTGCGCGGTACATTTCAACCTGTGACCAGCTGGTGCCGCCTGCTCCGGCCACGTCAATCGCAGCCACGCCGCAGTCGGCGAGGAGCTGGGCGCTGCGCGCTGAAATTCCCCAGCCGACTTCTTTGGCGACCACTGGCACCGGCAGGGTTTTACAGATTTGTTCAATCTTTTTTGCCAGCCCGGCCCAGCGCACGTCGCCGCCGTGCTGGACGGCTTCTTGCAACGGATTCAGATGCAGAAAAAGCGCATCGGCTTCGAGCATGTCCACGGCGCGCTGGCATTCGCTGAGGCCGTAGCCGTAGTTGAGCTGCACCGCGCCCAGGTTGGCGAAGAGTAAAATATCTGGCGCAAATTTGCGGATGTTGAAAGTGGCGGCTTGTTCGGGGTGTTCGATGGCGGCACGTTGGCTGCCGACTCCCATGGCGATGTGGCATTCCTGGGCGGCTTCGGCCAGGCGTTGATTGATGCTGGCCGCATCGCGCGTGCCGCCGGTCATCGAACTGATCAGCAGGGGGGCGCTGATTTGACGGCCAAACAGGAGTAGGCTGGTGGCAACGTCGTCCAGATTCAACTCGGGCAAAGCCTCGTGGAGCAGGAAAATCTTCTCGAGGCCGGTCGTCTGCGCAGAGCGGACATCCCGCTCCAGGTTGATTTTTATGTGGTCATCTTTTCGTTGTTCGATGGGCGCAACTTTTGACATGGGGCTGTGTTCCTGTTCATTAAGTAGTGGTAGAATCGCCGCTACAATTTCTTTTATACATTCAATTAAGGAGAAAAACTATGGCAGACACTTATGCCGAAATTAAGGCGATTGTTATGGATTTGCTCGGCGTGGACGAGGGCAAAATTACGCCGGAAGCGCGTTTCCGCGAAGACCTGGAGGCCGATTCGCTCGACCTGGTGGAGTTGATCATGGCGTTTGAAGATAAGTTCAGCGCGGAAATCTCGGACGATGATGCCCAGAAGATTACCACGGTGGGCGAGGCTGTGAAATATATTGACAGCCACCGTTCGTGAGTGACGCAATTATACAAGAAGGACAGGCCATTTGGCCTGTCCTTCTTTGTTTTTGATAGGCTTTACTTGTGTTGCGCTAACGTACACTTTATTTTAGCAAGCCGGGGATTTCTTCGGGGTGACGCGCCATGCGCACGCCAGCGGCTTCGAGTGCGGCAACTTTGCCCGCGGCGGTTCCGGCGCCGCCTTCGATGATGGCACCCGCGTGTCCCATGCGTTTTCCGGCAGGCGCGCTTTGCCCGGCGATGAAGCCGGCGACGGGTTTGCTCATTTTGGTGGCGATGTATTCGGCGGCTTTTTCTTCGTCGGTGCCGCCAATTTCACCAATCAGGACAACCTTTTCGGTGCGCGGGTCGGCTTCAAACATTTGCAGGCAGTCAATAAAGCTGGTGCCGTTGACCGGGTCGCCGCCGATGCCAACGCAGGTGCTGGAGCCCATGCCGACGTTTTTCAGGGCGTAGAGTACTTCGTAGGTGAGCGTGCCAGAGCGCGAGACTACGCCGACGTTGCCGGGAATGGCGATGTTGCCGGGAATGATGCCGACTTTGGCTTCTCCGGGCGTCAGCAGGCCGGGGCAATTGGGACCAATCAGGCGGATGTGTTTCTGGTCGAGGTAGTTGCGCACGCGCATCATATCCTGGACGGGGACGCCTTCGGTGATGCAGATGATGAGCGGGATTCCGGCGTCGGCGGCTTCAAACATGGCGTCGGCGGCGAAACGCGCCGGGACGAAGATGATGCTGGCGTTGGCTTCGGTTAGTTCAGCGGCGCGTTTGACCGAGTCGAAGACGGGAATTTTGCCCTCGACCCATTCGCCGCCCTTGCCGGGGGTCACGCCGCCGACAATGTTGGTGCCGTAGGCCAGCATTTGCTGGGTGTGGAAGAGTCCTTCACCGCCGGTAATGCCCTGCACGAGCAGGCGGGTATCTTTATTGACGAGAATGCTCATGGTTAGATTCCTTTCGCCGCGTTGACGGCTTTCTGGGCGGCGTCCGCCAAGGTTTCGGCGGTAATCATTTTGGCATTGGACAGCAGTTGGCGGCCCTCTTCAGCGTTGGTGCCGACCAGGCGCACAATCATCGGCACTTTGGGCTTAACTTCGTCCATGGCGACCAGAATGCCTTTGGCGACTTCATCGCAACGGGTGATGCCGCCAAAAATATTGAACAGAATGGCTTTGACGTTGGAGTCAGAGAGAATGATGCGCATGGCCGCGGCAACTTTATCCGCGCCCGCGCCGCCGCCAATATCCAAAAAGTTGGCCGGTTCGCCACCGAAGAGTTTGGTGATGTCCATCGTCGCCATCGCCAGCCCGGCGCCGTTGACCATGCAGCCGATATTGCCATCCAGCTTAATGAAGGTCAGCCCATATTTACGGGCTTCGATTTCAGCGGGGGCGTCTTCGTCGGTGTCGCGCATTTCGGCCAGGTCGGGGTGGCGCATCAGGGCATTATCGTCAATCAGCATTTTGCCGTCGAGCGCCACCATGCGTTTATCTTGCGTGATGACGAGCGGGTTGATTTCGGCCAGGGTGGCGTCGGTGTCGCTGTAAGCCTGCCACAATCCTTTGACGATTTCGCCGAAGACTTTCCAGTATTCGCGCGGCAGGTCAATGCTGGAGGCGATGTCGCGGGTCTGGTAGTCTTTGATGCCCAACAATGGGTCAATGTGCGACTTGATGATTTTTTCCGGGTTGGTTCTGGCAACTTCTTCAATCTCCACGCCCCCGGCGGCAGAGACCATGATGACCGGCTTGCGGGCGGCGCGATCGTTGGTGATGCCCAGATAGATTTCCTGGCCGATGGCGGCGGCTTCGTCTACCAGAACTTTACGCACCGGCAGACCCTTGATTTCCATCGCTAAAATTTGGGTGGCGAGTTGTTCGGCTTCGGCGGGGTCTTTTGCGAGGCGAATGCCGCCTGCTTTACCGCGCCCGCCCACCAAAACTTGCGATTTGACAACAACGCGCCCACCGAGTTCTTCAGCGATGCTTTTGGCTTCGCTGGCAGTGGATGCGACTCTCCCTTTGGGAATTGGAATTCCATAACGAGAGAAAATCTGTTTGGACTGATATTCGTGAAGTTTCATGGAAGGGTTTCTCCCTGATAGTTTTACCGGTGTCGTTCCCGGCGCGAAAATTATACCACCGGCGCGATTACGGCAGTGTGAAGCGCATGACGCGGTTGTAACCGGCATCAGTGACCCAAATGTTGCCTGCCGCGTCGCTGATGATGCCGGATGGCAGGGTGAAAGCAAAGTTTTCCGCGCCATAGTCGCCCCAGACGCGCACCACCAGCCCCTCGGCGGTGAATTCAATCACGCGGTAGCCTTCGGGGTCGGTGACGAAGACATGCCCATTCGGCGCGATGGCGATATAGGGCTTGTTGTCCAGCGTTTCGCTCAGCCAGCCGCTAACTTCCCACTGCAGCAGGGGCGTGAAGGATAAACCGTCGGCGCCACCAGGAGCGAAAACCTGCACGCGATGATTCCAGGTGTCGGTGACGTAGGCATTGCCATCTGGCCCAATTTTGACATCCACCGGCTCATAGAATTGGCCGATATCCACACCTTCACTGCCAAAGGAGTTGAGTAAGTTTCCTTCAGAGTCAAAAATGACAATGCGCTTGTTGCCGGTATCGGCCACGAAAATATGGCCGGCAGAATCGATGCTGATGCCGCGCGGGCCGTAAAGCGCATCGGACGCATCCGCTGCCAGGCCGAAGATGCCCCACATTTTGATGGCTTTGCCCTCGGCGCTGAATTTTTGGATGCGGTGATTCCAGGTATCGCTGACGTAAACCGAGCCGTCCGGCCCAACCGCCACGCCCCAGGGTTCGTCAAGCGTCCCAATCGGCGCCTGGCCGGTGTTGAGTAAGTCGCCAAAGGTTCCCCACTGATTGATAAAATTGCCCTCGGCGTCGAAGTGCTGAATGCGGTGATTGCGCGAATCGGCGACGTAGAGCGAGCCGTCTGGGGCAAAGGCCAGGCCGCGCGGCGCGTCAAACTGCCCGAGATTTTGGCCGATTTCGCCAAAGACCAGATTGGCTTCAATTTTTGTTGCCTTGCCGGCGTAAGGGTCGCTGACCACTTGCTCAACGGGCGCAGCGCCATAATTCCACAATTGGTTGGCAACATCTTTGCGGATGTAAAGTCTCATCCGGTCAGATGGGTCCCAGTTCTGATTGGTCATCGATTCTCGCCCGGTGGCTTTGGCGTAGGCGCTGTAGTCGCGGTTAAGCCAAATGTCGAAGATGCCGGCGCGCACGGCGGGGTCGCTGATGGCGTTGGCAAATCGTTCTGGCGTCAGGCCAAAGTAATCTTGATTCGGCCAGACCATGCGGATGTAGTCGTAGCGCAGGTAATCTTTGCCGACGATGGGTTCAATTTTGCTGAAATTATTGTCGCCGACGATGATGGCGGGCAGCTCGCGCAGGTCGCGGTTGGGCTGGCTGCCGTAAAAAACCGCATTGGGAAATTCGCGCATGTACCACGACATGGGCCAGGAGGTGTCGTCATCGTAGGCAACCTTGATGGCGTAGGGGTCGCCAGTGGTTTTTTCGGAGAGGTCCATTACCTGACGCAAGGCATCCTTGTTACCGGTGTAGCCATGCGCGTAGACAAGATACTCCATGCCGCTATCGTAATTGATGTAGGTGGCGCGGAAGGCGGCGCGGGTGGTGAGAACTGCCAACAAGCCGAAGAAGGAAATCAGCGTAAGATAAATGGCCTGTTTGAGCGGCCAGTGTTCGTTGAGCAGATAAAACAGCCCCGCGCCGCTGGCGAATAGGCCGATGACGGCCAGCACAAACGAGGTGGTGGTTTGCAGTTGGGAGAGTTCCTTGCCCGAAAACGGGGGAATGGGGTTGTTCCAGGCCAGGAAAATGCCCACGGCGCTGAAGATGAAGACGAGTGTCAGGCCAAGCGCCACAAAAACATTGCGCCGGCGAAGTTCTTTCCATTCGATGCGCTCCAAAATATCGCCGATGGCCCAGCCGCCCCACAAAATCATCGGCAGGGCCAGGTGGACGGTAATCCAGGGCATTTTTTCTCCGGCCAGGGTAAAGGCGGCGACGCTGGCAACGCTCCACCAGCCGAGCAGGGCGAAGGTGTTGGGTAAATTGATCGTTACCGAATCGACAGGCCGAGCAAGAAAAAGGGGATTCCCTTGTTCGGTGGCGGGGAGACTTTCGGGAGCGGCGTCTGGAGGCAAAGCGGGGCTTTCAGCGGCGAATTCGCCTTCCGGCGCGGCGGACAAATTTTCGGCGGGCGGGTTTTCCCGCTTTAATCGCCTGAAGCCGAGCGCGGCGGCCAGCAGACTGGCGAAAAAGGGTAAAAATTCATAGACTGGAATTTGAATCAGCAAATAAAAATACCAGGGCTGACTGCCGCGTTCCACGCCTTGTTGTTCGAGCCAGTAGCCCAGTGAGCCGACCAGCCCGGTGAAAAATCCCGCGCCGTTGGTGAAAAGCGTGGTGTAGAAAACGGTAAAGATAATGTAGAAAAGTGCGGCGGCGCGCCACCAAATGTTCCAGTTCCACCAGTAGCCAATCATGGCGGCGACGATAAACACCGGGATAATGAACAGGGACGTGTAGAGCAGGCCGGTTGGCGTGTAGTCGAGCGGATTAAGCCCGGCCATGACCATCGGGAAGGGGATGAGTGTCGGCACAATCAGCGTGCCGAGAAGCAGAAATAAGTCGAGAGAGCGTTCCTGGCGCAGGCGTTCAATGGAAAGGCCGCGCACGAGAAAGAAGCCCGCGGCGAGCAGGCCGAGTAGGCCGATGACGGCCAGACTGATTTCAAACGGGGCAATGGCGCTGGGGAGTGCGAGCTGCGTTCCTGCTCCGGTCAGGTCACCGTTGACGGGAGCCTTGGTTTTCTGATTGATATAGGCGATGGCGAGTGCGCCGCCCAGCCCGAGGATGGTCGCGCCCATGCTGATGATGAAGCCGCGGAACTCGGCTTTGCGTTCGCCCCACGGCGCGCGTGTTACGCTGGAGACAAAATAGGCCAGCAGGAAAATGAGCAGTTCGGCGGTGTAGATGAAGGCGGTTTCTTTAACGGTGAAATGCAGCGCGGTGGCGGCGGTCAGCAGGTACAGGTAACGCGCCTGGCCGTTTTCCAGGTAGCGCAAAACAGCGTAGAGCGCCAGAATGCCGTAGAGCGCCACAAAAGCTTCATTGCGGACGTAGCGCCCGTAAAAAAGCATGTAGGGCGAAATAACCATCATCAGCGCCGCGACCAGCGCGCCGAAGCGCCCCAGATAGCGCCGCCAGTACCACAGCGCGGCGACTGCGGCGATGCTGAAGAGCGCCGCTGGAATGCGGGCGGTGAAATCACTGACGCCGAAAATGAAATAGGACAGCGCCAGCATGTGAAACTGGAGCGGCCCGTGCATCATCGGGTTGTGCTGGTAGCCTTGTCCGCGGTAAAGATTCCAGGAATAGTAGGTGTGCAGGCTCTCGTCGTGGCTCATCACACGCGTTCCTAAGTCGTAGAAGCGGGTGATGATGGCAAAAATGAGAATGGCGGCAAACAAAAGCGTTTCTACCGTTAAATTGGGAAAGGCGGCGAAAGGTTTGTGTGTCAGCCAGCCGGGGGCGGCGGGGAGTGGCGCTTCGGCAACAGCAACGGGTTCCTGCGCGGAAAGTTCGGCTTGTGCGGGGAATTCGATGGGGGGCGTGAGTTCTGTCATAGTAGGGAAGGTTGGAGAAGATAGAGAGAAAATGTGACCGCTGACGGATGGCAAGTGGACTTATACCACCACTCTGGGGCTTGTGGCAAGTTTTTGAATGAAAATAGATTGCGCGTAGCCAATAAGGTAAAAAGAAAATATAAACTATACAGACCGCGAAGCAAGTTGTCCACAGCCGGCCTGGATATCAATTCCGCGCCGCATCCGAATGGTGCAGGGGATGCCGTTCTGCTCCAACGTCGCCTGAAAAACGGCGGCGCGTTCGCGCGAGGTGGGCTGACCCGCATAACCGGTGGTGGGGTTGAGCGGAATGGCGTTGACGTGGCACAACAGCCCTTTGAGCAGACGCGCCAGTTTTTGAGCGGTTTCCGGGCTGTCGTTGACTTCGTGAATCAGCGCCCACTCAAAAGTAATCCGCCGGCCGGTGACCTGAACATAGTCGCGGCAGGCAGAAATCAACTCTTCGATGGGGTAACGCTTGTTAACCGGCATCATGGCCGAGCGGGCAACATCATCCACGGCGTGCAGCGAAACTGCCAGATTGACCTGACGTTTTTCGCTGGCAAACTGTCGAATGGCCGGAACCAGCCCGGAGGTGGAAACCGTAAATCGGCGCGCGCCAAAAGCATAGCCTTCGGCGTCATTCAACCGGTCAATGGCGGCCATGCTGTTCTCATAATTATGGAAAGGTTCGCCCATGCCCATCAGCACCACGTTGGTGACGGCCAGGTTTTCTTCGGCCAGCAGGCGGGCGTAGTAGATGACCTGCGCCACAATTTCGCCGCTGGAAAGATTCCGCTTGAAACCCATCTGTCCGGTGGCGCAGAAAGTGCAGCCCATGGCGCAGCCGGCCTGCGTGCTGATGCACAGCGTGCGGCGGCGGTCGTAGCGCATGAGAACCGCTTCAATCTGACGGCCATCCGCCAGGGCGAAAAGGGTCTTGCGGGTCTGGCCGTCGCTGGAATCCAGTTTCAGGGTGGGGGTCAGCGGCTGAAAGCTCAGCCCGGCGGCTATTTTCTCGCGCAGGCTTTTGGGCAGGCTGGTAAATTCTTCCGGCGCTTGCCAGAAACTTTTGTACAAGCCGTGCCAAATCTGCCGGGCGCGGTAGGCTGGTTCGCCCCAGGTTTGCAGGAGTTCCGTCAGAGCGGGCAGGTCGAGGTCGTAAATCAGGGGAAGGTTCAAGGTAAGCGCTTATCCAGTTGGGCGGTTAGACCGTTTCAGTAACAATATCAGTCAGATGATTGGCAATTAAGTCTATTTTTGGCGCCCAGGCTTGCGCCTGGGCGCGGGTGGAGACGCCAGAGAGAACCAGCGCTGTCGGGCAGTGCGCGGCCTGACCGGCGGCGATGTCCGTTTCGAGCCGGTCGCCGACGACCAGCGCCGCTTCACGCGGCAGGGCCAGCCGCGCCAGCGCCAGTTCCATCAGCGCGGTGGATGGTTTTCCGGCCACAATGGGCTCGCTGCCGCTGGCGGTGATGATAACTGAGGCCCAGGCGCCAGCGCCGGGGATTTGTCCGCGCGGGGTGGGAAAGGTTTTATCGAGGTTGGTGGCATAGAACGGAACGCCGCGCCGCACCAGCAGGGCGGCCTCGGCCATTTTTTGAAAATTGACTTTGCGGTCAATGCCCAGCACCACCGCCTGGGCAGATTCGGCAGATTCGGCGGGCAAAACGATCAGGTTTTTTTCAATCAGGGCTTGTATCAGGCCGTCTTCGCCAATGGCAAAGACGGGGGCGTGGGCGGGGAGTTGCCGCGCAATTAAATCGGCGGCGGCCAGCGATGATGTGACAACCTGCCAGCCTTCAACGGCGACGCCCAGCCGGGCAAGTTGATCGACATATTGCTGTGGCGTGCGTGTGGAATTATTGGTGGCAAAGACAAATTTGAGCCCGCGCCGCCGAATTTCGGCAAAAATCGCGGGCAAATCACCAATCGGCGCATCCGCTTTCCAGATGACGCCGTCCATATCCAAAATTAATCCACGAATGAAGGCGGGAAGCAGGGGCATGGGAATGATGAATGGTGAATGCAGAATGCAGAATGCAGAATGAGAAATTCATCATTCCGCATTCTGCATTCCATCAACTGATTACTTCTTCTCTGGCACGTCCAGCACCTGATCGACCAGACCGTATTCAACCGCCTGTTTCGCATCCAGGTAATAGTCGCGGTCGGTATCGCGCTCAATGACTTCCAGCGTTTGGCCGGTATGCTTCGACATGATGCCGTTCAGCAGGCTCTTCAGCCGTAAAATCTGTTTGGCCTGAATGGCGATGTCGGTGGCCTGGCCTTGCGCGCCGCCGAGCGGCTGGTGCATGTGAATGGTGGCATTCGGCAGGGCGTAGCGGCGGCCTTTCGTGCCAGCCGTCAGCAGGACGGTGCCAAACGAGGCGGTAATCCCCACTGCCACGGTACTAATGGGGTTCGAAATCATCTGCATCGTGTCGTAAATCGCCAGCCCGGCGTAAATCTGCCCACCGGGAGAGTTGACGTACATCTGAATTTCTTTTTCGGGGTCTTCGTGGCTCAAAAACAGCAGTTGGGCCACAATGACATTCGCCACCTGGTCATCAATGGGCATGCCCATGAAAATAATGCGCTCTTTGAGCAAAAGCGAGTAGATGTCATAAGCGCGTTCACCGCGCCCGGACGACTCGACCACCATGGGAACAAGGTTGTTAAAATTTTGGGTCATGGTTTCTCCTGTATAGTTTTGCAATCATACCCGTAAATTATTGGATTTGCATAAGAAAACGAAAAAGCCGGAGCGCAAAATCTTCGCGAAGCGCCCTGCGAAGGGCCTGATTTTGCGCGAAAATTGGGAGGCTTTCGACTCCATCTAGAAAAATCTCCGGCAAGTGATACCGGAGATTTTTATTCGGGGAGAAGTCGCCTATTCGGCGCTTGCGGCCTTTTTGGCAGTTTTCTTCTTTTTGGGCTTGGCCTGCGCTTCAGCGGAAGCAGCCTCCGCCGCGGGCGGGGTCGCCGTTTCGAGGGCGGGCGCCTGACCGCTGGCGATGGCTTTCAGCCGGTCGAGCACCAGGCGGGTAGTTAATCGCCCGGCGGCGTCGGAGGCCACCGCGTTGATTAATTCCTGCGAGGCGCGTGTCCCGTTCTTGGTCATTTTAGCGAATTCCGGGTCATTGACCGCGAGCGAGGCCCACATCTGTTGAAATTTCTTCTGCAGACTTTCATCGCTGGGGCGCAGATCTTCGGCGCGGGCAACTTCGTCCATAATCAGGCCGCGCTCCAGGCGTTTGATGGCGACCGGGCGGGCTTCGTCTTCGGTGAATTTTTCCAGCGTGGTTTCGCGGATTTTGAGATAGGTTTCAAAATCGGCGCCCTGTTCGCTCAGGCGGTGTTTGATGTCTTCGATGACGTGTTCCAACTCATGTTCCACCACCTGGGGCGGATATTTGATGGTCGCGCCCGCTTTAATCTGGTCAATCACTTTGGTGAAAAATTTGTCATTGTATTCATCACGCGATTCTTTTTCGATGTTTTCGCGCAGGTGGGCGCGGAATTCTTCCACCGTCTGACCGAGGCCGGTTTTTTGGGCGAATTCGTCATTCAGTTCGGGGGCGGTGACGGCGCGCACGGTGCGGGCGGTGACTTCAAACGAGGCGGTTTTTCCGGCGAAAGTTTCATCCGAAAAATCTTTGGGGAATTTGTGCGAAATCGTGACGGCTTCGCCAGGTTTCAGGCCAATCATTTGTTTGCCGAAACCGGGGAAGGGAAATTCACCGTCTTTTTCTTCGCGGCCAACCACCAACGCGTAGCCTTTGCGCTCCAGCAGCGGCTCTTCGCCGTCTTTGGCTTTTGCTTTGCGGGCGATGATATCTGCGGAAAGGTAGTCGTCTTTTTCGGCGGCGCGTTCGACGGTTTCGGTTTTGCCGTACATGCGGCGCAGATTCTCAACTTGCTCATCAATTTCATGCTCGGCGGGCACTTGCCAGGTGTATTCCTGGCGCACGGCGCGGTACTCGCCCAAATCAACGGTTGGCATGAGCGGCACGCGAAATTTCAGTTGTGGTGGGTCCAGGCTGACGACGTCTTCGAGCGCACCGGCGGCGGCGGGTTCGATATTGGCTTCTTGCAGCGCGGCGGGGTAGATTTCATCTACCAAAATTTCGAGGGCTTCTTCGTTGATGGCGGCCTCGCCAAAGGCGCGGCGAACTACGTCGTAGGGCGCTTTGCCGGGGCGAAAGCCGGGAATTTTGCCTTTTTCGGCAAGATTGCGGGCGGCGCGGTGGCGGGCGCTTTCCATCTTTTCGGGTTCAACGTCCACCAGCATTTCAATCTGATGGTCTTCGCGGGGGGTTGTTTCGATTTTCAACGTCAAATTCCTTCCTGGTACAAGATAATGTTACGGGTGAATGTGTGTAGGGATGGTGAGATTCGAACTCACACGCCTCGCGGCATAAGATCCTAAGTCTTACGCGTCTGCCCGTTCCGCCACATCCCCAAAATGCGCTGGGATTATACGCGAGTTTGAGCGGAATGGGGGCGCTGTTGCCAATTTTGGCGATATTTTCCTCAATACACCCGTAGAGCAAGTCTGCGACTTGCCTTACGCAAATCAGAGATTTGCGCCACGGTGCGCCTGTAGGGCAAGCCTGCGACTTGCCTTACGCAAATCAGAGATTTGCGCCACGGTGCGCCTGTAGGGCAAGTCTGCGACTTGCTCGCGCAAATCAGAGATTTGCGCCACGGTGCGCCTGTAGGGCAAGCCTGTGACTTGCCCGCGCAAATCAGAGATTTGCGCCACGTCATAACTTTGCGCCACGTTAGTTGCGTTCAAAAGGTTGCCGCCGGGCGGGTTTGGTTTTATACTTTGCAGGGTTCAGGTTTGGGAAATTTCATCCATCAGGAGTGACGCCATGCCGCCGTTTGTTAACCCAAAATGTCCGCACTGCCAGCACGCCAACCGCTATGATTTGGCGGAACTGCGCCAAAAAGATGGCTTTGCCGAAAAATCGCTCGACCGTCTCGTCAAACCAGTGGAGGAAGAATTTGTGGAAACCTGCGCCGCTTGCGGGAAGAAATTTAAATTTACCCCGAAAGCGAGGCCGAATGTCTGAAAAATATGAGCCGGATGAATTGTTTGCCGATTCTGCGCCACTGACGCCCGACGATGAACGGCTGGAGAAACTTTTTGATGAGTTGGAAACAGGTTCGCTGAAGACGCTCGAAGACGCGGCGCGCCAGATTATCACGCTCGCCACCACGCTGCTCGGCGCGTTTTTTGGCCTGCTGGCGCTCAAGGATTCTCCCGCTTACCTGCAATTTTTTGAAGTGAAAATTATCGGCGCGCTGACGTTGTGCGCTTTCTTGACGGCGCTGCTGTTTGCCCTGCAGGCCGTGACGCCGCGCCGCTATGACTTTCCACGCGCCAGCCTGAGCGCCAAGCGCCAGCTGTTGGCCGCGCTGCTGACGCGTAAACGTCAGGCTGTGCAGCAAGCCGCGTGGATTTTTGGCTTTGGCGCATTTTTGCTGCTGCTGGCCGCGCTGGATATTTTGTTTTTGCGTTTGTAGGGGAAAACCGTCATGCTGACACTTCATCTCACATTGAACAATCAACAGGTCGCTGTGCGCGTGGATGGGAAAGAGAGTCACGCTTTTTCTTTCCTCGATTTGGGACAGACCGAGCAGGAATGGGAAGACTTCGTCAAAAATCCGCGCCCGTATGGGCTAAAACTCTTTCAGGCTTTGTTCAAGGACGCTTCCGCAGCGCGCAAGGCGTTTGATGAACTCTCCAGGCAGGACGAGCGGACAATTGTCCTTGTGCTGGAATCATCAGCGTTGGACGGCGTCGCATGGGAATATGCGTATAACGAAGCCAAAGAAGAATATGTGGTGGAAGATTGCGCCTTCATGCGCGCGCTGCCAGAGAGCGAACGCCCCGCGAATGGAAGATTGAAAAACGAAGTCGAGCGCGTGCCGTTGTTGTTCATCCCCGCCAACCCGCTGACCTTGGACGAGCATGGAAAACCAAACCCGCAGTTGAATCTCGACGCCGAATGGAACGAGATGAAGCGGCTCATCGAGAAAAGCGGCGCGCCGTTTGATGTTTGGAAAATGCTGCCCGCCACGCCCGAAAAATTACAGGAAGTCATGGCGCATTTCCAAAAGGGATTGCTGGTTCATTTCACGGGGCATGGCGCGGCGGCCAAAGAGGGCGCACTCCTTTTGTTTGAAGAAGAGAACGGCGCGCCAAATCCGCTGGATGGACGCGAATTCATTCGGCAGGTCAAGGATCGGGCGTGGATCGTCTTCCTGAGCGCGTGCCAGTCCGCAGTCGCGCAGCGCAGCGAGTTTTCCAATCTGGCGCGGGAACTGGCGCGGGCGGGCGTTCCGTTTGCGCTGGGGATGCAGTTCAACCTGCCCGACAAGTATGATGAAATCATCAGCGCGCAATTTTACAATTATCTCGCGCAGGGACACTCTGTTTTGCAAGCGACTTTGCAGGCGCGCCGCGCGCTCAAACGCGCGGCAAAAAAAGACGCGCTGGAATTCTACATCGGGTTGATTGCGCTGTACGCCGCGCACCCCGAAGAGACGGGAAAACTGACCTGGCGCGGAAGCGGCGCGCAGATTGTGCCCACCTTCCGCGCAGCCGACGTGAGCGACCTGCCCGCCCCTGACAGCGGATTGATTGGACGTCAGCGCGAGTTGATGGAAATTGGTACGCGCCTGTTCAATCAAAAGGAGCGCGTCATCACCCTGCATGGCGCGGGCGGAATTGGCAAGACTGCCTTGCTGCGCGAAGCCCTGCTGCGCTTCGCCCCGTCTTTCGATTTGACTCTCGCGCTGGCGCTTGACCCGCTGCCTTCGCTGGAGCGGATTCTGGGACGGCTCGAACCCGCGCTGAACCTGCCTGCGCCCTGCTCTAATGACACGCAGAAACGCGCAGCAATTGTGCGGAACGCCCTGACCAGCAAACGCGCCCTGCTGGGGCTGGATAACTTCGAGACGCTGATCCACGCTTTGAACGAGGCAGGCAGCGAAAATGAAGCTACCGCCATCCGCCTGCACGAATTTTTTTCCAGCCTGTGCGCGGGCGGCGTGGCTTTATGCGTCACCAGCCGGAAGGATACGGAACTGCCTGGCGAAACCCTTTTGGAACTTTACGGGTTGGAAGATAGCGCGGGCGGCGATTTGTTCCGCGCCAATGTGGGGGATCGCCGCGATAGTTTGACGCTGGAACAAGCCTGTCAAATCAGCGCGGCGGTGGCGGGTCATCCGCTGGCGCTGGGGCTGCTGGGAGGCGTCTATAAAAAACACGCCGACCTGAGCCCCGCTGAATTTCTCCAAAAGATAAACGCTTTTCTTTTAGAAACAAAAAATCAGTGGACGAAGACCAAACGTCACGCCAGTTTGGCAGCCTGCTTCGCCTTTTCGCTGGATAATTTACCAGACACAGAAGAAGGCGAAGCGCTGCGAACGGGTCTATCGCGATTGAGCGTTTTTGTGGCTTACTTTGCCGCGTACATGGTTGCGCCGACTCTGGCTGGCAAATGGCCTGAAAATGAAGGACAAGACAAAGCACAGCAGGATACCGCGCAAAATATGGTTCACGCCCTATGGGAACGCGGCTTGCTGGAGCGTCTGACCCTGCCATTGGAGCATGAAAACTTTCACCTGTACCGACTGCATCCCGCCTTGAATCCATTTGCGGCGGAACGCGTTGTTCCCGAAGATTTACCCGCCATGCGGGAAACCCATTTCCGCGCCATGCGCCAGCTGGCAAGCCGTTCGTATCCAGCCAGCGAGGGCGGCGGAATTTATGGCAGTTCATTTCTGTCCACAATGGCTCATGTTGCCCTGCCCGATATGCGCAAAGCCGCCCAACTTAAACAAGATAAAGAAACATCCATTTTGCTTTATCATCTTGCCTTCCTCAATACACACTTCGGCGACCTGGACGGGGCGATGAAACTCTACCAGCAGTCGCTGG
>MNXJ01000064.1 GCA_001872455.1 Anaerolineae bacterium CG2_30_57_67 | reverse complement strand
AAAACTGAGGATGTCGCCATGTGCTTGAAACCGCAAATGCCGCGTGTCATGCCTGTTGAGATGCAATATTTGGGGGCTACCCTCTTGGCTCCTGATAATCCATACCGTTTGGTGGGGGAGCAATTGTATGAGCGGTACCAGGAAGCGGATTTTGCTGACTTGTACCTGGGCGAAGGGCAACCGGCCTTGTCACCGGTGGATTTGGCGTTTGTGGGTGTCGCCGTCAACATCCGCCGGGTGGCACGTTGGATGGCCGGAATCCGCCCGCAGCAGCGGCATACCGGCTTTGGACGGGCAGTAGCAAGGTAAACCACCACCCAATCAACCAAGAACAACCGCCAACTAAAGCTTTTCCCGCCTGAAATCGGGTTACAAACCCGAAAAACGAATGAAAAAGGTCACTCTGGTAGGCTTGCCACCGCCTCGTCACAAGTTCGCCAACAGTATTATCTTTGTACAACCGAATTTCCTTGCGGATTTGGGTGGAACGCATCCATTCACCCCACGCAATTTGCCCCAACGCGGATAATTTTATTTCTGCATTGACCACATCGCCAAAGATTTCGTCCCCCGGTATGTGACCAGTGTGACGTGCGCCTTTACACGAGTCTTCCTTTAAACGCGGACTTGAGTACGGCCTGCCGCAGCCTCGCTGCCCGCACCACGGACGCCGCCAGCACGGACTAAACCTGCGCCGCCACCGGCAACCGCCGCTCCACTTCTGCCACAATCCGCCGCTGTTCGGCGAGAAGGGGCAGGGCTAAAGTTTTTATTTTCTCACCGGGTTACTCAACCGGCCCAGGCCTTCGATTTCGACCACAACTTCATCGCCAGCCGCCAACGCGCCAACCCCGGCGGGCGTGCCGGTGAAGATGATATCGCCCGGCTCCAGCGTCATCACCGAAGAAATGTAGGCGACGAGCGTGCCAACGTTGAAAATCATGTCACGAGTCGAGGCCATTTGGCGCGGCTGACCGCTAACGCGGCAAGTGATGAGCGCGTCAGAAACGTCGAAATCGGTGTCAATCCAGGGGCCAAACGGGCAGAAAGTATCAAAGCCTTTGGCGCGCGTCCATTGGCCGTCGCTTTTTTGTAAGTCGCGGGCGGTCACGTCGTTGCCGATGGTGTAACCGAGAATGTAGTCGCGCGCCTGTTCGGTGGTGATATTGCGTCCGCGTTTGCCGATGACGACCACCAGCTCGGCTTCATGCTCCACCTGCTGTGATTGCGGCGGCAGGACGATGCTATCGCCGGGGTTGATGATTGCCGATGGCGGCTTGAAAAAAATTAGTGGTACTTTGGGCACATCGTTGCCCAATTCTTTGGCGTGTTCGGCATAATTCCGTCCCACGCAGATAATTTTGGTCGGTTGCACCGGGGCGAAGAGCTTGACCGTGTCGAATGGAGTTTCGGCCTTCAAGCGGCGATATTCGCCAAACAGGTCGCCATCAATCTCTCCAACCAGGTCATCCAAAATCCAGCCGGAATGCGGGGGTTCATTTTGGGTTTGGTAGCGAATAATTTTCATGGGGTTTCTCCGTGTGGGTGATTATAGCGTGAAATCCGAACTGGTAATTTTACCGATTAATCGAGGTACAGCCCGCCGGTTTTCTCCATCCAGTCGGCGATTTGCTCGACGGCGCGCGGGATGTCGTTGTCGGAGATGTCCACCTCGAGGCGCGGCAAAAGCGATTCAGCGACGAGGCGGCGCATCAACGTTTGCTCGACTTCGAAACGGGATAAATCAGCGTACTGGGAGGGGTTGCCCGAGACTTTGAGGCGCTGTTCCAGCCAGCGAAAATCATAATCGCGCTGATACGTCATCCACTGGTAGGCGCGGGTGGAAATATGGAAGCGGTCCACAATCCAGGAATAATAGCGCTGTAGCTCAAACAGCCGCGCCCAGGTGTGATAGGTTTCCATCGCCTGGGTTTCCTCCTGCGGCTCAAAGTTAATCAGCCCGCGCCCCCAGGGAAAGTTGGTGAAGGCGCACCACTCGCCTGAAATCAGCGGCGAGTGGTAACGGTACTTGCGTGGGCCAACCATGCGCGGATGCTCGTTGAGCGCAAAGGCGATGTCGGTTTTGAAGGTCAGGCGTGTGCCTTCGAGGATAATTTTTGGAACAAGTTTGTTGCCCATTTTTATTTCCTTTTTTGCATGGAATTTTACCCGCGCGTCACAGAATGTGATTGAACCAGGCGGAAATGGAGTCGAAAGTCTCCCGACTTTCGAGCGGAATCGGGAGATTTTGCACTCCGCCCACGCGCCGGGTTGGTATAATGCGAACCTGATTGATTGTAAAGGAGCGAGATGAAATATCACGTTTGGACGGAAGGTTGTCAAATGAACGTCGCCGACTCGCAGCGCGTGGGGTCGGCGCTGGAGCATTTGGGCTATCAGCAAACGGACGCGGCGGAAGAAGCCGATGTAATTGTGATGAATACCTGCGTGGTGCGCCAATCGGCAGAAGATAAAGCCGCCGGTCGGCTGACCTCGTTTCAGCCGCTGAAGAAGAAAAATCCCAACCTGGTCATCAACCTGATGGGCTGCATGGTCGGCGTGCGCGGCGCGGAAAAACTCAAAAAGCGCTTTCCCTTTGTGGATGTTTTCTCCCCGCCCTCCGACCCCGGCCCGTTGATTGCGTACCTGACCCAGGGCGAAGTGCGCTCGCTGGAAGACGCCGAAACCACCCGCCGCTTTTTGGCGATGGACGATGAGTTGATTCTACCTGTGGCCGAGCGCGGCAAATTGGTCATGGCGCACATTCCGGTCGTTTACGGCTGTTCGCACGCCTGCACCTACTGCATCATCCCCTACCGGCGCGGCATCGAACGCTCGCGCCCCGTCGGCGACATCGTGGCCGAAGCGCGCTCACTGGCGGCGCAGGGCGTCAAAGAAATCACCCTGCTCGGCCAAATTGTAGACCGCTACGGCACGGATATTCCCGACGGCCCCAACCTGGCCGGGCTGCTGCGAATTTTGAATGACGTGGACGGGCTGGAACGCATTCGCTTTCTGACCTCGCACCCCAATTATTTTGGTGAAGATTTGATGGAAGCCGTCGCCGCGCTGCCGAAAGTGATGCCGCACATCGAAGTTCCGATTCAGGCCGGGGATGATACCGTGCTGGAAAATATGCGCCGCGGCTACACGCGCGAAGATTACTACCGGCTGGTGGAAAAAATCCGCGCCAAAATCCCCGGCTGCTCGATTGCCACCGACATCATCGTCGGCTTCCCCGGCGAAACAGAAGAACAATTCAACCAAACCTACCAGACCCTGGCCGATTTGCGGCTGGATGTGGCGCACCTGGCGCGCTACTCGCCGCGCGAAGGCACGGTTTCGGCGCGGCGCATGCCGGATGACGTTTCCGCCGAAGAGAAAATGCGCCGCTTCCGCCTGCTGGAAGAATTACAGGAACAGATTGTCGCCGAAATCAACGCCCGCTATCTCGGCGAGACGGTGGAAGTGTTATTCGAGGAGAAAGTCAAAAACCGCTGGAAAGGGCGCACGCCGACCAATAAACTGGTTTTCGTGGAAAGCGAGTCCGACCTGCGCGGAAAAATGCTGCCGGTCAGCGTCACCTGGACGGGGCCGTGGTCGATGCAGGCGAATTTATTGCAGGCCGTTACGCTCCCCACACTTTAAATTCCTTCAAAATAGAGCCGCCGACAAATTCGCGCAAAATGGAATTGTCGGGAATCAAATCGGCGTCCAGCGGGGAAAACCATTCCAAAAATGCCAGCAATCGCTTGGCTTCGATAAATTCGGGCGTGTTGTGCGTCACCTGGCGCAAAAGCGGTTCAGCCAGGACGCGCAGCACGCCCAATTCATAGACCAGCGCCGAGTTGAACATGACATCTGCATTTTCCTGATAGGGGAAAATATGACGTTTTTCGCCGCGCCGCACCGATTCCCAGCGGGCGATGGTTTGGGTGGCGCTGTAACCGCGCTCACGCGCGTCGCGCACCGTGCGCCGAATCAGACGGGTGTCGGTGGTCGAGACGCGGTTGTGCCGGTCGAGGTTGAGCTGCGTCAGCGCGGAGGCGTAAATTTTGAAGGATTGACCGGCCAGCGCCGCGGGAATCAGGCGCGGGTTGAGGCCGTGAATCCCCTCCAGCAGAATGAGTTGTCCCGGGCGCAGTCGCGTCACGTCGCCCGCTTCCTGCTTCCCGGCTTTGAAGTTGTAGCGCGGCAGCTGCACTTCCTCGCCGCGCACCAACTTTTGCAGGTCAGCGCCCAGTTTGGGCAGGTCGAGCGCATCAATCGTTTCAAAGTCAAATTCACCGTTTTCATCTTTGGGGGTGGCGTCGCGGTCCAGAAAATAATTATCCAGTTCGAGCGCGTAGGGCGAAATGCCAAGCGCCAGCAGTTGCACCGCCAGCCGCCGCGAAAAGGTGGTCTTGCCCGAGGAAGACGGCCCGGAAATCAGCACCAGCCGCGTTTCGCCGCGCTCGGCAATCTGACGGGCAATGGCGGCGATGTGCTGCTCGTGCAGCGCCTCGGAAACGAGAATGATTTCACGCGCGCGCCCGGCGGCGACGGCGTCATTCAGCGCGCCAACCGAGGCAATGCCCAATTTTTCCAGCCAGCCGCCGTACAAGCGAAACGCCGAAAGCAGTTTGGGAAAATCTTCAATTGGCTTGATTTCGGTCGGGCTGTGGCGGCGCGGGTAGCGCAAAATAAATCCACCGTTGGCGGGAGTGACGCCGAACCAGCGCAGATAGCCGGTGGCGGGCACCATGTAACCGTGGTGATAGTCGAGGTGTTGGCTCAACTGATAGAGGGTCACGTACGATTTTCGGCGATAGCGCAGCAGGCGCGCCTTGTCGCTGACGCCTGCGCGCTCGAAATAGGCGATGGCCTCGGCCAGGGGAATTTCGCGCCGCTCAAACGGCAGGTTGAGCGCCACCAGACGGGCCATCTCGGCGGCCAGTTTTTCCAGGTCGGCAGACGCCAGCGGCGCGCCGCCCACCTGACAGTAGTAGCCGCCCGAAGCAACCGAGTGATCAATCGTCAGCGTATGAATGGGAAAAAGTGCGCCAAACGCCGCCTCCAGCAAAAAAGTGAGCGAGCGCCGGTAAATGCGCGCGCCATCCGAGTCGGCCATGGTCACCGGTATCAGCCGCGCCTCGTTTTCGATGGCGTAGGTCAGTTCGTGCAGTTCACCGTTGAGGATGACGCCGACAATCGGCGCGGGCGACTCAATCTGGCGGATAAATTCTTCAGCGCGGACGCCGCGCGGCCCCTGCAGCGTGCGGCCATCCGGCAGGTGAACCTGGACAAAATCAGTGGGTACGGTAAATTCAATCGTTGGCATGGGCAAGGAATTTTTTCGGCTGATGGGCGTAGGTTTCCAGCGGCAGGCGGCCTTCGGTCAGCGCCAGCAGGGTGTCGGTGAGAAATTGATTGACGGGAGTGGACAGGCCCAGCTTTTTTCCAAAGCGAGCCACTGCGCCATGCAGGTAAATCACTTCGCTTTGCTTGCGCCCGGCGTACAGGTCAATGTGAAAGGAGGGCATTTTCGCGCCGCGCCCGCTTCCGGCAGCTTTGCCGAGCAGGGGTTTGGAAAGCCAGGGCGGCAGTTTGGCGGCCAGCGCCAGGGCGCGCACGGGCGTGCCGGGCAAATCCACCACGCCGATGTTTTGGGCGCGCATCACGGCCAGGCATTCGCGCAGTTGGGCAATTTCCAGGCGGTACAGGCCGGGGTGGGCGTAGATTTCGGCGGCGGTCATGTTGAGAATGGCGGAAGCCGGGTTGGCGAGCAAATTGGTCAGCAGTTTGGACCATTTCATGTCGGCGGCGCGTGGAAAGAGTCGCCCGTTGAGCAGGGCATCGCTCAGGGCGCGGACAATTTGCGCGGCCAGCGGATGCCCGTCCGCCACGCCGACACCGCGTAGTTTTTCCAGCACGATTTCTCCGCCGGGAAGACGGCCAACCGCCGAGGTGACGGTGGCGGCGATCACATTTTCGGCACCAAGGGCGGCGGCCAGAAAGGCTTCATTTTCCACGCCATTTTGCAGGCAGAGCACGGGCGGCGCATCGGCCGAGGTGAAGCGGGCGTGGTAGTGCGGGGCGAGCGCGTCGAGTGCGCTTTGCGTGTCGAAGGATTTCAGGGCAAACAGAATCACGTCGGGGCGGGTTGCCAGCGCCTCGGCCAGCGAGGCGCTGAAGGTGACGGCGGGCGGTTTGAGCGTGGCGCGCATCTGCCGCGCGGCGGGCACTTTGCCCAGGTCGAGAGTCAGCCCGCGCGCGGTGAGCAAATCCACCAGCGCAGCTTGTTCCACAAACGTGACGGCGTTGCCGGCCAGGGCGAGCGAACCGCCGATGTAGGTGCCAATTGCGCCCGCGCCAATGCAGACAATGTTCATGAGATTCCTTTGAGGCGCGCGTCACGCTGCAGGGTCAAACGCAGGCCGTCCTCGAGCGAAATGGAGGGTTTGTAGCCCAGTTTTTGCGCCGCCAGGCTGATGTCGGCGCGCATGCGGCTGACTCCGCCGCTGACTTTGGGGCTGTAAAGCGCCTCGGCGCGGCTGCCGGTGGCGCTGAGCGCCGCTTCGGCCAGTTCGCGCACCGATGTTTCGCGCCCGCTGCCGACGTTGATGACCAGGCCGTTCAGGTTGGGGGCGGTGGCGGCGGCCACCAGCGCGGAGATGACATCGTCCACATAAACGTAGTCGCGGGTTTGCGCGCCGTCGCCATGCACCACCAGCGAGCCGCCGCGCAGGGCTTGCCGCAAAAAATAGGGCACAACCGGCGGATGCGAAGGCGGCAAATGTTGACCGGGCCCGTAGGCGTTGAAAACGCGCAGGCTGACGGTTTCGATGCCCCACAAAGCGCCGATGGTTTTGACGTAAAATTCGGCGGCCAGTTTGGAGACGGCGTAGGGCGAGCGCGGGTTGGGCGTCATCGTCTCGCGCAGGGGCTGTTCGCCCTGGTCGCCGTAGATGGCGCCGGAGGAGACCAGCACCACGCGGCGCACGCCGACATCGCGCATGGCCTCCATCAGGCTGACGGTTCCGCCAACGTTGACGGCGTTGTACTCGCGCGGGTAAAGCAGCGATTCGGGCACGGAGACGCGCGCCGCCAAATGGTAAACGCAGTCCACTTCTTGCAGCAGAGTCCACAGCTTGGGGCGGTCGTTGACGTCGCCGCGCGTAAAATGCACGTCGGGCGCAAGCGACTGCGGGTCGCCGGTGGACAGGTCATCCAGCCCGCGCACATCGTGGCCTTCGCGTGCCAGATGATTCGCCAGGCCAGCGCCGAGGAAGCCCGCCGCGCCGCTGATGAAAAAATTCATGCGTTAAAGGCTCCCGCCAGCTCGCGCCAAAAATCGTCTTTTTCGCTGGGAACAAAGGGAATGTAAAGCGCCAGCCGTCCGGCCAGGCCGGTATAACGTTTTTGCAGGGCATCGGCCAGCGCGGCGGGCGCGGCGGCCTCGGTAACGAATTCGGCCATCATGTCTTCGCTAATCAGGGCGGGCATCTCATTCCACTGTCCGCGCGCGGCCAGCGCCGAAAGTTGGGCGGCGGTTTCGCTCCAGCCGTGCAAATCCATCACGGCGTGATAGGAGGGCGTGGAGGCGTAAAAGGAAACCTGCTGGCGGCAGAATTCGCGTTCCTTGCGGCTGGAAGCGGCAAAAACAGTGGCAGAGATGGTCACTTCGTCGGCACGACCAGTTTTTTCGCGGCCCTGAGCGATGGCTGGCAGGAGAATCTCGGACAAATAGCGCGGGGTGTGGAAAGGATGCACCAGAAAACCGTCGCACAATTCACCGGCCAGTTTGGCCAAGCCGCTGCCCACCCCGGCGATGTAAATCGGCAGCGCGCCAATTTCTGGCAGCAGCGGGCCGGGGTTAAAAAAGGGCGACATGAGCGTAATTTTGTAGTAGTCGCCGCGAAAGTTGAGCGGCGCGCCGGTCTGCCAGGTATCCCACAGGGCGCGGATGACTTGAATCTGCTCGCGTAGTTTGCCAGTGACCGAGGCGGGCCATTCCAGGCCAAAGCGGCGCTCAATGTGCGCCTTGACTTGCGTCCCCATGCCGAGGATGAAGCGTCCGCCGGATTGTTCGGCCAGGTCGCGCGCCTGATAGGCGATGCTGGTTGGCGAGCGCGCAAACGAGACGGCGATGCCGGTGCCGGAACGCAGGCGGGTGGTGTGTTCGGCAATCAGCGTGTGCGGCAAAAAAGCGTCATGCTGCGTTTCGGTGGTCCACAACGCGTCAAAACCGACGGATTCGGCGGCGCGGGCAATGGCGGGAACCTGGGAAAGTGAAGCGGGCGGAAGAGCGGCATCCAGTTTCATGGCAAATTCTCCTTTGGTAACGAGTATAGCACGCAGGCCAGACGGAGGCGAAAGTCTGCCAACCTGTGGCGCGACAGTTATGCCGACAAAATTTGGTAACTGCTCAGACACTGGCCTTGCATCCATGCACCGGCGGGCTGGAAGCCCTGCCTCAGTTCATGGAAGTCGGCTGAAGCCGACTGGTCTTATAGCCCGAAAGGCTTTTTTGCCCGCCGCAAGGTGGCGGAAGAATATATGCCTTGAGCAGTTACAAAATTTGCTGAATTTCTTTCAGCGCCTGCGCGGCAGATTGAAAATGCACGCCGCGCATTCCCAGCGCATTGGCGGCGGCGATATTTTCAGGGAAATCATCCACAAAAATGGCTTCTTCGGCATCAATATTCAATTTTTCCAACGCGCGCTGATAAATGCGCGGGTCGGGCTTAATAATGCCGACCTCCGCCGAAATAATCACTGCATCGAACGGGGTCAGAAAGCCTTCGCGCAGCATATAGGCGCGCAAACCGTCCCAGGCGTTGCTGATGACGCCCGTCTTCAACGCCGGGCGCAGTGACTGAATGAAGGCCAGCAATTCACGGTCCACCCGGTCACCGGCGAAAAAAGCCTGCGACAGGCGCGGCCCCTCGGCCTCCGGCAGATTCAGCCGCCGGGCAACCTCGCGCCAGTGTTCCTGCTCGCTGATTTGGCCGATGGAGGCCAGTTTCGCCGTCTGACAGCGAAAGACAAAAGCGTCCATCTCATCATACGTCATGCCAAATTCCGCGCCCAGCGCGGCGCGCGGCGTTTTGTCTTCCGTGCGGACGATGACGCCGCCCAAATCAAAATAAATTGCGTTTATCAAAAATTGTCCTATCCCTCTAACATTTTTTTGTAAACTGGGTTGAGCGTAAACTGTTTTTTGCTGATTTTGGTCATTTTGCGGCACTTGGGACACTGCGCGTCATAATGCACGGCGGTCGGGTTGGCTTTGAAAGTTTCAACCATTTGGGTAATTTCATCTTTGCTGAGGGCAAAGGGCATGGCGCAGGATGAGCATTTGATTTGCATGAGAGACTCCTTAAATTATTAGTCAAAATTATCACTTGGCATCTTTTCAAAATTTCATTTGTACTAGTTTACCAGTTTTACCGACGTAGCACATCAGTCACAAGCTAGGCTCTCTGGAAATCTCCGTGGTAGGAACCCCGTATTTTGGGGTAGAACACGCGTACATGCGCGCATACCCCAAAATACAGCACTTTTCGCGGAAAATCCGGGAGACCCACAAGTTAAGCGTTTTAGCGGTCTGCCAAGGTCGGTATACACACCCTCCGGCAAAATCGTGGCCCACCTATGACGGTGCCATCCGATCACTGCCAACTTTCTACTCCCCTGCTTTCCAAAAAAAATTCCAATACAAGAATACCGAAATGGAATAGAGTACCAGCACACTGGCATAGACTGGGCCGAAGCCATAGCTGACTTGCATCCAGCCGCTGATTGATGGGCTGAACGCCCAGCCGAAACTGCCTGCCATGCTCACCAGGCTGGCAACGGTGGCGCGCGATTCGGGCTCAACATGCTCCATCACAAAGGTCTGATAGATTGGGCCGCTCATGTTCATCAGTGACAGGCGCACATAATGTCCCAGGGCGCTAAGCCAGAACCAGGGCGCAAAACCGAGCAGCGCCAGAAAGGGAATGGAAATTCCCTGAGTGAGTACAACCAGGCGGGCTTTGCCGATTCGATCAGCCAGCGGCGGGGCGATGAAAAGCCCGATGCCCATCGCCAGGGTGCCCCAGGCCAGCACGTTTCCAATGACTGGGTCAGGTTGGTGATGGACAGCGCGGAAGAAGACATTCATAAACGGCATGAACAATCCCGCTCCGATTGAGGTAATCAGCATCGGCGCAATCAGTTTGGTCAACGTGGCAGGGTGCTTTTGAGCGTAGGCCAAAGGCGCAAACAGGTTGCGTGCACTGCCGGTTGTGCGCGGCGTATTCAGCCAGAAGAGCGGCAGGATCCCGAGAAAAGACGCCAGCGTAATAACCGTCAGCGCCGCGGCGTAGGCTTGCGGGCTGGTGGAGGAAAATCCGCTTTGCGCGGCAAACCAGCCCGGCAGATAGCCGCCGATGGCGTTCCCCAGCGAAGCGGCAGCCATTTGCAGGCCAGAACTCAGGCTGAAGAGATAGGTGCGTTCTTCCTCGCCAGAATTTTCCAGCAAAAATGGCGACATGGTGACCGTTGTCAGGCTCTGCGCCACGCCCATCAGCGCATTCATGGCATAGAAAATCCCCGCTGAAGGCCACAACAACATTGCCGAAATGGATAGGCTGATGGTGATGCCGCCCATCACCAGTGAATTTTTGCGTCCGAGCAAGTCAGCCAAATAGCCCATTGGCAGGGCAGTCAGCAGAGCGCTCATGCTGGTAATGGTGATGAGGTTGCCCAGCAAGCCCTGGTCGAAACCCAGGCTGAGGACGTAAAAGTTGAATAGCAGGCGATAAACGCCCAGCGCCGCCGCCGTCAAAATGGCGCTGAAGAGATATTGGCGCGCATTAGGATGGAAGGCGCGTATCCGCTGCCAGTAGAGAGTAAGAATAGTGACCACGCGCCAGTTTTACCCCGTATCAGGCCGCGCCTCCAGTGGAGTTTATCCTCGCTTTTTGTGACGCTCTAAAATCAATTGACTTGTCTATGCCTTTCTGCTAAACTAGAAGTTGTCTGACAAACATCCCAGTTATCCAGTTAATCAGTTATCCAGTTGTCCAGTTAATCAGTTAATCAGTTATCCAGTTATCCAGTTGTCCAGTTATTCATCTATCCAGCTATCTAGTTAATCAGTCCATCCATTAACCGCACAACCGGAACACTGGAACACCGTACAACTGGAACACCGCACAACCGGAACACTGGAACACCGTACAACTGGAACACCGCACAACCGGAACACTGGAACACCGCACAACTGGAACACCGCACAACCGGAACACTGGAACACCGTACAACTGGAACACCGCACAACCGGAACACTGGAACACCGCACAACCGGAACACTGGAACACCGCACAACCGGAACACTGGAACACCGCACAACCGGAACGCCCGAGTCCCCATGACCACCCTCCTCATCACCCACGCCTACATCGCCACCTTCGATGACCGCCAGACGGAAATTCCCGATGGCGGGCTTTTCATCCGCGACGGCTTCATCGAACAAGTCGGGCCAAGCGCTAGCCTGCCCGCCAGCGCCGACGAAGTGCTTGACCTTTCCGGCTACGTCGTCCTGCCGGGGCTGGTCAACACCCATCACCACTTCTACCAGACCCTCACCCGCAACATCCCTGCCGCGCAAAACGCCAACCTGTTCAACTGGCTGAAAACGCTCTACCCCATCTGGGCGCGTCTGACGCCCGCTGACATTTTCACCTCGGCGCAAACCGCCCTGGTCGAGCTGGCGCTTTCGGGTTGCACGACTGCCGCCGACCACCTCTATCTTTTCCCCAACGGCGCAAAGTTGGATGATGAAATCGAAGCGGGACTCTCCGTTGGCGTGCGACTCCACGCTGCGAGAGGCTCCATGTCGCTGGGAGAATCGCAGGGCGGCCTGCCGCCAGATTCGGTCACCGACTCCGAAGAGCGGATTCTGGCTGACAGCCAGCGCGTCATTCAGCGCTACCATGACCCCAAACCGGGTTCGCTGACCCAAATCGTGCTGGCGCCCTGCTCGCCTTTCAGCGTCACCGGCGACCTGATGCGCGAATCGGCGGCGCTGGCGCGGCAGTACGGCGTTCACCTGCACACGCATCTGGCCGAAACCGAAGACGAGGAACAATTCTGCCTGCAAAAATTCGGCTACCGCCCGGTGGGATACATGCAATCGCTCGATTGGGTCGGCGCGGATGTCTGGTTTGCGCACGCCGTCTACGCCAACGCCGAAGAAATTGGCGTTTTTGCCCAACATCACTGCGGCGTGGCGCACTGCCCCACCTCCAACATGCGCCTGGCCTCCGGCATCGCGCCGGTTAAAGAATATCTCGCCGCCGGGGTGAACGTCGGCCTGGGCGTGGATGGCTCAGCCAGCAACGACGGCAGTCACCTGCTGGCGGAGGCGCGTCAGGCCATGCTGCTGGCGCGCGTGCGCGAGGGCATGACCGGTTTTTCGCTCTCCAACGACCCGGCGCGAAAACTGATGACTGCCCGGCAAGCCCTGTGGCTTGGCACGCGCGGCGGCGCGGCGGTGCTGGGGCGCAGCGACATCGGCAGCCTGGAGCCTGGCAAGTGCGCCGACTTTTTTGCCATTAACCTGAACACGCTCGACCTGGCGGGCGGCGCCGTCCACGACCCGCTCGCCGCCGTCGTTTTTTGTCAGCCGCGCCGGGTGGATACCACCGTCGTCGGCGGAAAATTTATCGTCAAGCAAAGCCAACTCATCAGCGTAAACGAAGCCGAATTAACCGCGCGTCACAACCGGGCGGCAAAGCGTCTGGTCAATGGATAAACCGGTAAACAAGTAAACAGGAAAGCGGAGTCCCATGCTCTCTCAAACCCTTGTCCACGTTGCCACAGGCCGCGTCCCCGCCGATTTGGTCATCAAAAACGGCGTGTGGGTCTGCGTTCAAACCGGGGAATTGATCCCAAACACCGACATCGCCGTTGCCGCCGGGCGCATCGCCTACGTTGGCGAAAACGCCAGCCACGCGATTGGCGCGCAAACGCAGGTGATTGACGCGGCAGGGCGTTATCTCGTCCCCGGCCTGCTGGATGGACACATGCACGTCGAAAGCGGCATGGTGACGGTGACGGAGTTCGTCCGCGCCGTCGCGCCGCGCGGCACAACCGGCATGTTCGTTGACCCGCACGAAATCGCCAACGTCTTCGGGCTGGAGGGCGTCAAACTGATGGTGGACGAAGCCGCCCGCCAGCCGATTCACGTCTGGGTGCAGGTGCCGTCCTGCGTGCCGAGCGCCCCCGGTTTTGAAACGCCCGGCGCGGCCATTTCCCCCGCCGATGTGGCCGAGGCGCTTACCTGGCCGGGCATCATCGGCCTGGGCGAGATGATGAACTTCCCCGGCGTCATCGCCGCCGACGAGAAAATGCACGCTGAGTTGACGGCCACCCGCGCGGCGGGAAAAACCATCGGCGGGCATTATCCCAACCCCAGTTTGGGGCTGGATTTTCACGGTTACGCGGCGGGCGGCGCGGAAGATGACCACGAAGGCACGCGCGCCGCAGACGCCATCGCCCGCGCCCGGCAGGGGATGAAACCCATGCTGCGCTACGGCTCGGCCTGGCACGACGTGGCGACGCAGGTGACAGCGCTTACCCAAGACGGCCTCGACCCGCGCCGCTTCATCCTCTGCACCGACGACAGCCACGCCGCAACCCTGGCCTTCGACGGCCACATGGACCGGGTGCTGCGTCACGCCATCAGCGAGGGGCTGCCGCCGATGACGGTCATTCAGATGGCGACACTCAACACCGCCGAGCATTTCGGTCTCAGCCGCGAAATTGGCCTGATTGCCCCGGGGCGCTGGGCTGACGTTTTGCTGGTGCGCGACCTGAACGACTTCCGCGCCGAGGCCGTCATCGCCAAAGGCCGGGTGATTGCCGAAAGCGGCGCATGGAAAGAAGAATTACCGGTCTACCCCTACCCCGCCTGGGCCAAAAACAGCGTCCGGCTGGGGCGGGCGGTGACGGCGGAAGATTTCAAAATTGGAGTTGCAGGTCAAAAGTCAAAGGTCACGGCCAATGTCATCGGCATCATCGAAAATCAGGCGCCCACCCGCCACCTGAAACTCGAAATCCCGGTTGAAAACGGCGAAATTCATTCATCCTTCAGCATTCATCATTCTGCATTTGAGTATGTCAAACTCGCCGTCATAGACCGCCATCACGCTTCGGGAAAAATTTCCCTCGCCCTGGTGAGCGGATTTGGCTTCAGCGAAAAATGCGCCGTCGCCAGCACCGTCTCGCACGACTGCCACAATTTACTCGTCATCGGCACAGATGAGGCCTGCATGGCGCAAGCCGCCAACCGCCTGGCAGAAACTGGCGGCGGGCAGGTCGTCGTCAGAGACGGAAAAATCATCGGCGAGGTGACGCTACCCATCGCCGGGTTAATGTCCAATGAACACGTCACCGTCGTCGCCCGGCAAGCCGAATCGGTGCTGGCGGGTTTCCGCGCCTGCGGCTGTGGCCTCAACAGCCCCAACATGCAAATGGCGCTGCTGGCGCTGGTCGTCATCCCCGAACTGAGAATCTCAGACAAGGGGCTGGTGGATGTTACAAAATTTACGTTTATTGAGTTGGTGGAAAGCGAAAAGTGAAAAATGCGACGAATTCTCTTTCGGACAATTGCCTACCCGCGAGGTATCGGCGGACTAAAGTCCTGCCTTATTTCGTTGTGGACAAAAACCACCAACTGACCACTGATGACTGATAACTGACCACTGGAGTTCCCCATGACCCACTTTCCCTTTCAACGCCTGCAGGCCGACCTGGCCGCACTGATCGAAAAATCGCCGCCCGGCGCGCGCCTGCCCTCCGAGCCCGACCTGGCCGCCGATTTGGGCGTCAGCCGCGCCACCCTGCGCGAAGCCATGCGCACCTTTGAAACCCAGGGCCTCATCCGCCGCCGCCAGGGTTCCGGCACCTTTGTCGTCGGCAAACCGCCGGTGATTGAGGCCGGGCTGGAATCGCTGGAAAGTATGCTCACTCTGGCGCGCCGCACCGGGCTGAAGGTTGGCCCCGGCCCCGTCAGCGTGGAGCGCATTCAGGCCGATGAAGAAACCGCCCGCGCCCTCGACATTCCGCCCGCCGCGCGGCTGATTCGTGTCTCGCGCACCATGCGCGCCGACTTGCGCCCGGTGGCCTACCTGGTGGATATTCTGCCCGAAGACGTGCTGCGCCCCGAAGAATTGGAAAACAAATTCAGCGGCTCCGTGCTCGATTATCTGCTCGGGCGCGGCGACCCGCTCAGCGTCAGCCGCACCGAAATCACCGCCAGCAACGCCAGCCCCGAAGTGGCGAAAATGCTCGAAATCCAGCGCGGCGACGTGTTGCTCCAATTCGCCGCCAAACTGCTCAGCGCCAGCGGCAGAATTGTAGATTACTCTCACAGTTACTTTGTCCCCGGCTACTTCAAATTCCACATCGTGCGCAAAGTGGGCGGACAGTAGGCGGTTGTCAGTTGTCAGTTATCCAGCTGACCAGTTATCCAGTTATCCAGTTGACTAGTTGACCAGTTGACCAGTTATCCAGTTGACCAGTTAACCGGAAAACCGGAACACTGGAGAACCGGAAAACCGAAAAACCGAAAAACCGCCCAACCGAAACACCGAAACACCCAAAGGAGATCATGAACACGACCATTGCTCAACTTCACACCCTCGTCGCCCAACACCGCGACGACATCATCCGCTTCATGCGCGAGATTGTCGCCATCCCCAGCATGGATTCCAAAATCGGCCCCGTCGGCGAGCGCATCCAGGCCGAAATGCGCAAACTCGGCTACGACGAAGTCCGCTTTGACAAGATAGGCAATACCATCGGGCGCATCGGCAACGGCAAGAAAGTTATCGTCTTCGACTCGCACATTGATACCGTCGGCGTCGGCGACCCGTCCGAATGGAAATGGGATCCGTTCACCGGCAAAATTGAAGACGGCGTTCTGTTTGCGCGCGGCGCGTGTGACGAAAAAGGCTCAACCCCTGGCATGGTCTACGGTCTCGCCATCGCCCGCGACCTCGGCCTGCTGGAGGGCTGGACGGCCTACTACTTCGGCAATATGGAAGAATGGTGCGACGGCATCGCCCCCAACACCTTCGTTGAAGTTGACCCGAAAGTGCGCCCGGATTTCGTCGTCATCGGCGAACCGACCAAAATGAACGTCTATCGCGGTCACAAAGGCCGCCTGGAGATGAAAGTCACCGCCAAGGGAAAATCCGCCCACGCCGCCAGCAACCATCTGGGCGAGAACGCCATTTACAAACTGCTGCCCGTCATCGCCGGAATCCGCGATTTGGAACCCAGCCTCGGCGACCACGACTTTCTCGGTCACGGCAAAATCACCGTCAGCGATATGAAAGTGCAAACGCCGTCCATCAACGCCGTGCCTGACGAAGCCGTCATCTACATTGACCGCCGCATGACCTTTGGCGAGACCAAAGAACAGGTCAAGAAACAGGTCGAAGATTTAATTCCCGCCGAATTTAAAGACTCCGTCAAAGTGGAGGAACTCTTCTACGAGGAACCTTCCTACACCGGATTTGTTTTTCCGGTGGATAAATATTTTCCCGCCTGGGCGTATGAAGAAACCCACCCGCTGGTCGTGGCCGGTCAAAAAGCCCGCATCGCCATCGGGCTGAAGGATGCCCCCTCTGGCAAGTGGAATTTCTCGACGAATGGCATTTACTGGGCTGGCAAAGCGAACATCCCCTCCATCGGCTTCGGCCCCGGCGACGAAGAGACCGCCCACACCGTGCGCGACTCTGTTAATCTGGACGATATGGTGAAGGCGACGGAGTTCTACGCGCTATTACCGAGCCTGATTTAACCAGTTGACCGGTTATCCAGTTGACCAGTTATCCAGTTGACCGGTTATCCAGTTAACCAGTTGACCGGTTATCCAGTTATCCAGTTATCCAGTTGACCAGTTAACCGAACAACCGGAACACCGAACAACCGGAACACCGAATAACCGGAACACCGAATAACCGGAACACCGAATAACCAGAACACCGAATAACCGAACAACCGAAAAACTTTTCAAGGAGAGCAAAACTATGCAAACCAATTTTCGCGGTCGTGATTTAATCGGCGACCTTGACTTCAGCAAAGAAGAAGTCGAAACTGTTTTGGACGTGGCGTGGGACTTGAAACGCAAGCGTGCGCTCGGTGAGCCGCACCCCTACCTGCGCGACAAAGTCCTCGCCATGCTGTTCTTTTTTTCCTCCACGCGCACGCGCGGCTCGTTTGAAGCAGGCATGGCGCAGCTGGGCGGGCACGGCGCGTTTATCGATTCCAAAACCACGCAAATCTCGCACGGCGACACGCCCGTGGAAATTGGCGAAATTTTCGGGCGCTACTTTGACGGCATCGCCATTCGTCACTGCGATTACGGCGAAGGCAACGCTTACCTGAACGCGGTCGCCAAATCCAGCCGGGCGTCGGTGCTCAATATGCAGTGTGATATTTATCATCCCTTCCAATGCCTCGCAGATTTGATGACCATCATGGAAAAGAAAGGGCGCGACCTGCGGCGCAAAAAGATTGTCGTCTCGTGGGCGTACGCGGCTTCGTACCTCAAACCGATTTCTGTGCCGCAATCGCTCATTCTCCAAATGCCGCGCTTCGGCATGGACGTCACTCTCGCCTATCCGCCCGAATTCAAACTCATGCCCGATATTGTCGCGCAAGCGCAAGACGAAGCGAAAAAGGCTGGCACAAGTTTTGAAATCATCGACTCCAAAGACGGCATGACCGAAGCCTGCCGTGACGCCGATGTGATTTACGCCAAAAGTTGGGGCCCGCTGCTGACCACCACCGACCCGGTCGCAGGCAAAAAACTACAGGACAGTTACAAAAACTGGCTGATGGATGACGCCAAACTGAAAGCCGCCAAACCCGACGCGATTTACATGCACCCGCTGCCCGCCGACCGCAATGTGGAAGTCACTTCCAGCGTGCTGGACGGCCCGCAATCCGTTGTGTTCGATGAAGCCGAAAATCGCCTGCACGCGCAGAAAGCGGTGATGGCGCTGACGATGGCGTAGGGAAGAAGTAGACAAGGAAAGAAGTACACAAGTAGACAAGAAAACAAGGACTTGTGTACCTTTCTACTTGTCTACCTGTTACTCATCTATTTCCCCAAAGAAAAACCCGATGACCGAGCGAAAGACTCTTTACCAATCACCGGGACAGCCCGGCAAGCGCGGTTTTGAAGATTTACAATTCTACAAAATGGCGCTGGAAGTGATGGCTGGAGTGCATCAAGTGGTCAAAGAATTTCCCCCCGAAGAGAAATTTGACCTTGTCGCCCAAGTCCGCCGGTCATCGAAGAGCGTGACGGCAAACCTTGCTGAAGGCTACGGACGCTATCACTATCTTGATAGCCTGCATAAATATTCTATTGCGCGTGGAGAATTGAACGAAACGCTCTCTCACCTCATCAACGCAAAAATATTAGGATACATTGACCAACCCACATTTGAGTCGCTTTATCATTTGATCCGCGAAACCGAGCAGACTCTCAATGGCTATATGTCCTATGTCCGCCGCGAAAAAGCGGGCGCGCATGAATTTGGCGACAAAGCCGTGCGAGACGACAGCGCGGAGTATTTTGAGAGCGATGATGAAGGAGATCAGTAGACAGGTAGACAAGTAAACAGGTAGACAAGTAGCAAGTAGACAAGTACTTGTTTCCTTGTTTCCTTGTTTCCTTGCCTACTGGTTTCCTGGTTTTCTTGTCTACTTGTTTTCTTGTCTCCTTGTCTACTTTCACCCTCCCAGGAGCCCCCATGACCAAACAAAAACTCGCCGTCATCGCCATCGGCGGCAACTCACTCATCAAAGATGGCAAAAACGTCAGCGTGGAAAGCCAGTATCAGGCCGCCAAAGAAACCTGTCAGCACATCGCCGACATGATCGAGCAAGGCTGGGAAGTCGCCATCGGCCACGGCAACGGCCCGCAGGTCGGATTCATCCTGCGCCGCTCCGAAATCGCCGCCAAAACCGCCGGAATGCACGAAGTTCCACTGGATGTGTGCGGCGCGGATAGCCAGGGCGCCATCGGCTACGCCCTGCAGCAAAACCTGCAAAACATTCTCTACCAGCGCGGCATCAAAAAGAAAGTTGTCACCGTCATCACCCAGGTGCTGGTGGATAAAAACGACCCGGCCTTCGCCAAACCGACCAAACCAATTGGCGGATTCATGGACGAGGCCGAAGCCAAACGCCGTCAGCAGGAACAAGGCTGGAGCGTGGTCGAGGACGCCGGACGCGGCTGGCGGCGCGTCGTCGCCTCCCCGCTGCCGCAGGAAATCGTCGAACTGGAAACGGTGCAAACCCTGCTGGGCGTCGGCATCGTCACTGTCACCGTGGGCGGCGGCGGCATCCCCGTCATTGACCCCGGCGACGGCAACTATCAGGGCATCGCCTCGGTGATTGACAAAGATTTTGCCTCCTCCCTGCTGGCGCGCGAAATCAAAGCCGACCTATTCGTCATCTCCACCGCCGTCGAAAAAGTCGCCATCCACTTTGGCAAACCCGAACAAAAATGGCTCGACAAAATCACGCTCTCCGAAGCCAAAGCCTACCTGGCCGAAGGCACGCACTTTGCCAAAGGCAGCATGGCGCCCAAAATTCAGGCCGTCATCTGGTTTTTGGAAGCCAACCCCAACGGCAAAGCGCTGATTACCAACCCCGAAAACATTGGCCGCGCCCTGAAAGGCGAAACCGGCACCTGGATTGTGCAGGACGGGCAGTAGACCGTTGTCAGTAATCAGTTATCAGTAATCAGTTGGCCGGTTGTCGGTCAAAGAAAGAAGCGGAGGCTGCCCGATTTTTGGCGCAGACCCCGCTTCTTTCTGCGTTATACTTTCGCCGCACGCATTCTGCATTTTGCATTCATCATTCCGCATTCATCATTTTCCCATGCCTTCCGTCCTGCTCAGTATTGACTACGAATCCTGGTTCGCGCTCACCCGCCGCTTTGACGAAATCCCCGCAGACCAGCGCCGCGCCCTGGATGGCGGCTACGCCCTCGCCGCGCTCGACCCGCTGCTGGAACAGCTCGCCCCGGCGCGCGCCAGCTTCTACCTGGTCGGCGAACTGGTGGATTGGTTCCCCGAACTGCCCGAAAAAATTGCCGCCGCCGGTCACGAAGTTGGTTTTCACTGTCAGGTGCACCGCCCGCTCACCCGGCTGAGCGACATTCAGCGCGACCTGGCCGCCTCGCGCGGCTGGCGCGCCCGCAGCGGCGTCACCGGCTTCCGCGCGCCGATGGTCAACACCATCGAAGACGTGTACCCGCTCTTGAAAACCGAAGGCTTCCGCTATAGTTCCTCCATCTACGCCCCCGCCGGAACCCTGCTGAACAAAAACGGCATCCGCGAACTTCCCGTCTCCACCCTGCCACTGCTGCGCCGCCCGCAAAATCTGACCGCCCCGCGCAAGATGACCCTGCCGCTCGTCCTGGGCGGCGAATTTCCCTACGGCTCCAGCTTTACCATCGGCCTGTTTGAAAAAACCGTGCTGAAAATTTTGGAACAAGAATTGAAGCGCGGCCTCAGCCCGGTCATTTTCCTGCACCCCTACGAACTCGTCCGCCCGCAAGATTGGCCGGGACGCCTGCGCCGTGACCTGTTTGCCCACCCTGGGCTGATTCCCTTCACCCGCAGCAAATCCCGCTTCCTGAAAACCCTGCTGACGAATTTTCCCGTCTCCACGTTGCGCGATTACCTTTTAACCAACCGCCAACCGCCAACCGCCAACTGACATGCTCCTGCGCCCTCTCTCTCCCGATGAACCCGCCAACTGGCCCGAAGCGCTGACCCTGGCGGCGACTTTTACCGCCCTCGATGCGTGGACAGACCTTGTCCGCCAGCTCTACGGCTTTCCCGTTTACCGCTTCCAAACCGAAACCGCAGACGGCGTGACCGGCCTTTTGGCGCTGATGCACATTCGCCACCCGATTTTTGGCAACTACCTGACGACTGCGCCCTTTGGCAGTTACGGCGGCTTCGCCTTTGATTCTGCCGCTGCACGCGATTTGCTGCTGGCCGAAGCCCGCCGTCTGGCGCAAACCCTCGGAGCGGAATATGTCAATTTGCGCTTTCACGCCGAAGACCAGACCCCGCCTGAGGGCTGGCAGCAGCAGCCGCTCTACCGCACCTTCCTGCTCGATTTGTCGCCCGACACCGAAGCCCTGTTGCGCGGGTACAGTTCCGACCACCGCAATCACATCCGCAAAGTGCTCAAAAAAGGATTCACGCTCAAATTCGGCCAGCTCGATTTGCTGGACGACGCCTACGAAGCCCTGGCGCGCTCGATGCGCGAGTTGGGTTCGCCCTATCACGCCAAAGCCTACCTGAAAACGATGGCCGACCTGCTGGGCGACTCGCTCGAATTCGCCGTGCTTTATTCGGCGGCGGGCGACCTGGCCGGAGCGGGTGTCTTCATTCGCCAAGGCAAGACCGTCACCAACCTGCACGCCAACATTTTGCGCGCCTTCCGCTCCGATTACGCCGGGGAATTTTTGTACTGGCAGACGATTGAACGCTATGCCGCGCAGGGCTGTACGGTTTTTGATTTGGGACGCAGCCTGATTGGCTCTGGCAATGAAACTTTCAAAATGAAGTGGAAACCGCGCAACCCGCTGCTCCAATACTGGTACGCGCTCGCCCCCGGTGCCAGCCTGCCCGCGCTCAACCAGAAAAACTCCAAATTCGCCGCCGCCATCTGGCTCTGGCAGCGCCTGCCGCCCTTCATCGTCCGCCCGCTCGGCCCGCTGTTGATTCGCGGCCTGGCCTGATGGCTATGAACGTTACCTTTCTGCGGCTGACAGAATTGACCGAGGCGCAGCTGGAGGCGCTCGCCCGCCTGCATCTGGCAGTCATGCCCGGTTTGCTGACGGATTTCGGACTGCCGTTTGTGCGCCGCTACTACCAGGCCGCCTGCCGCGAGGCAAGCGTCATCAGCGTGGTGGCGCTGGCAGAAAACGGCAGCCTGTCCGGCTGGGCGCTGGGTTCGCCCAACCCCGCGCGGCTGAACGCTCACATTCGGCAATTCATCCTGCGCGAGGCGCTGCGCCGTCCGCAAATTCTCCCACAATTATTTTTTGGCGTGTTCTTTGCGCTGCTGCATCAATTCCGCTTACCGCCCGGCGGCGTTGAATTGACTTACCTGGGCGTGGCGCCCGCCGCGCGCGGACAAGGCATGGGCGCGGCGCTTTTGCGCGAATTTCTGGCCGCCGCCGAAAACGCGCCAGTGGAGCTGAGCGTGGAAACCGACAACGCCGCCGCGCTGGCGCTCTACCGCCGCTTTGACTTCGTCATCACCCGCACCTACCGCGAAGGTTTTTACCGCCGCCATAGAATGCGGAATGAATGAAAAATGAAGAATGCGGAATGGAAAACCAATTCCTAATTCCTAATTCCTAACTCCTAACTCATCATTCACCATTCCCTCCATGCGCCGATTTTCCTTTCCCCTGCTGCTGCTCCTGCTCGCCCTGCTGACCTATGCCCCGTTTTTCTGGGAGCGCGGCTTTTATTGGGATGAAGCGCCCTGGACATGGATTTACTTCGGCCTCGGCCCAGCGGCGCTGACCAAAATTTTTTCCACCAGCCGCCCGTTTTGGGGGCTGATTTACCAGTTCAGCCTGCCGCTGATTGGCGCGCGCCCCTGGGCCTGGCAATTGCTGATGATTTTCTTCCGCTGGCTCTCGGCGATTTTCGTCTGGCAGGTGGCGCGCCGTCTGACGCCGGAAAGCCGCCTGCCGCGCTGGACGGCGGCGCTGTTTTTGGTGTACCCGGGGCTGGGGCAAAACTTCATTGCGCTGATGTACACCCATTTTTACATCGTCTTCGACGCCTTTCTGCTTTCACTTTTGCTCAGCCTGCTGGCGGTTGAGCAAAAAAAGCTCTGGCTGCACCTGCCCGCCCTGCTGCTGGCCGCCGTCAACCTGCTGACGATGGAGTATTTCTACTTTCTGGAACTTTTGCGCCTGGCGCTCTTCTGGCGGGTCATCGAAAAACCCAAAAGCCGCCGCGCCCTGCGAACGTTTTTGCCCTATTTTGCCGTGTTTGCTGCCGTCACCTTTTGGCGCGCATTCTTTTTCACCAACCAAAACGCCAGTTACACCTATCAGACGCTGGAAAACCTGAAGGCGAATTTTTGGTTGGGGAGTTGGACTCTGCTGACGGTTTTCGCGCGCGCCTTCTGGGAATCGGCGCTGCACGCCTGGCTCTTGCCCTTTGAACCGGTCAACCTCGCCAGCCTGGGGCTGTTCACCGCCATCGGAGCGTTTTCTATGGCGCTGGCGGTGACGGTCGGCGTGGGCGTGGTGGAAATTAAAAAATTGAAGACCGGAAAAATTCTTCCGCCTTCTCCTGTCTTGCCGCCCTTCGCCTTCGGCCTGCTGGCCTGGATTCTCGGCGGCGGCGCGTTCTGGCTGATTGGCGAGCGCACGCTGCCGCAGTTGCATTTCTCCGCCGACCGCTTTACCCTGCCGCTGATGCTGGGCGCCAGCCTGATGCTGGCCGCCGCGCTGGGGCTGTTTGCCAAACGTCCGCGCCTGCAAATTGCGCTCTTCGCCCTGCTGATTGGTTTTTCGGTTGGCAAACAATTTCAGACCAACGCCGCCTACCGCCGCGACTGGGAAACTGAACGCAATTTTTTCTGGCAACTTGCGTGGCGCGCGCCCGCGCTGCAGCCCGGCACAACCGTGCTGACCAACGACCTGCCGCTGACTGCCTTCAGCGATAACTCGCTCTCCGGCCCGCTGAATTGGATTTACAACGGCGCTGCGCCCGGCATGAATTACATGCTCTACTTCGCCTCCGTGCGCACGCAGGAGGGCCGCGCCCTGGGACAAAATTTCGCGCCCGGCCAATCTTTTGACCAGAATTATCTGGCGGCCACCTTTCACGGCAACACCTCGCAGATGATTGTCGTCAATTTTGCGCCGCCCGGCTGTCTGCGCGTGCTTGACCCGCAGATTGACCCGCTCAACAAACTGCTCGACCCCGTTGTACGGGATGCAGCCGCCTTCAGCAACCCGACGCTCATCGGCGGCGGAGCCACTGCCCGCCTGCCAGATTTCTACGCCCCGGAAAGCCCGCGCGGCTGGTGCTTTTTCTTCTCGCAGGCCGAACTCGCCCGTCAGCAGGGCGACTGGCAGCAGGCGGTCAACCTCCATCAGCAGGCGCTGGCCCTCAACGACCACGCCAACGACCCGCTGGAAAATTTCGTTTTTATCGAGGCGTATGCCCACACCGGCCAAATGGACAAAGCCCGCGCGCTGACGCGCGAAACCTACAAATTTTCCAAAGAAATCATGCGACCCACGCTGTGCGCCCTGTGGAAGCGCATTGCCCGCGACCTGCCGGGAGAGAAAATGTCTGCGCAAATTTTTCAAGACCTGGTTTGTGTTGATGAATGACATTATTGCCAAAACATAAAAAGTACCCTAACTCTCCCTTGGCCGAAAAACGCCCTTTGCCCTTGCGGATGGCGCAAGGGCAGGAACGATGTGAGCGTAGGTAGCGCGACATTTATATCGCGATTCGCCACAGGCGAAATTGTTTGCGATTTAGGCCTTCAAGTGATGCCAGCAAGTGAGAAAAATTGAACAGTTACATTTGAAATACAAATTAACGTATTAATCGAACATGGTAAAATTAACATTGTAGCCGGCTCTCGAAAAGACAGCACACAGATTGGCTTTTGCGATGTAATCAGATAAAAAAATGCAATCAAAGTGGTTTAAGCAGCTTTTACAGGCAATTCGGTAACGATTCAGTTACGGGAAAAGAGAACTATGACCGGAGTAGAAGATAATTTCCACCGCGCAATGAATGCAGGCCACTCGGCAGCATGGGACCAGCAGTGGGATAAAGCCGCTGTATCGTACCAGAAAGCATTGGAAGAAATGCCCAATGACCCATCGGCGCTGAACAGCCTGGGACTGGCATTTTTTCAGTTGCAAAACTACGACGAGGCGCTAAAAAATTACATCCGCGCTGCGCAGGTGACGCCCACAGACCCGGTTCCCTTTGAAAAATTAGCGCTTCTACAAGAGCGAAAGGGCAATCTGCCCGAAGCAATTCAATCTTTTTTGCAGGCGGCAGAATTATTTGCCCGCGCCCGCGAAGTGGAAAAAGCGGTAGAAAACTGGTTGCGTGTGGTGCAGTTGGCGCCCGACCACTTGCATGCCCACTCTCGTTTGGCGCTGATTCACGAGAAAACCGGGCAGACCCATCAGGCCGCAACAGAATACCTGGCAGTCGCCAGCCTGCTACAAAATAGCGGCAATCCGCAAAAAGCGGATGAGATTCTCCTTCACGCTCTACAATTGGAGCCCAATAATACCGAATTACGTCAGGCGCTGACCATCATCAAGGGTGGAAAACTTCTGCCGAAGCCCACCCGCCCAAAGGGCGGCACAGGCCCATTGCGCATGGCGCAAGTCAAACAGTTGGAAGTGCCGCACGCTACTGTCCCCGATAACAGCCCCGACCCCATCAGCGAGGCGCGCAGTAAGGCGCTTAATATGCTGGCCGATTCGCTTTTTGAACTTTCTGACGAGAGCGGCGAAAGTCAGGCGCGGCGCGGGCTGCAAGCCATCATGCGCGGTACCGGTGAACTTTCGGCACAAGCGCTGCAAACCAAAGTGCTTCTGCACCTGAGCCAGGCAATTGACTCGCAAACCAAAAAACAGGATGCACAAGCCGCCGAAGAGTTGGAACGCGCCATTGAAAGCGGTTTCACCCACCCATCCGTTTACTTTAATTTGGGGCTGTTGCGCTCACAAGGCGAAAGACTGGAAAGCGCTCTGCGCAACCTGCAACAGTGCAACCGTCACAACGATTATGACCTGGCTGCGCGCCTGCTCTGCGCCCAAATTTACGCCAAACTGGGGCGCGCCCGCGAGGCGGCCAACGAAAGTATTGAAGCGCTTAAGATTGCCGATGCGCAGGTTGTTGTCCCAGAACAAGCCGACGCCATCCGACAACTGTACGAGCCGTTGATTGAGTCGCTGGAGCGCGAAACCGACGCCAAGTCGCAAGCCAAACTGACCCAAAGCGTGCAAGAAATGCTGGTACGCCCTAACTGGCGCGCGCATCTTTTGCAATTGCGCCAACAAATGCCGGCACCTGCTGAAGGCGGCGCGCCGTTACCGCTGGCCGAGATTCTCATCCAGGCGCAATCCAGCCAGGTGATTGAATCCATCAACCGCATCAACCAACTCGCGCGCGCCGGTCAACTTCGCTCGGCCATGGACGAAGCCTTCCACGCGCTGTCCTACGCGCCAACGTATCTGCCTCTGCATATTCTGATTGGCGAGTTGCTTATTCAGGAGGAGAAAATTCAGGAGGCGATTGCCAAATTCACCGTCGTCGCCAGCGCCTACGGCTTGCGCGGCGAAGCCGCGCAAGCCACCGCCTTATTGCGCCGCATCATGCATCTGGCGCCAATGGATTTATCTGCGCGTGCCCGCCTGATTGAACAACTTACCGCCCGCGGACAAACTGACGAAGCCATCAGCGAATATCTCGACTTGGCCGATATTTACTATCGCCTGGCTGAGCTGGATATGGCGCGCAAAACCTATACCACCGCCCTGCGCCTGGCGCAACAGCCCAACGCCAATCGCAGCTGGAACGTGCAAATTTTACAGCGCATGGCGGATATTGACATGCAGCGCCTCGACTGGAAACAAGCCGTGCGCGTCTTTGAACAAATTCGTACCCTGCGCCCCGATGACGCCGCCTCACACGCCACTCTGATTGAACTCAATCTGCGGCTGGCGCAAGTGACGCAGGCGCAGGCCGAAATTGAAAGTTTGATGAACTATCTGGAAAACAATCAGCGCGCCGGAGAAGCCGTTCCCCTGCTGGAGAAAATGCTGGAAGAATACGACCAGCCCGTTGTGCGCCGCGCTTTAGCCAATCAACTGCACCGCGCCGGGCGCACCGCTGAAGCCATCCCCATGCTTGACGCCATCGGTGACAAATTGATGGAATCTGGCGACAAAAATGGCGTCATCGAAATCATCCATCAAATTTTACAAATGAACCCGCCCAACAGTGACGAATACCGCTCCCTGCTGGCGCAACTGCAAAACGGCTAAACTCGCTACGATGGACACTGAAACCCGCTATAACCAGGCGCTTGATTATCTCTACAGCTTTGTAGATTACAGCCTCAAAAAGGCCGACCAATTGGCCGCGGCTAATTTTGATTTAAGCCGCATGAAAACATTTCTCTCGCTTTTGGGCGAGCCGCAAAACCAGTACCCCAGCATTCATGTGGCTGGGACCAAAGGCAAAGGCTCCACGTCGGCTCTATGCGCCAGCGCATTGCAGTCGGCAGGCTATAAAACCGGGCTGTACACTTCTCCACACCTGCTTGATTTTTGCGAACGCATTCAGGTCAACGGCCAGCCCATTTCTCATGATGAATTGGCCGATTTGGTGGACGAAATCAAACCGGTGGCAGCGCAAATTGCCATGCTGACAACGTTTGAGTTAAACACTGCAATTGGCTTCTTATATTTTGCCCGCCAGGGATGTGATGCCGCCGTCATTGAAGTTGGTCTAGGCGGGCGGCTGGATGCCACCAATCTGATTACGCCGCGCGTTTCGGTCATCACCGCGCTTTCGTATGACCATACCGCCGTGCTGGGCAGCACGCTGACAAAAATTGCCACGGAAAAAGCCGGAATCATCAAACCAGGCATCCCCGTCGTCAGCGCGCCGCAGCAACCTGAAGCGCTGGCAACGCTGGAAAAAATCAGCGCCGAACGCGGCTGTGAGTTGACTCTGGTCGGGCGCGACCTGACTTTTTCCCCGCTGAATCATTCGCTTGACGGTCAAACCTTCAGCCTGCACCCTGCCAATTTGCACCCTGCGCCCTTCCACCTGAAACTTCTTGGCGCACATCAAGTGGAAAACGCCGTCAGCGCCTACGCCGCGCTGAAAAAGAGCGGGCTAAACGTGACGGAAGCGCACATCCGCGCCGGGTTTGCCGCCGCCCAATGGCCGTGCCGCTTCGAGATTTTTCAGCGCGCAGACCCAACCATCATTTTGGACTCAGCGCACAACGAAGATTCCTTCCGCCGGTTGGCGCAAACCCTGGAAGACTACTTCCCGGCCCAACAAGTGGTGCTGATTATAGGAATTTCGGAAGATAAACACCTGGCGGCGATGCTGGCGGCCATGCAAGGTATAATCAGCCGCCTGATTATTACCCGTTCCCTGCACCCGCGCGCGCTGGAGCCGGAAAAAATTATCGAAACGGCGCAACAAGCCGGGGTACCGTACGAAGTCATGGTTCCCGTCGAAGCGGCAGTTGCCCGGGGGCAGAAACTCGCCCGCGAACGGGGAGATTTGCTTCTCTCTGCCGGCAGCATGTTTGTAACCGCCGCTGTTAAAAGTATTTTATCGAATGAAGCCGCACGGCCCCAAAAAGGATGAGCATGACCCAAGACGACTGGATGGATGAAGAAGACGAAGCCTTTGACTCACCGCTAACTCAGCGGACAGAAGAGCTGTACCGCATTCCCAATCACACCCCCAACGATAAAAATATCATCGAAGCTCTGGCGTTGCCAATGCGCGATGTAATTGTCTTTCCGCACATGGTTTCGCCAGTATTTGTGGATAATGACGCGGCGATTGCGACGTTGCAAACCGCTCACGACCGCAATCAGACCGTAATTGGTCTGACACAAAAAGACCCGGAGCAGGAAAGCGTCAAACTGGTTGATTTCTTGCCGCTGGGTGTCGAAATGGCGGTTGGGCGCTTGCTCTCAATGCCCGATGGCGCCAGCTCGGCGCTGGTGCAGGGGCGGCGGCGGGTGAAAATTTTGGAATTTCTTCGCGTAACCCCCGTCATCAAAGTGCGGGCGCGGATTATTGACGAACCCGTCAAGACCGACAAAACCATTCAGGCGCTGATGCGCTCGGTGTTGAACTTATTCGACCAGGTCGTACAACTCAATCGCTCGATTCCCGAAGAAGCGCATCTGTTTGCCATGAACGTTTCGGAGCCGGGCTGGCTGGCAGATATGGTCGCCACTTCCCTCTCGCTCAGCCTGGAAGAACGCCAGGAATTACTGCTGATGACCGACCCGCGTACGCGGCTCGAACGCGTCAATCAGTTGCTCGCCAACGAAGTGGATGTGCTTGAGCTGGAAGAAAATATCCACAACAAAGTGCAAAGTGAAGTGGATAAAAGCCAGCGCGAGTTTTACCTGCGCGAACAATTAAAAGCCATCCAAACTGAATTAGGCGAAGGCGACGTGTGGACGCGCGATGTAAATGAATTGCGCCAGAAGGTGGAATCTTCCAACTTGCCGGAAGCCGCGCGCGAAGTGGCGCTGAAAGAAGTCGAACGCCTGAATCAGATGCCGCCGATGTCGCCCGAAGTGGCAATCATCCGCACCTACATCGAATGGATTTTGGACCTGCCCTGGGGCATATTCACCGAAGATAACCTGGATGTGCGCAACGCCGCACAAGTACTTGATCACGACCATTACGGCCTGCAAAAAGCCAAAGACCGCATTCTGGAATTTATTGCCGTGCGCTCGCTAAAGCCCAAAAAGGAACGTCAGCCCATTCTGTGCTTTGTCGGCCCACCCGGCGTGGGAAAAACCTCGCTGGGGCGCTCCATCGCCGACGCGCTGGGCCGCAAATTCGTGCGCCTTTCGCTGGGTGGCGTGCGCGACGAAGCCGAAATTCGCGGCCACCGCCGCACCTACATCGGCGCACTGCCAGGGCGCATCATTCAGACGATGAAACGCGCCGCAAGCAGCAACCCGCTCTTTATGCTGGATGAAATTGACAAACTGGGCAGTGATTTCCGCGGCGACCCGTCTTCCGCATTGCTGGAAGTGCTCGACCCGGAGCAAAACCACGCCTTCAGCGACCACTACATGGAAATTGACTTCGACCTGTCGAAGGTACTCTTCGTCACCACCGCCAACACCCTGGCAACCATCCCCGAAGCCCTGCTCGACCGGCTGGAAGTAATTGAATTCCCCGGCTACATCGAAGAAGAAAAACTCGCCATCGCCGAGCGTTTCCTGTTGCCGCGCCAGCTGGAAGAAAACGGCATGGACGAAAGCGGCTTGCGCTTCGCCGATTCTGCCGTGCAAAAAGTGATTCGCGAGTACACCTACGAAGCGGGCGTCCGCAACCTGGAGCGGGAGCTTGGCCGCGTCGTCCGAAAAGTTGCCCGGCTGAAAGCGGAAAAACGCGACTATCCCAGCCTGGTAACGCCTAACACGGTAGAGAAATTTCTCGGCCCGCCGCAATTTTTCCGCTCTGAAGCGGAACGTGAAAACGAGGTTGGCGTTGCCACCGGCCTGGCCTGGACGGAAAGCGGCGGCGAGGTGCTGGCCGTGGAAGTTGCCCTGATGGAAGGCAAAGGCGCCATGCAAATCACCGGCCAGGTGGGCGAAGTGATGCAAGAAAGCGCCCAGGCAGCCCTGACCTACATCAAAACCCGCGCTGCCGTGTTTGGCCTGGACCCCGAAATTTTTGAGCGTCTGGATATTCACATGCACCTGCCCGAAGGCGCGGTTCCCAAAGACGGCCCCAGCGCGGGCATCACACTTTGTACCGCGCTCATCTCAGCCTTCACCGGGCGGCGCATTTACAAAGAAGTCGCCATGACCGGCGAAATCACCCTGCGCGGGCGCGTGCTGATGATTGGCGGCGTGCGCGAAAAAACCCTGGCCGCTCACCGCGCCGGAATCAAAACCGTGCTGATGCCGGAACGCAATCTGAAAGACCTGATTGATATTCCCAAGCGCGTGCGCACCGACCTGAAAATTATTCCGATTACGCACATGGACCAGGTCATCGAACTCGCCCTCGAACCCGAACCGAGCGTTGAACCGGTTCGTCCGCGCAAGCGCGAGACGGAAGACAGCGGCGAGTAGAAAACGGTTTTCCGGTTCTTCGGTTTTCCAGTTTTCCAGTTTTCCGGTTCTCCGGTTTTCCGGCTCTCATCTTCTCATCTCCTCTTCTTCTCTTCTTCCATCTCTTCGCATGACATCCTCTCTCAAAAATCAAATCGTTCTCATCACCGGCGCTTCTTCGGGATTTGGCGAAGACGCCGCGCGGCTGTTCGCCCGTGAGGGCGCAATCGTCATCCTGGCCGCCCGGCGCATTGACCGAATGCAGGCCGAGGTTGCCCGCATTCAAGCCGCCGGTGGCCAGGCAATGGCAACTCCGGTGGATATCGCCAATCGCGCCGATATTGCCAACATGGTGGCCAGCGTTATCGAAAACTATGGGCGCATTGACATCCTCTTCAACAACGCCGGCTTTGGCCGTCTCGACCGCTTCGAGCGCCTCGACCCGGCGCGCGACATCGAAACCCAAATTGCCGTCAATCTGACCGGGTTGATGGAGGTCACGCACGCCGTTTTGCCGCACATGCTGGCGCAGCACAGCGGACACATCATCAATATGTCTTCCGTCGCCGGCTGGCTGGCCGCGCCGCAGTACAGCGTCTACGCCGCCACCAAATTTGGCGTGCGCGGCTTCACCGACGCATTGCGCCGTGAACTGCGCTCGCGCGGAATCCACGTCAGCGGCATTTACCCCGGCCCGGCGCTGACAGAATTTAATCAGCATACCCGCCTCGACCCGGCCATGCACAGTAAAGCGCCCGCGTTTCTAAAAATGTCGTCCGAATACGTTGCCAAGGCCGTTGTGCGCATCGCCAAACATCCGCGCCGTGTCACCATTTTGCCCTGGTGGTTTGCGCCCATCATCTGGTTCGAGAGCGTTTTCCCCGGCCTGGTGGACGTGATTACAGGGAAATGATGAATGCAGAATGAAGAATGCAGTTCTCCTAACTCCTATGCCTTTCCTCACCCGCTTTGCCAAACTTACCCGTTCCATGCAGGCCACTGGCCTGGAGGCCGTTGCTCTTAACCCCGGGCCAAGCCTGACCTATCTGACCGGGTTGAATTTTCACCTGATGGAACGCCCGGTGATTTTACTCTTCACCCCCGGCCAGGACCCGGCGCTGATTGTGCCGGAACTGGAAAAACTCAAGCTGCAGGCGCTTTCCTTCCCGGCGCAGGCCTTTGCCTACGGCGAAAATCCCGCCGAATGGCCGGGCGTCTTCGCTCAGGCGATGGAAACGCTCGGGCTGAACGGCAAACCCATCGGCCTCGAGCCGCGCGCCCTGCGCCTGCTGGAATACAACTACCTGACGGCCAGCGCCCCCGCCGCTCAGTGGCGTGACGCCTCCGCTCCGCTGGCGCAATTGCGCATCAGCAAAGATGTTGCCGAAGTGGAAGCCATGCGGCATGCCGTCAAAATCGCCGAATCTGCGCTGGAAGCCACCCTGCCGCGCATCAAAATCGGCATGACCGAACGCGAAGCCGCCGCCGAATTAATCATCAACCTCTTCCGCGCCGGTTCCGACCCGGAACTACCCTTTGCGCCGATTGTTTCCTCTGGCCCGAATAGCGCCAACCCGCACGCCTCGCCCTCTGACCGGAAACTTTCTGCTGGCGACTTGCTGGTGATTGACTGGGGCGCTGCCAGCGGCGGCTACATCTCCGACCTGACACGCACCTTCACTGTCGGCGCCGTTGATGCCGAATACGAGAAAATCCACGCTATCGTGCAGGCCGCCAACGCCGCCGGGCGCGCCGCCGGAAAACCGGGCGCCGCCTGCGCCACAGTGGACAAAGCCGCCCGCGCCGTCATCGAACAGGCTGGGTATGGCGAATATTTTACCCATCGCACCGGTCACGGCATCGGCATGGAAGCCCACGAAGACCCCTACATGCGCGGCGACAACCAGCAAAAATTGGAGCCGGGCATGGCCTACACCGTTGAGCCGGGCATTTACCTGCCCGGACGCAACGGCGTGCGCATTGAAGACAACCTCGTCATCACTGCCGACGGCGTTGAATGCTTGAGCAGCCTGCCGCGCGAAATTCGCGTGGTGGGATAATTTCCGTGATAAACTGCCGTCTGTGGCGCGACATTCATGTCGCTGCACGCACGACTAAAATTGGAGCAAATCACATGGAAGATAAAATTACCATCATCGAAGGCCCGACCCCGCTCTTTGAACCGGTACAAGACGGCTGGGCGCTCGGCCTGAACGAGTCGCGCGTTTTCTCCAGCGCCGTGCTTACCCGTCTGCGCACCTTCAACGGCCCGGCGCTGGTTGAACGCTGCTACCGCCGCTGGAACGAAAAAGAACCCATTCACCTGCTTTACCGCGATGAAATCGGCATGGAGGCCAGCGCGCCGATTTTGGCCGCCCGCTCTGTTGAAACCGACGACGGCCAGGTACTGCTCTTGTGGCTGCATGTACAGCGCGACGATATGCAGCTCGAAATTGACGCCAGCGATGACGACGGCGAAGATATTGACGACGATTTCGACCCGCTTGGATGATGCCCATGTCTCTCATTCACTCCTCCCTGACCAATGGCGTGCTCCTGCTGACGATTGACCGCCCGCCGGCCAACGCCTTCAACCTCGAACTGATCCGCGAACTGCAAAAAGCCTGCCGCCTGGCGGAAGGCGATGCGCAAGCCCGCGTGGTGATTCTGACTGGCGCCGGGCATGTTTTCGGCGCCGGTCAGGATTTGGCCGAACTCCGCGCGGGCGGCGAGCGGATTCCCTACCGCCAGCATTTGCTCGAAACCTACAACCCGCTCATTTTACAGATGCGGCAAATGGAAAAGCCCATCCTCGCGGCGATTAACGGCCCGTGCGCCGGCGCCTCGCTCGGAATTGCCCTGGCCTGCGACATGCGCCTCGCCGCCGAAAACGCCCGCTTCGTCGTCGGATTCAACGGCATCGGCCTCGCGCCCGATTCGGGCGTCTCGCTGTTGCTCCCGGCGCTGATTGGTCTGGGGCGGGCGAGCGAGCTCACCTTCACCAATCAACCCATCAGCGCTGAAAAAGCCCTCGCCTGGGGGCTGGTCAACCGCGTCGCCGCGCCTGAAAACCTTGCCGCCGAAAGCATGAACCTGGCAATCGAACTTTCTCATGGCCCCGTCGGCGTTTTTGGCCTGAGCAAGCGCCTCTACAATCACGCTGTTTTGCCCAACCTGGCCGAAACGCTGGAATACGAAAGTCACATTCAAGAAATTGCCGGAAGCCGCGCCGAACACAAAGAAGGCGTAGCAGCCTTCCTCGAAAAACGCGCCCCAAAATTTGACTAAAAACAGCTTTTTCAATCTTCATGCCCTACGAACCCGTCATCGGCCTCGAAGTTCACATCGAAATGCAGACGCGCTCCAAAATGTTTTGCGCCTGCCCGGTGGTCGATTCTGTCTCTGCCGCACCCAACACAGCCGTTTGCCCCATCTGCGCCGGACACCCTGGCACGCTGCCGGTCGTCAATGCGCGCGCGGTGGAATTTGCCCTGCGCGTGGCGCTGGCGCTCGGCTGTCAAATCAACCCGGTCAGCATCTTTGCGCGCAAAAATTATTTTTACCCCGACATTCCCAAAGGCTACCAGATTACGCAATATGAACAGCCGCTGGCCGAACACGGAAAAATCACCCTGCACACCTCGCAAGGCGAGAAAACCATCCGCATTCGGCGCGCGCATCTCGAAGAAGATACCGGCAAACTGACGCATGTGGCAACGGATTGGGAATCGGATAAGCGGATAACGGATTCGGCGGACGAAGCGGAGAAACAGAAATCTGGAGAACCGGCAAACCGGCAAACTGGCAAATCGTCCAACGAAAAAACCGGCCAATCCGGAAAATCCTACAGCCTGGTGGATTTGAATCGCGCGGGCGTGCCGCTACTGGAAATTGTCACCGAACCCGATTTTCGCTCTGCCGAGGAAGTGCGCCTGTACGCCGAAACGCTGCGGGCGCTGGTGCGCTACCTTAGCGTCAACAGCGGCGACCTGGAAAAAGGCGTGATGCGCATCGAGCCGAATATTTCGGTGCGCCCGCGCGGCAGTAAAACACTGGGGACAAAAGTCGAAATCAAAAACCTGAATTCCTTCCGCGCGCTGGAACGCGGCGTAACCTATGAAATCGCCCGCCAGAGCGCGCTGCTTGGCTCAGGCCGGATTGTCCTGCAAGAAACTGTCGGCTGGGATGAAGGCCGACAGGCGACATACAGCCAGCGCTCGAAGGAAGACGCGCACGATTACCGCTACTTCCCCGAACCAGATTTGCCGCCGCTGGTGATTGACACGGCCTGGCTGGAGCGGGTGCGCGCCGAATTGCCGGAACTGCCCTGGCAGCGGGCGCAGCGCCTGGAGCGTGATTTCGGCCTGAGCGCGGCAGAAGTGGCCCGGCTGGTGGAAGAAAAAGATCTGGGCGAGTATTTTGAGCAGGTCGTGCAGGCAGGCGTCAGCCCGCGTCTGGCTTTTGCCTGGGTAACGGGCGAATTGACCAGCCTGATGAACGCCGCGGGGGCAGGATTCGACTTTAGCAAGGTTCATCCCAAAGAATTGGCAGCGCTGATTGGTTTGGTTGCCGCCGGAACCATCAACCAGCCGACCGCCAAAACCGTGTTGGCCGAAATGTTCACCAGCGGGCAGAGTGCAGCGAATATTGTGGCGGCGCGCGGCCTGGCGCAGATTTCAGACGAGACGGCAATTGCGCGCCTGGTGGCCGAGACTTGTGCTGAAAACCCGGCAGAAGTGGATAGTTTTCACGCCGGAAAAAAAACGGTGTTTAATTTTTTGTTTGGTCAAGTGATGAAAAAAGCGGGTGGCAAGGCCAACCCACAAACAGCGCGCGCCTTACTCAGCCAGGCTTTGCGCCAGAAATGATCTTTTGTCTGACAAATCACAGCCGAAGACGTGACAAGTCTCATATTGACGCAAATTTGAAAATACGGTATTTTTAAGGGGTAGAATGTAGTCAGGATCAATGACGAATGACTTGCGTAATAAACATATCCTTGTGAAAAGCGGGCAACGTTCCGGTTGCCCGTTTTTATTTTCTACTCACCCAATCCTTTTAGGAGAAACCCATGTCTGGTCAAATCAATGCGTTTGAAATGGCGCAGAAGCAGTTCGACCATGTGGCCGAGTTGCTCAACCTGGATCCACAGGTTGCCAACGTTCTGCGTTGGCCGATGCGCGAGTATTCCTTCCGCATCCCGGTACGCATGGACGACGGCTCCCTGAGAATTTTTCAGGGCTACCGCGTTCAGCACAACGACGCGCGCGGCCCGTACAAAGGCGGCATTCGCTTCCACCCGTCCGAGACGCTGGACACCGTCCGCGCTTTGGGTACCTGGATGACCTGGAAATGTGCTGTGGCGGATATTCCGCTGGGCGGCAGCAAAGGCGGTATCATCGTTGACCCATCCACGATTTCTACCGGCGAAAAAGAACGCCTGTGCCGCGGCTGGGTACAAAATATGTGGAAAAATATTGGTCCACGGATTGATGTTCCCGCCCCCGATATTGGCACAACCCCGCAGATGATGGGCTGGATGATGGACGAATATTCCAAGTTGGTCGGTCAGTACACGCCCGGCGTGTTCACCGGCAAACCCCTCGGCGGCGGCGGCTCTGAAGGCCGCACCGAAGCCACCGGCTATGGCGTCATCTATAATGTGCGTGAAGCAATGCAACATCTGGGCATGGACCCGAAAAAATCCGTTGCGGCAGTTCAAGGTTTCGGCAACGTGGCGCAATACGCTTCGATTGGTTTTGTCGAAATTTTGGGCGGCAAAGTCGCCTGCGTTTCGTGCTGGGACCGCAACGACAAAAAATCCTACACCTACAGCCACAAAGACGGCGTTGACCCGCGCTTCCTGCTGACAATTGTTGACCAATACGGCACGGTTGATCAGAAAAAGGCCCAAGCCGCTGGTTATGTCAGAGAAGAAGGCGATGCCTGGATTGCCAAGGACGTGGATGTTCTCATCCCCGCTGCACTGGAGGGCCAGGTCAACGCGGATAGCGTCAAGAAGATTTCCAAGCGCGTCAAACTGGTTGCAGAGGGCGCCAATGGTCCCTGCACGCCCGAAGCTGATGAATACTTCAAGGCTCACGGTATTTTCGACATCCCCGACTTTTTGTGCAACTCTGGCGGTGTGACGACTTCGTACTTTGAGTCGGTACAAAACGACATGAACTTCTACTGGACAAAAGATGAAGTTCTGCAAAAATTAGATGGCAAGATGATACAGGCTTTCCACGCTGTGTTGGATATGGCGCTCAAGCAAAAAGTCTACATGCGCGACGCCGCCTACATGGTGGCGATTGACCGCGTAGCGCGCGCGATGCAGTTGCGCGGCTGGGTGTAAGTTTCCCCGCTAAAATGAAAATCCCTGAAGGGGGCAACCCTTTCAGGGATTTTTTTTAATCTTCTGCCGCGCGGGCGACTTCTTCGGCGGCGAAGGCGACCACTTCCTGGCCGGTTAATTTTTCGGCCACTTTGCGGGCAATCAGCTCGAGGTGCCCGGCATGGGCGACGTAGTCCAAATCGTCGGCGGGGACGGTCAGCACCGGGCAAAGCGTGAAGCCTGAAATCCAGGTTTCGTAGAGCGTGTTCAGGCTGGTCAGGTAATCAGCGCTGATGGTGCGCTCGTAGTCGCGTCCGCGGCGGGCGATGCGTCCTTTCAGCGTGGCGACGGAGGCGCGCAGGTAAATCACCAGGTCGGGCGGAGGCAAAAATTCCATCACGGTTTCGTACAGACCACGATAGGTTTCATAATCACGCGGCAAAATATGTCCCTGTAAAAACAGGTTGTGGGCAAAAATTTCAGCGTCTTCGTAAACGCTGCGGTCTTGAATGACGGAAGTGGGGTGGCGGGCAATGGCGTGATGCGCGCGCAGACGATGGGTGAGAAAGAAAATTTGCGAATGAAAGGAAAAGGCGCTCATATCGCGGTAGAAATCAGCCAGATAGGGGTTTTCGGTCACTGGTTCATAGAATGGTTCCCAGCCCAGGCGTTTGCAGAGACCATCCACCAGCGTGGATTTTCCAACGCCGATATTTCCGGCAACGGCGACAAATTTTTTCATGGCGATGGGGTTATTTTTCCCCGGCCAGTTCTGCGTCAATTGCTTTTTGGAAGACTTCGTAGGGTTGAGCGCCGACCAGTGCCAGGCCGTTGATGAAAAAAGTGGGGGTGGACGTCACGCCCAATTCAACAGCATATTTGAAATCTGCTTCAACTTCGCCGGCAAACTGACGCGAATTAACGCACTGATTGAAGGCCGGGACATTCAGCCCCAGATCGGCGGCGTAACTGGAGAAGCCTGCCGCGTCCAGACCATATTTGCCACTAAAAAGCGCGTTGTGGAATTCCCAGTAGGCGCCCTGCGCCAGAGCGCAATCGGCGGCTTCGGCGGCGGGGACTGCCTGCGCGTGAATCGATTTAAGTGGGAAATCGCGGTAGACAAAGCGGATTTTGCCTTCGTAGGCTTTCATCAACTGCGCGAAAACCTGTTCGTGCCAGCGCTGGCAGTAGGGGCATTGAAAATCGCTGAATTCGACGATGGTGACGGGCGCATCCGCCGGGCCGAGCGCCGGGTCGTCGTCGAGTTCTATCGGGTAACGGACACCTGTGGTGGGGGCGTTTTGTGCCACTGACGGGGCGGCGGTTTGTCCCCAGATCAGCCAACCGGTGCCAATACCTGCGCCAAATAGCAGGATGGCAACCAAAACAGGAACAATATCATGCAGGAAAAGCGTTAGACGCGTTTGGGCGGGGGTAACGCTGGCAGGTGGATGTTGGGTCATCAGATGATGCCAATTTCTTTTCCAGCCGCGCCGATAACATCCATGGCGCGTTGGATTTCGCTGGTTTCGTGCGAAGCGAGCACGGTGGCGCGCAGGCGCGATTGGCCTTCGGGTACGGCGGGCGAAACGACCGGCAGGACAAAAACATCGTTGCGCTGGCAGGTCTGGGTCAGGGCGTAGGCGCGCTCGTCGGCGCCGCACAAGACTGGAACGATGGCGGTTTCTGTCAGCATGGTGTCAAAGCCCATGCCTTTCAGCCCGTTGATAAACTGTACCGTGTTTTGATTCAATTTTTCGAGCCGCCAGGGTTCATCCAAAATGACTTTAAAGGCTTCGTTGGCAGCGGCGGCCTGACCCGGCGCAAGGGCGGCAGAAAAAATATAGGCGCGTGAACCATGCCGCAGATACTCTATCAGTTCTTTCTTCCCGGCAACATAACCGCCTACCGATGGGATGGTTTTGGAAAGCGTGCCCATTTTAATATCCACGCTGCCCCACATGTCATAATATTCTTCGATGCCGCGCCCGGTTTTGCCCAGCACGCCCACCGAATGGGCCTCGTCCATCATCAGATACGCGCCGTATTTGCGGCAGAGTGCCACCATGTTGGGCAGGTCAATGATATCGCCATCCATGCTGAAGACGGCGTCGGCAATCACCAGTTTGGTCACGTCGGATGGAATTTGTTGCAAGCGGTTTTCCAGGTCTTGCATGTCGTTGTGCTTAAAGCGGCGGAATTCTGCGCCCGACATCATACAACCGTCCACAATCGAGGCGTGATTGAGCTTGTCAGAGAGAACGTAATCGCCGCGACTCATCAGGGTGGAAATTACCGTCAGGTTGGTGACGTAGCCGGAAGTGTAGGTGATGGCCGCTTCGGCGTGTTTGAACTCGGAGATGGTTTCCTCCAACTCGGTGTGGATGCCGAGCGACCCGGCCAGTGTGCGCACGCCGTGCGTACCGGTGCCGTAGCGGTCAATGGCGCGTTTGGCGGCGGCGTTGATGCGCGGATGCCCGACCAGCCCCAGATAACTGTACGAGGCGTACATGCCCATTTCGCGGCCATTGACAATCACCTTGGATCCGCCCAATACTTCCTGAATCGGTTGGTTGTAGAAGTAAAAATCATGTTCGCGCATTTCGCTCACGCGCTGCGCCAAAACCGCCATGCGGCGGCTGAGTGGATTATCCACAGAAAAATTCATAAACGCCTCCATAATGCGTGATGATGGTAACTGTTGTTCATTCATTCCGAATTAAGCGGGCTACCCATAAGCGTTTGCGCTCAAGCCCGGCCTTAATCTACGGAAGTCGGCTTAAGCCAACTTTTTTGTCCTGATGAAGCGCTTTATGCTTTGGCACGCAACGAAGCGGGCAAAAAAACATGAGTATGAGCAGTTACTGATGATGAAAGTAAGTTTAGCCGAGGCAAGAATGCTTGTCAATCAAATTAAGAATGCTGCTGTTTTTATGTGCCTGGAGGATCATGAGAAAGCCCCTGTGGATTAGCTAGCTGGCTTTTTAGGTAGAGTTCAAAAAGGGGGCTAAAGCAAATTGTGCTTGTTTCAAACGGTTGAAGCAAACCTTTGGCATACAATATTTTTTTTATTGGGAGCAGTGTAGCAGAAAAATTTCCATTTACAAAACTTAACAACCCTAATTTCTCATCATCAAGCAGGCCGCCCCAAATTTTGCGAAATTCTTCTTGGATTGTTTCTTGGGCAACATACCAATCTAGATTAGAGAACATGGTCATCGCCAAAGGTTTTTCCTTGAAAATTCCAAAAAGAGCCTGCATCATTCCTGGATGTCCACCGCTATTCAGATAAATCCATTCACGCTTGTCAGGCGAAAGCGGATAGATGCGGCGATTCTCCCACTGCTGAAGGATATAAATCGAATCTTCGCGCGAATAGGGGCCAACGCCGATCAGGTTGCGCGAAATTAGTTCGTAAAAACTTTCGTTTTCCAATGGAGAGCGTAATTTTTCGGGCAAATTGCGCATAAATAATCCATAGCAAAGACGGTATTTATTGGCGTCTCGAATGGCGCGTAATTGAGCAAAAATCTCACGCGGCATATTTTGATAGGTTTCATCGAATTCGTCAAAAAGAAAACAAAGTTTAATGCGGTTCGATTGGCACAATTGATTAATCGCCATTTCCAAAAGACGATGCGCCCGTAAGGGGTCTTTGCTTTCCATCACGGCAGAATCAAGGCCGGAGAGTATGTTTTTAATTTGGTCTATTTCATCTGTTTGGAATAAACGTCCAGTTTCAAACAATAAAGCGCTCAACAATAATTCATAAAAGCGAAAACCCCAATCATATTCGGCTCCCATGCGATTTAAGTCCACTCGAACCAACCAGGTGCGGGCCGACAGTTCTTGCCCCAAATAATGGTTTTTCACTTGCTCACGATCAGGCTCGATATTGGCGCGTAAAAGTTCAGGATCATCACCCAATAAAAAATCTACAAGACGGGTTTTCCCAACACTGGATGCGCCGACAATGTAAAAGGATTCGCCACTACGCACATACTCAAAAAAGGGTTTGAGTGTTTCTTGCCGAAAAGAGACGGGGGTCTGAGAAGGAATGGTTGTCACTTGGATTCTCCTTGTAAATTTTCCCATTGTTTTGGCGGCCAGGGTTCATCCCAATGTTCCAGCCGAAAACACAAAATGCTTGCCAACATCAGTGCTGAACGTTGACTCCGGATTTGGTCATCATCCATAATGCGAAAGTCCTTGTCAATTGTAGCGCGAAAAATGGTATTGAAAAATAAACCAAGCATGTATTGGCGCGCATCTACTATGCCGGTACATTCTTGCGCCAAAGAACGTATAGTGGCAATGATTTGTATCACCTTTTGCATGTCAGAGCCTGCATCAGCGAGGCAGGCGATGTTCATTTTCCCGGTAGTCTGCGAGCTTGCTACGGCCAGGCAGAGATGATAATAATCGGAAAAATTTTGATTGCCAAGTGTCATGCGGTTAATAATGTCTGATTCTAACTCAATAAAATCTTGCAAGGCATGACCTTCTCCACTGCGTTCAAAATCAATGACCCAAGCATTTTGACTATCGTCTACCAGCATGTTATCAGCGTGCAAGTCGCCATGCGTAACAGCGATGCGGGTTTTTGCAACATGGCTGGCATCGCCGGTCGTGTTGCTACCTATTTTTTGGATAAGCCACTCAATGGGATCTTTAGCATTAATCCGTCGCCATACATCTGCGCCCATAAAAATTTCAGGATTGGGGATTTTAAATTTAAGTGCGCGTTCATACCAATCATGGTCTAATACAGAGCAGTAGAGTTCAAAAAGAGAAACATCAAATCTATCTTTTGCTCGCTTAAAATGATATGACCAGGTAATTTTAAAGAATCGTTCTAATGTTTTCTCAATAGTTGGTACGGATGCAGATTGAAAAAAGTGACCAAAGGTCTGATCAATGCTCCCGACGTAGGAAAATTTAATTCCACCAATATCCCATAAACAGCATGAATCTTCCAGCTTGGGAACAAAATTTCCCACCAAACGGCCTTTGATATATTGTGAAAAACGGTTGGTTTCCTTTTTTATTTTTGTTTTGCGCGCCAGCTTGATAATAACCGGTTGAAATTCATCCTCATATACTTTCAAAACAACCGAACGCGGACGTGGAGCAGTGGCAATGCCAGATGTATCATCTCCTGTGTTCATTTTTTCGAGTCGCAATGTACTGGCTGTGGGAAAGAGCCGCGCTAAAATATCTTCTACCTGGTCGTGATATTCAGGAGCAACGTTCGCATCAAACAGCGTTTTTTTGATGGAAACCATTATTTCTGATGGATAAATTTTTAGTTCGCGCGCATGGGCGCAATTTTTTGCTGCTTCCCACTTAATTTTCTCCTGCAAACCCAGCGGGAGATCATTTTTTTCAACAAAACCTGCCGCCCCATTTTTCTGAATACTGCCAACCGCTATTTTTAAATTACCGTGTCCACTGACGACAATGGATATGGCCGGTCTAATTTGATTTACTAATTCCAGGCCACTGATGTCATCATTGTCAGAATCATCTATTAAGCGCATATCTACAAGGGCAAGTTGGCAACGATATTCACGCGCCTTATTTTTTGCATCTTCCAGTAGGGCAGGGCCTTCGCCTGAGGCAATAATCGGCACATACCCCCAGTGAGAAATTAAATCCTGAAAAATATGAACAGTTCGTTTTTCATTATCTACAATCAGAATACGGGGTGATCCGCTCAAATTGCCAATTTGGGTAAGCATTATTGATTCTCCTTCACTCGACAGATGGCGAAGTGTTTAATATTGGTAACTTTAGCAAAAAAGCTGCGCCTCGCATGGTTTTATCAAATGGCAATAATTTAATTTTGCCCTTCATGTTGTTCTCAATCAATTGACGCACAAGCAACAATCCGTAACCCCCATTTTTGTTTTTCTTTTCTACCTGACGATGAAAAATATAAGCGCGCACTTCTTCATCTACTACGCCCGGACCAAAATCCTGAAGTAAAATTTCTACATGACCATCTGATCGCAGGTGCGTGGAAATAGTGATTTTTTTTTCCGGCTCATATTCCATTGCCCGGGCTGCGTTCTTAATCAAATGATGAAATACCCGCTTTAACTCTGTAAGACTTGCTTGAATATAAACATCTTGTGTATTGTCAAAGTGATATTGGATTGTAATGGCGCGCTGATGTGCATAAATCTCAATGCACTGCTTGAGGGCATTCTCTAATAAAATGGGACTTTGAATTTGTTCGTTCCAATACCCTGCCTCTGATAGGTTACACGCGCTCTCGTCAATCTGTTTGGCATATTCGCAAACTTTCAGATTTTCAGGGGCAGATTCTTGTATGAGGTAAGCCAAGGATTTCAAATTACCAATCTCACTTTTGATATCATGCGCAATGTCTGATGCCCAGGCCGTCATTGTTGAGACTGTAGAAAGAAATTTTATCCGTTCTCCCTGTTCGGCGCGCTCCATTGCCAGGCTTAATTGGCGGGCAACAGTCTCTATAAGTGAGACATCATCGTCATTGAAGGCATTGATTAAGCCGCGCTCCAACGCAAGCACTCCCAGCAAATCTCCATTGCTACTCATCAAACTGACGCACAATTCTGCCCGCGTTTTATGGTTAAGCGGTAGATAGTAATGATTGCTGGAGACATCGGGTTCATTGATATGTTCAGGCTTGTGCGTCTTCAAAGATTTTCTGGCAACCGCACACGCGATTGAACCTTGCTCGGTTATAGTTAGCAAAAAAGCCTGACGATTTTCATATTTCTGATTTTGAATGCGATAAAACTTCGGCGTTATCGGCGCAAACTTCAAAGCATTTTCGTCCGCATCATATTCTAAGACGCATATAGAGGTTTGCTTGAAAAGTGTAATAAGTTTTTGAAAAATTTTGGTTAAGATTTCATCCACCTCAAGTTCCTTGCTGATAGTTTCGGCTGTTTCAAGGGCCACTTTGAGCCTTTCGCGCTGCCTCTGCTCATCCAACCGTTTCGAGTCAGCAATAGCAACTGCAGCCAGGCTGGCAAAAGATTTAGCATGATGAATTTCCTGGTCAGAAAAATCGCGCGGATGTTGGTAGTCCAAATAAAGAATTCCCAGTGAGTCTGGTGTGTGAGGGTCAATAATAGGCACACCTATCAATGCTTTAACCCCTTCAGCCTTGATAAAATGGTGATTATTCAGCTCCAGGTTTTCTACCAATGGGTCATTACCATCCATGTCACAAATTTTCAACATCCCCTCGCTCAGTACATGTTCTGATACACCGCCCAGGCTTGGCTGAATTCGTATACTTCGGATTGGAGATTTTAGGCGGCCATCATGCCCAATGCTATCCGTATCAAAGGTGTACAAATCATTTGTCTTGGGACGGATGGGATAAATAACGGCCCAATCAGCCTCACTAATTTTGCGGGCAGCCTCACAGATGCTATCAAGGGTATGTTTAAGCGTCTGACCACTGGCGGCGTTCAAAATTTGATAATTGACATCCAATAAGATTTCGCTTTTCTGATTCTGACGAAGTGTTTCCCACACCAAACCAGCATTATCCAACAATGTTTGCAAGCGATCAAGCGCTGTTGCATCAAACTGCTGATGAGTATGTCTATTATCAACAATCACCAATCCCAAAATATTTGCACCCGCTCGCAAAGGCAAAAGGGCACATGCAGAAAGCGAAAAGCGCCTTGAAATATCAGACGGTAAACACGTTTTCACCTCGCTTTCTGATAGCAGCTTCCTCGTACCGCTGACCATAACGTCGCTAATAGCAAGCGCGCGGTTATCCAGCTTAACGCTTACTTTGCTAACAATCTTTTCAAAAGGGGTGCGATGAATATTGTTAGCTTCTAAATTTTTCAGAAACGTATCAAAATTATAGTGCTTTTGTTGGTCTCTTTCCCAATCCCGAAAAGCGTCTCGCCTGTTCTTTGTGCCAATTCCCATTTTTCCACGCAAGAAACTGTGATTATCATCGGCCAGAAACAATAAGGCGCAGTTAAACCTTAATCCAAAATTTGATGTAGCTAAAGTTAATACAGTGAGCCAGAAATATTCTTCATTATGATGAGCAATTCGCATCATCTCGAAGCTGGCGCGTTGAAGCACCTGAACTCTCTCTTTGTCTTCCCTTTCATTTTTGGCTGTTTTGCAAACATTAATAGCTGGCGATAATTGTTTAATTACTTTGAGAAAAAATTCCCACTCATTTTCGGAAAAATTGGCTTGTTGTCCAAATTGTTGAATAAAAATACAGCCGATTGGTTCGTCCTCTACGAATATAAGCGCCCCCATCCAGGCAGAAGGAATCTTGCCTTCCATGTGGATATCATTTTCATAAATAAATTTTTTGACTTCATTTTTATCTTTTAAGAAAACTTCATTTTGGTTCAAAATCAGAACACCTTCGAGGCCGCGTGTCGTAGAACAACGTGTTTCTTGTTTGCGTGTTCCATTCTCATAGAGCAAATAAAAAACTAATTCGTTTGTTTCTTTATCCAACATTGCCGCGCCAAAATTGGATACATCACTAACCCGATTGTTCACCTGCCTGCGAATTTCATCAAAAAGCATGGGTAAGTCGCCACTGGGCGCTTTTTTTGTCACCTCGCGAGCAAGGATGCGAATATCATCTGATTCGTGCAGAGCAAGTTGCTTACGTTCATAATCAGTAACACGTTCCAGAACCATGGAGGCTTGATGCATAAATAAATTAAGCATTGAACGCTCGTGCTGATTAAGGTTTTTTTCGGTCCAGCGAAAATCTAATACCAGCGCTCCCAGTAATTTTTCCTGGCTGATGCTGATGAGTGGAAGAACGGCAGTTTCTCCAACGGGCAAGTCATAGCCGGTAAGTTTAGCGTCAGGAGCGGGTATTTTAATTTCACTACTTTGCAAAAAAATGGATTCATAGGGCTGGGTTATGTGATAAATTCCAAACCAGTCTGAAAATGTGCGGTTGCGAAAATTGATAATAGACTTGTTTTCGGAAGATTTTTTCCAAAGCAATAGACCTTTTTCCACATCTTTACGAGTCGGAATCCAAAATAAATGAGCCCTCTCAAAGCCTAATTCAAGTGAATGAGCAAGTACAACCCCAACAACAGTGTGAAAATTAGTCTGCAGAAGAGCGGATTCCAACATTTTGGAAAATATTTTCTGCCAATTATTCTCTTGCTGCGCTTTGCGCCGCTCTTTGAGCGCTTCCAGTAAAAAAAGTAGTTCCTGGTTTTCAAATGGTTTGGCTAAATAGCGAAAGGCTCCAGCCCGGTAGGCTCTTAGCCCGCTTTCCACGTCCCCAAATCCGGTAAAGATGATGGCGTCAGAATCGGGGCTAACGTAACGCAGCTCTTTCATCGCTTCAATGCCATCTTTTCCCGGCCCAAGAACAAGGTCAATTAAGAAAATATCATAAGGTTTTCCATGCCTGAAAGCATTTTTTGCTTGTTCCAAAGCGTCGTCTAATCGAATGCACACAGTGGCAGGGGCAAAATTATGAATTTGAATAGTATCCTGAACCTGCCTGGCGGCATCCTCATTATCATCAAGAATTAGAACGCGGCACATAAAAATCCTTTCGATTCAACAAGGAACTTCTACTGCAAATGTAGTACCACCCAAAACCTGGCTGTCTTGAATGTATACTTTTCCGCCCATTTGTTCCATGAGACTGCGCGAGATATATAGCCCAATACCACTGCCATCTCGCCGTGTGGTAAACCCAACATCAAATATTTTTTCCCAAAGGCTCACATGAATACCGGGGCCATTATCTTCCACTAAAATACGCAGAGAAGTAGAATTTGATGGGCGCGATTGCAGAGATATTCGCACCCAACCACCAATATCTGGACGTAATTCAGAGATTTGCTGGATAGCGTTTAGCATAATATTCAGCAGAACCTGCTCCAGGGCTGCGCCCTGGTTTCGAATAACAACAAATTCATCTGGGGGAGTAAAAAGAAACGTTACATGCAAGCGATTGCTGGTATCTCGTAAGAGAAATAAAGTTTCTTCGATAATTTTATCCACACGCAAAATCTCGTTTTTCTCTTTTGCCGCAATATGCCCAAACATGCGGGTTGTGCCAATTATTTTGCGAATATAGGTTTGAAATTCAATTAATTCGCTTTCGACTAAATGGTTGCGTTGTTCTTGTAAATCTAGGGGATGCGGACTTTTTTCGAGCAGCGAGAGTTTTTCCTGTAAATTTCCCAAACGAGAAGCGAGTGGCGCTATCAGGTTGTTGATTTCATGCACTAAGGCGCGCGTTAACTGACCAATGAGCGCCGCGCGTTGCATAAGAATTGCTTTTTCTTGGAAAATGTACTGTTCCAGGACTGAACTAATCGCTAATGCCATTGCAGTAGCGTAAGCGCGTTGTTCATTACTAATTTGGTGCGGTTTTGCATCAATGGCAAAAAGGGCATAGCTTGCTGTTGTTTGTACAAAAACAGGTACCCCAATGCAACTTTTCATCGTTGGAATAAATTCCAAAAGATATCGAAAACGCTCCTCGTACAAAGGCGAAATTTCGTTGACAAAGATTGCTTGCCGGCTTTCTGCCACATCTCTGACCGGACTAAAAATCAGGGATGAAATTACTTTTTTCCCAAATTGTGTTCCTCCCGATTGTTCCAAAATAGAGACTGATCGTTGCGCTGAATCAAAAGTGAATAAAATCACCTGTTCAAACCCCAGCAGAAGGCGAAATTGTTGTAATAGTGCTTTGATTTTCTGGCTTTCGTTTGACGCGGAAACTTCTGATAGTGTAAGTTCTGCTCTATTCTCTTCAACGTTATTTGGTAACGGGCTGAGAAAACCTTTGCCTTGATTTTCTAGAAGGTGGATGATATCTTCCGGTAAAAGGGGCTTAATCAACAACTCCACGCCGCGCGCCTGAAGTTTTTCAAGCATTTCCATCATTTCGTCAGCACGCGCCCAATCAGTGGTGCTGATCACGCGCACTTTCGGCCATTGGTCTAAAATCATTTCGGCTAGTTGTGCGCCATTTATTTTGGGGAGGCCAATATCAATAATGGCAATATCTGGCTGCGTTTTTTGTAATAAGGCTAATGCTTTTTCAGAGTTTTCCGCCACTTCTACCCGTTGTCCAATTTTACGCAGCCAATTAGATAATGCAACCCGTTGTTCTGGTTCATCTTCTACCACCAAAATATGCTTTTTTGCTGTTCCTTTTCGTATAAACTCTGTCAGGTTGGATGTGATGCTTGGCAGTGGGCATCCACTGTCCTTCATTGACGACATAGACGACACATTACGCAAATTTTTATCTTCTTCAGGAACTTGGGAAAAAGGCAGGCTTAAACTGATTCGTCTCTGCCCATAATCTATTGCACGGACGGTTACTTTTACCTTGTCGCCGGGCCAAAATAAGTTTAGTGGGTCACCCTTGAACCAAACAGGTAACTGTGACCGATGTAAAAGCCCGCTGATTCCCGGCGCAATTTCGATGAAAGCCCCATACCCAACAACCCCCCCCACAATCCCAACGAATATCTTTTCGTTGTGAATTCTACTAGCCAAGTCATCCCAAGGATCTTTTTCTGCCAAGCGGATGCTAAACTCTATTGTTTGGCTATTATCTAAAGTGATGATGGTTGCTTGTCCTTTCCAACCAATCGGATATTTTTTTTTCCAATTTGCGCGCCGATTTTCATCCCACGAAATTTCTCTCGCGCGAACAAGTCCACGGCTACCGTCGTCAGCCTCTACAGATAAGCCAATGGCCAGTTGTTTGATAACCCGAACATGTACGGTCTTTTTGGATGTTTTTTTCATCGTAATCTATTGGGGTCTTACCACAGAAATTCTCAAAGAACCATCTATGACTCCACTGCAATAGATCAACTATTCAGCAGGCATCCACCACATATGGCGCTTTTGCAACAATCAAGCCCGTACATATGGCGGTAACGCTGCAGAAAATAACCTTTTTGCAGTGGAGTCATCTATGACTCTACTGCAAAATGAGAATCTTACAGCAGAGACGCAAAGAACGCAGATGTTTCTGCTTTTTCTGGAAAAAAATCAGCGTTTTACTGCCGAAAAAGCATTTTCTGCGCTCTGTATACTCCGCGTCTCTGCTTGCACCAACCGCAGGTACGCGTGCGGTGAATGGGTTTTTGCAGTAAAGTCATCTATTGTTCTTTATCAGGGCAAACAAACTTAACATTGGGCAACCCGGTTTCAGGTAAATAAGGCAAACGAAAAACTGAAAATGCTTCTTCCAGATCGGCAATTTCATCGAGTCGGGTGAACAACGGTAGAGCATTCATCTGAAGAATCTCCCTGCGCCATGCAATGCTCTCTTTACCTGACTGCGGTGTGACAATTCGAAAGCCTGGCAATGACTGTTCACCAATATCCCGTGTAATTGCCGCCCCAATATTTCTGGGTAAGCTCTCATCCATCTCTCCAATCATGGCTACATGCACGTGTAGATTGAAGAATTTCTTCCAGGGTGTCAGCCGTCTTTTGAGATAACTTTCTGCCCAAGATTGATATAAAGCCAGCGATGATGTTTGATTCTGCTGCTTGTCCAAGTTGGCTACATTCTGTCTTGCCTCAAGCAGAAACTGCCGTTCCTGTTCGTAAATCACCGTTGGACGGAGCGAAACGCTAAACAAAGATGGGCGATCTGTGCCGGCCAGGGCGCGCCAAATTTGCTCGCTGGAACGTGTACTGGCTTGCCAAAAACCTGAAAACCTTGGCATTGTTTGAAATTCTTTTACAAATACATCTCCTCGTCGAATTGCAACGATGCTTACGTCAAGATTCGTACCATCCAAGATGCTGCTACCGTTAACTTGACGAAATTCCTGTTCGGTTGATGCGCGATGTAGAAAAAAGTCATGTGGAAAAACCGACTCCATTTCGCGGCCAAAAGCCAAGGCATCTGTATAAATTTGCTGTTCTGACGCAGCATAAATTTTTCCAAGCAATCCCAAGGATAATCCTTTTTGGGGGTAATTTATGCTGCGCAAAACAACTGAGCGCTGGTTACGGCACTCTACTTGAAAATCAAAATCAATAACATATTGTGACTCAATAAAAAGTTTTAGGCGGTCAAGAGCTTCTTCCAGCAAGACGCTGGCATTAAACCCCCAACGTGAATTAATCCATTCTTTATAAGGACGCAAACAGATCTGCCAAGCCATCATCGCCTGCCAACCTCCCGCCCCGTTGCTTACTTCAATACCGGGAGAGATCCAGGTCATTTGTCGCCTGTTCTTTCAGGTGGTTTACGGTCCAGTAGTTTCAGCAAAGTTTTTTTAAGACTTCCAATGCTATCATCATGTTCTTGTTCGGCGCTGGCTTCTTGAACGATTTTGGGATTAGCATCAATACTGGCAAGTTTTTCGTCAAATTTGGTCAGAACATCTGCGATTGCGATTTTAATTTGATCGGGGTCATGTGACGCATAGGCAGAAGACGATAACACCGCCTTAATATTATCCAAAGCCTGAGATGTCCTATCTATTACCCATAAGTATGGTATGGTCATCAGCAATCAGCGCCCAAGTAGCCGCCATATCCTGTAGCCTTTGCCAACCACGCCAAATGGCAACAA
>MNXJ01000073.1 GCA_001872455.1 Anaerolineae bacterium CG2_30_57_67 | reverse complement strand
AGATTTGCGCCACCGTTGGCTGCCCCTTTTGCCAATCTTTTGGACGGGTTCTTATCTGTTCAGTGCCTATCAAACGGCTCTAAAATTTCAATTTTCCGGTTTCTGCGGCGCAACCGCGACATATATATCGCGCCACTGGTTCTTGCTGCGTAACATCAGTTATGCAGTAGCATAAATTTAAATTTGCGCTACTTTGGCAGAATTTTAATGTTAAAAAATAGTACCCATCTCCCACTGAGTTTTGTTAAGATTGGGGTATAATCTCTTTAACATTCGGCGGAAGTTGTTTTCTTCAGCTGCTTTTTTCTCTGTTTTTGTTGCTGGGTTACAGCAAGGTCGGGTTGCAGGTAAGCAGAAACGATTTTTAAATTCTTATTATTTTTTACATTGAGGCGCATGATAAATGCAATAATTTTGGTCATTGAAGGAAAAAGGGCAGATCAACCTGTTTTTGCGGCGCAATTGCAAAAAAAAGGCTTTGAAGTTGTCACCGCTAAAAATGGCGTGGACGCGCAAGCGCGGCTTGCCGACTCTAACCCCGATTTGGTGGTCTTGAATACTGCATCGCTAGGGACGAGTGGGGTGCGCATCATTCACTCTTTGCGTGAGAAATTGGGCGAAAATTCTTTGCCGATTTTACTGATTAGCGCCGCAGATAGGTCTGTTGAACAATCGGTGGCAGATGTTGTACTGATTTTGCCGTTCACGGTGCAAAAGCTGGTTAATCGTTTGTGGCCCTATCTGCCTGGCGATGGCGCAACCATTTTGCATGCCGGTCAAATTCGCCTGGATGCCGAGCGCCACCGCGTCAAGTGCCTGGGGAAAAACGTCCGGCTGACGCCGCGGCTGGCAATTCTGTTGCAAATATTGATGGAGCACAAGGGCGAAGTTGTTTTGCGCGAGGACTTGTTTAAGCGTGTCTGGGAAACCGAATACACCGGCGATACGCGCACGCTGGATGTACACATTTCGTGGTTAAGGAAAGCCATCGAAATCGATTCGGTTCACCCCAAGTTTTTGCACACCGTGCGCGGCGTTGGCTACCGGCTGGATGTTTAACCCGCCAAAATGACCTGATATTCTTCCTCGTTGGCAGTTACCGCCCGCAGACAAACCCGTCTCGCGGGCTTTTTCTCGCCCAGCGGCAGGCTCAGGGGCAGCGAGTCGCCGCGTAACGGGCGAGCGGCTTGGGCGCGGCTGTGGAAAATTTCCCCGTTGAAATCAGGATCCACCTCCCAAAACTCCAGTGCGGCGGTATCGCCCGTCAGGGTTACAGTTTCTGCGTTAATCTGCGCTGAAAAAGGCGGCGCTTTTCTTTCTGGCTTGGGCGCTTCACGCCAGAGTGAGATTTGCGCCGGGTATGATTCCCGCGCCAGCCGCGCGCGCAAGGTGTTCACGGCGCGGAAGGTGGCGTCGCAGGCCAGAAAGCGTCTGCCATGCTGTGCGGCGACCAGCGCGGTAGTTCCCGACCCCGAAAAGAAGTCGGCCACTACCTCGCCGGGGTTCGACGAAGCCAGGAGGATGCGTTCCAGCAGGGCTTCCGGTTTTTGGGTGGGGTAGCCAGTGCGCTCTCCGTGCAGGCGCGCTACAACCGGAAAATACCACCAATCTTCGGGCACTTTGCCGCGTTCCAGGTTGGGAGTTTTTCCAAAACCGGCTTTTTGGGTGGATGCGAAAGTTTTCAGTGTGTTGACGTTGTATGGGATGCGCACCGCGTCGGCGTTGAAGGTGTAATCGGCGCTCTTGGTGTAGACGTAGAGGGTATCGTGCTTGCGGTTGAAGGCTGAGCGAATAGGTGACGGGCCGTGATACGTCCAGATGATTTCGTTGAGCAGGCGGTCTGCGCCGAAAATTTCATCCAGTAAGAGCCGGGCGTAGGCGTTGGCGTGCCAGTCGAGATGCAGGTAGAGCGTGCCGGTAGGGGCCAGCAGGCGGTGCATCAGCGACAGGCGATCATAGAGAAATTGCAGGTAGGTTTCCAGGCTATCCCAAGCGTCGGCGTAGCCTGTGGCCAGTCGCCAGTTTTGCGGCTTACGCGAATCTTCCCCCCGGCCAATGCGAGCGTTGAAATTTCGGTTGGTAAAAAAAGGCGGGTCGGCGTAAATTAAGTGAACGCGGTTTTCCCATTCGGGCAGGAGCGCCGCCATAACGGCCAGGTTGTCGCCTTGGTATAGGTTACTTGTCAGCGTTGGGTCTTCTGCCTGCGGATGGAGAATCGACTCCAAGCGCAGAACGGCGGGCGCAGGCAGGGTTGGCGGGTGTTTTCCCGGCCAGGTCAATTCAATCATTAGAGTTGTTCCTGAATAGAATTAGGCGAGCAAGAAATTCTACAACCCAGCACAGATGGCAATCAGGCCCGGATCGTTTCAAACCAGGGGAGTTCTGGCGAGAACTCTGTTTTGAGCATAGTGTAATCATGGCAATGACCTGAAAAGGTATCGCCGAGAAACAAAATTCACTTGCTCACCGTGGCGATAATTAAGCGCCAAACACATCAAAGGTTGGATACACTTTTCAATAGTACAGCACAAAAGTCTGTTTTTTTTATTCATCATTCTGCATTCCGAAAGAGGCTTTGCAGACTGCGATATTTCAGCTCTTTTTGGCGCAGGGCGCGGATGGCGGCAATCGCCGCCTCGGCTGCGGAGAGCGTGGTCAACAGCGGAATGTCCATCGCAATCGCCGCCGCGCGAATTTCGGCGCCGTCGGCCTGGGCGTTGGGGCCAAAGGGCGTGTTCAGCACCAACTGTACCGTGCCGTTGCGGATTAAATCCACCGTGTGCGGCGAGCCTTCGACGAATTTGTTTACCGCCTCGGCGGGTATGCCGACTTTGCTTAAAAATTCGGTGGTGCCGCGTGTGGCGAACAATTTGAAACCCATGCGCTGCAGTTCACGCGCAAAACGCAGGCCGCCGCTTTTGTCGTAGTCGTTGACGCTAATCAGCGCCGCGCCGCTTTCTGGCAGGCCCCAGCCCGCCGCAATCTGTGACTTGGCGAAGGCGTGGCCAAAATTGGAGGCGTGGCCCATCACCTCGCCGGTGGAGCGCATTTCCGGCCCCAGCACCGTGCTGGAACCGGCCAGTTTTTTGAAGGGCAGCACCGCTTCCTTGACGAAAAACCCGTCCACGCGCGGCTCTTCCGTCACGCCCAATTCGGCCAGCGTTTTCCCGGCCATAATCTGCGCCGCCAGGTAGGCCAGGTTCAGGCCGGTGGCTTTGCTGGCAAACGGCACGGTGCGCGAGGCGCGCGGGTTGACTTCCAGCACTACCACCGCCTCGCCTTGCAACGCAAACTGCACATTCATCAGCCCGCGCACGCCCAGCGCCAGCCCCAGCCGTTCGGTATATTCGCGCACAATCATCTGGTGATAGGCGCTGACTTTGTAGGGCGGCAGGACGCAGGCCGCGTCGCCGGAATGCACGCCCGCCTCTTCGATGTGCTGCATAATCGCGCCAATTACCACGCGCTGGCTGTCACAGAGCGCGTCCACGTCAATTTCAAAGGCATCTTCCATAAAGCGGTCAATCAAAATCGGCTGACCAGGCGCGGCCTCCATCGCCTGCTGAATGAATCCCGCCAGCTGGCTTTCGCTTTGGACGAGCGCCATTGCCCGCCCGCCGAGCACAAACGAGGGCCGAATCAGCACCGGGTAGCCGATTCTGACCGCCGCGGCGCGGGCTTCCTCCAGCGAGCGGGCGATGCCGTTTTCTGGCTGGGGAATTTCCAGCTGCGAAAGCAAGGCCGAAAACTGCTCGCGGTCTTCGGCCAGGGCAATCGCTGACGGGGAAGTGCCCAAAATCGGGACGCCCGCCGCCTGTAATTTTTCCGCCAGGTTGAGCGGCGTCTGCCCGCCGAATTGAACAATCACGCCGATGGGTTTTTCCGTTTCGATGACGTTCAGCACATGCTCCAGCGTCAGCGGTTCGAAGTACAACCGGTCGGCGGTGTCGTAATCGGTGGAGACGGTTTCGGGATTGCAGTTGTACATGATGGTTTCGTACCCCATTTTTGACAGGGCAAACGCCGCCTGACAGCAGCAGTAATCAAATTCGATGCCCTGCCCGATGCGGTTCGGCCCGCCGCCCAAAATGAGAATTTTCTGCCGGTCAGTTGGGCGCGCTTCGTCGGCTTGCTCGTAGGCGCTGTAAAGATAGGGCGTCTGCGCTTCAAATTCGGCGGCGCAGGTATCCACGCGCTGAAAGGTGGGCAGGATGCCGAGGGAGCGGCGCAAGGCGCGCACTTCCAATGCAGAATGATGAATGTGGAAGGATGAATTCAAGAGCCTGGCAATCTGCGAGTCGGCAAAGCCCATTTGTTTTGCCACGCGCAAAAGGTTTTTAAATTCTCTATTCTGCATTCCGCCTTCATCATTTGTTACATTCTGCATTCTGCGTTCTACATTCTGCATTTCCTTCATCTGCGCTAAAAACCACAGGTCATAGCCGCAGGCGGCAGAAATTTCCTCCAGCGGCAGGCCCTGGCGAACGGCGCGGTAGATGCGAAACAGCCGGTCGGCGGTGGGGACTTTCAGCGCCGCGAGTGTCTCCGGCGCGGAAAGCGGCTGAAGGCTGGGGCCGCTGCCGTCGAGCGCGTCCACGCCGATTTCCAGCGACTGAATCGCCTTGTTCAGCGCTTCGGGGAAAGTCCGTCCGAGCGCCATCACCTCGCCGACTGATTTCATCTGCGGCCCAAGCGTGGCATCGACGCCGGGAAATTTTTCAAAGGCCCAGCGCGGAATTTTGACGACGACGTAGTCGAGCGAGGGCTCAAAGGCGGCCTGGGTTTGACCGGTGATGTCGTTGGCGATTTCGTCCAGCGTGTGGCCGACGGCCAGCAGCGCGGCGATTTTGGCAATTGGGAAACCGGTGGCTTTGCTCGCCAGCGCCGAGGAGCGGCTGACGCGCGGATTCATCTCAATGACGACGACGCGCCCGGTTTTGGGGTTCACGCCAAACTGGACGTTGGAGCCGCCGGTTTCCACGCCAACCGCCGTCAGCACGCGCTTGGCCAGGTCGCGCAAAACCTGGTATTCGCGGTCGGTCAGGGTTTGCGCCGGGGCGACGGTGAGGCTGTCGCCCGTGTGGACGCCCATCGCGTCGAGGTTTTCAATCGAGCAGATGACGACAAAATTATCGGCCCGGTCGCGCATCACTTCCAGCTCGTATTCTTTCCAGCCGAGGACGGATTCCTCCAGCCAGGCCTGTCTGATGGGCGATTCGGCAATCGCCTGGCGGACGGCTTCGGGCAGTTGGGCGGGTTCGTAAACCCACGAGGCGCCGCTGCCGCCCATCGCAAACGAGGCGCGCACCAGCGCGGGGTAGCCGGTTTCGGCAATTATTTTTTCGGCTTCTGCCAGGTTGTGCGCCGCGCCGCCGCGCGGGACGGGAATTCCGGCTTTTTTCATCGTCTCGCGGAATAGAAGCCGGTCTTCGGCGGCGCGGATGGCGGCCAGATTCGCGCCGATGAGCTGCACGCCGTACTTTTCGAGGACGCCGTTTTCGCTGAGGGCGAGCGCCAGGTTGAGCGCCGTCTGCCCGCCGACAGTTGGCAGCAGGGCGTCGGGTTTTTCCTGGGCGATGATGGCTTCCAGCGCTTCGGGGGTGAGCGGCTCGATGTAGGTGGCGTCGGCAATTTCCGGGTCGGTCATAATGGTGGCCGGGTTGGAATTGACCAGCACGATGCGGTAGCCCGCTTTGCGCAGAGCTTTGACCGCCTGCGTGCCAGAGTAGTCAAATTCGGCGGCCTGGCCGATGACGATGGCCCCGGAGCCGGGGACCAGAATGGTTTTTATGCGGGTGTCTGGGTGAACGTGGCTCATGCTGGGTTGGCTTTCATCATTTGGAAGAATTCGCCAAACAGGCGCTGCGCGTCGTGCGGGCCGGGCGCGGCCTCGGGGTGAAACTGAACGCTGAAGACCGGTTTGTTTTTCAGGCGCAATCCTTCCAGCGAGTCATCGTTCAGGCTTTTGTAGGTGATTTCGACTTCGTCCGGGTTCAAATCGGCGGGGGAAACGCAGTAGTTGTGATTTTGAGCGGTGATCAGCACGTTGCCGCTCGGCAAGTGTTGAACGGGATGGTTGCCGCCGTGATGGCCGAATTTGAGCCGGTAGGTTGCCGCGCCCAGCGCGCGGCCAATCAACTGATGGCCGAGACAAATGCCAAAGAGAGGTACGCCGCTGGCAATCAGTTCGCGCACCGCGGCGACGGCGTAGGGCAAGCCCGCCGGGTCGCCGGGGCCGTTGGAGAGAAAAACGCCATCCGGGTGGAGCGCCAAAGCCTCCGCTGCCGAAGTGTCTGCCGGGACAACGGTTACGTCCGCGCCGTAACTTGCCAAATGGCGCAAAATATTCTCTTTGATGCCAAAATCGTAGGCGATTACGTTGAGCAGTTTTCCGGTTTTTCGGTTGTCCGGTTTGAACTGGTCAACCGAAGAACCGGGCAACCGCTTAACATTTTCTACCCAGCGATTGCCTTCATCCCCGTTCCAGCGATACGGCTCGGCGCAGGTCACTTCCTTCACCATGTCGCGCCCATCCAGGCCGGGCCAGTCGCGCACCAGTTGGAGCAGTTTTTCGGGCGGCGTGCCGCAGGTGGAGAGCGCGGCTTTTTGCGTGCCGCCATCGCGTAATTTGTGCGTCAGAAAACGGGTGTCCACGCCGCTGATGCCGGGGATGCCGCGCTGACCCAGCCAATCGGTGAGCGAGGCGCTTGCCCGCCAGTTGGAAACCACCGGGCTGAGCGCGCGCATCACAACGGCGGAAACCTGCGGCGCGGCGGATTCGTCATCTTCCAGATTAATCCCCACGTTGCCGATGTGCGAGGCGGTGAACAGCACGCCCTGCCCGCGATAGGACGGGTCGGTGATGATTTCCTGATAGCCGGTCATGCTGGTGTTGAAGACCAGTTCGAAGACCGAATCCGTTTCCGCGCCAAAGGCCTGACCGGTGAGGACGGTTCCATCTGCGAGGGCTAACGTGGCAAAGGTCATAAAACTCCGAAATGCAGAATGAGGAATGCAGAATAAAGTGCAGAAAACCGGTGTGATTATATCGTTATGTCTATACAAATTCAGAAGTTAGAACGCAGAATGCAGAATGTAAGTTCAAAAGCAAAACCAAAAAACAGAATTTTGTCTCTTGTTCTGGTTTTTTTATTCATCATTCTGCATTCATCATTGAATTGTTGTTCCATTCCCGTCCAGCGCATTGGAAATTGGTTTTTCCACGCGCCCATCAGCGATGATGACTTGGGTGACGCCGCCCCGCAAGGCTTCCTCGGCGCCGAGGATTTTCTTTTTCATGCGGCCTTGCGCCATCTCGAGCGCGGCGGGCAGACGGGCGGCGGGCAGTGACCGAATCAGGGTAGATTCGTCTGGAAATTTCTCCATCAGCCCCGGCGCGGCCGTCAGCAGCAGCAGAGTCTCCGCCTGCAGCGCGGAAGCGACCATCGCCGCGGCGCGGTCGGCGTCGACGTTGAGGGTTTCGCCGTTCTTGCTAACAGCCACCGGCGCGATGATGGGCAGGAATCCCATTTCCAGAAGCGTCCGCAGCAGATCGCCATTGACCGTTTCGATTTTGCCGGTGTAATCGTCGCGGATGATTTTGCGCTTGCCGTTTTCCACGCTTTGAACGGAATCTTTGCGGGTAGCCACAATCAGCCGCCCGTCGAGGCCGCTCAAGCCGAAAGCGTTGACGCCCAGCCCCTGCAATTGTTCCACCAGTAGAGAGTTGATTTTGCCGTTGACCGCCATCAGAAAAATCTCCAGCGTTTTGCGGTCGGTGTAGCGCGAGGTGTAGCCCGAAGGCGAGGTGATGAATTTGGGCGGCGCGTCGAGCGCCTCGCCCAGGGCGTTGGCTTCGGCTGAGCCGCCATGCACGAAAACGAGTTTTTTCCCTTGCGCCAGTAATTCCGCCGCGTCGGCGCAAATGGCCGAGAAATCCACGCCCTCGGCGCCGCCGAGCTTGACGACGGTAATTGAAGTGGTATCAGACATAAAACCTCCGAATGCAGAGTGATGAATACGGATTTTGGGTAGCATCATTAGGGCTTTGAGGTGATTTGGCCGGCAATATTCAATACACGTCGAAGTCAAAGGATTTCGGCGTGTGTGCAGGTGTGACGCACTATGCATGTACGCAAAGGTTGTCAGAGCGCAGTGGACGGAGTGCAAAATCTTCGTGAAGCACCCTGCAAAGGGCCTGATTCTGCTCGAAAGCCGGGAGACTTTCGACTCCATCCCTGACATGATTTGCGTGCACACACCCGCTCTGACGTTATGTAGCGTTAACCGTGTTTCGAGTCTTCTTTTTTGATGAGGGTCGCCAGTACGACACTGACCAGGCTGACGATGATACCGCCCAGGAAAGCTGGCCAGAAGCCATTCACGTTGAATCCAATCCCCAGATTTGCACCGACCACGCCAGTAAGCCAGAAGAGAAAGGTGTTAATTACCAGCGTGAAAACGCCCAGAGTCAGCAAAATCAGCGGGCAGGTGAGCAGTTTGAGCAGGGGGCGCAGCAGGGCGTTGAGAAAGCCGAAAATGAGCGCCAGCCCCAGATAAGAAAGCCACGAATTTGAAAGCGGCTCAATGCCCGGCACCAGATTGACGGCGGCAAACAGGGCAATAGCGTTAATCAGCAAGCGTACAAGAAAACGGTTCATAGAAACCTCCAGGTGTTGAGATACTGGTTTTACGCGCGTTGACGGCCAAAAGTTCCATCAGGTAGTTTTCATCCATAACAAACTGCGTACGGGAGAAAATCCTGCCGCTAAAATACCTTCGTCTGCCGCGCCGACGGGATATTCCAGCATCAAATTTTGTGAGTGGCTTAGAAATTGGCGCGCATAAATCAGCAGGGCGGTGACGGCCTGGGGTTGTGGTTTGGGCGGCAAAGCCAGCCAGAGTGGGGTACGTCTGCCGTAAGTCTCTTGCGCGGCCAGCACACCTGACAGAGAGTCGTTATGTTCTACTGCCCATTGCCGTAAGCTAATATCAGCAAGGGCGCGGTAGACGTTGTTCCACCATTGCGGGCCAAAGGTATTTATATCTGGGCTTGGTGTATGCCAGTTGATTTCTTGTGGGTGGGCGTGTTCCAGCCAGGCGCGCTGATGTTCCCAGTCGGCGGGGCGGCGTGGGCGTATCTTGAGCGCAGGCGATGCTGGCATATTGGGCCGGCTATCCCCGGGGCGCGCAACCCACTGCGTGCGGCGGGCGCGTTCCACAAACCCGAGCTGTTGGTAAATGTGAATGGCGGTGGGATTATCGGCGCGGACGTGCAGCCAGATTTCGTTGCTGCGTCGGCGGGCGCGTTGCAGGGCACTTTCGGTGAGTTGTCGCCCGATTCCACGGCGACGATAGTCAGGGTGGGTGGCGACATTGGCGATGAGGGTTACGCGGCGGGTATCGCGTCGAAATGGTATCAGGCTGACGTTGCCGACAATTTTGCCATTATCCTCCCAGACAAAGCCGGAAAGCGGCAGAGAAACGGAATCAATGACGCCGGGCGCCCATTTGAGAAAGCGTGAGTCTCGGGCGTTTTGGCGCATTTGTTCAACAAATGAGTGTCCATCGGCATCCATCGTAGATGCGAAACATAATTCCACCAAATCGGCAACGGCAATCAGGTCGCGCAAGATGTTGAGCGGACGCAGATGCCCTGAAGTGGTGGAAAGGGCGGCGCTGGCGAGTTCCATGCCCTGAATTATAGCCCTTTTGTAATTGCTCTGACGGCGCTTTTTTGTCCCCGCAGGGGGACGCTTCGCCGCCCGGGTTATTGAGAAGATACTTTTTTTGTTGGATGACTCCACTGCGAAAAGAAAGTCTTATCGCAGTGGCGCAAAGAATGCAGAGATTTGCTGCTTTTTCTGGAAAAAATCAGCGCTTTACTGCCCAAAAAGCATTTTTTGCGCTCTGGATGCTCCGCGTCCCTACTTGCACCACCTCAGGTACGCGTGCAGTGAACGGGTTTTTGCAGTGGAGTCTTTGGATGCTTTCTGAAAATCTGGGTGACTGATATACTTTGTCTGATTTCTCTTGTTATTGAAGGGAGTGTCATGTTTGCTAAAACGCTGATTTCACGCGCGGTTTTGGTTGTGTTTGTCTGTGTATTTGCGTTGGGGCTGGTGGAAAGAACCCTGGCGCACCCTAGCTTATCTACAAACAGCAAAATACTGATTGCTGGACGGGCAGTCGCTACCTGGCCGATGGATGTTCCTGCCGGAGAGAATCGCCCGGTGCTGGTATTTCTGCCAGGCTGGGGCGGAGTGGGCAATGTCAATGCCGCGGTTTCCGCTCAGAACATGAATTTAGTCAACCAAGGGTATGTCACGTTAGCGATTGGGTTTGATGATCTGGGCGGCTGGACCAATAATATTGACGCGCAAACTACCTCAGGGCTCGATGCGCTCTGCGCCGACGTAACCATCCCGGCCAATTGCAACGCCATCGTGTTGGAAGGTGAGTCGTATGGCGGCGCGCAGAATTACTGGGTGATGGAGTACATTCGCAGTCACGGTTATGCGGGCAAAGCCCTCGGATTTCTTTCAGAAGATGCCGGTTATGCTGCGCCGGGGAATATAACAGATTGGAACACCGGCGCGTTTACGCGAACGGGACTGGCGGATACTGCTGTTTACAGCGTGGCGATGATTGAGAACTTGGGCGATACCACCTTCCCGGTGGATGCTTGCGCCTGGGGCAATTGCGGCGCGCGAACACTGGCAGACGCGCATCAGGCCCGGGGCGATGCCAACGTTTTGAGCATCTGTCCGCCCGGTGGAAATCACGGCACGCGCGGCTACGCCGATTGGAACGCCTGGGTGGTTTCAGCCATTAAGACGATGATTCACGTTATGCACGGCATTCCCACGTTTACCGGTTACACCAGCCCAACGCTTTCAGTTGGCAATGCTTGCGTCAGCGCCATGCTCTTGCCGGGGCTTTCCGTTTCCGGAATCAATATCGTCGCCAACGGGCAACCCGTTCGCCTGCGCGGCGTCAGCATGGGCGACCCATTTTTGGCGCGCAACCCAGCCTGGTATCCGCAGTATTCGACTGCCGATTACGCCGACCTCGCTCAAAACTGGCACGCCAACGTGGTGCGCATCAGCATTTTTCCCACCCAATGGAAAAATACGGATGGAAATACGGATCACGCTGCGCTGTTGGCTGGTCTGGCGCGCGAAGTCAATGCCGCACTCGACAACGGCCTGTACGTCATCATTTCTTATCACGTCATCGGCTGGCCGGATGGCTGGTATCAGGCCGCATACCCCGGCAACCCGGCGGACACCTACGACTCCAGCCTGAACGTGGCAATCTCCTTCTGGACTCAAATGGCGCAGACCTACGGGGCCGACACGCGCATCATTTTTGACCTGTGGAATGAACCGGTTCACGACGCCGCTGATTGGAGTGAGGCAAACTACTGGGCGGATCTGAAGCCGTCTTACGAAACGCTTATCCAAACGGTACGCAACAACGACGCGCAAAATATTGTGCTTGCCACGGGAACCGGTTGGGCGAGTTGGCTGGGCGGCATCAAAGATAATCCGCTGGCCGACGCGAATGTAGTTTACGCCTATCACCAATACTCGAACAATGGATTCAATACCGCCGCTCAATGGGACCACGACACTGGCGGGCTGATCGGCGTCAAGCCGCTCATCGTCAGCGAGTGGGGCTACGAAGATGCGGATGTGACCAATCCGTTCTTCCCGGGAACGCAAGCCTCCTACGGCGACCCGTTCACGCAATGGATGGACAGCTACCAACTCAGCAACCTGGCTTGGGTGTACCATCACGACTGGACGCCCGCCCTGCTGAAGGCCGACGGCAGTTTGACGCTGTATGGGACGTTTGTAAAAGGCTACCTTTCGAGTCTGGCCTCGGCTCACTTTGCGGTCATCGGCGATTATGGTTCTGCCGGGCAGGCCGAATCGGATGTCGCGAATCAAATCAAAAGCTGGAATCCTGATTTCATTGTGACAGTTGGTGATAACAATTACGGCACCGGGGCAGCCGGTACGATTGACGCCAATATTGGCCAGTACTATCACGATTACATTTATCCATACAGCGGCGCGTATGGAGCAGGCGCAGCCTACAACCGCTTTTTCCCCATCCTCGGCAACCATGATTGGTACACAACCAACGCCCAGCCCTACCTTGACTATTTTTCCCTGCCGGGCAATGAACGTTATTACGATTTTGTGCGCGGGCCTGTGCATTTCTTTATGCTGGATAGCGACCCAAGTGAACCGGACGGGATTAGCTCTTTGTCTGTCCAAGCCCAGTGGCTGCAAAACGCATTGGCAGTTTCAACCTCTCCGTGGAATCTTGTTTTTGTGCATCACGCCCCATTTTCATCCGGGCAACATGGCTCAAACCCAACCTTGCAATGGCCTTATCAGGCTTGGGGAGCCGACGCAGTATTGTCGGGACACGACCATACCTACGAACGCATCGTCAAAAACAATCTGCCTTATTTTGTGAATGGGCTGGGCGGCTCTTCTTTATATAACTTTGGTACGCCCATCGCCGATAGTCAATTCCGCTACAATGCCAACTATGGCGCAATGCTCGTGGACGCAACTGATACCGCGATACATTTCCAATTGATCAATCGCGCCGGCATCGTGATGGATTCCTTCTCGCTGGGCGCGCTTCCCGCTGATTCGATTTTCCTGCCGCTGATCCTGCGCTAATTGGCGATAAAACACACGGCGGCGCGGATGACATCCCCGTCGCGCCACAGCCGCGATCGTTAACTGACGATTTCGCTCCGCGGGGTGGTGTCAACCTGCGGAATGCTTTCATTTATGCAAGACGGACGTTTTATGACAATTAGGTGATGAAGAATATGATGAATAAGCATAGAATCCGGATAACTATCTGCGGGTAAGAACGACTACCGTACATACCAAGATTCGAGGAATTCCTTTTATGTTCAAATCCTTTTTTCAGCCCGAAGCCGCCAAGCGTGTTGCGATGGCCGCCGGGCAGGTCGTGCCTGATTCTTCCCGTTGTGTGCAGTGCGGCATTTGTTCTTACAATTGTCCAATTGGCATTGATGTGCGCCGCCATGCCTGGGAAAATGAGCCCGTCAGCAACAGCCGCTGTCTCACCTGTGGCGAATGCGTGGCGCGCTGTCCGCGTGGCGTCTTGCGGTTCGAGCGCACCAATCTCTTTGGGGATGGTGGAAAATGACCCGTTACGTTATTCTTGGCACGGGTGTAGCCGCCATCGCCGCGGCTGAATCCATCCGCCGGGTGGATGCCACCAGCCCGATTGCTTTTATCAGCGAAGACCCGCATGGTTATTATTCCCGCCCTGGTTTAGCCTATATGCTTACGGGTGAAGTGGACGAAAAACAACTTTTTTCCTATCGCCCCGACGATTTCAAAAAGTTGAACGCCCACTTTTACCGCGCTGAAGTGACGCGCATCTTGCCAGGCGAGAAAATCATCGAAGCCACGCCCAACCTGCGCATTCCTTATGATCGTTTGCTGGTTGCCGTTGGTGCGCAGGCTGTGCGGCTGAAGGCTACTGGCTGTCAACTGGCTGGGGTGGTCAAACTTGATCACATGGAAGACGCCCGCAGTATTTTGGCGCAGGCCAAACATAGCCGCGCGGCGGTGGTGGTGGGCGGTGGCATTACTGCGCTCGAATTGGCCGAAGGACTCTCTGCTCGGCATGTCAAAGTACACCTGCTGATTCGCAATGAACGCTACTGGCCGAATGTGCTTGACGAAGCCGAATCTCATATTATTGAAACACGCCTGGCAGAAGATGGCATTCAGATTCATTTCCAATCTGAACTGGCTGAAATTTTGGGAAAAAACGGCAAGGTGGCCGGTGTGCGGCTCGAATCGGGCGCACAAATCCGTTGCGACATGGTTGCCTATGCCATTGGCGTCGCTCCGCGCATTCAACTTGCCAAAGATTCTGGCATTGCCTGTGAGCGGGGTGTCTTGACCAACGAGAAAATGGAAACCAACCTGCCAGATATCTTCGCCGCTGGCGATATTGCCCAGGTCTTTGACCCGCAAACCGGACGCGCCACCATTGACAGTCTGTGGACTCCGGCGCGTGAGCAGGGGCGCATTGCCGGGGCGAACATGGCCGGGGGAGTGGAAACTTACATCAAAGCTGTGCCTTTTAACGTCACCCGCCTGGGAGGGCTGACCACCACCATTATCGGCTCGGTCGGCACCGGACGCGAGAGCGACATGGTCGGCATCGCGCGCGGTGACAGCGAAACCTGGCGTCAAATTCCCGACGCCATCATCACCCAGAGCGGTTTTGAAGTCAATCGTCTGCGCCTGATGATCGGCGAAAAACATATTTTGGGGGCCATCGTCATGGGCGACCAGAAACTTTCCAGCCCGCTGGAAACTATCATCCGTGAAAAAGTAGATATCCTGCCTATTCGCGCTCGTCTACTTGAAAAAAACGCCCCGCTGGCCGATATTTTGGTGCATTTTTGGGCAGGGATTGCTGGTTAACTTTTGATTCGGGAGGGATGACTTATGCTTCGTTCTGCGAGAGAACTTTGGTTGTCATTTTTGGCAATGCTTTTGATTACCGCGACTTATGCGGCCATGTTGTTTTTTACCAGCGAAACCCCGGCGGCGGGCAGTTTTTACGGGCACACCGTCGGAATTATCGGCTTTCTGCTGATGCTGATGACCGAAACACTCTATTCCTTGCGCAAACGTACCCGCTCGGCGCGTTTGGGGCGCATGTCCGACTGGTTGCAGCTGCACATCTTCACCGGCATTGTTGGCCCATACATGGTGCTTTTGCATTCCTCGTGGAAATTTAACGGCCTGGCCGGGGCAACCATGCTCTTAACCGCCGTCATCGTCCTGAGCGGCTTTGTTGGGCGCTACATCTACACCCGCATCCCGCGTACCGCCGACGGCATTGAAGACCAGGGCAGGATTGGGCAAATGCAAGCCAGCACGCTCGCCAATGCCCGCCGTCTCATGTCGCTTTGGCACACGGTGCACATCCCCATCGGCATGGCCCTGTTCACATCCGCATTTGTTCATATTTTGGGGGCGCTTTACTACGCCACATTTTTGAAATAAAACGGGGCTGAAATGAATACAAACAACCGGTTTGGATGTTTGACGCCGCTGGCGATTGTTTCTGCGCTGGTGACGTTGATTGTGATTGCTGGCAGTTTGCTTTTCACCGGTAGCGGGCTTTTCACCGCTGGAAGTTTGAACGCCAAACGGGGCGACTCTGCCCTGGGGGGCGTTTTTTCTCATGCCGACATCGGCAACGAATGCTCGCGCTGTCACCCCGGGATATTTTCTGGCAAAACGATGGATTTGATGTGTCTCGAATGTCACACCGATGTCGCCGCCCAAAAAAGTGACCCTGCCAGCCTGCACGGCGCTTTGCTCAAAGACGGCCTGACCTGCCGCTCCTGCCATCCTGATCACCGCGGCCCGAATGCGCCCACCACGCAGATGGACATGGCAATTTTTCCGCATAATTCCACCGGTTTCTCACTGGCATCGCACAATGCAAAAGCCTTCACCTGTGCCGATTGTCATGGCGCAGATATTTCCACTTTTGCCTCTTCCACCTGTGCGGATTGCCATCGCAAGGAGAACGCCGTCTTCATGCAGGCGCATTCCATCGAATACGGCGATACCTGCCTGGCTTGTCACGATGGTGTGGAAAGCCTGGGTAAAAAATTCAACCACGCCAGCACCAACTTCGACCTGGCTGGCAAACATGCCGAACTGCGTTGCGCCGAATGTCACAACGGCGCCCGCGCCCGCGCAGATTTCAAAACTGCCACTGGGGCTTGCGCCGCCTGCCATCAAAAGGACGACCCGCACAACGGCCAATTCGGTACGGAATGTGGTTCCTGCCATTCGCCCAAGGCTTGGAAACCGGCCACGTTTGACCACAACCTTGCGGCTTTCAAACTCGACGGCAAACACGCCGACGTTGCTTGCCAGGATTGCCACAAAAACAACGTCTTCAAAGGCACACCCAGCGACTGCGCTTCCTGCCATCTAAAAGATGACGCTCACAACGGCCAATTCGGTACGGAATGTGGTTCCTGCCATTCGCCCAAGGCTTGGAAACCGGCCACGTTTGACCACAACCTTGCGGCTTTCAAACTTGATGGTAAGCATGCCAACGTCGCCTGCGCGGATTGCCACAAAAACAACGTCTACAAGGGTACGCCGACGCAGTGTTCCGCTTGCCACAGCGAACCCGCTCTGCACGCGGGCATGTTCTCTGGTCAGGAATGTTCGGTTTGCCACACCACCAACGGCTGGTCGCCCGCGCAATATACCGGGCCGCATTCCTTCCCCATGAATCATGGTGAGCGTAGTAATCGCTGCGCCGATTGTCATCAGCCGACGCTTAACCAGTGGACCTGCTACACCTGCCACAACCAATCCGAGGTGGCCGCCAAACATCGGGAAGATGGCATCGCCGATTTTGCCGACTGCCTGCGCTGTCACGCCGACGGCAGCGAACACGAAGGCGGCGGCGATTGAAATCGTTTCCTCGACAGAGGCCTTCCATGCAAGAAAAACGATTGGGATGTATGACCCCGCTGGCAATCATTGCCACCGTCGTCACCTTGTTAATTATCGCGGGCACCGCCTTTGCCAGCAGCAGCGGATTCTTTAACGTGGGCAGTCTCAACGCTCAGACGGGCGAAACCGTCCTTGGCGGAGTCTATTCCCACGCCGAAATCGGTAACGACTGCGCCAAATGTCACCCGGCTTCATGGAATTCGGACACCATGGGCGACCGCTGCGCCGCTTGCCATACCGAAATCGCCACACAACTGGCTGTGATCCAGCTACATTGCACGGGTTGATGCTGGGAAATCAGCGCAAACTCAACTGCCGCTCCTGCCACTCGGAGCATAAGGGCCCCGCCGCGCTGCTGACGGTTTGTCTCTTTTCAGCAAACTCAATGTTCCGACTGCCACCAGCAAATGGACGCCGTCTTTATGACCGCGCACGGTATTGAATACGGAGAAAATTGCCTGGACTGTCATGATGGCGTGGAAACGCTGGGCAAGACCTTTGACCATAACGCCCTGGTTTTTACGCTGGCTGGCAAACACGCCGGTCTGCGCTGCGTAGAATGCCACACCAACGCCCGCTCCCGCGCCGATTTTAAAGATACTGTTGGCGAACTTGTGACGAGATGGTGGCAAGCCTACCAGAGTGACCTTTTTCATTCGTTTTTCGGGTTTGTAACCCGATTTCAGGCGGGAAAAGCTTTGTTCTTGGTTGATTGGGTGGCGGTTTACCCTGCTACTGCCCGTCCGAAGCCGGTATGCCGCTACTGCGGGCGGATTCCGGCCATCCAACGTGCCACCTGGCGGATGTTGACGGCGACACCCACAAACGCCAAATCTACCGGCGACAAGGCCGGTTGCCCTTCGTCCGGGTACAAGTCAGCAAAATCCGCTTCCTGGTACCGCTCATACAATTGCTCCCCTACCAAACGGTATGGATTATCAGGAGCCAAAAGGGTAGCCCCCAGATATTGCATCTCAACAGGCATGACACGCGGCATTTGCGGTTTTAAGCACATGGCGACATCCTCAGTTTTGGTTTCTCTTGCCCTATTATGCAGCATTTTGGGCCGGTTCGCCAACAGTATCTTTATAAGGGCTTCGTAAAGATCTATCTATTACCCATAAGTATGGTATGGTCATCAGCAATCAGCGCCCAAGTAGCCGCCATATCCTGTAGCCTTTGCCAACCACGCCAAATGGCAACAATACCGGGTTCTCCATCTGACTTACGTCCCAAGAAACCACCGAGTTGGGCAATCCAGCGAATGACTTGATGTGTGGATGGAAGTGATTTGGGAAGCACGGATGTTCTATGAATACGCATGTAAAGCACCTGCCATTCGATGGTGGTCAAGACCGTGGT
>MNXJ01000001.1 GCA_001872455.1 Anaerolineae bacterium CG2_30_57_67 | reverse complement strand
CGTCTGGTATTCCACGTGCGCGATGTTAATCGTAATGCCGCGCGCTTTTTCTTCCGGGGCGCTGTCAATTTGGTCGTAGGCTTTAAATTCCGCATTGCCCATCAAACCCGCCACTTTGGTGATGGCCGCTGTCAGGGTCGTCTTGCCGTGGTCGATGTGTCCCATCGTCCCTACGTTCAGGTGCGGTTTGGAACGGTCAAACTTTTGCTTCGCCATCTTTCACTCTCCTTAGAAAAAATGAAACAGAGGTGATAAATTCAAAAGAGCCCTCAATGAGACTCGAACTCATGACCTCACCCTTACCAAGGGTGTGCTCTACCAACTGAGCTATGAGGGCCTTTTGGACATTCACCGGAAAAATTTTCCAGTGAAACAGGTGGGCAGTGAAGGATTCGAACCTCCGAAGGCGTTTGCCAGCTGATTTACAGTCAGCCCCCTTTGGCCACTTGGGTAACTGCCCATTTTTAGTCGCTAGTTTTCTAGTCAGCTAGTCGCTTCGTCTGATGTTTTCTATCCGGCGAAGCGAGCAGGTGGCCAGGTTTTTTCAACGTACAGAGCCGACGACGAGACTCGAACTCGTGACCGCCCGCTTACAAGGCGGGTGCTCTACCGATTGAGCTACGTCGGCGGGCGCTTACCTGACTGCGCTTTAAGCGTGGAGATTATACCAAAGGCCTTCCTCACGGGCAAGGCTAGGACAGGAGCAATTTTCGGCAGAAGATTTGCCTTGGCGCACCAAGGCTTGTTTCAGCGGGTGCGAAGTCTATCAGGATTCTGGCAGAGCGTCAAGTGGCGCATGGTATAATTTTGCCACCTTCCACCGGATTTTCCCCAGATTGGCAAGATTAAAACCTATTACGAGGCAAAATGTCAAAAAAAGGTCGTGTTTTCTCAGGCGCGCGCCCAACTGGGCGGCAACATTTAGGAAATTATCTGGGCGCAATCAAGAATTATGTCGCCTTGCAGGAAAATTATGAGTGCGTTTACTGTATTGTGGACGTTCATGCCCTGACAACGATGGAAACCACCCAAGACTTGGTGCAAAATACCTACGATATGACCGTGGATTGGCTGGCGGCGGGCATTCGGCCCGAGGAATCAATTGTTTTTGTGCAAAGCCATGTGCCACAGGTGATGGAATTACACACTTATCTCTCGATGGTGACGCCACTGGGGAAATTAACCGACCTGCCCACCTTCAAAGAAAAAGTGCGCGACCACCCGGACAACATCAACTACGGCCTGGTGGGTTACCCGGTACTGATGACCGCGGACATCGTGCTATACAAATCGGACGTGGTGCCGGTGGGCGTGGACCAGGCGCCGCATTTGGAATTTGCGCGCGAAATTGTGCGCTCTTTCAACTACCGTTATGGCACAAAGGTTTTGAAAGAACCACAAATGAAGAACACCGAAATTCCAAAAGTGCTGGGAATTGACGGTGTACAAAAAATGGGCAAAAGCCTGAACAATCACATTGAGTTGGCCGCTACGCCCGATGAAACCCGCCAGCGTGTGATGCAGATGGTGACCGACCCGCAGCGCGCCAAACGCACCGACCCCGGCAACCCGGAGATTTGCAACGTCTTCTCGATGCACAAGATTTTCTCGCCCGCCGAGGAAGTGCAAATGATTGACACCGAATGCCGCCGCGCTGGCATCGGCTGCGTGGATTGCAAGAAGCGCTTCGCCGCAAACCTGAACGCCAACCTGGAGCCTTTCCGCGCCAAACGCGCCGAAATCGCCAGCAACGAAAATTACGTCTGGGATGTACTGCACGAGGGCGGCAAACGCGCCCGCGCCATCGCCGAAGAAACCATGAGCGAAGTGCGCGCCGCCATTCAGTTACCAAAATAGCGATGCGGGCGCTTCTTCAGCGGGTGACACAAGCCAAAGTAACGGTCAACCACCAGGTCGTGGGCGAAATCGGCCCCGGCCTGGTGGTTTTTATCGGCGTGGGGCATGGCGACAGCGAGACGCAAGCCGCCTGGATGGCAGAAAAAATCGCCAATCTGCGTATTTTCGAGGACGAGGCCGGGAAAATGAACCGTTCAGTGCGCGAAATTGGCGGGGCGGCGCTCGTTGTCAGCCAGTTTACGCTCTACGCAAACAGCGAGCATGGCCGCCGCCCCTCCTTTATCGAAGCCGCTTTGCCCGCAGTGGCCGCCCCGCTGGTCGAAACATTTGCCAACCTGCTTCGTCAGCAAGGACTCCCCGTTCAGCAGGGAATTTTTGGGGCCGATATGCTGGTCGAAATTCACAACGACGGCCCGGTCACTATTTGGCTGGAACGATAACAGAGTACAATCGGCGCATGGAAGAGATATTTCCCACCCAATGGCAACAGGCGGTTGAACAGGCCCTGGAAAATTACACCATTCAACCGCAAAAAGTGACCTTTCTGCAACACAGCGAAAATGTGACTTTTCGCGTGGAGGCCGCCCACGTCAAGTACCTGCTGCGCCTGCACACGCCGGTTGCGCCCGCCTTCGGCAATCACGGCGGAAATTTGCGTGCGGTCAATTCGGAAATGCTGTGGCTGGAGGCGCTCAAAAAAAACCGCCTGCCGGTGCCGCCGCCGGTCAAAAACCGCCAAAAAGAATATGTAACCCAGGTTGGCGAATTGAACGCTACATTGCTTAAATGGCAGGCGGGAACGTTACTGACGCTGGAAACCGAGACCGAAGAAATCGCCGCCCAAATGGGAACGCTGGTTGGCCGCCTGCACCAGCAGGCCAGCCGCTGGCCGCTGCCCAAAAACTTCACCCGCCCCCGGCGCGACTCGGCCTATTTTGAAAACGCCCTGCTCGCGCTGTGGCCCGCCGTCGAAGATGGCCGCATCGCCGCGCGCGACTATCAGGAATTGCAAAACGCGCTCGGCTGGCTGACCTCGCAAGTGCGCAACCTCAGCCAAACGCGCGCCACCGCCGGGTTAATGCACGGCGATTTGCATCGCGGCAATTTTCTCGTCTACCGCCGCCAGGTGCGCCTGATTGATTTTTCCATGTCGGGCTTCGGGCATTTTGCCTACGACCTGGCGACCTGCCTTTCCAACGTGCGCGTGGCGCATCACCCCGTTTTTCTGGAACGCTACACGCAAAGTTTTCCGCTCGTGCGCGGCTACGAGCCGCTGGTGGAAGCCTATTTCATCGCCAGTTCCATCGTCACTTTTGCGCTGTGGATTAACGACGCCGCTTCACAGGAAACGCTGGTGCGGCGCGTGCCATACATCGCCCAGGAATACGCCGCGCGTTTCAACCGCGACGAGCGCTTCTGGTTTACCGGCTGAGTTTTTTACCATTCCCTTTATCTCGTTTATCCTGTGCAACCGGCTAAAATCCCCCGCGCCACAAAACCGCATCCACCTGCACCGCCAACGCGCCAGCCGCCAACATCGCACTGGCGTTTTCTTTGGAATAAACCCCGCCCGCGCCAATCAGCGGAAGCGCCGCCCGGGCCGCTTCGCGCACCGTCAGCAGCGAGCGGGCGAAGAGGGCGGGGCCGAACAAGCGCCCGCTGACTTGGTCGCCGTTCTCGAGGGCAATCGCCCCACGCGGAGCGGCCAGGCTGAGGGCGCTGGCCCCCGCCTCGAGGCAGCGCCGTCCGGCAGTGAAAATCTGCTCTTCGGGCAGGGCAACAATCAGCGGCAGTTCGCCCCGGCACATTTCCACCGCTAAAACGGGGATGTCATCGGCTAGGCGCGGGGCGAATCCCAACTCGACCGCCAGAATATTTTCCAAATTTTCGAGCGCGCGCACCATGCGGGCGGCTTCTTCGGGGCGATCGGCCATCAGGTGAACGATGACCGGCAGGCGGGCGCGCTGCCAGCGGGCGGCGTACAGTTTGAGCGCGGCGGAAAAGCCCGGGTTGGGCAACCCGCTGTGCAGGAGAAATCCGCCAGGCAGCGGAAAAATTTGCGGGGCGACGGCAGGCAAACGCGGGCGCAGGCTGATGGGGTTGGTAATAAAAGCGCCGAATTCATCCCAGTTGAGCGGCGCGTGAAAATCGGGCGCAAAACCCAGGCTGCCGGCGGCGTTGAGGAAGGGGAAGCCGAAAATCAAGTTTTGTTTCATTTCCAAATTAGGCTCATGTGTAGACTCTGTGCAGTAAGCCAGTCTTACAGCCTGCACACTCTTTACACATGAGTCATCAGTTTTTTGTTAGAAAATGATGCAGGTCGGACAAAGTTTGCCGCCATTGCTGTTCAACGCCCAGCTTGCGCTGAATCTGCCCGGCGCGCTCACGCATGATTTCCAACACGCGCTCATCTTCGCCCGCGTCCAACCAGAAGCCGTGATTTTGCGGGCAGGCCTCCAGCCGCAGGTCGTACAAGCGATACTGAAATTCCATCAGCGCGGCGTTGCAGGCCGGGCAAAGACTCTCGCCCCCTGTTCCGTGATGCAGAAGCGAGCCTTTGCGGGCGTCATCGTCAAAGGCGACATCTTCCAACCGGTCAAGCTCGTCAAAATCCAGCCACATGCCACGGCAGGCCGGGCAAGCATCCACTTCCATCATGCCTTTGTAATATTTTTGAGTGAGCGGAGTGGCGCATTTTGGGCAATTCATGGCGCTGTGTTCCTTCCGGGAATTGATTATATCCTTTCCTTTCCACTAACTGGATTGGATAAAGAAACTGTGGATGCGCCGGTAAATTCTTCCATCGTGGCGTGGCCGGGCTGATTAATGCCATCGCGCCGAAAAACCTTCCAAACCGTCAAAAATAAAATTTTCACATCTAGCCAGAACGACCGGTGATCAACGTACCACACGTCCAGGCGAAATTTCTCGTCCCAGGTGATGGCATTGCGCCCGTTGATTTGCGCCCAGCCGGTAATGCCCGGCAAAATCTGATGGCGGCGCGCCTGTTCGGGCGAGTAGAGCGGCAGGTAGCTCATCAACAGCGGGCGCGGGCCGACCAGGCTCATCTCGCCGCGTAAGACATTCAGCAGTTCCGGCAGTTCGTCCAGGCTGGCGGCGCGGAGGAACTTCCCCAGCCGGGTTAAACGCTGCATATCGGGAAGTAAATTTCCAGCGACGTCGCGCGAATCTTTCATCGTGCGAAATTTCAAAATAAAAAAAGGCGCACCATGCAAGCCAGGGCGTTCCTGCTTAAAAAAAATTGGCGCCCCATGAAAAATTCGCACCAACGCGGCCAGTATCAGCAGCAGCGGGGAAAGCGCCGTCAGTAAAAGGGCAGAAACGAACAGGTCAAAAAGACGTTTGAAAACCAACATGGTGAAAATTTTACCATGCAGTGTTGCGCAAGCTCAACCTTGCGCAACGCCATGAGGATGGCTACTCTTTACTGAACTGGTGATTACCCACAAATCGCCAATTTTCGTCCACAGGATGGAGCAAAGATGTGGGTAATCACCAGGATACTTGACTTTCCAAATTGACATTGTATAATTTTAAAGAATGTTTTATTCTATCTACCCCAAACAAGGAGATTCTAATGGACAACAAGGTTGTGCAGGTCATTGTCAGTCTTTTCATTCCACCGCTCGCCATCTACATGAAGAAAGGAAAAATTGACAACACTTTTTGGATCAATGTTGTGCTGACTCTTTTCGGCGGCATTCCCGGTATGTTGCACGCGCTGTATGTTGTTTTGATGTAATCAAAAAAATCGCCTCGCGCAAATTACGCGGGGTGATTTTTTTTAATTACAGGTTGGAAAGCGTCCACACCTCCTCAATCAGCAGGTACGAAATTTGGCCGTTCTGGGTATAATGGAATTGGAGTTTTCTATGAACAAAAAAATTCTCGTAATCGAAGATGACCCAGCCATTGCTAAATTGCTCCAACGTGGTCTTTCCTATGAAGGTTACACGGTGGAAGTTGCCGCCGATGGCCGCGCCGGGCTGAACCTGGCGCGCGACCACAGCCCTGATTTGGTGGTGCTAGACTGGATGCTGCCCGGCATGGACGGGCTGGAAGTCTGTCACCGCATTCGCATGGGCGGCGCAACCCCGGTACTGATGCTAACTGCCAAAGACACCATTCAAGACCGCGTGCAAGGCCTGGATGCCGGGGCGGATGATTACATGGTCAAACCGTTCAATTTGGACGAGTTGACCGCGCGCGTGCGCGCCCTGTTGCGCCGCACCCAGCCTGAGCGTGTGACGGTACTTAAATTTGCCGACCTGACGCTGGACACCAGCGCACGTGAAGCCGCCCGCAATGGCAAAATCATTGCGCTAACAGCCAAAGAATACGACCTGTTGGAACTTTTCCTGCGCCATCCGCGCCAAGTGCTAACCCGCGACATCATTTTCGACCGCGTTTGGGGGTACGATTTCGGCGGCGAATCCAACGTGCTGGAAGTCTACATTCGCTATTTGCGCCAAAAATTGGAAGAAAACGATAGCCTGCCGCGTCTGATTTACACCGTGCGCGGCGTCGGCTACGTTTTGCGCGAAACCCCCTAACCAGCCTTGCCACTGCGCGCTCGTCTCACGTTACTTTATACCTCCCTACTGGGCGGCATCCTGCTTTTGTTCGGGGTGCTGGTCTATGTGCTTGTCAGCGCCTTGCTGCTCGACCAGGTAGATAAAACCCTCAACGCCGCCGCGCAACAAATTCTCACCAACTCACGCGTAGACGCGGTTGGCGAATTGGGGGTCATCACCCTGCCCTCGCTGGAGTTAACCACCACCGTCTATGTGCAATTGTGGGACCGACAAGGCAGTCTGCGCATGGCCTCGCCCGGGCTGGATGACATCACTCAGCCGCTGGCAAAAACCAGCATGGAAGCCATCGCCCCCATTTTTGGCGACAATATCATCCAAAATACACACCTGCGCGTCTTGACGGTTCCCTTGCGCGTGGAGACGCGGCGCGTCGGCGTTTTGCAGGCCGCCACACCGCTGACGCTGGTTGATTCAGTGCGCAACACACTGGTACTCACGCTGCTCGGGCTGGCATTTGTCTCTATGTTTCTGGCCGCCATCGCTTCGTGGGTCAGCCTGGGGCAGGCACTCGCCCCGCTGGAAACCGCCACCGAAACAGCGGAACAAATCACCCGCGCCGATGACCTTTCGCGCCGCATCTTCTACAACGGCCCGCCCGACGACGAAATCGGCACACTCATTCGCGCCTTCAATCGCTCGCTGGAACGCCTGGAAAGTCTGTTCACCTCGCAGCAGCGCTTTCTGGCCGATGTTTCCCACGAACTGCGCACCCCACTGACCGTCATCAAAGGCAATGTGGATTTGATTCGCAAACTTGGCCCCGACGCCGAATCGCTCGATTCGATTCGAGACGAGGCCGACCGGCTGACGCGCATGGTCGGCGAACTGCTGCTGATTGCCCAGGCCGAATCGGGCAAACTCAACCTGAACCTGTCTTCGGTTGAAATGGATTCGCTGCTGCTGGAAGTTTTTCAACAAATGCGCGTGCTGGCGGGCGACAAAATTGCGCTCAAATTGACCGAAATCACCCCGCTGACCGTCACCGCGGACTGCGACCGGCTGAAGCAGGTGCTGATTAACCTGGTTTCCAACGCCATTCACTACACCCCCGAAGGCGGCCAGGTGACACTGAGCATGACCGGCAGCGAACAAGCCGTCCGCATCCAAATCCGCGACACTGGCCCCGGCATCTCCGCCGCCGATTTTCCGCACATCTTCGACCGCTTCTATCGCGGCGAAAAAGCCCGTACCCGCTCCAAAACCAGCGGGTTTGGGCTGGGGCTTTCCATCGCCTATTGGATTGTCGAAGCGCACAAGGGGAAACTGGAAGTCGAATCGCGCGAAGGTCAGGGCACAACGTTTATCATCAGCCTGCCCTGCGAATAAATCACAGCCGGTCGCCCTCGCCGAGCAAAATTCGGTCCGCGCCGCGATCAATTTCCCAGGGGTAAATCACGCGCGCGTCGGTCACGTCGGCAAAATAATCGGGGCGCGAGCCGCCTAACAGCGCGCGATACGGGTTGAAGTGTAGCACGCAGGTTTCGGGGAAACCGCCCGCCGCCGAGACGCGATGTTTGACCGCGCCGATGGTGCGTCCTGACCCCCAAACATCATCCACCACCAGGCAGGCCCGCCCAATTAACTTATCTTCAGCGGGAAATTGAATGAACTCCGGCCAGGCCATTAATTGATTGCGCTCACTTTCCAACTGCGCGGGGAAATCCACCGCCGCGGTGAGAATGTGGGTGATGCCCATCGCCTCGGCCAGCAGCCCGCCGGGGATGATTCCGCCGCGCGTAATCAGCACCATGGCATCAAACTCGCGTTTAAATTGCGGCATCAATTTGTCAATGAGACGGTCAACATCGTCCCAGGAAAGAAAAATACGGCGGGAAGGGGGATTGGTGGGCATGAATGAAATTGACTCCAGAAAACAGGCGTTTGAGATTGACCATCATTATAGCAAATTGACCGGCTCCACTTCAACCCGCCAACCGTCGGGCAGGCGAAACTCGCGCAGTAGCGCGGCTGGGTCGGCGGCGCGGAGGATCACCTGCCAGCGGAAGAAATCGCCCACTTTGGCGAAAAAGCAGGGCGCCGCGCCAATCACCTCGGCGCCGGTCGCTTTCAGCCGCGCCGCCAGCGTCTCGGCCTGTTTTTCGGCCTGCGCCGCGTCGCGGTGACGAAATTCCAGCCGCGCCAGGCGCAAAAAAGGCGGGTAGCCCAGCGCGCGCCGATTTTGCAATTCCCATTCGTAGAAACCGGCGTAATCGTGCCGCGCCGCAAATTGAATGACCGGGTTTTCCGGCAAAAAAGTTTGCAAAATCACCTTGCCGCCCAGCGCCGAGCGGCCCGCGCGCCCGGCCACCTGCGTCAGCAGCTGAAAAATCCGCTCTCCGGCAAAGGGATCGGGCAGCGCCAGGCCCACTTCGGCCAGCACTGCGCCAACCAGCGTCACCAGCGGTAAATCCAGCCCCTTGGCGAGCATTTGAGTTCCCACCAAAATATCGGCCTGATGATTGGCGAAATGCGTCAAAATCAGTTCGTGCGCGTCGCGCCCGTGCGTGGTGTCGGCGTCCCAGCGCAAGACGCGCGCCTGCGGCAGCAACGCCTGCACCTCGCTTTCCACCTTTTCACTGCCCAGCCCATAGGCGCGGATTTGCGGGCTTTTGCAGTGCGGGCAGGTTTTCGGCATCTGGCGGGTGTAGCCGCAGCGGTGACAGACCAGGTTGGCCGAGTTTCCCGCCGCAGCCAGCAAATGTTGGGTGAGCGGAATTTCGCAGGTCGGGCAATCCACGCTGTGACCGCAGCTGCGGCAAAAAACATAGGTGGCCGTGCCGCGCCGGTTGAGATATAAAATCGCCTGCTCGCCGCGCTCCAGGGTTTCGGCCAGGCTTTCGGCCAGCGCCCGGCTGAAAACGGAACGATTGCCCGTCTGCAATTCTTTTTTCATGTTGACGATTTGCACGGGAGGCAGGCCGGAAGTTCCCTCCGCGCCCGAGGGCGTCACCCGCCGGGGAAGTTCCAGTAGCCGCAAAAATCCCCGCTGGGCGTTGAATCGCGTTTCAATCGGCGGTGTCGCGCTGCCGAGCAGAGTCACCGCGCCGCAAATTTCACCGTACAGCGGCGCCGCCCTCAGCGCGTGATAAAACGGCGGCTCGGCCTGATAATACGAAGGGTCGTGACATTCATCCAGCACAATCAGCCCCAAACGCGGCAGGGGCGCAAACAGCGCCGAGCGCGCGCCCAGCAAAATTTTCAGCGCGCCCGAACGCACCCGCCGCCAGGTATCGTAGCGCTCGCCCTCCGAAAGTTTGCTGTGCAAAATGCCCACCTGCCCCGGAAAACGCGCCAAAAAACGGCGCACCAACTGCGGCGTCAGGGCAATTTCGGGCACCAAAATTAACGCGGTTTTGCCCAGTTGCAGGCTTTCACGAGCGGCGCGCAAATACAATTCGGTTTTGCCGGAGGCGGTGACGCCGTGCAGCAGAAATTTGTGCGGCGCGCCGCTGCGCAGGGCGGGTTCGATTTGCTGCCAGGCGGCCTGCTGTTCGGCGGTCAACTGCGCCCACGCGCTTTCGCGCTGCAGCTCGTCCACGCCGATTTTGCGCAGCGGGTCGCGGAAAATTTCGGTTTCAGAAAGCGCAATCAGGCCGAGTTCATCCAGCAATTGCAGGTCGGCCAGGGTACAGCCGCTTTCGGCGTAGAGCCATTGCACCGGCACGAGCGTCGCCTCGCGCAGCAGAATTTGCAGGGCGGCGGCGCGGCGCGCGCGGGTGGCTTCGGTTTTGCCCAGCGCGGGGAGGATTTCGGGGAATTTTTCGGGCGCAACCGTCAGCTGCGCGGCGCGGATGAATTTGGGGCGCGCTCCGGCGGGCGGCAGCACGGATTTTTTTTTGAGCCAGCCGCGTTTGATGAGCGTTTCGGCGGCGGCGCGCCATTCGACGCGGGCAAAATGGGCGTCAATCTGCCGTCCGCGCAGGGCGTCGCGCGCCGTCAGCAGCGTGAAAAGCCGTTGGGCGATTTTGCCTTCCGGCGCGGCGTCGGGATTTGTCAGCGTGAAGAGCGTGTCGGCGTGTTGATTCAGCCCGGGGGGAATCATCTGTCCGATGAACAGCGCCAGCGGCTGCAAGGTTTGCGCTGCCAGCGCGCGCGCCAGGGCGATTTGCTCCAGCGTCAGAATCGGCTCGGGAGCCAGCAGTTCCAGCGCCTGGCGCGGATTTTCGACAGCGGGCGTTTCCAGCAGGTCGAGAATCACGCCCTGCACAATTTGGCCGCCAAAGGGAACGGTTATCAAACTGCCGACAGCGGCGCGCCCGGCGAGCGAATCTGGCAGGCGGTAATCGAATTCGCCGCTGACGGCGGGCAGGTTGACGGCAACGCGGGCGAAAATCATGCGGGGATTATAATGGGAATGCGCTTCTGAACCCGAACTTGGCAGAAAACACGGGAGATTTTATGAACCTGACTGAAATGCTGGCTTTGCTGAAAGAACTGGTCGAAACCGAATCGCCTTCCAGCGACCCCGCCGCCGTGCAGGCGGTTGGCCGCCTCGTCGCGGCGCAGGCCGCCCGGCTGGGGGCGCAGGTCAGCGCCGAAAGCGGCGGGCAGCTCGTCGCGCGCTGGAACGCCTCCGCGCCGGGAAAACCCATCCTGCTTTTGCACCACATGGACACGGTTTTCCCGCGCGGCACGCTGGCCGGAATGCCCTTCCGCTCGGACGCCGAAAAAACCTACGGCCCCGGTGTGCTGGATATGAAAGGCGGAATTGTGATTACGCTAGCGGCGATTGAACGCCTGCGCCGCGCCGGCGCGCTGACCCGCCCGCTGGTGGCGCTTTTCACCACCGACGAGGAAATCGGATCGGGCAGTTCCCGCGCGCTGATTGAGAATCTCTCGCGCGAAAGCCTGCTGGCGCTGGTGCTGGAATCTGGCCTGCTCGACGGGGCCATCAAAACCTGGCGCAAAGGCGTCGGCGATTTTGTGGTGCGCGTGCGCGGCGTGGCGGCGCATTCGGGCGGCGAACACGAAAAAGGGCGCAACGCCATCGAAGAGTTGGCGCATCAGGTGCTGGAAATTCAACGTTGGACGGATTACGCCAAAGGCACAACGCTCAACATCGGCGTCATTCGCGGCGGAACGGTGGAAAATGTCGTCCCCGCCGAGGCCGAAGCGCGCGGCGATTTGCGTGTACTCGACCCCGCCGAAGCGCCGCGCATCCTCGCCGCGCTGAAGGCGCTGCGTCCGCATCTGCCGGGAACGACTGTCACGGCGGAAGGCTTGCTCAACCGCGCGCCAATGCCTTTCGACGCAACGATGAAAATCACCTACGAAAAAGCCCGCCAGATAGCGGCGGGCGTGGGGATTGACTTGAAGGCGGGCGGCTCCGGCGGCGGCTCGGACGCCAATTTCATCGCTCCGCTGGGCGTGCCGGTGCTGGACGGTCTGGGCGCAGTCGGCGCGGATTATCATTCAGAGCGCGAGTGGATTTTCACCGTCAGTTTGGAAGAGCGCGCCCGCCTGCTGGAGGCGCTGCTGCTCAATTGGTGACAGGGTGAAGGGGATAAATGGGATGAAAAGATTTAAATCCTCTTCATCCTGTCATCATCTTTCACGGCACGAGATAAATCACCGTCTCGCCCTCGCTGAAAACGACCGGGAAGGCGCTGAATTTGGTCTCGTTGACGTGGTAGGTGCGCCGCTCCAGGCCGCCGACGACGATATAGCGCACGTTGTACAGTTTCAAAATTTCCTGCGCTTGCGTCAGGGAAGGGGTTTCGTACAGGGTTTGCATATCTTCCAGGCGTGTCCCGGCCTCGGCCAGACTGCCGCGCCACTGCTGTTCGTGGCCGCGCCAGCCCAGTACCGCCGGAAACCCCGAAAGGGTGGCGATGCGGCCAAAGTCGTTGTAACTGCCAGCGGTTGCGGCCTCGGCCACCACACCCAGCGGCTGTGTTTGCAGAAAAGCCACAGCGCGGGCTTCCTCCGTTGAAAATTGGGCGTGATAAGCCGCCGCATCCAGCGTCCGCCCGGTGGAAGGAGCGAAGCCGTTGGCGCGGCTGAACGGGCTGAGAATGGGGTAGACCAGCCCCATCGCCATCACCGTCAGCAGCGCGGCGCGCGCCAGCCAGCCGGAACGCGAGAAAATCATCACCGCGGCGAAAGCCGCCGCCAGCGACCAGAGCGCCCAGGCCTGATAGTAAAACTTGAAAACCGTGTTCATGCGCGCGCTGAACAGGTCACGTAGGAAAATAAATTCGGGGGCCAGCACTAGCAGTCCGCCCAACAAAATTAACAGCCAGAGGAAGGGCAGCGGCGTTTCAGATTGGCGCGAAAGTGCATCCGCTTCAGGCGATTCGCTCGAAGCGGGCAGGGCGCGGTCAGTTTTTGCCCCAATCAGCAAGGCCGCCGCGCCGCCAATCAGCAGGAAAATCGTCAGCAGACCGGCGCCATATTCAAAGCGGCGCGCCGTCGCGGCCAGCAAAACCGTCAGCGTGCTGGTTTCGCCCTGCGCGGTGATGAACCAGCGTCCAATCTCTGTGTTGGCGGCAATTAAACTCATCAGCAACGAGAAAAGCCACAGGCCGCCGGTCAGCGCCGCCGCCAGGCCGAATCCAAGTTTGAGATTGCGCGGCTGTGAGCGCATTTGCCCCATCAGCAGGAAAATCGGCACAAACAATGTGCCGAACATAATCCACAAATACGCGCCGCGTGTGGGGTGAATGACGTTGGGCAAAATTCCGCCCGCCTGCGAAGAAAAGCCCAAATAAAACGGCAGATAGAGCAAAACGGAAACCAGCCCGAGCGGAATCGCCAGCGCCAGGGCTTCCTCGGCGCGCGCCCAGCCCCAGCCGCTTTCGCGCGCGCGCAGCAGAACGAAGGCCGCCACCGTCAGCGCCAGATAAGTGGGAAAATCCCAGGTGTTGAGAAAGGCCAGACCGCCCAGCGTCACCGCCAGCAGGCCGAACATCGGCGCGGCCAGCGGAATTTTGAACCATTTCAAGTTGATTTCGCCGCGCCCGCCGCCCAGATACAGGTTGAGCGCCAGCGCCAGCGCCAGCAGACCAAACGGCATGGCGAGCACATGCGGGTGCAAATCGGCCAGCAGGTACGAGAAAAACGGAAACTCGTCAATCACTTCGCTAAAATTGCCGCGCAAATCATAGTCGTGCAGCACGCGCGCCGCGCGCCACCACCACCAAAAACGGTCGGGAAGCCAGCCCAGCGGTTGAAGCGGCGGGTCGCTCAACTCTTTCATGCGCAGCCAGGCCCAAAAAGTGGAAACCGCCGTGCCGTCTGGCAAAAACGTCCAGCCAATGCCGCGCCGGTGAAGAACTTCCAGAAACCCTTCCAGGTTGCTGATGACCAGCAAAAACAGCGGCCCGAAAAACGCTGTCGCCAGCGGCTTTGCATTTTTGGCGGGCTGAAAAACCGCCAGCAGGTTGTAAAGCAAGCCAAACGCGCCGATGGCGCTCAGGGCAAAGACCAGCGCAATCATCAGGTTGAAGGCCACGCCGCCCGAGGTGGCGGTCAATTTTGCCAACATCCCGGTCAGCACATAGCCAAAGTAGTAATACGAAATGCCGTACCCCGCCAGCCAGGGGTCGTGCGGCGGAAAAGTCGGCGAGCGCAGTACGGCATTGATGAAGGCCAACTCCATCGGCTTTTCGGTGCCAAGCGCCTCGGGCGCGTTGGCGCGCAAAAAGGCCAGTGCGGCAAACGCCAACAGAAAAAGCGTCTCTGTCAGCGCCACAAAACGCCAGTTTTCTTTCAGCCAGGCGCGCGTCCCCGGCTTGCGCCAGAAAACCATCAGCCCGGCCAGCGCCAGCAGCGAGAAAATCAGCCCGGCGGGGTCGTTCTGCAAAAAGCCGAGCGAAACCGCCAGCCAGAAGAAAAATCCCCACAGCAAAAGCCCCAGCGCGCGGCTCAGGCTGTAGCCTTCGTCGGCTAGCGCCGGGAAAAATCGGCGCGCCAGCGGAAACGTCAGCGCGCCGAGGGCCGAAATCAGCAGGTACCACAGGAAAAAATTGAGCATGGCTTATTCAAGTTCTGGCGGCAGGGAAAAAGAACCGTCGGGGTTGGCGGGAAAGTGGATGATTTCCGTCACCGCGTCCAGATTTAACGCGCCGTAGAGATGCGGAAAAAGCGATTCGGCGGCAGGCAGCGCGGCGGAGGCAGCCGCTCCCGCGGGGTGGACCGGCGGCTCGCAGCGCAGCGCCGCCCGCAGGCGTTCCGGCGCCACGACGAGAATCACCAGCCCGGCCTGCCCGCGGTAAAAGGCATTCGCCACGCTGAGAATCTGGTGTTTTTGCGAGAAGTGAATGAATCCCTCGCGCGCCAAACTGTCGGGGCGATATTCGCCGCGCGCGCGGGCCTCGGTCAGCGCGGCGGCGGAGATGATGTGGTAGATTTTCGTCACGGCAGCACCTCGTAAATCACGGTCAGCCCGTCGCGGTAGACTTCGCGCCATAACGTACCGTTTTGGCTTTCAAATTTTGCCAGGCCAGCGGGCTGATAGTAATTGCGTTCCATCTGGCCGACGACGATGTAGCGGGCGTTGTACTCCCGCAAAAACGCGCGCGCGGCAATCAGGTCGGTGGTTTCGTAAAACGCATTGATGGCGTTGGCGCGGTCGAAGACCCAGGTTTCGGGGGTCAGCGTGCGCTGTTGGCGCTGATGCCAGTTCCAGCCGAGGACATCCGGCAGGCCGGTGTAAATGGCGTAGCGCGCGCCCCAGCGGTATTCGCTGGTGTAGCCTTCGACAATCACCGGCGAGCCGCTCACGTTGTCTTGCAACCAGCGGATGGCGCGGTAATCCTGGCTTAAATCCATGTCTTGCCCGTCCCAGTAGATGGAATGGAGCATGTATTCCATGCTGTCGAGCGTCAGCGGGGTGGTGGGTGAAATCCGGTCACGGATTTTATCGCCGCTGGCGGTGATGGTGAACAGGAAGGCGCCCGCGAAAAGCACCATCACGCCCGTCTGCCAGAAGCCGCGCCACACTTTCAGCTCGGCCAATGTCCAGGCGAAAGCCGCACCGCTGGCAACTGCCAGGAAAACCCAGGCCTGCAGGTACAGTTTGAAGATGGTGTTCATGCGCCCGATGTCGCCGGAAAGCACGACCAGCTCGACAAACACGGTCAGCGCCAGCGCGGTGACGGCCATGAACAGCGTCAGGCGTTTGGCGTCCGGCAGGCGCGGACGCAGCAACAAAATCAGCGTCCAAAAGAGCAGCGGCAGGGCAATCAGCGCCACCGTCACCTGAAAGAAAAGCCACGTTCCCAGCGTGAGCGCCAACGCCAGCAGGCCGGCGGCGCTCACCAGCGGCTGATACGCGCTGAGGAAACTTCTCAACGCCGAGAGCGGCGTCTGCGCCATCCACTGCCGTGTTTCCCACAGCAGCCAGAAGAAAATCACAAACAGGAAGGGCAGCCACATCGTCAGGTACGACCAGATGGGCGTTTTGTCGCCTTCCCAGAGTTGAATGTTGGAGTAGCCCAGCCCAAACCATTGGGCGTAGGGCGCATACAGCACCAGCGCGAAACCGGTCAAAGTCGCCATGCCCGCCAGCGCCGGAAGCAGTTTGCCGGTTGACCAGTGTTCCAGTTCTTCGGTTGGACGATTTTCCAGTGTTCCGGTGCTCCGGTTTTCCAGTTCTTCAGTTGCGCGGTTTTCCGGTTCATCCGTTATCCGTTTTTCCGTTTCCCCATCCGTTACCCGCTCCGTTTTTCCATGGCGGAACAGTGAGTAGCCGGTCACGAGCGCGGCAAACAGCAGATAGGTGGGAAAATCCCAAGTGTTGGTCGGGCGGAACGCGCCAATCACCAGACCGCCAAAAGCCAGCGTCGCCAGCCAGCGCAGCCAGGAAAGCCGCCGCGCGCGCAGCGTGGAAAGCGCCCAGCCCAGCATCAGCGTGGCCAGCGGCAGAGAAATCATGTGGGCGTGCAAATCGCTGTACAAAAAGGTGAACAGCGGAAATTCGGTGATTTCGTTGCCCGGCCCGGATGGGATGACGCGGCTGGGATTCCAGTACCACTCGCCCCAGCCAATGGGTAGCTCGCCCTGACCGGTCAGTAGTTTGAAAATTCCCTGCGCGGCCCAGCCCCAGCGTTGGAAAATCCACACCCCGGCGGCAGAAACCTGTTCGGAAGGCACGGCCATTTTTTGCAGCGCCTGAAAAATCAGTTGAATCGTGCCCAAATTACCGATTAACACCAGGCCCACCGCCGCCGCCAGCCCCGCCGTCAACGCCAGGCGTTCGCGGCCCGGTTTGTGAACCAGGGTAAAGGCCACGCCGAAACCTCCCAGCGCAATCAGCGCGTAGAGCGTGGGCAAAATAAAATTGTAGGCGATGCTCGGCACAATTCCCAGCAGTTTGACCGGCGTGCCGACCAGCACATAGCCGTAATAGTAATAGTTGATGTACCCGCCCGCAAACCACGGGTCATACGGCGGGAAAGTAGTACTTTTCAGCACCGCGTTCAAATACGAAAAATCCATCGGGCGCTCGCCGCCGCGGCCCGGATGCCACAAATCGGGGTTGCCCACGCGGATGAAAAAATCCACCAAGAAGAAAATCAGGAAGACGGCCTCGAAGAGCAAAATGCGCCGTCGGTTGGCGCTCATCTCCGCCGAAAGCTGCCGCCTGCGCCGAAGAAACAAGAACGCGCTGGAAATCAAAATCAGGCCGACCGCCAGGCCGATGCTGAAGCGGGTGTACACCCCGCCAACCGAGGCCGGGAACCACGACAGCCAGGCCAGCAAAACCAATCCGCCGGTGCGGGCAAAGGCCCAGGCGTTGACTCCCAGCCCCGGCAGGGCGGCGCGCATCAGCGGGTAGGTCAGCGCCCCGAGCAGGGCGAGAAATCCGTACCAGAGTAACAGCCCAATCAGCGGAAAACGGTTTTGAATCGCCTGGTAGGAAAACAACGCCGACCAGGTTCCGCCCGCCTGTTGAACGGCCAGCCGTTCCGGTGAAAGTTTCATGCCAAACGATTGCAGGGAAAGCGATTCTTCGCTCAGCCCGGAGGCTTCGGGCGCGCCCAAAAACTGACACAGCCCGGGCAGCCCCCAGCACACGCGCGGCGCCATCTGGCCCGACGGGAATTTCCCCGCCTGGCGCGGGGTGAGATGGACCACTTGCGTCAAATCCACCGCGTCCAAAATGGCGTGCGCGCTTTGCGGGTTGTAACTGGCCGTTTTTTTGAAAATCAGCACTTTGGGATGGTCGTAAACGGTGAAGGCTTCCTCAGCGTATTGGGTGTTAAATTCGTACTTTCCCAGCGCGCCCAGGTCGAGCGTGGGATAGGATTCAAAGGTTTGTACCAGTTCGTAGCCCAACTGGCCGGTGAACATGCCGGGGCGCGCCTCGCGGTAGCAGGTCAGCACATCGGCTCCGGCGGGGCAGCCCAGCAGGGCGCGGTAAAAAACTGTCGTCAGCGGGTAGCGCTCTGGCACGCGCACGGTGGTGCCCCACTGGCGGTTGGACGAAATAAACAAATAATCGCCCTGGTCGAGGTTGGTTTCAAAGCGCAGCAATTTGTCGGCATTGTCGTCCCAGTACATTTCCAGGTTTAATTCGCCCTGATAAATGCCGCCGTAGGCGTCATAGCCGTCCATGCGCAGTGGCAGGCCGTCATCCCACGATGATTCATTAATCGGCGCCGCGCCAATAATTGTCAGCGGGGCGCTGGATTGAATGCGCAGGTAGTAGGTTTTTTCGGCGGCCAGGCTCAGCGGCGTTTGCAGCGGGAAATCCCAGGCCGCGCCGCGCGGGTCGGTTTGCGGCGCAAAATTGGCAGTACTTTCCATCTGCGCCAGCACGCTTTCGGGCGGGAAATCGGGCGAGGAAGCCAGCGTCAGGCGCACGGTTTGTTGGCCCGTTCCGGCGGCGTGCCCCAAACTGATTTTGGTCAGCGGGCTGGCGGCGTGAAAAGGAACAAATTGGGTGATGAAATCCTGCTCTGGGACGATGCTCAGCCCGGCGGGAATCGGCAGTGGCTGAGCGCCATCGGCGTAGCCCAGGGTAATCGGCCCGGGCAGCTGCTCAAAAATCCAGCGGCTGGCAGCAACACGGGTATGCGGACGGGTGTAAATGCGTGTGAAGGCATACGCCCAGCCAAAGGTAGCCAGCAAAATTGCCGCTGTCAGCAGGCCAGCCAGAAACGTCAGCCGCTTTGGCTGCAGCGCTGCGCCCAGACGCACCAGCCCCCAGGCGGCCATCAACGCCATCAGCGGGTAGGCAGGTAGTTGGTAGCGCATGGTCGGATTCCACTGGGTCATTTGCCACAGCACATAAAAAGCCAGCCAGCCGAGCAGCAGCAAATGCTTCCAGGCCTGTTTGCGCAGCACCTCCCAGGCCATCCAGGCGGCCCCGGCCAACGCCGTCAGGCCAAGCGGCCAGCCCAGCCCCCAGATAACCATATTCTCCAGCAAAAATGTGAAGGGGCGGCGCGCCCACTGCAGCGCGGGAGGAAAATCCACGTCGCCGCTGGCCTGAGCGCGTTGTTCCGCGATGGTTGCCACCCACTGCGGGTTGAGCGACACACCGAAGAATCCGGGCCCGCTGAAGGCGTAGGGTTGGCCGATGCGAAAGGCCAGCAGGGTGAAAACCGCGCCAACGATCACGAAAAAAGTGGCCGTTTCAAAAAACGGAAAAGCTTTCGGTTCGCCGCGTTCAGAAGAAAGCCAGCGCAGTAAAAAAGCTCCCGGCAGGAGAATCGCCACCGGCGCGGCGTTAATTTTGGAAGCAATCGCCAGCCCGGTGGCCAGGCCAAACAGAACGCTGTTCCACAAATCCGGGTTCCGCCAGCCGCCGGGCTGATTTTCGTCCCGCGCCTGGGTGAGAATTCGCACGGCGAAGTAGGCCGCCAGCGTCATGAAGAGTGTGGCGTAATTGTCCACCGTGTAAAAATGGGATTCCTGAATTTGCATCACCGCAAACGCCGAAAAAGCCGCCGCCACGAAGGCGGTTTTGCGCCCATACAGGCGCGCTGTCAGCAGGTAGAGCGCCAGCACGGCCAGCAAATCGGCCAACGCGGAAAGCTGCCGCCCGACCAGGGTGATTTCGTCATAGCCGGTTTGTGCGACCCATTCGCCGACATAGCGCGTCAAAAAAAGCGGAAATGTTCCGTAGACAAAAAATGTGTAGCCGGTATTGGCCGGGTTCAGGTGTGAATTGGCCGTATCGAAATAATTGCCAACCGAAGTCGCCGGGCTGAGCGAGGTGGTGACCATCGTCATAAAGCGCTCGTCGGGGTGCAAATGCTGGCTCTCGTCCCAGTTCAGGCCGATGACGCGCAAATAGCCGCCGGTTGCCAAAACGACAATCAGCAGCAGGTCAAAAATCCAGTTAAGTGATGAACGTTTCATGGGATGCGAAAGTTAGGAATTAGGGAGTAGGAAAGAGAATTGATAACTGGCAACCGACAACCGGCAACGGATGTTACGGCGCAATCGGCTGCAGCGAATTATTGGCCGGGGCAAAATTCTGCGCCGGAACGGAGAAAACCCAAAAGTTTTTGTTGCCCAGCGGCTGGCTGAACAAACTGACCTGTCCGCCGGGGTAGGTTTGCCGCAAAATGCTCAGCGCCGATTGGTCGTTTTCGTTGACCAGGAAAAGTTTGTTGCCGGGCAGGCTGGCCGTTGCCGGAATAGCTTCCGGCCAGACGGTCAGGTCAACCTCCGGGTGGCCGAGCAGCACCGGCACCAGGCGCGTATCCACCCAGTAGGGGAACGCCACCACGCGGGCGTTGCCCAGCGGGTTACCGGCCTCGGTGAAAGCCTCGGCCACACGCGCCAGGTCGCTGTAATTCCAGTTGCTGTAGCGAATTTGCAGGTCATACTGGTTGAAAACTAGGTCATAATTTTGCGCACCAGACCAGAGCAGCAGGCAGGCCGTCAGCCCGAACGCCAAGCCGCGCCAGCCAGTGCTGCGTAGCTGCGCCATGATGGCTTCCAGCGCCAGGGCAACCAGCACAAAAACGATGATGTACACGCCGCCCGCCCGGTTGATGGATGGATTCTCCACCGGAAAGGCCAGCGAAAGCGTCGAGGGGAGCATCAGCACCGGCAGGCTGAGCAGCAAAAACAAATCGCGCCAGTCGCGCTGACGGAGATAGCGCGCCACTACCAGCCAAAGCCCCAGCACAAACAACGCCCCCGAAACAATATCCAGCGCCGGGCGGTTCATGACCGAGTTCAGCCAGACATCGTTGTTGTTGATGTTGAACATTTGCGCCGCGCGCCAATTGTTCTGCGCGAAAATCTCCAGCGGATTGCCAGGGTAGGGGCGCTCGGTTTCGCCCATGCGCGTCAACGTGCGGATGAAAACATAGTCTGGTTGTTCCAGTGTGTAGCGCAGCAGCGGCAGAAAAACCAGCAAGGCGAAAAAACTTGTCAGCGCCAGCAGAATGACGGCTTGCTTTTTAAGCAGAATGGAGCGCTGATGAAGGATGAACAGGCCCACGCCAAGCACCACCAAAAAAGGCACAATCCGGTAGGGGCTGTAACCATTCAGCCCCAGCCCCAAAAACAGCCCGGCCAGAATAAAATCGTTGCGGTTCTGCGTGCGCAATCCGCGCACGAGATGAAACAAGACCGGCGCTGTGAAAAGCGGGTAAAGCGGAAAACGCAATCCGACGCGCGAGATGACATTCGGCCAGTAGGCGAAAGCGGTAAAAATCAGCGCCAGCAGCGCCACCCGTTTGCCGCCAATTTCCTTGCCGAACAGGTAGACATACGGCAGGGTCAGCAGCCCAATCAGCGCCGTGCCAAGTTTGAGCGAGAAAAACGAAGCGCCGATTTGAAAAACTTTCAGGACGAAAACCGTCCAGTACATCTGAAAAAATTCGCGACCCGTGTTGCGCGGGAAGAAAATGGGAAAATTTCCGTTGAGAATGTCGTTGATGTCGAACAACTTTTCGGCGTGGTCGCTGATGGGTTCGGCAGGAATGCCCGCCAGCCGGTAGAGGCGGAAGAAAAGCGCCAGCGCCGTCACCGCCAGCAGGAGAATCGTCCAGCGCGAGAGGCGCAGCGTCCATTCGCGGCGGGTGACGAAATCGCGCAGGCGGGCGAACTGCCCCGGCAGGTCAAATTCACCGCGCCAGACGCCAACCGTCAGCAGGGCGATGCCCGCCAGCCAGAGCGTCAGATTGAGCGGGTTGAAATTTCCGCCGCCAAAGAGCAAAAAAGCGCCCACCGCCAGCGTGATTCCGGCCAGGCTGGCGCGGCGGCGCAATTCGCCGGGATCGGCGCGCTCTTCCTGCGGCGGGAGCGGGGCGAGCGGCACTTCTTTTTTCCACAAGACCCACAGCAGCAGAAAAAATGCCAGCAGATAAAAAGCCACCGCCGCGATGGGGGCGGGGTGCGGCGGCTCGAAGAAAACCTGGCCGGTGAGCGCCAGCGCCAAAATGGCGAGCGGCCGCCAGGGCAGAGTCGCCAGCCGGAAGGAAAACTCCGCCGCCGGGGTGGAAAGTTCCATCTCTGGCGCTTCCGCCTCAGCGGATTCGGAATTCAGCCCGAGGCTGGGCGCGTCGCTGGCTGTGGCGCGCCTCAGCAGGCGATTTTTCCAGTAGCGTCGTTGGGCGTTGACGTAATCCAAAACACTGGGTTCTTCGGGCATGGTCAGGCCTTTGGCGTTTGTTCGGCGCGCAAGTAGCCGAGATGGGAATGCGCCGGGTTGGGGAAGGTTTGCGTCTGAAAGCCGTTGGCTTGCAGCAGGGCGGTCAGTTCGGCGTGCTGGTGCGGCGGGCGGTTGTCGTGATATTCGAGCACGATGCGCTGGATGCGCGCCAGCGTTTCGGCGCTGGCCGGTAAGAGAATGTCATATTCGGCGCCTTCGCAGTCCAGTTTGAGCAGGTCGCAGCTGCGGATGGATTGTTTTTCGAGCAGTTCGGCCAGTGAGATGGCGAACACGGTCACGGCGCCTGCTTCGGGGCTGTCGCTGCCCTCGCGGCTGGTAAATTTGACCGGTTCGCCGCTGGCAATATCCATCTTGAGCGTGCCGCCTTGTTTGCCGAGGGCGGTTTCCAGCGTCTGCGCGTTTTTGACGTGGTTGAGCGTCAGATTTTCGTTGAGCAGGGCAAACGATTCGGGGAAGGGTTCGACGGCGAGCACGCGGCTGTTGGCGGCGCGGGCGGCGAAAATGGCGAAGTCGCCGGGGGCGGCGCCGACATCCAGCACGCACCATTCCGGCTGAATTTCAAAGCCGTAGCGCTGGTAGATGCGGTCGAGCCAGGTTTTTTTGATGCTCCAAATATCCATGCGCGAGCGCACGTTGAAAATGGTTCCCTCGCGCAGGCGAATGGGACGCGCCGAAAATTTGCGCCGCTGCGCCATCAGCCAGAAAACCTGCCAGGGGCGTTGAAAGCCGAACAAGATTTTGACGATGGAAACGAGGTAGTAGACCAGTTTTTGCATGGTGGGTTTGCGGCACGCGGCCACGTCCGAGGCTACACCCGGCGCGCGATGTAGAAGGTGTAAACCCCATCGGGCGTGGGGGAGTTATCGGCGTAGGGGCGCAGCAGCGCTGTCAGCCCGTTGAGATTCCAATCGCTTTGCACCAAAATCCAGCGCCCAAACAATTTGCGGCTGATGAGTGATGGCAGGCCGAAATAGTGTCCCCACTCCAGCACGGCCTGGGCGCGCGGCGGGAAGTAATGCCAGTATTTTTCGAGGCGGAAACCGGCTTTTTCGAGGCGGTTTTGCCAGGTTTGGGGGTCGTCCATGTGGACGTGGCGCGAGATGACGGTGAAAAATTTGCGGTAGGCGTTTGCCAGCCCGCGCAGGCCGAGCCGGTCGAGGGCGCGCGCCACCGAAAGGGTGGGGTTGAAGCGGTCGTTGGGCACGCAAAAGGCGAAAATTGCGCCCGGTTTCAGCACGCGCGCGGTTTCTGCCAGCACGGCTTCCACCTGCGGAATGTGTTCGAGCACCGAGTTGCTGATGGCGCTGGCAAAACAGGCGTCGGGGTAGGGCATGTCGCCGCCGTCGGCGCGCGTCAGCAGGCGGTAGACGCCGCGCGTTCCGGCCTCGCGGATGGGGCCTTCCCAGGGGTCGAGGCCAACATCCAGTGGGCGGTCAAAGGTCAGTTGGGTGAAATGCCCGTCGCCGCAGCCGACATCCAGCGTGGGGGCGGGCAGATTAATTTCCTGGTAATAGGAAGATTCCACCGCGCGCAGCAGGGCGCGGAAGTAGGGCAGGTCTTGCACTTGCAGGCGAAGAAAGTCTTTGTTGGTTGCGGGTTGGGGGTTGTCAGTTGTCAGTTGTTTTTTCATCATTCATCATTCTGCATTTATTTTGCATTCATCATTTCTTCATATGCAGCGGCGACGGCGTCGGGGTCGTAGGGGCGGGCGATTTCGGCGGGGTCGCGGTGGAAGTTGGCCGGGGCGGCGAAAATTTCCAGCAGCGCCTGGGCCAGGGCGGCAGAATCGCCAATCGGGGCGACTTTGCCCATGCCGGTCATTTGCACCGGGCGGCGCACGCCCGGCAGGGCCGAGGCCACACAGGGTACGCCGTTGAGCATGGCTTCGATTTGCACCAGGCCAAAGGCTTCGGTGGAATTCAGGCTGGGGACGACCAGCGCGTTCAGATTGGGATAAAAAGCCGCCATCTGAGTCGGATTCAGCACGCCGAGCCATTGCCAGTGGCCGGAATCTTCATACGCCCGGATTTTGGGCTGGAGACGCGCGGCGTAGGCTTTTTCGCCAAGAACGTTTTGGTGCTGTCCGGCGAAGAGTACGCGCGCTTTGGGGTATTTCTGCAAAATGGCGGGGAGCGCGTCGAGCAGAATTTCCACGCCTTTTTCGGCGGCGAAGCGCGCGGCCATGCCGATAATCGGGCGGTTTTCGCCAACGTGTTCATTGAAAAAGTCGCGCGTGGCCTGTTCTTCGGCGGGCGGCAAAACCACCGGCGGCAGAATGGGCGTTAATTTGTGGCGGTAATGGGCGAGGTAGGCCGAGTGGTCGGCGTAATCTTGGGTGTAGGTGACGATGTGGTCTGCCAGCATTCCGGCCATGTGATTTTGAAAATCAACCACCGCATTGACCACGCGGTTGAAGAATCCCGGCGGCAGTTGAATGTCACAATGGTAGGTGAGAATGGTTTTTTTGCCCAGCAGGCGGGCGCGGGCGGCGAAACCGGGCGCATCAAATTGGGGCAGGTGCAACTGCACCACGTCATTTTCGGCGACGTATTTCCAGGCCAACCAGCCCAGCGTGGGCATGATGACGCCTTTGCTGACGCGCAGCAAAACTGGCGCGCGGATAATTCTGACGCCGTTGCGGGTTTCTTCGCGCGGGGTGGCCGGGTCGAAGTGCGCGGTCAGCACCGTCACCTGGTGGCCGCGCCGGGCGAAGGCTTCGGCCAGCCGCTCGGCGTAAATCGTCAGCCCGGAGGTGTGCGGGCGGTAGTAGGTGAGAACGGTCAGTATTTTCATAGGAAGGAATTAACGAGAGGGGATTATACCCGATGCGTGGGAGGGCAAGTATAATGGCGGCCATGACCGAATTCAACTTTTATCACCCCATCGAAGTGCGCTATGCCGATATTGACGCACAGGGTCACATGAATAACGCCAAATATCTGACGTTTTTCGAGCAGGCGCGCATCCACTACCTACTGCATTTGGGCCTGTTCCGGCGCGAACAATCGTTTGACGACATCGGCATTATTTTGGCGGATGTTCATCTGACGTTTTTGGCGCCGGTCACCTGGCAGACGCCGGTGACGGTGGGCGTCAAAACCAGCCGCATCGGCAACAAATCCATGACGGTGCTGAACAGCCTCTTCAACGCCGAAAGCGGCGAAGAAATGGCGCGCGCCGAAATTGTGCTGGTGACCTACGATTACCACACTGGAAAAACCGTCCCCGTCCCTGCCGAATGGCGCGAGAAAATTGGCGCGTTTGACGGGTGTCGGTAGCCGGTTGTCAGTTACCAGTTGTCAGTTGTCAGTTATCAGCTATATTGACAATTCACTGATTACTGCTCACTGCTCACTGCTCACTGTTCACTGGATATCTATGACTCTCCCTCCCCTCTCCACCTCCTACCTGCTCGATTTTCTCACCCGCCTGCTGAATACACCCTCGCCGACGGGATTCGCCGCCGCCGCGATTGACCTGACGCAGCGCGAACTGGCGCAGTTTCCCGGCCTGACATTTCAACGTACCCGCAAGGGAGCGCTGGTGGCCCGCTGGCAGGGCGTCAAAGACGACGCGCCGCGCGCCCTGACGGCGCATGTGGATACGCTCGGCGCGATGGTCAAAGAAATTTTGCCGGATGGTCGTCTCAAACTGACCCGCATCGGTGGGCTGGTGCTGAACGGCGTCGAAACCGAAGGCTGCTGGGTCTTCACTGCCAGCGGCGAAAAAGTGCGCGGCGCGTACATGTTCCACAAAGCCTCCGGCCACGTTTACGGAGCCGCCTCCAATGAGACGCGCCGCGAAGAAAGCAACATGGAAGTGCGTCTCGACGCGCGCGCGCAAAGCGCCGCTGAAACCCGCGCCCTCGGCATTCAGGTGGGCGATTTTGTCGCCTTCGATACGCGCACCGAAATTGTCAACGGGTTTGTGCGCTCCCGTTTTTTGGACGACAAAGCCTGCGTTGCCAACATTCTGGCCGCCGTCCGCACGGTGAGCGATGCCGGGCTGAAACCAGCCCAAACCACCTATTTGTTCATCAGCAATTATGAGGAAGTTGGTCACGGCGCGTCCGCGGGCATTCCGGCGGAGGTCACCGAATTGGTGACGGTGGACATGGCCGCCGTCGGTGACGGGCAAGAATCGGACGAGTATCACGCCACGCTGTGCGTCAAAGATTCGGGCGGAACGTATCATCAGGGGCTGAGCACCAAACTGCGGGCGCTGGCGCAAACCTATTCCATCCCCCATAAAATTGATATTTATCCCAACTACGGCTCGGACGGTGAAGCCTTCTGGCACGCGGGCGGCGATGCGGCGGTGGCGCTGATTGGCCCCGGCGTGGATGCCTCGCACAACTACGAACGTACCCACACCGAGGCGCTGGAAGCCACCTCGCGCTGGCTGATGGCCTACCTGCTGACGGAGTAAATCTATGTCAGAAATTCCTTATAGCACGTTTTCGCTCATCTTTCTGGGGTTTTTCTTTTATGCTTGGCACGTGTTGCGTTCCGTTCAGCGCAGCAGCACCGGAATGGTGGTACTGCTCCAAATTGCCCTGTTATAATCACTTACCGCAGTTGCATTCGACATCCCCAAAGCAAACGCAATCTGCCAGATGCCACCAGGACAACAAAACGGTGTTATTCTAAAATCAACTGTCACAAATCGCGAGCCTACGCCCATGAACGATTTTGAAGGAAACAACTTGCCCAAAAATTCAGATCCGCAGCCTGACGCTGGACAGAATGACTCACCTCCGCCGGCGGATGACCTCTCCAACAGGGAAAATGGCGATGGTTTTTCTGTCCTAGATACGGGCGAAACGCCGCAATTTGATTTCAGCGCCCGCCCCACCGAGACAGAACTCAGCGACCTTGGATTCACGCCTCTTTCCATCGGCGACACCAGCCCCACCCGCCGCCGCCGCGGGCGCCGACCGGTTGTCGCCCGCCCCGCCGAAGACGAAATCGCCGACCGGCTGGAGAATCTGGCGCGCCGCGCCACCCCCACTTTCGACTACTTCGTCTTTTCCATCGTCGCCGGGGCTTTGCTGGGCGCAGGGTACCTGCTCGATTCACCCGCTATTCTCTTTTTTGGCATCCTCGCCGCGCCGCTGCTCACCCCCTGGATTGGCGCGGCGCTCGCCCTCGCGGTTGGAGAAGCGCGTTATCTCGGCCAAACCCTGGGCGGGCTGTTCACATCACTGCTCATCATCCTGCTGATTGGCATGTTGGCCGGGCTAGCGTCACGTCTTTTCCTGCCGTTGACCTTCAGCGAGGCGCACCGGCATGCCAGCCTGTGGTGGCCCGACCTGCTCCTGTTGGCCGTAGGCGCAGTGATTTTCGTTATCACCTTTATCCAGAGTGAAGAAAAACCTGTTTTGCCCGGGCTGATGCTTTCTTACGCACTTTATCTGCCCATCAGCGCCGCCGGTTTCGGCATTGGCAACGGTGTCGAAGGCATTTTTCCGCAAGCCTTGCTGATTTTTTTGGTGCATCTGGCGTTGGCACTCTTACTGGCGCTGGCTGTTTTCTACTACATGCGTTTTCGCCCGATTGAGCCTTCCGGCTACATCTGGGGCGCGGGCGCGATAGTCGTCAGTTTGGTGCTGATTGGGGGAATCGCCGGGTTGGGAACGGTTCTTGCCCGACAGGCCGCAGCCAGCGCCCAAGCGGCCCTCGTCACTCCACCCGCCACCGTCAGCCTGCCAACGCTTACGCCAAAGATTTCCCTCGCCTTGGCAACGTCCACCCCGCCAGCGCCCACCGTTTTAGCGGCGACATCCACCCCGAAAGCCACCATTACCACCATGCCCACGCCCGCTTATGGGAAGATTCAATCGCGCGGCGATGGCGCCGTCATTCGCCAAACGCCGGACGGTCCGGCCATCACCACCATTCAAAACGGCTATCTGGTCGAAATCTTGCCCGATGCGCCGGTCACCACCGCCAGCGGCACCATCTGGATTCATGTGCGCGTTAACACCACCACGCAAATCATCGAAGGCTGGGTACAACTCAACCTGGTCATCACACCCACGCCCTAAATTGGCTCTCTGGAAAGCGGCATGTCATAGCGCAATTTTCCGCAAAGGCCAGGCATTGTAGGAGTGTTTCGCCTCCTCACCAGAGAGGGTTGGAGCAGATAGTTGCCACAAAATTAATGGAGTAACCTTTCATGCCAATCCACTTTGGAACTGACGGCTGGCGCGCCGTCATATCAGATAGTTTTACCTTTAGCAACCTGCGCATGGTTGCTCAGGCGATTGCCGACGCCGCCGCTTCAGAACAGTGGGACACATCCAGCATTCCAAACATTGATTCCCATAAATTTGTAGTGGGCTACGACACACGTTTCCTGTCTGACCGCTACGCCGCCGAAGTTGCCCGCGTGCTGGCTGGCAACGGATTCACAGTTTTGCTGGCGCAAGCCGACGCGCCCACCCCGGTCATTTCTTTTGCTGTCAAATATCACCAGGCCGCCGGGGGGGTGATGATTACCGCTTCGCACAACGCCCCGCGCTACAACGGTGTCAAACTCAAAGCCGCATATGGCGGCTCGGCCCTGCCGGAGGAATGCCGCCGCGTGGAAGTCTACATCAACGACAACGAAGAGCGCGCTCGCGGCCCAAATTTGATGGATTTTGATAAGGCCCGTCAAACGGGTCTGATTCAAAAGTTCAACCCTCTGCCCGCTTATTTTGAACATCTCTCGCATCTAATTCGCACCGACATCATCGCCGAAGCGCCTCAACGCTTCGTGGTCGATTCGATGTATGGTTCTGGACGCGGTGTCATTCATTCCTTTTTACAAGGCACCGGTTGTGAAATTGCCGAAATTCGTGGCGAGATGAACCCAGGTTTTGGCGGCACGCACCCCGAACCGATTGCCAAAAACTTGGGCGCGCTGGCCGGAGCCATTGGCGCAGGGATGGGTAATTTTGGTCTGGCAACGGATGGCGATGCGGACCGCATCGGCGCAATGGACGAGCGCGGCAATTTCGTTGACCCACACAAAATCATGGCGCTGGCCTTACGCTATCTGGTCGAGAAACGCGGGTTGAGCGGCGCGGCAGTTCGCACCGTTTCCACCACCCGCATGATTGACCGTCTTGCCAAACGTTACGGGCTGAAGGTGTACGAAACGCCGGTAGGCTTCAATCACATTGCCGACCTCATGATGGCCGAAGATGTCTTGATTGGCGGCGAAGAATCGGGCGGAATTTCCTTCAAGGGGCACATTCCCGAAGGCGATGGACCCATTATGGGGCTGTTGCTGGTAGAAATGATTGCCGACGCGCGCAAACCACTCTACGAGATGGTCAAAGACCTGCTGGAAGATGTTGGCCCAGCCTTTTACGAGCGCACCGACTTACGCCTGGCGCGCCCGGTTGCAAAAAAAGAAATGACTAAATTTTTGACCACGCACGCTCCGGCAGAAATTGGCGAGCAAAAAGTAGCCGAAATCTCCACACTGGATGGCGTCAAATACATCATGGCTGATGATTCCTGGTTGCTGATTCGTCCATCCGGCACGGAGCCTGTTTTGCGCGTCTACGCCGAAGGGCGCAGCACAAACATGGTTAAAGAATTGCTAGGCTACGGCCAAAAAGTGGCATCCAGCATTGTGTAAAATGGCAAGGTAACAAAAAGCGCCGGTCTAATGACCGGCGCTTTTTGTTACTCTTACGGGCATTCCTGCCGCCATGCACTATTTTTGAGAGAGGCGCAGGCGACGCGCCAAAAAGAGAATGGCGACCATCATCAACGCGGAGGCCAATAACAACGGCAGGCCAACATCATCAGCAAAGCCGGTAGTGGCCAGGCTTGTGCTGGTTCCTTGGGGCGTCAGCGTAGTGGTCATTTGGCGTTGACGCGTGGCAGTCGAATTTACTGACTGCTGGATTTGCGTAGCGCCTGCCCCCCCCGCCAAAGGCGCACCAGCGCCACCCGTTAAAGTCGCCACCGATGTTGCAGTAGATGGGTCAATAAAAACGGGCGTATTGGTCGGAATGGGTGTGAAGGTGGCCGTCGGCTCTAGCGTTGGCGTGTAGTCTTGCACCTCTTTGGTCTGCGCCACAGAAGTCGCCGCGTCAACCATAACGGATGTCGCCGTCTGCGCCGCAGAAAGTTTCCCGGCCTGTTGCTTGGGAAAAACCAGCAGGAAGTAGCCCGCCGCGCACAGCAACGTAAGCAGGAAGATACTGCCAAGTGCGATTGCGGCAATCATAAAGTTTTTGTTACCGCCTTCGCCGCCATCCTGCGGGGCGTCTCCGCCAGGCTCGCCTTCCGTCGGTTGCTCGCCAAACGGGACCTGCTCGTCATCTTCAAAATTGAAAGCGTTTGACATGGTTTTCTCCTCGATGAATGTCCTATTTTACCCCAGCGTTTCAAGATTGGAGAGTGGCGCAAGCACCATTTCGCCACTTTCCAGGCGCACTTGGGCGCTTGTGCCCGAAATTCGAACGCTTGAGGCCGAAAAATCCCCGGGGAACGGGGGCGACTCTAATTGGAGTTGCGTCAGCATGCCAATTTGCGCCGGGCGGGCCAGCCAGCAAATTCGCACGGTTTGGCCGGGGGCAAATGTTTCCACATCACGCGGTTCCGGCGGCTCTTGCGTCACTGGCAGGGTAATAAATACTTCGGGGCGGGTTCCCTTCATCCGGTTGGATACTTCCGCGTTGAGGGAAACCTCGCGTTTCAGGTTGGTAGTGAGCAGCTTGTAGGCTTGCGCGCCCATCGGCCGTTTGCCAAAACCTTCCAGCAAAAGAATGGGATACGGCGCTTGGTAAGCGGCTGATACGAGATTTGGCGATAGGCTGGAAAGAATTAATCCGCGCACCAACAGTTCGGCGGCGTTTTGCAACACCTTTAATTCTGAAACGTGACCGCCTAAAATCATCGAGCCGCGCTGGCTGACATCCAGCCGCGCTGGCTCAAGCGTGTCGTCCGGACTTTCAATCAGGCTGGCAAGAATGCCCGAATCTATTTTTCCATTTCCCCATGCGCCTTGCACAAGCGCGCCTGAAGCGCGAATGGTTACACCACGATTTTCTACCACCTGAGTAACAACGCCCCCCAGCCCGGCGCGAATTGACAATGGCGCGCCACCCGTCTCTAGCACTACTTTGCCGCCGCCCGTGGCAACCACCCAGCCTTCCAGCGGAGAAAGCGCCTCGCGGCCAAAAATCCCGCCCGATTCGCCCAGCGCCTCTCCCTTGGAAATTTTTTGGCCGCGTTTGACCTTGAGAAGCGCGTCGGCTTTGGCGGCAGGGATGCCCAATTCGCTGGCAATATCCAAAATGATGTGTTTTTGTCCAACGACGGCTTCGGCAATTACATCAGCCGGAGAGACTTTTTGACCCGGGCGCGCCAAAACACGCCCATCAACGGGCAAAATACGAGTACGCAACAAAGTGGTGAGCGCGAGAACGCGTAAAGTGGGGGCAATCATCAAATCAGCCTTCCATGCGAGAACGCCAACGTTGCAATAATTCGCGGCGTTTGTCAGGTTCAGGGGGCAGGCGAATGGGGCGTCCACGCGCATCAATGACGATTCCCATGGCGCTGCCAATTACATCCACTTCCCCGGCCTTGCCGGCGCCAAGGCCAACGTCGGCGCGTTGTAATGGGCGCAGTTGCAGTCGGGCTGTTTTCCCGCTTTCGAGCGGTAGAACATGCAGGCCGCCCATTTTTACTTCAGTTTCGCTTTCCGTGCCGTCAGCGCGAATCAGCTTGGCGCGCAGAATTGGCACGCCATAGGCCTGGTTACTGACCGGCGAAATGACTGTTGCCAGGTAGGCCAACGCGCCAGAGTCAATGACCTGGACGGGAAGCAGGCTATTTTGCTCCGCCGCGCCGCCCAGCATGGCAAGCAGGTTGTTCTGGTCGAGCGCCAGAGTGGTGATTCCTGCCGGTTGCAGGCCGTCGAGCAAAATCATCAGGCGCTGACCGAGGGTCGGGGCGTTGGTGAGCGTTGCGCCCGAAGCCAGAATCGGCTCGAAGTACGGGAGCAGGCTAGATTTTGGCCGGTATTGCGGAGGAAGCCGTCCGAGCATGGTACGCGCTGCCAGTTGGAGCAGGTGACGCGCCAGCGTATGTTCCATCGCCAATTCATCTGCCGTTGCGGGCAGGGCGGCAGGGTAGAGTGATTTTTGTAGCAGGTATTCGTGCAAGCGTTCGACAGGTTGGTCAAGCGGAAACCAGCGGGCAAGTTCATCCAGGTTGGTATGATGCAAGAGCGCTGCCAAAGGTTCGCCAATGCCAAATTGCGGCAAGACGTTGAGATGTAAGTCCGCGCCAAAAGAAGCAGTCATGGTCAGCGCTGAAGCGCCCAGGTCTACGCCCAGCACGCCGCGCCCGGTGTTGAAGTATTGCGCCAGAAAGCGTACCATGCGCCCTTGAGCATACGCGCCTGGGAGCAGAAATCCGCCAGCAAGCGCCCGAATTTCTTGCAATTCGGGCATTTCTCGCTCGCGCAGGTTGGTGATGACTTGCGCGAGGGTGTATTGCGCCGGGGATAGGTCTTCCACTTCGGGCAGAGGGCGCACATTCGGCGCGACAGCCACGCCCGAAGTGAGGTTTTTCATCGAAGAGCGCACACTCGCCTGCAGGGCTTCGTTCCCGGCAAACAGCAAGGCCGGGCGTTCGGCCTGCGGAATCAGGTAGGCGGCCAGCCCAATCAGTTCCAGCGTTTTCTGAATGGAATGAGTCGCGCCGCCGTTTGTGCCTCCGGCCATCAATACCAATTCGGGGCTGTATTTCAGCACTGCGTCTAGTTGTTCTTCGGGACGGCGGGTGTCGTTCATGTGAATAGCATCAACAATACGCGTGTAGGTGGAATGCGCCAGAGTCTCAACGCTTTTGAGCGAGACATCCGGCAGCAAACCAACGATGATAGTCTTTATCGGGTTTCCAACCGAGAACGTAGCCGAAAACTGGTCTACACCCGAGCCGTCCGGCAGGGATGGGACGATGAGATGCCCATCGGCGTTGGTAAGCGGGCGTCCAAGGGTGTTTTGCAGGGCTTCGATGGCGTGTTGTACACCATAGGCCACATTACCAAGCGGTGCAACAGCAGTGGTCGGCGCTGATTCCAGGCCAATAAAGCGATACTGGCTTTCCACCACGTCAAAGAGAGCGGCGCGGGTGGTGATGGAGCCGATATCAACAGCGAGAAGAGAATTGCCTTCAACCAGAGATGCGGGCATAGTTTTTACAGGGAAAAGAAAATGGTATCAAAAAATTGCACCAGGAATGCTACCCGGTCAATTAGCGCCGTCAGCGCGGCGGTAAGCGCCCCGGCAAATAAAACGCCAAAGGTGATGGCGATGAACACTTGTCCAACGATGGTCAACAGTGCGTTGCGTTTGCCGCTTTTTCCGCGCACAGTAAATTGGAAATACGCCAGCGTGGAAACTGTTCCAAGCAGAATAAAAATTGCTTCGGTTAGTGTCTCCGTCAGTGGGCGCGCGTTGGTTGCAGAAAAATCAAAGAGCGCAATGGAAGCCTGAATTTGCGGCAGAAGCGTTCCGAGCAAGGCACCGCCAATGGCCACCGCCGCGCCAGCGCCCACCAGAAAAGCCACCACCGGGCGTCCAAACGCCTGATAACGCGGTGACATTTTTCCCAGCAACAAAATACTCATCAGCAGCGGAATCAGCAGGAAGGCGCGTTGCAACCAGTCACCCATCAGCATGGGTACCAGCAATTTACTGATAATCACCTGCTGCCAAACCACCACAGCCACGTAGCCCGCCGAAAGACCGACAAAAATATGCACCGCTACACGAAAAAGCGGATTGTCTTCCACCAGGTAACTGAGTACCAGCAGGGTAAAAACAAAGCCAAGAATGCCGGTGATTAAATCGGTGGAGATGGTCATGGCTCAGGCCTCTTCCTGTTTCTGGGCGGCGCGCGCAGACAGCCAGGCGCTCACCAGCCCCCAGATGCCGCCGATAAAAATCAACGCTTCCATTGCAATCAATCCCAGACCGAAGGCATCCCAAACCTGACGCACCGGGCCATCTGGCGAAACTTGTTGTTCGAAGACCGCGCCGCTATTCAAGCCAACCATTAAGCCCTGCACCTGACCAGAGTCAAAGTAAGGCCGCAGCAACGGTTCCGCCTGAGCGCTCAAGACCATCAACAGCGGCTTACCGCGCAATTCGGGCGCAGCCTGTTCGACCCAGAGACGGCCTTCGTCCGGCGAATCGGTCAAAATCAGCGCCGCGGCAAAATCATTCAGCGTCGTCACACCCGCCAGAGTCGGCGATTCCAAAACAGCGCCATTCAAACCATCACGCTCAATACGCGTTGGGGCGCTGGCAAAGACTTGAATTCCCGCCGCGCCGCCAGGCAAATAGCCCAGTTGCGCGCTGGAAGTATACGTCTGTTGCGGGTCAAGCCGCGCCATCAACCGTTCTGACATCAACGCGCCGGTGGGCGTGGTACTCACAAACACCAATCGCGCCTGCTTAAGCATCAACTCGCGCACGGCGCTGGCGGCAATCGGCTCCAACTCGCCCGCCAGCGCGGGCTGATAGTCAAAAACGACCAACACTGGCGCATTGGGTTCAATTTTTCCGAGCGTTTCGGTAAAGGCTTGCAAATCTGCCCCGGCCAGTTGCGGCACGTCCAGCCAGCGACTGCCCATCAGCAACGGAATGACCGTTACCAGCAATAAAATCAGCGCAATCACCCAGCGCAACGGGCGCTCGGCGCGGTTTTTTTCGCGGGCAGGCAAATCTTGCGCTTTTGTTTCGGTTGCCAGTAATTTTTCCAGCAAAGCCACCTGCGCTTGCTGAGCGTCATCCATGTTTAATTTGATGGAATACGTTTTTGGCTTGCGCATCGTCATGCCGCCAACAATCATCGGCAAAACAGCGCGCAACCCGGCCAATGGGCCGCTTTTTTCCACCATTTGCTCGTTTTCAACATCTTCCGCGTCGGCAATCACCGCTTCCATCGGGCGCATGGCCTGCACCCACGAAGGAAGATTGACCGGAGTAATTTCTGGGGTTTCCGTTGAGGCAGTAGATGCCATCTCAGCCTTGGGCGCGGGCATGTCAAGGTCGCTGGGCGTAAAACCGGCCAACCAATCGGGCATGTCCATGGAGAAAATGGCGTCGGAAGCGGCTCCCGTTGGTGCGGCGGAAGTCTCGGCTGGCAACGTTTCGGCCACCGGGGGCATCTCCACTGCCGCCTGGTTAACTGCTTCGGAGGGTTTTTCTGCGCCTGGCACGAAAAATGCGTCCAGCCAGCCCGGTAAAGCGCTGGCAGGTTCGGCTTCTGGCGCGGCAGGTTGCGGCGCACTGGAAGTAATGCCTGACAGCCAATTTGGCTCGGCTTCACCCGGCAAGGCAGATTCTGCAAACGCGCCCGTGTCGAAGGCCTTGGCAGGTTTTTCAACGCTGGGCGATTGCTCGACATTTGGTGAGATATTGGCGAGCCAATCCGGCAGGTCACCTTGCGGGGCAGTTGCTTCGGCGGGAGCGGGTTGTTCCACCGGCGCGGCAGAGTCGTCGCGCAACGAAGCCATCCAATCCGGCAGGTCGCCTTGCGGGGCAGTTACTTTGGCGGGAGCGGGTTGTGCCACCGGCGCGGCAGAGTCGTCGCGCAACGAAGCCATCCAATCCGGCAGGTCGCCTTGCGGGGCAGTTGCTTCGGCGGAAGCGGGTTGTGCCACCGGCGCGGCAGAGTCGTCGCGCAAGGAGGTTATCCAGTCGGGTAAATCGCCAGTAGCAGATGATGACGTATTTGGCGCTGACTCCGGCAAAGTGGCAGCAGGCGACGTCTGGGACGAAAGTTGACTCAACCAATCGGGAAAATCTCCCGATGTGGCGCTCATCTCCGCTTTTTCTTCAATTTTGGGCGCTGCCGGGGTGTTTTCCTGGGCTTTGAGCGCGGCCAGCCAATCGGGGGTTTCAGCAGTGGCCGAGTCGTGAAAGTCCCAAGTTGGTTCTTCTTCGGCGGGAGGTTCTACGGGTTGCGGCTCAATCGGCGCAGGCGGCGTCAGACTGGTGAGCAGATCCTGAACGGGGTTCTGGCTCTGGGAAACTTCCTCGGTGGGCAGGCTGTCGCGCAAGCCAGCCAACCAATCGGGAACAGGTTCATCGCTATCATCTTTGGCGGCGGAGAGACCAGAGAGAAAGTCAAGCGGGGTGTTTGGAGTGGGCGCAACAGGCGCGGCTAGAAATTCAGGGGTTGCGGCAGGCAGCGCGGCGGGTGATTCTTCTGCCGCCTGGCGCACATCACGCAACCAGGAAGGCAGGGTGTTTTCGAGGTCAGACGTACTAATTTTGGTGGGAGTTTCACCGGGATGAATCGAGTCAAGCGGGGCGGTCAGGGGCTTGAGACGCGCTCCGCACTGCTGACAAACTTCAGCTTCAGCCGGATTGCTGGCAGAACACATCGAACATTTTACGTCGGCCATTATTTGCCTCCGTAAGGCCGATCTGCGCCAAGCAGAACGCGCAGGCCGGTGGTGAGTGTTCCAAGAGCGACGCCGATGAGAATGCCGCGCGCGCCGCCTGCCGCCAGGACTTGGGCAACAATGGCGCGCAAATCACTAAACACTGACAGTTGGCCGATAAGCGGCCATGCGCCAGTGCCCAGCAAGACCAGCAAGACTGTAACAATGAACAAAATTGCAATCGGGGTCGGGCGGTGGCGCAAAAGCCGGATACCAGCGTAAGTCAGGCTGACGGCCAGCAAAGCCATCAGACTAATTTCGATGGGAATCATGATGGCGTTGAGCATGATGTGTTGAGCAGCTTCCAGCCCTGGCGTAACGCCCAGAAAGAGGGAAATCAGCAAAGAAACCAGCAAAAGCAAGCTATAGGTTGAGCCTTTCACGCGCTGACGCACCCGCTGCAAATGTACCGAAAAAAGATTACCAACGCCAACCAGTGCGGCCACTCCGGCCAGGATGACCGCCCACTCCAGCAAAATCAGACGAAAATCGGCAACGGCAGGGACGTTGATGAAGTAGCCAAGCAAAATGAGGATGCCTGTGGCAATGGCAAGTACGGCAAAACCGGCGGAGGCAATGCGATTCATTTAGAACACTCCCAGCGCCTTGAGAATTGCGCCAGCCAGCAGTGCAAGGATGACCAGCCAGCGCAGTACATCTTGCGCCAACAGGCTGGCGATGTGGAAATTCCCAGCCTGGTTGTAGGCTCCGGCGGCGAAGAGTTCTTCGCCGATGAGTGTGCCGGGAGTGGTGGCATATAGCACAGCCTGAGCAGGCAAGTTGTCACTGGCAGCGACGACCGCCGAGCCTTCGCGCTCAGCGGCTTCCGTCATCAAGGCAATTTCAATGCCATAGTTGCCAATCAGTACGTTGGTGGAAATTTGATTATCGCGCATAATGGGCAATGCTCCGGCGGCATAGGAGAAGGGCGTCAGGCCGGTAAGCTGCCCGCGGTTGATATCAAAAGGTTTGGAGATGCGTAGGGCTTCGTGTGCAGAACGGAGCGTATCCTGCGCCGCCAGGTTGACGACGCCGTCGCCGCTGGTGGCAATGGAGGGCCGGTCGCTAAGGGATGTGGTTTCGCCCAGTTGGCGCAACATGCTCAAGCCCGCCAATGCCGAAGCGCCAAAAGGGGTCAACAAGCTGCCGCGCCCCAGCGAGATGTGCAGACGGCTGCCATCTTCAACAACCATGCTGACCGCGCGACGAATTTGCCGGAAAGCGGGAATATCTCGAAACGTAGGGGGTTTGCGGCCAACCAGCAGGGCGGCGATGACAATGCCGATACTGGTCAGGACGACGATGCCGAGGGCAAGCCAATGGAGCGATTCCACAGTTAATTTCCTCGCAAAAGTTCTAAAAAGGCTTGGGTGTCTTGCTCATTTTCGAGCAACGAAGCAAGCGCACAAAGGCTGGCGCGCTGGTCAAACAATGGGCTGGCGATATAAAGCGCTTGCGCTCCCAACAGGTTCAGGGGGCCGGCAACATCTAAAAGCCATGCGACGCTTTGTTTAAACCCTTTTTCCTGCAAGGCTTGCGTCCAAGCAAACCAGTAGGGGCGGGAAGAGTAAACCACATTAAAAGTATAGCATAAATTATAGAACAAGCGTTAAATGTTTGCTACATCGCAACGGTTCTGCGATTTTCGTGTAACGCAATTTGTTATACAATAAGTGCGAGATGAAATGCTTTTGCAATATTCTGTCGGAACGAATTGTACGCGCTTACCGTCCGGCACTTTAGGATGATTGCTGTCTTTTATTCAGGAGAATGACAATGAAAAAAACCTATTTACTAACTGTGGCGCTGATATTGACGATGTTACTTTTGCCACTTGCGCCGGTTAGCGCCGCACCTCAGACCACGACAGTTTGTAACTGGGCGCAGTTTATCGCCGATGTCAGTGTCCCAGATGGAATGGCCTTTCAGCCAGGGGTTTCGTTTGTCAAAACCTGGCGGCTAAAAAATATTGGTTCGTGCACGTGGGGTGCAGGCTACAACCTGGCCTTTGTCAGCGGCGAGCAACTCTCTGCCCCGGCACTGGTCGCGTTACCCCAGGCCGTTGCACCCGGCCAAACGGTGGATGTTTCAGCAACCATGACGGCTCCAGCGGCGCAAGGCACATATCGCGGCTACTGGCAGTTGAAAAACGCCAGCGGGGTATTGTTCGGCATCGGCTCCAACGCCAATAAATCTTTCTGGGTGGAGATTAAAGTCTCCAGCGGCGCGCCCAGCGCTACATACGATTTCGCTGCCAACGTTGCCGCCGCGCAGTGGTCAAGTGGCGCCGGCACACTCTCTTTCCCTGGCACAGATGGCGACGCGCGCGGTTATGTGCTGAAATTGAACACTCCCAGGCTGGAAACTGGCTTTACGGATAGCGTTCCCGGTTTGTTGACTGCGCCGCAAAATGTCAATAACGGTTACATTCAAGGTGTTTACCCGGCTTACACTGTGCAAGCTGGCGACCGCTTCCAGGCGGTTGTGGGGTGCGAATACGGCGCAACGTCATGCTACGTCAATTTCCGGCTGATGTACCAAATTGGCACGGCCACCCCACAAATTCTCTGGTCTTTCAATGAACGTTACGAAGGCTACACCTATTTTGCCAACATAAATTTGAGTTCGCTAGCGGGCAACAATGTTAAATTTATTTTATGGGTCGGCGCGGCTGGTTCAGCCAGCGGCGACCGCGCGTTGTGGGCCAGCCCACGCATCGCCCGCGTGGGTCCCAGCGTGACGGTAACGCCGGTGACGCCAACGGTCACATCCACGCCGGGAACGGTAACCGTAACCCCCACACCCAATACCAGCTGTGACCGCGCCAGTTTTGTCGCCGACGTAACCGTGCCGGATGGCACAAACTATCCACCCTCAACGGCTTTCTTAAAAACCTGGCGGATTAAAAACGTGGGAACTTGCACCTGGAACGCATCCTACAGCCTGGTCTTCCAGAGCGGCGACAAGATGAACGGTCCCGATGTGACCGCCTTCCCAGGCTCTGTTGCGCCCGGTCAGATGGTGGACTTAAGCGCCAACCTGACTTCACCTGCCAGCAACGGAACCTACCGTGGCTACTGGATTCTCAAAAACGCCACCGGACAAATTTTTGGCATTGGCGCGGGCTATAACAAACCCTTCTGGGTGGATATTCAAGTCAGCAGCCTCGCCAGCCTGACGCCTACGCCCACCCTCGTTCTGACGGTGACACCTGCCCCCGGCACGGCCTATGACTTCGTCAGCACTGCCTGCGCGGCGCAATGGGTCAGCGGTGCAGGCGTTTTACCCTGCCCCGGCGCTGATAACGACGCACGCGGATTCGTCTTGGTCATGGGCAATGCCCATCTGGAGAGCGGCGTCACCGATGGCCGCGCCAGCCTGCTGACGTTTCCCCAATCTGGCACGAATACCTACATTCAGGGCATTTACCCGGCCTTCAGCGTGCAAACAGGCGACCACTTTTTGGCAACTTTGGGCTGCGAATATGGCGCAACCGCCTGCTACGTCACCTATCGTTTGGAATATCAAATCGGCTCCAGCCCGGTGCAAATCCTGTGGGTTTTCAACGAGCGCTACGAAGGCCTGGTTTATAACACGGATATTGACCTGAGTTCGCTGGCCGGTCAAAATGTCAAATTCATTCTGACGGTGCTTTCAGCGGGCGCTTCCAGCAGTGATCGAGCAGTATGGGTTGCGCCACGCATCGTGCGCCCCCTCGCCGCTACCGCTACGCCCATCCCTGCGACAGCGACGCCCTCGCCGACGGGTCCGCCAACTGCCATCCCGACCAATACCCCCATCATCCCGCCAACAGATACCCCCTCTCCAACGGCCACCCCGTAAACCATCCGGTCCTTTGGTTTTTCAAAGGGAACGTAGCCAAAATTTAAAAATTTTAGATTTCCCTGCCGCCGCCCGCCTCCTCAAAAGCGGGTGCGTCAGTTTCACCATAAAAAAACCAAGCGCAATTGGAGGCCATGACCGCATCCCATTCTTCCACGCTGGTTTCCAGTAGCGGCTTCGCCACCTGGTACGCGGCGTTATTGACCAGCGCATCGAGGCTGGGCGTAAATTCACGCGCCTGCAGGAAGATGCGCTCCATCCCACCCGGGGGCGGAAGATGTCGGCTTGAATGAAGCGCCCACTGGCAGGGTTTTCATAGCTATTCTCCCTTGAACACCCATACCGGCCAACGTGCCGGGCCAATATCGGTCACGTGCTGGTAGTGTTCTTCGATGTAAAGAATTATTTTTTGCGTAAGCGGCTGTTTTTTCCAGGCCAACGAGTCAATGCCGCTCATGGACGAATCTGTTGACGTAGCGTCAAGAATAACGGGTTTTTGACTTTTCAGGGCAGCGAGAAATTCATCTGCCAAAGCGGGAGTCAGATAGCCAGGCGTATTCAGCGCGTAGGTGTACACAAATCGTCCTGGCGCTCTTCTGCCAGAGAGAAAATTTACAATTGCCAGGTTGTTCCAAATCAGCACCGGTCTGGATACATCTATCTCGCGCGTAACATATTCCAGATACGGGGCCAGTTCAGTGGCGGAAACATCTGGCGCGGTCAGCGCTTTTTCGGTCTGCAAAAAAACTACCAGATGCTGTAACGTAGGCGCAACGCGCACTGCGGGCGAAAATCCTGTCCAAAGCGCAAATCCATAAATCAACACAATGTTCACTCTGGCTACAACCTTGCCTGGCTGAAAGGCTCTTTCAATCAATAGCTGGATACCAAAGAGCAAGAAACCAATTAAAAATGCCAGCACAGAAAGCCAGGCGGCATAGTAATGCAAATATTGCCGACCCGACATGACCGCCAGAATCAGTTGCATGGGAACTGCCAACGCCAGCAACAACGCCAGACGAGCGCGCGGGTTGGTAAACGTTCGGTTTAATGCGAGATAGCCGCCCGCGTTCAGGATGCCTGCCGCGCCTAAAATGGGTAAAAATTGCAAGCGTTGTAACCCGTACACCAGGCTGTTGAAAATTTTCAGGGCGGCCTTGCGCGCCAGCACTTGCCGGGAATAATAGTAGTTATACACAAACAGGGCATCGTATAGCTGCGCAAATGCGTTTTGCCAAATGAAATACAGGCCCAATGCCGTCAGAACGCCAATACACCCCAGCGCCATGCCAAGCAACTGCCGCGCGGCATGTGAGCGCTCCGCTTTGGAGAAAACAATTATCAGTAGAAAAAAAGAGCCAATCGCCAGGTAAATGCCAATGTTATTCGGACGTAGCGCAAACGCCAACGCGGCGCAAACGCCAATGAAAAACTCGTTCCAAAAATGACGGGTTTCCGCAGCGACACGAAAAAACAAATAAAGAGCCAAAAACTCAAACAAAAGCGCAAATTCTTCGATGGTGTTGCCACCGTCCAGCGTTATTTGCAAACCAGCCAGCCAACAAACTGAACTGGCAAACGCAATCGGCGCGCCAAAGAGTTTTTTCAACGTAGCGTAAGCCAGCCAACTGCCAGCCAACAAAAAAGCGACTTCCAACAGCCACACGCCCCAAACCGATCCGGTGAGCGCCAGCCCCAGCGCATTGATGTAATAAATTAACGGGCCCTTATGGTCCCAAACATCACGATACGGAATTTGCCCGGCGTTAATTTGTTGACCCACATACAGAAAAACGCCCTCGTCGCGCCCAGGAAGCGGCAGATTTGGGGGAGCAACCGGCGCTAAAAAAGCGATAGTCATCAAAATCAAAAATACACGGTGAGCGGTCCCAGCCATTTCAAGCTGCCTCCTGCTTTATATAACCTTTGGTGCTATAAACATTAAGAAAGAGAAATTATAATTGTTCAGCCATCTTGTCTCTAACCATGCATCGGTGGGATAAATCCCTGCATCAGTGCATAAAAGGGCAGCCCGCCGAAAACGGTAAAAAAACGCCCTAGCTGAACAGCTACGAGAAATTTACAAAACAAAAGGGATATTTTAATCGAACTTGGCATAGAATGCCAAGCAATGTGGTCGAAAGACAAAGATTGAAAGTTTTCCCCAACAAAAAAAAGCGCTGGCTTGCAAGCCAGCGCTTTTTTTAATCACTTGAATCTTAGTATTCCGGCATTTGCGGAGCGGCGGGTTTGTCCTTCTCCGGCACATCGGTGATGAGGACTTCAGTCGTCAGCATCATGGCGGCGATGGAAGCGGCGTTTTCAAGCGCTCCGCGCACAACCTTGACCGGGTCAATAACGCCAGCCTTGATCATGTCGGTGAATTCGCCGGTGAGAACGTTGTAGCCAATGTTTTTGTTCTTCTTGGCGATTGCTGTGCGGCGGACGCTGTCAATGATGACAGAGCCGTCTTGCCCGGCATTGGAAGCCAGTCTGCGGATGGGGGCTTCGAGCGCTTTGCGGACGATGCTGACACCAATTTGAGCGTCATCGGAGTCCATCTTGAGTCCATCGAGGGCGGATGCAGCGTTGATGAGCGAGATTTCGCCACCGGCTACGATGCCTTCTTCGACAGCGGCGCGCGCGGCGGAGAGGGCGTCTTCGACGCGGTGCTTCTTTTCCTTCAGCTCGGTCTCAGTCGCCGCGCCAACGCGGATGATGGCAACGCCACCAGCCAGTTTAGCAACGCGTTCCTGAAGTTTTTCCTTATCGTAATCGCTGGTGCTTTTCTCGATTTCGATCCGAATCTGGTCAACACGCCCCTTAATCAGAGCTTCGTCGCCCTTGCCGCCGATGATGGTGGTGTTATCTTTATCGGCAGAGACTTTGTCGGCGCGTCCCAGGTCTGCAATCGTGGCGGTTTCGAGTTTGCGGCCAGTTTCTTCGCTGATGACGGTGCCGCCGGTGAGAATGGCGATATCTTGCAACATGGCCTTGCGGCGGTCGCCGAAGCCGGGGGCTTTAATCGCCAGAACATTGAGCATACCGCGCAGTTTATTCAGCACGAGTGTTGCCAGGGCTTCGCCGTCAATGTCCTCGGCGATGATGACCAGTTCGCGCTTGCCGAGCTGAACAAGTTTTTCGAGCAGGGGAACAATGTCTTGCGCGGCGGAGATTTTCTTTTCGTTGATGAGGACGTAGGGTTCAGAAATGACTGCTTCCATGTGTTCGGTGTCGGTGATGAAGTAGGCCGAGATGTAGCCGCGGTCAAACTGCATACCTTCAACAAATTCAGTCTCAAACTGCATGGATTTGGATTCTTCGACGGTGATGACGCCGTCTTTGCCAACTTTGGCCATCACGTCGGCAATCAGCCCGCCAATTTCGGCATCAGCAGCGGAGTTGGTGGCAACCGAGGCGATCTCTTCCTTGGTCTCAATGGCAACGGCCATCTTGCGCAGTTCCGCCACGATGGCGTCGGTAGATTTTTCGATGCCGTGTTTGAGCATCATCGGGTTATAGCTGGCGGCCAGAGCCTTGAGGCCTTCGGTGACGATGGCGTGCGCCAAGACGGTGCTGGTGGTGGTGCCATCACCGGCGATGTCGTTAGTTTTCTGAGCGGCCTCTTTGAGAAGTTGCGCGCCCATGTTTTCAAACGGATCTTCGAGTTCGATTTCTTTGGCAACTGAGACGCCATCGTGAGTGATGGTGGGGGAGCCAAATTTACGGTCAATGGCTACGTTACGGCCTTTGGGGCCGAGAGTGGTGCCGACAGCATTGGCAACCATATCCATGCCGTTTTTTAGTTTGCGGCGGGCTTCTTCAGTGAAAACGAGTTGTTTCGCGGCCATACGTCATTCCTCCAGTGGATTATTTTGATTCAAGAATACCGAGCAGGTCGGTTTCGCGCAGGATGAGCAGTTTCTTGCCATCCATTTTCAGCTCGGTGCCAGCATATTTGGCGAAGAGAACTTTGTCGCCAGTTTTGACATCCATGGCGATGCGGTCGCCATCTTCATCGCGTTCGCCAGGGCCGGCGGCCAGAACCATGCCTTGTTGCGGTTTCTCTTTGGCGGTGTCCGGCAGGACAATACCGCTTGGAGTAACGTCTTCCTGTTCGATGGGTTCCACCACGACGCGATTGCCGAGGGGTTTGATAGAAATGCTCATACACGCCTCCTGTAACAGATGTTGAAAAGTTGAATAAACGATAGAAACGATTAGCACTCATTCCTTTCGAGTGCTAACTGCTATGATACTTGTCTTGGAGAGTAGCGTCAAGGCGAGAATAAACTCTCATACAGAATTCTGACAGTTTCTCCATAATTACCTGTTTTTCACTATCCCTATTTTAGTATCTTATCAGTGAAATTCTTGCACAAAAAGCAAGGAAATTAACCACAAAGAGTCACAAAGTTTTTTGGTTTTCCTTTGTGTTGCTTCGCGGCCTTCGTGGTCAAATCTCTTTCGGCTTATCCGAGTTAGGGTTTAAACAGCGGTTTTTCTATTCACCTGGGTGACAAATGCCTGGACCGCTTGTGGAAAACCGCCAGCCACGAAAGCCTTGATTATTCCAGCAACCTCGTGCAAAGTTCATTTTGTGAACGCAGTAAAACAATCCAAACCTTTGGTAGGTTTGGACTGTTTTACTGCGTTCCACCTTATTTTGGATGGACGCTACGGTTTACTGTACACTAACCATAAACTTACATGTGCTTGATGACCGCGTCAGCAAAACCAGAGCATTTGACTTCAGTTGCACCATCCATCATGCGCGCCAGGTCGTAGGTCACGGTTTTGGCGTTGATGGCGCCTTCCATGCCCTTCATAATCAGGTCGGCGGCTTCGCCCCAACCCATGTAGCGCAGCATCATCTCACCAGAGAGAATGACTGAACCAGGATTAACTTTGTCCAGGTCGGCGTACTTGGGCGCGGTGCCGTGCGTCGCTTCGAAGATGGCGTGACCTGTCAGATAGTTGATGTTGGCGCCGGGCGCAATGCCCATCCCGCCCACTTGCGCTGCCAGCGCATCGGAAATGTAATCGCCATTCAGGTTGGGCGTTGCCAGCACGTCGAATTCGCGCGCGCGTGTGATGGTCTGTTGGAAGACAATATCGGCAATCGTATCCTTGATCAGCAGTTTGGCCTTCCACTTGCCATCGCCATGAGTCGGCCACAGTTTGAGGGCCTCTTCCACTTCTCTGACGATTTTCTGCTTCTGTTCAGGGCTCATCATCTCGTAGCCGGGATCAATCGCCTTGGCGTTTTCTTCCGCGCTCCAATTGGGATTCTTTTCCTTGTTGCCCAAAATCCAGGTCTCACGCTCGGTCACGATGTCGTTACGAAACTCACGCTTGGCGACGCCATAGCCCCAATCCTTAAACGCGCCCTCGGTGAACTTCATGATGTTGCCCTTATGTACCAGGCTTAAAATTTTGCGTTTGTTGGTTAGCGCCCACTGAATGGCCGCGCGCACCAGCCGTTCGGTGCCTTCAGACGAAACCGGCTTGATTCCAATCCCCGATGTTTCGGGGAAGCGCATCTTGGCGTACTCTTTGGGAAAGTTCTCCTTGAACAACTGCTTAAATTTCTTATTACCTTCCGTGCCGAGTTGGAACTCGATGCCGGTATAAATATCTTCAGTGTTTTCGCGGAAAATGATCATATCCACATATTCGGGATGTTTGACCGGTGAAGGTACGCCCTTAAAATAGCGCACCGGGCGCTGACAGACGTACAAGTCCAACGCCTTGCGCAGCGCCACGTTTAACGAGGTAATGCCGCCGCCGATGGGTGTGGTCAGTGGGCCTTTGATGCCCACCAAGAATTCTTTGAAGGCCTCGATGGTTTCATCGGGCAACCAACTGCCAAAAAGTTTGAAAGCCTTCTCGCCTGCGTAGACTTCCATCCAGTGAATTTTGCGTTTGCCGCCGTAGGCCTTTTCGACCGCAGCGTCAAACACGCGCACCGAAGCGTTCCAAATGTCGCGTCCCGTGCCATCCCCCTCCACAAACGGAAGAATTGGGTTGTTGGGAACCTGCAACTTGTTGTCCTGGATGCCGATTTTCGTCCCACCAGTCGGGACTTTTACGATTGAGTATGCCATGTGTTTGTCTCCTTTAGTGAAATTTCTAACGAAATTATATCACCTGCGCTTGCTGTCACTTTTCACGCCACAGGTAACAGAAAAAGGTGACATAAATCACCCGCAGACGCGAATCAAAACTCCCCGACAGTTTCCTGCCGGGGAGCCAATGGTCAAGCCTGGGAATTAGCCAAGAACGACAACGTTGCTGGCCTGGGCGCCTTTGGGGCCCTTTTCCACGGAAAATTCGACCTTCTGGCCTTCATTCAGGTTTTTGAAGCCATCGCCCTGAATGGCGGAGAAGTGAACGAATACATCCTCGCCGCCTTCGCGGGAGATGAAGCCGTAGCCTTTGGTGCCGTTGAACCATTTGACTGTGCCGGTGATACGAGTGGTCATGTTTTGCTCCTTGTTGCAAAAAACAGAAAGAAATTAGGTAGACACGCGGCTCGTTTCACGGCCAGTCAAACAAAAAGGCCCACGGATTTGAACCATGAGCCACATCGTTTCTTTTCAACGCGAACTTACTGGTGTCCTTCCTGGACATAATAACACGGAAAGGAAAATTCGTCAAAGACCAATTTTGGCGTCAAGCCGTTATTCTGCTCCAGCCACCGCGTGACATTTCTTACAGATAACAACCGTGTCTTTTTCGTTCAAAAATTTAATTTTTTCATCGCCAGCCAGATTGTGACCGTTATGGCAACTAACACAGGTCGCCGCGTTGGGGTCGGCTTTTTGCCATTGTGACAAAAAGACGTGAAAATGATTGCTCATGTCTTGTTTTTGGGCAATCGTTGCGTGGCACTTCAGACAGTTTCCGTCGCTAATTTGGCCTTCCACCACCGCTGGTTGTGGATAACGCCCGCTAAAATAGGCAACCAGGTCGGATGCTCCCGCGATCAGCCCGCCGACGCGCCCAGTGATGCCCGGCCCGGTATGACAATCAATACAGCGGGTTGTGCCCTTGATTTCGTGAAAAGTTGCCAGGTCCAGCGGGGCTGATAAAACGTACTTTCGCCTTCCGTATGGCAGGATGCACAAAAACTATTGCGATTTTCCAGCTGCGTGCCAATCAACATGCTGGTCAAGCCCAGCAAGACAACCGCCGCTACACCACCTAGAAAAAACTTATTACGTTTTGCCAATTCTCTCCACACGGGCGGCTCAGATTTACGCGTTTTTTTCATAAAATCAAATCTCCTTTGAAGAACAAATTGTACGACCTCTTCCAGGGACGTAAATTAAGCGCAAATGAGAGTCGGCTTTATGGCAATACTGTTTAGATAAGGAGTCCAACGTCTCCAGACTTTGGCGCCAACGTCGGGAGACGTTGGACTCCGAAACCGCTAACTAACAGTATTGGGCTTTATGATTAATTTTGAAAGTTTGTGCTACACTTGGAACGTGTTAAGTTTTTCCTTAACTAACGAATATGGACACAATTACTCCTTTGCATACGTTTGACCAAATCAAACTGCTGGCCGACGCCCGCCGACTGGCAATTTTGCGCCTGCTGATGGCCGCGCCCGCCACCCTTAGCCAGTTGGGACACGCCCTCGGCAAGCACCCGGCCTGGGTTCAGCATCACATCAAGGCACTCGAAGCTGGCGGGCTGGTCGAGCTTGCCGAAACACGCCTCAGCGCCGGGGTGATGGAGAAATTCTATCGCGCCAAAGCCGGGGGATTTCTCCTGCAGGAGTTGATTCTGCCGCAGGGGAAAATCCCTACGCTGGTTTTTTCCGGCAGTCACGACCTGGCACTGGAAGCGCTGGCAGAGCGTCTGAGACCGCAGCTGCACCTGCTGGCCCTGCCGGTTGGCTCGCTGGATGGATTAATCAACCTGCGCCAGGGCCTTTGCCAGGTAAGCGGCGCACATATTTTGGATGAAAACGGCGAATATAACCTGCCCACCGTGCGCCGCATCTTTCCTGAGCAAAACGTCCGCCTGATGACGCTGGCGACCCGCGCCCAGGGGCTGATGGTTGCCCCCGGCAACCCGCTGGGAATTCGCTCGCTGGAAGATCTAACCCGCGCCGATGTTGTTTTTCTCAACCGCAACCCCGGCTCTGGCACACGCATCTGGCTGGAGCGCGAACTGGCGCGGCGGGAACTGCCCATCAGCGCCATTCGCGGCTACGAGAACTGCGTCCCAACTCACAGCCAGGCGGCTGAAGCCATCCGGCGCGGGCAGGCCGATGTCAGTCTCGGTATTCAGGCCGCGGCCCAAAATCAGGGCATCGGTTTCCTACCTCTGTTTGAAGAGCGCTACGACCTGATTATTCCGCTGGTTTACCATGCCGCCCTCGCGCCTTTGCTGGACGCTCTGCAAACGGCCTCTTTTCGTCATGCCGCCGAATCACTGACCGGCTACACCACCACCCACAGCGGGGAACAAATCTCGCTTTAAACGCGAAACCACGCACCACTTTTCAAGGAGATAACCATGAAACGTATTTTCGCCAGTTTATTTTTAATTTCCATGCTTTTGGCGGCCTGTGCGCCGGCTGCCCCGGCCAACCCGGCACTCATCCTCGCCACCACCACCTCCACCCAAGATTCGGGCCTGCTCGACGTGTTGATTCCGCTCTTTGAAGCACAGACCGGTTACAAAGTGCAGACGGTCGCCGTCGGCACAGGTGCAGCGCTCAAAATGGGCGAAGAAGGCAACGCCGACGTTTTACTGGTTCACGCGCCCGCCGCCGAAAAAACGCTGATGGACGCCGGTTTCGGCAAAGAGCGCTTTCTGGTGATGCACAACGATTTCATCGTCGTCGGCCCGGCGGCTGACCCGGCAGGCATCAAAGGCCTGGCCGTTTTGGACGCGTTCAAAGCGATTGCCAGCGCGCAGGCGCCCTTCATCTCCCGCGGCGATGACTCTGGCACAAACAAGGCCGAGCTGACGCTGTGGAAAAAAGCGGAACTCGACCCGGCGGCTTTCTCGCCCGGCTGGTACATCTCCAGCGGGCAGGGCATGGGCGCAACGCTGACAATTGCCTCCGAAAAAAGCGCCTACACGCTCACCGACCGCGCCACCTATCTGGCGAACAAAACCAACCTGAAACTGGAGATTCTCGTCGAAGGCGATAACAGCCTGTTGAATGTCTATCACGTCATCACCGTCAACCCCGCCAAATGGCCGAACACCAATTCCGGCGGCGCGCTGGCTTTTGCCAGATGGATCACATCGCCGGATGTGCAAAAAATCATTGCCACCTTTGGCGCAGAGCAATACGGTCAGCCGCTCTTCTTCCCTGATGCCGACAAAACCGATGCCGATTTAGGCCTGTAGCCCCCAACATTTACCGTGCCAGAACTGCTCCAAATCACCCTGCTCTCGCTGCAAATTTCCGGGCTGGCGACCGGCCTCAGCCTGCTGATTGGCCTGCCGCTGGGAACCCTGCTCGCCCTGGGAAAATTCCCCGGGCGGGCCGTAATTCTCAGCCTGGTCAACACCGGCATGGGCCTGCCACCCGTCGTTGTCGGCCTGTTCGTGGCAATCATGCTGTGGCGCTCCGGGCCGCTCGGCGAACTGCGGCTGATTTACACGCCCGCCGCCATCATCCTCGCCCAGGTCATCATCGCCTTCCCGGTCATCGCCGGGCTGACGACTTCTGCCCTGCAAGCGCTCGACCCGCGCCTGCGCCTGCAGCTGCTCGGCCTGGGCGCCTCCACCCCGCAAATGGTGTGGATGTTGTGGCGCGAGGCGCGCCTGCCGCTTTTGGCCGCGCTGATGGCTGGCTTTGGCTCGGTCATTTCTGAAGTCGGCGCCAGCATGATGGTCGGCGGCAACATTCGCTATCAAACACGCGTGCTGACCACCGCCATCGTTTTGGAAACCGGCAAAGGCAATTTTGACCTGGCAATTGGGCTGGGAGTACTTCTGCTCACCATCACCTTCCTCGTCAACTGGGCGCTGACCGCCCTGCAACAACGTGGCAGAAAAGAATGAGCGAATTTCTCAAATTGACTGACTGGCGGGTGCGGCGCGGAAAGCGACTCGCGCTGACCGTCGAATCGCTCCAGCTGGAAGCGGGCGGCGTCCTGGCGGTGGCGGGCCCCAACGGCGCCGGAAAAAGTACCCTGCTGATGGCGCTGGCGCGGCTGATTCCGCTCGAGCGGGGCGAAATCTGGCTCAATGGCCGCCCGGCCTGCGCCGAATCGGCGCTGCGCTACCGGCGGCGGCTCGGCCTGGTGATGCAATCTCCGCTGCTGTTTGATACTTCCGTCTACGAAAACGTCGCCTGCGGCCTGCGCTTTCGCGGCCTGCCCGAAAAGGAAATCCGCTCACGGGTGGAAAAATGGCTGGAACGTCTGAAAATTTTTCCGCTGGCAAAGCGCCGCGCCGCAGAACTTTCGGGCGGCGAGGGGCAGCGCGTCAGCCTGGCGCGGGCGCTGGCGCTGGAGCCGGAACTGTTGCTGCTCGACGAGCCTTTTTCAGCGCTGGATGCGCCCACCCGCGCCCATCTGCTGGACGATTTACGCCGTCTGCTGGCCGAAACCGGCACGACGACCCTTTTCGTCACGCATGATTTGGAAGAAGCGCGTCAGATTGCCACCCGTCTGGCGATTATCCTGGGTGGGCGTCTGGCGCAAGTGGACGCGCCGGAGCAGATTTTTTCGCAACCAGTTTCACAAGAAGTGCGCGCGTTTTTGGGAATTTAATGGCAAACGCCCGCTGTTTTCAGCGAGCGCTGCCATGACCAGCTCAGAGGGAGGAGAGAGTTTTTAAACGGGACGGTAGGAGGAAGAACCCGCCCGCGCTTTACAAAGGATTGTGATTGGGGTTAGTACCGCACCAGACACACGTGGGATTATCAAACAAATTGCATTCTTTGGCATTGGAACAGCGCCGGGCGCTGACGCGCGGCGCATCGGGGAGAAAATCTTCCGGGTAGACGATTTCGGTTTCAAAAGCGACTTCGTGGCCAACATGGTCGCAGTAGCGAATTTTTGTAACTTCCCATTGTTTGAGAGCCATAAATACCTCCAGTTGATGTTGTTATTGTAGACGGCGGGCATCAAAACTGCCAGTGACAGGCGTCACCTTTGGCGCAGACAAAGCACCTTATTCGGATGACACTTATCCCCTTTTCGATTTGACATTGCAAAGCGACATAAATATCGCACAACGTAGCACGACATTTATGTCGCTTTTGTCCGCAGGACAAAAATTGGCGGCTTGTGGGTAATCACCAGCGACATGAATGCCGCCCCACCACGAAGTTGACGGAGTTTCGCGGAGGTTTTTCGTAAATCGCCGTATTATGGAGTGAAGATTGACAGCCAGCGTTACGATAAAAATAATTATGTCAGAAGTATCATGATAGCTGACTTTTCGCTGAAAATTTTGGCGAAATCGCGAATTTCCTGATATCCTCAGGGCATGAACCCTGAGATCGCTATAACCACAGAACGGATTGACGACTTTCCGCTTTTGCTCGAAGTCATGATACGGCTGGGTCTTCCAGACCTGATAGACCAGCACCTGAAGCGTCACGGGTTGCATCAGGGTCTGAGTTGGGGCTGGATTGCTGCCATCTGGCTGGCGCACATCCTGACAGAGAGCGATCATCGCAAGTTGCCCGTGCGGGCTTGGGTACGTCAGGCTGGTGAAACGATTGAAAGGATCACTGGAATGAAAGTTGGCGAGCTGGATTTCACGGACGACCGCT
>MNXJ01000050.1 GCA_001872455.1 Anaerolineae bacterium CG2_30_57_67 | reverse complement strand
GTAACGAGCCGCGAGACCAGTGGTGCGGCGGCACTGCCACAAATCCAAAATGTTGTGCCGCGTCAGCGGGGTTCACTGCTGTTATTGGCTGCCATCCTGCAAAAAATCCAGCTGGCGCATCTTACTGTGCAGAAGACACCACCCAAGTACCTGTACGCTGCCAAAATAACGGCGATTGCGAGGTGACCGAAGTCCTCGGAAGCCCCGATCGACTTAAAAAGGGCTACTGGTATGTTGGCAGTTGTCCGAGCATATCGGGCGGCCTATGTGAAAAGCCGTTTGAAAATACCAATGGGTCGCGCGCGACCTGCTGCGGAGGCTCTGACGATAGTAGCGGGGGATGTGTACCAACTTTTGCCCCGCCATCCGTCGGGGAGACGTTCACCAGCGACCCGCCAAATCCGCTGCCCTGGGGTCAGGAGCAGCCTCCGTATGGCTCCGCCCTGGGCGTGACGCTTTCGCGCTTCCTTGCCACCGGCGGGGTAGATGTGTCCTGTAACTCTGGCGCAAGACAGCCGATTACGTCCATGACCGTCAAGATTTCCTTGCAGCCCGCATCGGCAGCCTGGATTGAAAACGAATTGTCAAAACGCTACTACGGGGCGCATGTCTACGGCTCTTATCCACAATTCTCGGAGCAGCCCGCGATTGACCATCCATCCAGCGCCTGCCAGGGAGTGCAGCAGATTGGTTTTGGCACGCCCCAGGCCGAATTGGATTGTCAGTGGTTCAAGCCCCTCGACCCCGGAAGGTATGACATTATCGTCAAAGTCTGTCAGGGCGATGCTCAATGTCGGGAAGTGACACTACCCACGCCGCTGACGGTTTCGCTGCTCGATACGACCCTTGTGCAGCCATGAACCCTATTATCTTATTTGGCTACTGGTTGGTGAACGGTTTGCTGGGTGCGCTTTGGTTGCTGGTGGATAACCTGCTTCCGTTGGCGCTGGTGGCCGTGCTTGTGGTTGCCATCTATTTCAGCCCGCCTACCCAGCGCAACTGGTTATTAGGCGTGGGCGGGTTAGCCCTGTTCGCCGGTGTGTTTGCACCATTCCCGGTGGCGCTGATGCTGATTGTTATGGCGGCCAGCGGGCTAACCGCCGCATATCTGGACAAGTTCAGTCCCGAGGCAACCTATTGGACTATGGTACGCGGCCTGGCGCTGTACGCCCTGGTAGGGTTCGGGGTGGCGCTTTACAAGACGCTGCTGCCATCCATGACCGACCCGCTATTGAACTCCGGCCAGGTATACCTGGCCGCCATCACCAGCGTCGCGCTCTATCTGCTGCCGGTGGGCTACCTGGCTTTGTTGGCTCAGGGAATTTTCGCGCATCCACCCACGGGCATGTCGCCGGAAGACATGATTTTCAAATATCGCTCACGAGGCAAACAATGATTCATGTCCTGGATAATGGCCTCGAAATCTCCAACGGCAATCTGCAATTTGCCTGGTTTAAACTCTCCACTCAGTCCGGGGATTTTTTTCGCTGTGTCGCGCTGCACGAGTTAACATCCATCCCCTTCGATGTGAACAACGAAACCGACACGCTCGGCCTGCAATGGGCGGCGTTGAAGGGTATTTATGACGCGCGTGTGGATTATATCTATACCGCGATGGGCATTTTTCATCCCGACCATATTGGCGTCGTGCAACTCTATGGTTCTGCTGCCACCGCCGAAACAATGGATGCAGCCGCAGAAAGAGCCGTCAGCGGGCTAACCGCTGTACGCGCGGCTTTGGCGAATTTTCGCCAAAGTCAAACCAATTCGCCTCGGCTGGAATGGCTGCGCTGGTACCTCGATTTCGTCAATCGGGCGCGTCCCCTGGCATTGCTGGGCTATCCAGACCCGCGCAGTCAGAAGCGGGGTCTTGGGCGCGAGGGCGACCTGCCAGATTACGGGTCAGATGACCTTGCCACAGAGCAGAACGAAATTTTATTTCGTGGGTTGGCAAAAATCCGTCAGGATTTTGTTTTCCAGGTCACGGCCAACCATGTCAGACGCGGCGACCTGGCGCGCGCGTTTATGGATATTGCACGTTTTACCAGCAACTTTGCCAGCCGTCAGCGCGGGGTGAAGTCCATCGGCTTCAGCCTGGGCGTTCCCATCATGGCTGCGCTTGGGCAGGGCGTTTCTGGTAGTCAGGGAGCAACCCACTCGCACGGTCAAACGACATCGGACGGCGTTGCCCAGACTGACGGCACATCTCACACTGACAGCCATTCAAAGGGTATTTCCGAGTCGTGGGGAACTAGCGAAGGGCAAACGCACAGTGTCGGCAAGACCACCGGTACATCGGACGGCGTGAGTTCCGGCACGTCCCATTCTGATTCCAGCATGTCGTCCAGCGGCAAAACCGTCTCGCATGGCACATCCACATCTGCTGGCGGTTCTAGCGGCTGGAGTCAGGCAGGCAGTACGATTGTCTCTCACGGCACGTCCGTAGGGCAGTCGTTTGGAACAGGTGCAACGCACAGCGAATCCCAGGGGGAATCCAGCGGCGCGACAGAGAGTGCATCCGTTTCTGCGGGCGCAAGTGCTGGGCTGCTGGGAACAGGCGTCAGCACGACAGGAACGTATAGCGGCGGAGTGCAGCAGGGCGTTCAGAGCGGCGCATCTGACGGCAATTCTACAAGTCATGGCAATAGTTACAACACGACCACCGGCTATACCCAGGTTCATTCCTACGGCACAAACGGCGGTTCGTCGTGGTCGTCCGGTAAGTCCGACTCGGTGGCAAAATCAAGTTCGTCCGGGTCGGGCAGTTCGGACGGAATTTCGGCTGGCAAGTCGCACGCCGTTTCTGCGGGCATGTCCGAAACATGGTCTACCAGCACCAGCAAATCGCACGCCAACGGAATTTCGGAGGCGTGGGGAACAGCCGATAGCGTCTCACACTCGGACGGCCAATCGCATATGGTGGGGCAGAGTACGGGGAATGCCGACAGCCGCATGTTGGGCCAGTCCTGGAACAGCGGCTTTTCCACGGGTCTCGCGCCTGGCGTCAATATTGGGCGCTCATGGCAAACCGAGGACGATGTAGCAATTCGTCTGACGGAAATGATGCGTCAGTTCGAGGCTGTTGCAAACCAGGCCGCCCAGGAAGGCGGTTTTATGACGGATGTGAACCTGCTGGTTGAGGAGCCTGGTGTTCAGGCCGCGCAAACCCTGGCGGCGCAGGCGTTTCATGGAACGAATGTTCCCGCGCCGGTTGTCACTGTTCCCGTTCCCGATGCCAACCGCGAAAACATCCTGGCGTTCTACCCTAACGATGAAATCAATGCGGGAGATGACGCCATCACTCGGCATCTATGGACGACCTATGGCACGTTGCTGACCGCAGGCCAGGTCGCTGCTTATACATCTCCCGGCATCGTGGAAGAGTCCACGGCGGTTGTGACGATTGCGCCCACGCCGCGCGGATTGACGTTTTATCCAACCATGCCAGGGGATGTCATTCTTGGGCATCAATACAGCCCGCTAACGCGCGACCTGACATCTGCGCCAGTGCGTTTGGACGAGGCCAGGTTGTTTCATACGATGTTCGCGGCTGATACCGGCTTCGGTAAATCAGTTGCAGCGATGCGCATGGCCTACGAGACGACTACAAAGTGGCACTTGCGGACGGTGGTGCTGGATTTTGGCGCGGGTTGGCGCTCGTTGCTCAATGCGCCTGGCCTGGAAGGGCATGTGGACATTCGCCAACTGTGGCCGTCTGCGCCGCGCAGCCTGCGCTGGAATCCCATCCAGATTGGACGCAACATCAACCCAGAAACCCAGTGGCGGGCATTCGCGGACATCTTCGGTTCGGTGGCGCACCTGGGCGTCAAGCGGCAGAAACAGGAACTGCTCGACGCTCTGCGGACGGTCTACATTAAGGCAGGCGTGCTGGTGGATGACCGCGAGGTGCGGACTGACCCCATCTGGGGAAAAGTGCAACCGGACGAGGTGGACATCACCAATGAGTTGGCAGGCACGCCGCTTGCCAATCTTGACATTATCCAGTTGCAAAAATTGGCTGTCTACCGCTCGCGCGTAACCGACCTGATGACGCTCTACCGAGAGGTGGAAGATAAGTTATCGCGGGTCAATCCCCGTGACACGATGCTGAACGGCGTGCTGGAAGGCATCATCTATCGCATGAATGGCCTGGTGCAAGGCGCGGCGGCTTCCATGTTCGCCGCTGGCGCAGATTGCGTCCCGATGGAAGACCTGGCAAAGCCCTGGGGCGTGGCAATTATCGAAGGCGGTTCTTTCCTGGACGACTTCGGCAAAGCCTTCCTGCTGGGATGGACAGGCTGGCATCTTTATACCGATATGGTTGCCCGGCGCGTGCATGAGGTCAATACCGGAGAACCTATCTTGCAAATTTTTTTTGAGGAGGCAAACAAAATCTTCGGTGGGGTGGACGGTGGGGGCGGGGACGATGATAGCGGCGGCGTTTCGCTCTCGCAGCGTTTTGGCGATATGTTTCGTGACGCCCGCAAATACCTGGCGCGGATGCACGTTATTACCCAGGCGCCCAGTCTGATTCCGCCCGACATCGTTTCGTCTTGCAACAATGTCGTTATCGGGATGCTAAAAAGCCCGAAGGATAAAGACATTGTTCTGGCGGCTATCGCCCGTTCCGAAAAAGGCTTCGTAGACGAACCCTGGCGGCGGTTTATGACGGATATGCAAATCGGTATGTTCATTGGCCGCTTCTCGTATTCGATGGAGCGCGAGATGGGGCAGCCGTTCCTGTTTCGTCCGATGGCGGTCATTGCGCCAGAACCCAGTGACCGCGAAATCGAAGCCAAACTCGGTTCAACCCGCGAGTAACGTAATGAAAAAACCAATACTCTTACTCTGGTTATCTTCCCTGGTAGCGATACTCCTGCTGGCATCTTTTCTGGCAGCAGGCGGCCTGTCCATCTCGGCTGACCCACAGCCAACAACGGTGCAAATCGTTGTACTCACTTCCTCGCCCACCGTTACCGCAGGCTGGTGGGCTACCCCAACACCCAAAATAATTTCAACGAGGCTTCCATGACAGCAGACGACGAAGACCGGCAGTTCCTGACAGATATTCAGGCTGCTCTTTCCCGGCAGTTCCGCCCAATAGATACTGAATCTGAAATCCTGATGGCGATTGTTGAGCGGACGCCAGACGGAAATTATCACCTAATCGAGAATGGCATCACGCCACTCAGCCGTGCAGCGGCTTGGCTTGCCGTCAAATCAGAAAAATAAGACAAACACCGTAAGGAGTTCTACCCATGAAGAAAGTTATCCCCATCATTCTCGCCGCCCTAGTGTTCGTTGTCGCCCTGATAATGAACATGCCGGAAAAAACGGTAAACGTTGTTTCCGCCGCGCACGAGATTCCTGCCAACCAGGTAATTGTTTCTGCCGACGTACTGGTCAAAGCGATGCCCGCGAGCCTAGCGCCCGAGGGCGCCGCAGATGACCCGGCGCAGATTGTCGGCCAGCCCCTGCGCGTTTCTCGCGCCCAGGGTGATCCGATTTTGCTCTCCATGATTGGCGGGCAGGTGATTGAATTGGCGTCCAACGAGCGCGCGATTGCCATTCAGGTTTCTGCGGCCACCGGCATCGCTGGAATGCTGATGCCTGGCGACCACGTTGGCTTGACGGCTGTTTTGACGAGCGGCCAGGCTGTTTATTCGAAGTACATCACCGGAGGTCTGCGCGTGCTGTGGGTAGACCCGGCATTCCAGCAGGCGCAAGCGCCTGTTCAACCAACCGCTGAAGCCAGCGGCGGAATGAGTTTCGCCGCTGGGGATACGTCCACCGGTGGGACTGGTGGCGCGAGCGGGCTAAAGGGACTGATTGTGCTGGCCGTGCCAACAAATCGACAAATCATTTCATTTGATTTCTCCGAAGAAAACGCCGGGATTGAAAGCCAGCCGGTTTATTTGATAGACCTGATTCCTGCGCTCTCGGCCAATGGCGTTTCCTTTGGGCTGATGCTCGAACCCAAAGAGCCGAACTTCCCGCAAACATCCGGCCTGTATATCCCGAATCTTATGCGGACACCAGGCGCGACCTTGACGCCCACCCCGTCCCCGACACCAACCCTTGCGCCCACTCCCACCTGGGCTTTCGGAGGCTAGCATGAATCAAGCTCTCTGGGGAAACCCCTCGAATGGCGCGACCCTTGACACGATTACGGTACTTCTTGCAGGCGGTATTCCTCGCCTGCAAGCCTGGTACAACCTGCTCGCTGCCGATGCGCGATTCCGCGTTTCCATGCAGGCGTCTGAAGCGGCCGACCTTGCAAATAAATTAATAACGAATCCTGACGTACTGCTGCTCGATGCATCCATCTTCAATGGGCCTCAACCGTTAATTGATGCGCTAACCCGTTATCATGGCTCTGCGTATGTGCTGCTGCCGCTTGAGGCCGGGCAGGATACGGCGACCACCATTGGCAGCCTGGCTTCGGTCAATGGCGTCTACAAAAGCGACATTAACCTGGGGACGATGCTCGGCGAGATTTATGCCGCAGCCACCGCCAAGCGCGGCGCACGAGCAAATGGCGGCGCGGAAACCATCTGGACACCAGGCGCTGGCGGCGGTGGCGGTCAGCCATCCGGCTTGCGCTTGATTGCGGTCTGGAATCAGGCGGGCGGGGTGGGAAAGACTACCGTCTCAACCAATCTGGCCTACGAGGCCGCTCGGCGCGGGCTGCCAACGCTCCTGATTGGCCTGGGAGCGCCGGATGATATGCCCCTTGTTTTGGGGCTGAAACCGGAGCCGAATATCACGAACTGGCGGGCAAATCCAACTGCGGATGGCCTAAAAACTGCGCTTCAAAAAGTAGACACGCTCGATGTGCTGGCGGGTTTCCCGGACGTTCTGTCTGAGGCCCAGGCAATGAATACTCCGCTGGACGACCCCACCAGCGTCCCAAAACTTGTTCTGACGGCGGCCTACATGGGCTACGCCGTGATTATCCTGGATGCGCCGCCTACTGCTATGGCATCATCGGCCATCTCCGCCGCGAATACGCTGGTGCTGGTTGGCAGGCCATCACTGGAGGGCGTCATGCGCTCGGTTGAGGCCTACCGCACGGTCGTTGAACGCCTGGCCGGAGAACATCACATTCCCCAGAGCGGCGTCTATGTCGTGCTGAATCGCATGGGCGGACGCATGGGCGTAGACGAATGGCACAAAGCGGCCAGCGCCCTATTGGGGCGTGCATTCCCGCCCATCATCGCCCAAATCCCGGACGATGGCCGTGTGGGTGAGGCCCAGGATAATCGCCGAATGCCGCTCAACGTGGTGGATGATTTCAGCCGCGGCCTTAAACCACTGGCCGACGCGCTGTTTTCCGCCAACAATGGCAGCCGCCCCGCCGTTGCTGAAACACAGAAGCCCAAAAGAGATAAATCATTTGAAGTCTTTGGGGTAAAGGTGAAACTATGAGCGGGGCAAGTGGATGGGCTGGGCTTACGCAAAACGTGACCCCGGCACAAGAGACGCAGATTATGGAAGCCGCGTTGCTCGAACTTAAAAACCTGCCCCGCCAGGTACTGCGAGACCGCGCACAGTTGCAATCGAAGGCACAATCAGCGGTAACAACTATGGCGGGTCGGCTGGGGATTGTCGTAATTCCCCAGCTGGCAGCGGCCATCGCCCGCGCTCTGGTTGCCCGCGTTGGCGGGCTGGGCGTCTTTGACGAACTTCTCCCGCCAAGCAGAACCGATTTATCTGAAATTGTGCTAAATCCAGACGGAAAACTGTGGCTGCGCGTCAAGGGGGATGAGTTTTTCCGGGAATACGACCATCAAACATCCCTGGACGAGGTTTGGCGCTCGGTAGAGGCGCTGCTCGCTCCGCTGGGGCGCACGCTTTCCGAGGCGCAGCCGGACGTGGATGCCCGCCTACCTCGTAGCGAGGGCATGGGCGGGGCGCGTATCAAAATTCTGCATCCCGTAATCGCTCCAGGGCTGGGCTATCCCAGCATTTCCATCCGGTTGTTTGAACCCACGCCAGTTGCGCCGGAGAAAATTGTCCAATGGGAAGTCTGCCCCCAGGCGGTGATGGACACGCTGCTGTCCGCCGTGACCAACAAAGCCCGCGTACTAATTGTGGGCGGCACGGCAACCGGCAAAACCACCTTTCTGTCGGCGCTCACGCACGGGATACCGCTCGACGCTCGCATCGTCAAAATCGAAGACCCGGAGGAAATCTGGCTGCCGCACAAGAACGTCACCACCATCGAGGCGCGGCCTCATGTTATTGGCAGCGAGATTCCCGAACACAGTCTGTCGGACGGAGTAGACAGCGCGATGCGTATGTCGCCCAACTGGTTGATTGTGGGTGAGGTGCGTACCGGCGGGGCTGCGCTCTCGTTGTTCCGCGCCCAGATGAGCGACCACCCGGGACTTTCCACGCTGCACGCCGAATCGCCCGAGGTGGCCGTTCACCGTATCAGCGTTCTACTCTGGGCAGATAAGCAGGTGCGCGTGGAAGCTGCGAAGGAACAGTTTGCAATGTCTGTGGACTTGTTGGTGCAACTGGGCTGGATGGGCGGCAAGCGCCGCGTGTTGGGCGTGTGGGAAGTTGCCCAAAAGCTAAAGGCGGGTGATGTTGCTTTCCGTGAAATCTACTCGATTGGACACGACAACATCAACGAGATTCTGCGCACGCACGGAGGCTGATAATTAATGGCAGCAATCTTAAGATTTATTGCGCCAACCCTGATGGCGCTCTCGATAGCGGCGGTGGCGTATATCGCCTTTGTCGCGCTATTGAAACTTCTGAAAAGTAACCGCGCAGCCAGTTCGTTGGCGGATTACTACAAGTCTGTCACAAGTACGGAGACTGGGGCTGAAAAACCAGTCCCGACTGGCTCATTTGAACATAAAATGCGCCTGGCTGCGCTCCAGTACAAAATGGATGTGCGCGGCAACGAACAGGCCGTCTTCTGGGGCGCGGTGGTTGTCGTCAGCCTGGCATTATTTCTGGGGCTGCTCTACCTGGGCGTACCCGCGGCGCTTTACCTGCTCGCGCCGATGGTCGGCTGGGTTTTCGTCAATGGGCAGGTCAATGGCGCCTGGCAGAAAATGCGCATGGCGCTGGAGAAGGAACTGCCAACATTCCTGCTGCGCATGAGCGCGACTGTCCAGGCGACTCCCAACGTCCCGGAAGCCCTGGCGGATGTAACCGAATCGCTCGACCCCAACGCGCCGTTGCAGGCATGGATGAAGCGCCTTCAAATCGAAGTGCAACTTTCCGGGCGCAAAGGACTTGAGAACATACAGGATGAGGCCGCATCCATATCGCCTTCTCTGGCGATGGCTGTGCTGCAAATCGCGCGGCTCTGGGAAACCGGTGGCGTAGGCTACATATCATCCTTTCAGATGGCGTCTCAAAGTATGGCTAACATTCTGGAGGGGCGGGCGCAGGCGGCGGCCAAAGCGGACGGCGCCTGGGGAACCATCCGCGTCATTTTGCTTGCCCTGGGTGGTTCGTTGATGCTGGCGATGTCCAGTTCCGGCGGAGGTGGGCTATTCAGCACCTCCGCCGTACAGATTGCCATGCTCGCGGCGGTTGCCTGGGCAATCGTTGGCTGGAATGTTCTCGGCGATACGATTCGGGAGGTCATGGAATGACTATGATTTTTGTGGCACTGATGGCCGTCAGCCTGGCGTTCATCGTCTGGTATCTCGTCAAGGATATTCGCATCGGCAATTCTGCGAGGCGGGCGCTCTCCGATTATTACGGCTCCCGCAGCGGTGAGCGAGACCAAACCCGGCAGGAAGAAATTGGCTATGCGGTGGCGCGAAAAATGCCGCTCTCGCTTGATGCCTGGGAAGCGCATTTGCGCTGGGCGCAGCGCGGCGGGTTCTATCTCGGTCAGTCTCTGGGCTTCGTTTTTTTTCAATGCTTGGTTTTTGCAGGCACCGGGGCGGGATTGTTGATTGTCAATCCCGCCCCGGTGTCTTTGCTCGTGCCGGTGATGGCCTTTGCGTATCCGCTGGTGCGGGTGCGCGCGAAGGGCAATACCGTGCGGAAAAAAGTTGTTCGCACGCTACCCGAAGCGGCCAGCCTGATTGCTGCTGAATTGGCAGCGGGTTCGCCTCCCGAACTCGCGCTATCCAGGGCTGCCACGCTTCCTGGGCCTCTCTCGGCGCTTTTGCGCGATGCGATGGAAGACGCCCGGCAGAGTGGTCGTGCATTGTTCAGCCGCAAGCCGCTGAAGGGGTCGCTCGTCGAAACAATGCGGATTTCCGGCATTCCCGCTCTGCACGCCTTCGCGTCCCAGTTGGATATGGTTTCCAGCAAGGGCGTGGCCGGAGCCGAATTGATGAGCGAGATTGCCCGCGCGTTGGGACAGGAGTATCGCGCCCGGCTGCTCTCGGATGTCGAGAAACTTGATTCGCGGCTAACGCTGACCGTGACGTTTTTCTTTTTCCTGCCGTTTGTGGCAATCCTGCTGTATGCCGCACTCGCGCCTGTTCTTCAGATTTTCACTTCGTAGGACGAGACATGATTGAGATTGTGTCACCGCGTAAGCTCGCGCTCTCCATCGTTGGTCTGGTGATTGCTCTGGCACTCTCGCTGGGCGCGTTCCCACACGCCCAGGCCACGCCCGCGCCTGCTATCCCCGCCACGCTCACGCCAACAATGGTTATGCCCGCCACGCCTGCGCCAACGGCAACCATGACCGCTACGCCCGCGCCAACAACGGCGCAGCCGGGCTTTGGCTTTGCCTGCATTCTTCCCGTAGAGTATGGCGTGGTGACTGGCATTTATGGTGAGCGGCGCGGGGAGAACCTGGTGCATCGCGGCGTTGATTACGGTTGCCTGGTAGACCGTCCGCTGACTGCTGTTCTCTCTCCGCTGACCGGAAGAATCGCGCATGTCGGCGTTCCAGATGACCTGGGTGTCTATGGGAGCGCCCTGGGTGACGCGGTTATCGTTGAGAGCGGGGACGGGGAGTGGCGCGTTATTCTTGCGCACGTCTCGTACTGGCGAGTACAGCCGGGCGACCTTGTTGCGGCTGGCGAACCGGTGGCTGTTTGTGGCAGCACCGGAGAATCCAACGGGGCGCACACCCACATGGAGATTCAGCGCCTGACACCTGGCTTTGGCTGGCTGACCGTGCCGCCGGAGAATCTGCCTGGCGCGGAGGGCTGCGCATGGAACTCGCTGCGACGATTGCCGTGACGGGCTGGCTGGCGCTCTGCGCCTGGTGGGACTACCGCTTGCGGCTTGTGCCAAACTGGCTGACCGTTAGTGCAATCGTCGCAGCGGCCAGCGCCCGCCTGGTGACTGGCTCCAATGAGTGGCTGCCCTGGAGCCTGGCGCTGCTGATGTTGGCCGCAGTGCTATTTGGCTGGCTGCCTGGCGGAGACGGCAAAGGGCTGATGGCGCTGGCGATTGTGTCGCCGTCCGTCCTGGCCGCCGCCTGCACGGGCGCGGCTGTTTTGCAGATTGTCACCAGGCGGAAAATCCCTGGCTTTGTTGGATTTTTTCTGGGCGTGCTTGCGCTCGGAGGATGGCAAATGTACCAGGCGCTTCGCCTGGGATAAGATAAGGAGAAGATTACAATGACCATTGCAAAAACGAGTACCAGAAATTCGATTGAAACGCTGCTGCTCTTTTGGGGCGCCGTATTACTGGCGTTCATCGGCGGGTTTCTGGTTAGTCACTATTACAACGCTGCTGCTGCATCGGCGGCGCCCACGCGCTACGATGTTTCGGCGGACGATGACCCGTTCCTCGGCGCCGCCGATGCGCCCGTGACCATCATTGAGTACGCCGATTATCAATGCCCCTATTGCGCGGAGTTCAACGAGCAGACCTTTCCGAAATTGATGGCGGAGTATGGCGACAAAATCCGCTTTGTTTACCGTGACCTGCCCATCAAGGACATTCACTACATGGCCGTGCCTGCTGCCATCGCCGCTGATTGCGCTGGAGAGCAGCAAAAGTACTGGGAGTACCACGACCTGCTGTATGCGAATAACCTCGGGCTGTCCTCGGCGGCAACGGACAACCTGGACAACTCGGACGATGGCATTCTCTCGCGGCTGGCGTTCAAGGCTGGGCTTGACAGTGCCGCATTCAACGCCTGTATGCTGTCTGGGCGTTATGCCGCCGAGGTGGAATCCGACCTGCAAAGCGCGGGGGGCTTGGGGATTACCTCTACCCCGACCTTTTTTATCAATGGCATCCCCCTGGTTGGCTCACAGCCATTCAGCGAATTCAAGCGCCTGATTGAGCAGGAATTGACAGCCACCGGCTACGAAAGCGGCTCCAACCGGACGCCTGTTGCGCGAGAACGGCGCAGCATACCGGCTCCTGCTGTCTACAAAGTCTTCCTGCCTCTGGTGCTGAATAACTATCCGCTGCCGGTCAGCATCACCAACGGGGACTTCGAGCAGGGCGCTGACGTAGCCTGGACGGAGTATTCAAGTCATGGCTGGCCGATTGTTACCAATGCGTATTTTCCTGGCAGTATCCTGCCACGCAGCGGCTACTGGCTGGCCTGGCTGGGTGGCGGCGCAAATGAAACGGGCTGGTTGGAACAGCGCATTTATGTCCCCGAAACAAATCCGCAGTTGAGTTACTACCGCTGGATTGCGTCCGAGGACAGCACTTGCGGAGGGGATGCCGCCCTGGTTGCTATCAACGGCGCAACAGTCGAAGCCACCGGCTTGTGCATGAGTACAAACACCGGTGGCTGGGCCAAGCGCACCATAAACCTGTCGGCATATGCCGGGCAATATGCTACCCTGCGCGTCACCGTGACTACGGATGACATCTATAATAGCAATCTTTTTCTGGACGATTTTTACTTTGGCGGATAAATAAAACAACCGCCAAAAAGAAGAGACGGGTCAATTCTACGCAGTACAAGGTATATTGTACTGCGTAGAATTGAGATAGTCGCACGAAAACAGGGCGTTTTGGGCAAATAACGGCCAAAATCCACGCAGTACAATATACCTTGTAAAAAAGAAATACCGTGATATTATTCAACCAGACGTAACGCTGCCCCTTGTGCGGGGTGGGCGTTTTTTAATTATCGCCCAAGTGATGATTACGCCGCCCTGTCCAGCAGGGCGGTGTTTTCTTTTGCCGGTTTGCGCTGGCATTTTCATTCGTTTGGAGGAACTAATGCACATCAAAACTCTTCGTGATTCTGTTACCCTGGCCGCCCTGCGCTTACGCAACGATGTTGGTGAGCTGGATGAAAAAGCGTTGCTGATTGCGCTGTTCGTCATCGCGGCCATCGTGGGACTGTCGCCCCTCGGCTCCGCGATTGCCAAGAAGTTTCAGCAAATGGCTACATCCATCGGATAATGCCATGACCCGATTCTGGTCTCGCCTGCGCTCCTGCCGTGCCGAACTGGACGAAGCCTCATTCGTCCTGCCCGTCCTGTTACTGGTCAGCATCGCCCTGGTAAACCTGGCGATGCTGGGCTTCGCGGCGATGAACGCCAACAACGCCGCGAACTATGGCGCTCGCATGGGCAGCGTGGCTGCAACCAACGCGCCCGGCCTTGCGCTCGCCGCAGCCAAAACAAAGGCAGAGACGGCAAAGGTTGGCTCATACGCTTATAGCGTTTCTGGCAGCGATACCCCAGGGTCATTGATGACCATTTCGGTGGCATACACTGTTCCCAATTATTTCGGCGGCCTGATTTCCATGTTCGGCGTGTCCATGCCCAATACGTTTCAAGGTGTGGCGCAGGCGTGGTTTCGGAAAGAGGGCTGGTGAAAGCGCCCTGGCGTAGTCAGCGCGGCTCCAGCCTGGCCTGGGCTGCGGTTTTTATGGGATTCGTCCTGCTGCCCCTAATGGGGCTGGTAGGCGATGGTGCGCGGCTCTACTACGTCCGAAATCGCCTGGACACCGCTACGCAGGCGGCGTGCGAGTCTGCCGCCTGGAGCGCGGGCGGACGCATAGGCTGGCAACAGCAAGGCGCTACGTCATTCAGCAATAATTTGGAGCTATTTTCCCTGGCTGTCAATACGTTTTACCAGATGCAACCTGACCGCGCCAAAGTCCCCTACTCTGCATCAATCTCGGTAGTGGTTGATAACGCCAACGCGCGACTCAACTGCACCGGCGTTGCCACTGTGCCGCTGTCAGTCAATGCGTCTCAACGCCGCATTACCATCACCTCGCAGGCATCCGCCCGCTTAAGATTCGCCCGTTAGTGCGCCGTCAGACCGTTCCCCCGGGGCGGCCTGACGGCACTGTGACGCCAGCCGTCCACCCTAACCCTTTTCGTCTGGATGGAGGTGGACATGAAATCAATGGCCGGTTTGATGTGGGCGATGCTCGCGCGAATGGCGCTTACGGCTATCGTGGGACGGCTACTGGCGGGTACGCTGACTGCGTACTATGGGCGTCTCGCCCGCGTGGTCGGTTCGTACCTGCGATAAACAACCGGAAAGAGATGATGCGCCCACTATGAGCATGTCATCAACCACGCCGTAGGCGAAGATGCGAAGATATGAAGGAAAGGATTTTCTGCCTGTGGAAATTGACTTGTCCATTCTGAAGAGAAACGAACTGGCGATTGCTATCATCGTGCTGTGCTTTGCGGCAGTTGTCGGTCTGGGAAAAGTTTTCACACCTGACCCAGTGAGGGTGCTGTCCTGGCAGGAATGGCAAGTTCGCAAGGTTACCCGGCAGGAATCTTCCGAGCGGCGCGTGCTGGCCGCTGATGTAAATCAACTGGCTGACATCCTCAACGCAGGCGCAAGCGAGAATCCAGCCCGCGTCCAGATTGTAGGGCAATCCATCCAGCGCGATATTGACATCGGGAGCGCCGAAAGCCTGGCGGATGAACGCGCTGCGCTCCAGGCCGCTCTAGACGCCACCTGGGGCTGGAGCATCGGCAACCAGTCGTACAACGCCGCTGTCGCGGCAACCTTGCAGGCACAGGAGCATATTGCCAATGGCGGCAACTAGCGGCGTCCAAAACAATATGCTCGCCGACATGCTCACGGCAGAGCAGACGTTCCGCGAAATGGCCGAAAAAAAGGCGCGGGCATTGACCGCGATTCTGACCGAGGTTGCCTATCGCACGGACGGAGCGAAACTGGAGGCCATGCGCCAAAAAGACCCCACCGCCCCCGGCGGCTGGAAGCCAGACGATTGGCGCACCTTCTTCTCCGGCGCGGCGCAACAGGCGTCCGGCTGGGGAGATGCGCACTACACTGTCACGGCGCGGCTGGAACGGGAAGTGGCGTTGCTGAAACAGGAACGCGCTGCAACTGCCAAAGCGGTGGCGCTTCTTCCGCGAGAAGTTGCAACGCCGCCTTCTCCCGCCGCGACGCAACACAGGGTGATTGTCGAAACGCCGCACTACGACATCCCGCGCATCCCAGCGGCCTATGCTGGGCGCTTCAAAATTCCTGTGGGTGTAAGCAAGGCGGATGCTGACCTGAACCTGTATCGCCGTGTCAGCGCCTTGAAATTGCTGGCAGGCGGTCTGTCTGTGCAGGTGGAGATTGGCAACCTGCTGGGCGCAGAAAGCGGCGTGCAAGGTCGCTCTGGCTCCATCCGGCGCGTGCTGGATGCGCTGGATACATCCGGCTTGATTGTGCGTCAAACATTAGCCATGAACATCAGCGGCAACGCACCCACGAGATTAGTGGTTGCCAGGCTCTCCGCCGAAGGCGCGACTTTGTGCGGTATCTGGGACTGGCCTGTTGTCGAAAGCGAGTGGGAGCGCCTGCTGCGCCTGCACGAAGGCGAGAAGCAGGAAGAACACACCCTGGCTATTTTGCTGACGGCAACCAGCGCAAGGACGCGAGGAATGTCCGTGAACATTCTGCCCGAGGTCGAGGGCAACGCCAGGCCAGATATGCTGCTCACCGAGCCAGATGGCGCAAAATACGTTGAGGTCGAGACCGGCACGCGCCTGCACGAGGAGAATGCCAAGTGGCGCATGAACGCCGCTCTGAACGGCGGAACAATTGCCCTGGTTGCCCGCAATGTCGCAGAGCGCAAACAATTGATTTCCGACTGCCGCAATATTGGTTCTGGGCAAGCCACCGATGTCGAAACACTGATTGCAACAAAATTTACAGAAATACCTCCATCTACGCCCCTTTGGGCAGAAACTTGGTAGAGAGATGAAATACATCCTGATGACACTCTCGGCATTCAATGTCCTTTTCTACGCTGCCCTGGCTCTCGTAGACCCAGGCGGCAGCGTAGAGGGCCTTCCCTACGCCGCTTACCTGTTCATGGGCTTAATTGGTCTGACGACTGCGCTGCTGATGGTTTTCGGCAAGTGGAAAGTCCGCCCTGTGGCGCTGGATAATCCTGCACCGGTACGCAACCCAAAAGAAACAATAGTTTTCTAATCATTCGCCTGGCATAGTGCGAAGCGCGGTGCAAGTCCGCGCAGGCGATTTCGGCGGTGGACACGACCCCTGTCCGAGCGAACATTAACAAAAAAGGAAGCCCCTCGTAACACTCGATGAGTTTGATTATGAGTTTCATAGCGCAGGCAATGACTTGTTTGCGCTCCGAAACTCATAATCTTCCACTCATTCACAAGGAGAAGTCAATGCCATTCGCCGAGTTGTTACCAAAGGTCATGCACATCCAGGGTATCGTAACCATCCTGCTGCCCATCACCTTCGTTTTGACAATAGTGCTGAACATCGTGCTAACTGTCAAGCGGTTATCATCGGGTAAATCTAAGTCGTCTGATACATCATCTGACCGCACTTCGCAGCCAGATGTGGAGTTCGACGACAGGAATTACTCAATCTAACCCGTCCGGGTTTCCTGTTTTTGCAATTGTTCTAGAGATGATTCACAAAATCATCTCTACCTTAAAAATCACATCCGCCGTTACGCGGCCAGGCTGGTGCAAGTCCAGCCGGATGATTTGAGAGGCTTTCCGCCCCTCTTGCACCTTAACAGCCGGAATCTCCGGCGCCCACCCACCAACTGACGTATGTTCAATCTGCGTCCAGTTGGCCTGGACGCACAGGAGAAAAAATGACTACTGAAAATGCTTCACCTTCCGCTTCCGCCGCGTATGCGGCCATCACCACCCGCACGGGTTACCTCATGCCCCAGGTGATTACCGAACTGGACGCGCTGCTCCCAGCAGATGCTTATTCCGCCATTCCCGGCGGAGCAGACCTGACAGATATTGACCCGGCGCATATGCGCCGGGTGCTGAACAAACTGTTCGGTCTGTGTGGCTTTGGATGGGGGGTTGACTATAACCCCGAGGACATCCTTCTCTCCCAGCGGACGCAAAAGACATCGACTGGGACGCGCGAGGTGGTTACGGCTACTCTAACGCGATTGACCTTCTGGTACACGCTCGCAGTGGATGGGGAGATAGTCAGGTGCCTCGTCCCATCCACTGGGGCGAGCGAGAATTCAAATGCAGGCTTTGCCATGTCTGGCTCGGTAACAAACGCGCTAGGCAAGGCTGTCTCGAACCTAGGGTTTCAGGAGAGCGTGTACCTGGGTAAACGGTCTCACAAGACCGTCAAAGCCGGGGCCGCGACGACCTCCAGGACTCCTCCGATTCCGACCACTCCAAAATCTGCTCCCGCCGCTGCTGACTTGGAAGGCTACATCATACCGCTCGGCAAACGGGCTGGGCAGGCGCTCGGCGACCAGGATGACAAAGTTCTGGATTGGTACGCCAAGAACCTGACCGACAAGGGAACGGAAGTCCTGCGGGCAAACGCAACGGCGCTTCTGGCTCGACGCCATCCCGCCGCCGCTCCCAAAGCCGCGGCACCCGCCGGAAAGGAAGCCATCGAGGAAATCTAGTCATCTCCGGCTCGGCAGGGAGACTCACCGTCTCCCTGCTCCTGACAACTTCCTGGCATTGTCCTCTGAGGACAATGCCGATAGCACCTTGACAACCGAGAAACGAGTGCTTTATCAAACGAGTTATTCCGAAAAGGAAAAAGGACACATGAGAACCGAACAGTTCGACACAAATACTACCGTCTTGCGTGGTAAGGTTCGCCGCGTCTGGGGCCGCACCGATGTTTTTGCGCGGCTCCTGATTGGTGAACGTAACTACGCCAACGCGCTGCTTGCCGCTCCGCCTCAAACTCTCCAGGCAGGGGATAATCTCACCCTATCTGGCTATCTTTTCCATCATCAATTTGAGGAGACCGTTTTCCGATTTCTGGAGAACGCAGGCGCAAAATCGTTCCTCGACAATGTGCCTGAGGCTGACCGCCCCGCATGGCAGGCCATCACATTCAAGCGCATCAACACGATGATGTACGCCAACGGCGCAACGACCTGCACCGATGACGGCGCAACCAGCGAATCGAATCTGGATGGCATCATCGCAAAGCAATGGCAGCACGCCGACAACACCTACCTGCGTATTGCCGCCTATGACGCATTTACAATCGCGTCAAACCAGAAAGGCAATCGCGGCCAGATGAGACGCCAACCGCACTATGTGACGGTGGTTATCAAAGACGGGCAGGTCGGCGGGCGCGAAATCCAATTGCGTTCCAAATCCCGTGTACGCATTACCGGCACACTGCAATCGCTGACCTACCAACAGTCGCTATTCGCTGCGCTCGCGCGGCGGGGCGACCCGGAAACTACCGCCATGATTGAGCGCCTGCCAGAACCAGGCGCAACGCACGACATTGTAGCAACGCAAGAGTCCGTGCATGTGGTCGTTTCTCGCCTGGTTGTTTTTTCTTGACGTTTTCCCTGGTGCGTAAAGCGCCCAGTTGGTTCGTGACCAACCAGGGAACTTGCTTTTTCTTCTCCTACTCCTGCGTAAGCCTTGTGAATCACCCCCTCCCGCCGTACACATCTCCGGCATCCGCTCTCCGGTGTAGTCCTACGGCGACAGGATGCCTCACAAGGCAGCATCCGAGTCTAGGGGATTGAGAGAGCGATGGAGCAGGCCACCCTACCTGCTCCATTCTTTTTGAAACTTCCGAATGCCACTCTTCCAGGCTGCCGCCCCATCGGCAGCCTGGAAGAGTGGCATTCGCCGCTCGCCAAACAACACAAACGGAGGCATCTACCTATGAACACAACGAACACAACGAACACAACGGGCTTACTGGGCATCATCTGCCCAGTGGATGACGCGAGCGTCGCTTTTGCCGATTGCGCAGCCTGCGCTGCCAGAGGCGGAAAACCATGTCCATTCCCGCCCGAAGTGCTGGCGGCTGTCGTTCAACGCCGCCCAGCTTTCCAAAAAGCGCCAGGGGAGGACTTGGTGATTTCCGTCACGGAACTCATCAAGTGCGCCCGCCGGACGAGGCTTGAAGCCATACACGGGTACTACGAACTACTCGGCGGCCTGTACCGAATGCAAAGAGGCACCTGGATTCACGGCGTGCTAGAACGTCTCGCCACTGGCGAGGCCGAAAAGCGGCTGGAATGGGTGTTCCGCCGAAATGGGCGCGTAGTCAGGCTGACAGGAAAGCCGGACTTGGTGCGCGACGGCGTAGTCTACGACTACAAAGTCACCGAGAATCCACCTCGGGGTAGACGCCACTACGCCTGCCAATGTGGGGCAGAGGTCATAAAGTTGGGCAGAGCGAGAAAGTACACCTGCCCGAACTGTGGGGAAGTCGGCCAGCAGGCCATATTCTCCACCTACGACGCCCCAGCGCCGCGCACCTCGCACACCTGGCAATTGCGCATGTATGCGCTACTGCTGGCGAAGGCTGGCACGCCCGTCAAGGCTGGGGAGGTAATCTATCTCGGCCCCAAGGAGATAGTGCGCGTTCCCGTAACACTTGATGAAGCCGCTACGGTGGCTCGCATCAAGGCGCAGCTCGACCTGTTGTTCGCTGACGAAATGCCCCCCGCCCTGGCGGATGGCAGCGATGACGCCTGGGCATGTGACTACTGCCCGCTGGCCGAGGTATGCAAGCAAGCGCCCCCCAAATCGTGAGCAAGCGACCTACCTGGTTGCTCTCTAATTTTCTAACCTACGGAGGTATCAATGTCTACCAATACTGCAAGTGCAACTGTTCGCCGCGAAAACGCGCTCAAAATTCAACTTCAGGCCGCCAGTGACGGCGAAATGAAGTACGGCTCTGCCGGAAAACCCTGGGCGAGCGTCCGTGGTTTTTTCTCCCAGGGCAAAGACAAGGCCTCGGGAGAATTTCTTCCATCTATCTGGTTCACGGTGAAGGCGTTCTCGCCTAACACGGAGCCAGGCGCGGAAGTCGTGGCACTTGACGCCATCAAGAAAGGCGACAAATTTGTGGCCTACGGCCACATCGGACTGGACGAATGGACTGACAAAAACGAAAACGTCCGTCAGTCCATGACCTTGTATGCCTACAAGGTCGAGCGCATCAATGACGACGCTCCCGCTCCTACCGAACTCGAAGGCGAACTGTAAACGAGTGGCTGCGCGTTACGCGCTGCTCCCCCTGGTGTGTACCGACACACCAGGGAACTTCATCCAGTCGGCACTTCGCCGCTTGTTTCCCCGGACAAGCAGGAAGCCAGGTTCGACTCCTGGTTGGATGACTGCGGACAGGAAAGCCGTTCTGGTCTTGGTAGTCCCCTTTTTTGTGTGTGTCAAGGTTGAAGCCTCCGAAAGATGTAGCCATCTTTCGGAGGCTTCAACCTTCCCCCAGGCTACTCGTCTGGGACAAAACCACACACAACCGAGGGAGACTATCATGACTTCAACTACCGTAATTATCATCATTCTTGGCGCTGTAATTCTGTTCTCGATGATTAGCGCTGCCCGTACCATATGGTACGCAGTAAGCGGTCAAGCCGAGATTGACCGCCGAATGATGATGTAGGGAGAATTGCGCGGCTTTCCTGTCCGCGCACCTTTCAACCCAATTAACTGCTTCCACCACCATGAAGACACGCTCACCAGAGCGCGTCTTTTCTTCTTCTTTCTACAAAAAGGAGCAACAAAATGACCCACCACGCAAACCACGTTTTTCTGATTGGCCGCGTCCTTCAGTCCTGGACTTTCGGCGCTGACCGCCTGGTGCGCTTGTCCATAAAACGTCCGATGTTCCTCCCGCCGCGTGACGGAGGCCCAAACGACCTGGTAACAGTCCTCCTGCCAGATGCGGCATCGCATGGGATTGTCATCGAGGGCGGGGCGGAAATCCATGTGAGCGGATACGTCCGCAACGCGGAGCGCGAGACAACCCTATCGAGCCTGCTGAAAAAATGTCCAGCGGGACTTGAAAAAACGCGCGTTCCCCAAATCGTTACCGAGGTAGTTGCTCTGCAATGGCAAATGATTCAACCAGACCCGCCCCCGGCCAAATAATACTTTTGACACGAGACGATGGCAGTGTCGTCCAGGCCGTAGTGATTGATACGCTCCCCGACAATCACTACGCAATTATCGTCCGAGGAGATGCGCCCACGAACATCTATGCGGTAAAAGGTGAAAGGATAGCAAGAAAGGAAGAATAAGACCCTCGCGCCAGGCGCGTCCGCCGGTTCGACTCCGACACGGGTAAATAGAGAGCCTGTTGGCTCTCATCACACCCATGACACCCCAGGAGAAAAAACCATGCTAACCATGACCGGAATGTCCACTTTATTTGGCACAGCAATTGACGTTGCACGCTTCAAGCGGGCGCTGCAATTGATGGCCACTACGTCCATCACCATCGGACAAAGTGGTAATACGTACACAGCAAACGTCCACAAGTACCAGGTGAAGTTGGTGGAGGACAACGGCAAGTATGTGCGCTACACATGTGAATGCGTAGACTTCAAAACGCACGCAGCGCCATGTAAGCACGTGATGGCGCTGGCTATGAAAGTTGACGCACAAGCCCACCTCCAAGCGGCTGCGCAAAATGCCATGCCAGCGTCCACGAACTTTCCCGCCGAGGACGCTCTGCCAGAGCAGGAAAAACAACCTGTTTCGGCAGCGCCCGAAGCATCAGCCGATTTCACAAATCGGCTGAAAGCGGCCATCGGCGCGGCCATCCAGCAAGTAGCCGAGGAGACCCTGGCCGTACTTCAGGCCGGATACGTCCCGCTGCTCGTTGGAACGACTGGAACGGGCAAGACGAGCGCCGTCCGGCTAGTCGCAGCGGCGCTCAACGCCCGCATGGTCGAGGTGGCTGGGTCGGAGTCCTACACCGACTCTGACATGGTGGGCGTTGTCATGCCTACTGGATTGCGCTTCCCCGGCCCCATCGCCGAGGCAGCAGAGTACGCCCAAAACATGGGCAAAACCCTGCTGTTCTTGGACGAGTTTACACGCTTCTCCCCGCGTGCCGCCGAAAGCCTGCTGCGGCTTCTGCTGCCCATCGGACAGCAGGACGCTCACCGCATGGGTATCGCGCACAAAGGGGATGTGCGGGGAACGTCCGCCCCGTTCTGGGGCAACGTCTGGATGCCCGCCGATGACGTTCCCATCGTCCTCGCGTGCAATCCCTGGGGGAACGCGCTTGACCCGGCTCTGGTGCGCCGAACCGTGCCGATTTTCGTGGATTTCGACCCGCGCGTGGCAAACTTGTTTGGCGAAAAAGTCAAGCAGGCCATTGAAGCGTCCTGGAAAGGGACGCGGGCAGGTGAATTGCCCCTACCCATCGAGTACGGCGAAATCTCCAGAGCCAGTAGCCCCGACGACCCATCGGTAGTTGCTCGATACATGACCCGACTGCGCGTGCTTGACAGCGCAGCGGAAGACGCATTCCGCGCCATCACAGGTGCGAAATGAGTACCAACACCTCCACCTCGCAGGAACTAAGCCGAACAGCAGCGCTCATCGGAGCGCTGCTGTTCGGCAAGGCCAGTGCCTACGCCCGTCTGACCGTCACCATCGGCGACGATGAGACTGCATCCACAAACGGAACAGTCATCAAAATGCCCAAAGTGTTCGAGGGGCATAGCGTCCACGATGAACCGTGGCTTGGCGTGGCGCTGCTGGCGCACGAGTTCGGCCACTGGCTGCAACCGCTGAAGGAAATTGATGCGGTTGAGGCGAAGACCGGGCTGGATAATGCCGTGATAAATCTGCTCCTAGATTTTCACGGCGAGTCAATGGTGGCCGCCGTAGCGCCGCTCTTTAAAGAGCCGCTCGCGCGGCTGCGCAAGATGCTGTTTGACCAACTTGGCGCAAAATTCCGCGCCGGGGTCGAGAATCGCTCTCTAGGTGTTTTGGAGCGATTTCAGTACGCGCTGCTGATTGCCCGATTCGAGGGCGACAACAAACCAGCATTCGCCACAAAACTGGCGATGACGCTGGGAGCGCACGAAGTGGCTAACTGCGCAGAAGATGCGCAGTTCGTGCAGCGCGTTGACGACCTACCTCAATGGCTTCTGCGCTTTGCCAAACAACACCCGGAACTGTGCAGTAAGCCTGGCGAAGGTCAGCCTGGCGAAGATGGTGCGGAAAACCCCATGAACAACGCTGTAACCAGCGTTGGCGCCTTGCTGCTGGGCGAAATGCTTCAGCAGGCTAACCTGTGCGCGCGTGGAACAGTTGGCGCCCAACCGCTAAAGCATCTCTTCTCACCGTCAAAACCGGCGAAACCATCCGCCGAGGTGATGAGCACGGCGCGGAGAATCGCGCCGCGTTGGGCAAACGCCCGGAACGGAATGCGACAGGTAGCGCCTGGCCGCCTTGACCGTCAGGCTGCGCTCCGCCAGGAGCCAGTCCCCTTCTCGGTCATCGAAAAAGGCGGCCACATGGAAACGCCGCCGCAGGTGGTAATCTGCCTGGACGCATCAATATCGATGAACGGGGAGCGGTGGGAAGTTGCCCTGCCCGCTGCACAGGCGCTAACCATAGCGCTGAAAGCAGCGGGCGGCGATGTTCGAGGGGTTATCTTCGGAGACAACGCAGAGTATGCGCGCGAGTTTTCCTCGGATATATTCTTCATGAACATCGGGCCTTGCGAACTATGCACGTCGTTTGTCTGGCTAAACGCTGTCCAGGCTGAGTTCCCCAACCACCGCGTCTTGGTGGTGACGGATGGCGACGGAGCCCCACCGTGTCTAGCAACTCGCGGCTTGCGCGAGCGCACGAGCGTAATACTCGTGCAGTCGCCCCACGAAGTACCCTGGGCAGCCCGCAACTTGCCCATCAACGACCTGAACGAGTTAGCGTCAGCAATGGCGCTGCTCATTCCTCGGAGGCACCAATGACCCCCATGCCCGCACGCCCCCCTCTCTTCTATCGCCGCTGCGCTCACCGTAAGGTGCGCGTGACGGTAATAGGGAGCATGTTCTTTTCTGCTGCCGGATACCCCGACGACAACATCGTAACGATGCTCGTCTGCGAGGTGTGCGGCAGAGAATTAACTCGCAAATACGTTTCCCTACGGGCGCGTATGAAGCGGCTGGAACACCTGGCCGCCGAATGCGATTTCTAACCATGAAGGCGCGGTCACAAAACCGCGCCTTTCTTGAAAAATTTTCTGCGCGAGTTGATAATCGCACCCTTATTCAACTCATACAAGGAGATTTTTCATGCCAACATTACAGCAAGCCGTCAATGATTTTTTCGATGCCAAACGCGCCCAGCGTTTGAGCGAGAATACCCTGCTCGACTACGATGGAATTCTGAAAAAATTTATCGCATCTATTGGCGAGACGCAGGAGATTGACCAGATAACGGCGAAAGAAATCGTTAGATATTTGGCATCGTTAAAAGTATCCAAAAAAAGAGTCAAGAATGTTCACATTACGCTGTCTTCTTTATGGACATGGGCAGTAGCAGATGGCATTTGTCAAATACATATCTTGCACACCATCAAGTCGCCGCGCCCGGAAAAGCGGGTGATTGCCCCTTTGGAGCAACAAGATATGGAAGCATTACTTGCGTCCACCGAACAATCTCTGGCTTATCAACGACCAGGCCAGTCTATCTGTCAAAATATTCTGCCCACATCCAGCTCTTTGCGAGACCGCGCCATTTTGCTTTTTCTACTGGATACAGGCGCAAGAGCCACCGAACTTTGCAAAGTGAAGGTAAAAGACATTGGTATTCAGGGTGTGTACTTGCAGGGTAAAGGAGCGAAGGAACGAATTGTGCCGCTCTCTGAGCCATCCAGAAAAGCAATTGACCTTTATCTCAAAACACGCAAAACAAACTTGAGTGATTATGTTTTTGTAACATCTCGCAAGACACCCATGACGCGGGATGCGCTCTACCAATTGGTAGAGCGCATTGCCCGGCGCGCCGGAATTTTGCAGGTACACCCTCATCGGTTTCGGCACACATTTGCGATAAATTTTCTACGAAACGGCGGCGATGCTTTTGCGCTGCAAATGATTTTAGGGCATGAAACGTTGGAAATGGTCAAGCGGTATTTGGCGATAGCAAAAACGGATATTCAGCGGGCGCACGTCAAAGCATCTCCGGTAACAAATTGGGGGCTTTAATCGAGGCTCATAACCCGGAGGTCGCAGGTTCGAGTCCTGCCCCCGCAACTTTTGTGAACCGCAGCCCTTAGGGTTGCGGTTTTTTATTGGCCCAGCGCTGATTGGTTGATTCGTTTTCTCACCATGGAGGTTCTTGTTATGAACCATAGAACGTCGGGCTCGTCATTACCCATTGGCAAGGCTATTGTCGGTTTTATCAATTTCAAATCCGCTGAGGGACTATCGGCGCGCACAGTAGATACTTATCAGCGCCAGTTGCAGCAGTGGCAAAAGTATCTGAAGTGGTAAAGGTTTTTCGACAGGGAAAAGGGTAGTTTGAAGGTGGTTGGACTCCTTTCTAGATTTTTTAACATTGCGTTGAATGGTAGGAACCTTAACAAATCGTCGGGGTTGCGGGTGTGTCCGGGGAGTTCCGGCACTAGCCGCGTCATAGGTAGCAGGCATTTTTCTGGCTTCGAGTTTTTCCTGCTCCCAAACAGAATCCACGCCCGCCCACACGCAAGTAATGCAACTCGTCGGCACGCCCCTTGCAAAATAAACCTGCAATAAAAATTGAAGTTGAAGCGAGTAAAATTAGCGTGGAAGGAGTAAAAATGACTCTTCAACAAATTACTATTGAAATCCCAGAAAAGGTTTTGCTCGCTGAAAAGACAGATGCAGTGGCGTTTGGAAATGAAATCCGCATGTTGGCGGCTGTTAAGTTATTTGAAATGGGCAGGCTTTCATCTGGGCGTGCCGCTGAACTTGCGGGAATGTCCAGAGTCGAGTTTTTGCTTAACTTGAATCGCTATAAGGTATTTCCCTTTGCCGCTGAACTTGACGATTTAGAAAACGCACATGCCTAAAGCCATCAGCAACACTTCTCCGCTACTTTACCTTTATCGAATTGGAGCGATAAACTTGCTTCCAAAAATGTTCGATGAAGTTTGGACAGCGGAATCAGTCAAAAATGAATTATTGGCGGGGCGCAGTAAAGGCTACGACGTGCCAAATCCCGCAGATTATTCTTGGCTGAACATTGTCAATCCAAAGTCTATGCCTTCCGAATGGCTTGCTTTGGATTTAGGCGCAGGTGAACTTGGAACAATGGCTTTGGCATTGGAAAATCCAGGCCGCATTGTTTTACTTGACGACATGCTTGCACGTCGAACCGCTCAATCTGCTGGCTTGCAAGTTTGGGGAACTTTGAAGGTTTTATTGGAAGCAAAATCTCAAGGCCTGGTTGACAAGATTGAACCGTATATATCAAGATTAAGTGAAGCGGGTATGTGGATTTCTGCTGAAGTAAAGCAGCGTATTCTTATTTTGGCGGGCGAGTCTTAAAGTCAAAAGCGTGCCAACACCGCGTCATCAAAACGGAGCTTTACGAAACCCGTATTAACGTGGTTTTGGGCCGCCCCAAGCCCTTCAACGCCCTTACTGACGCAAACTCCGTTCTTGGTTGTGAAATGAGTGCAACTCTTGATGGAGTGCACCGGACAAGTGTGGGCATTCGCCCCGACTTTCGGGGATTCTGCCCCAACGGTGGACTCGGCATCTGGTAGCTTTTCGCGCCAACTCCGCCATTGCCGGTAACGCCTGCCGTTGCCCTGCCCCTTGTAGAAATTTGGGTATTGAAAGTATTATCGCTTCGTGATACTATCGCCTTGTGATTGAATCCTTCGCATCCGACGAAACACAGAAAATCTTTCTCGGTAAAACTTCCACAAAACTGCCGAAAGATATTCAGCGCACTGCTCGCCGTAAATTACTCTATTTGGATGACGCAGACGATTTACAAGATTTACTTGCTCCGCCCGGTAACAGGCTTGAAAAACTTAAAGGTGATAGAGCGGGGCAGCATAGTATCCGAATTAACGATCAATGGCGAATTTGTTTCGATTGGATTGGCAATAAAGCCCAAAATATCGAAATCGTGGATTATCACGGATGAGAGTAAGTATGATGGATGACACTTTATCTCCTATTCACCCAGGTGAAGTCTTGCTCGAGGACTTCATGAAACCGCTCGGTTTAAGCCAGTATCGCTTGGCGCATGATATTGGGGTTACGCCTATTCGTATCAGCCAAATTGTCAATGGTCAGCGGGCAATTACGGTTGATACTGCTATGCGTCTTGCGCGTTATTTTGGCACAAGTGCAGCGGTTTGGCTTCGTTTACAGGTTCGCTACGAACTCGAAGTTGCAGAAAGAGATTTAAGTGAACGTATCAACCGTGAAGTAAAAGTTCTACACCAACCAGCCGTTCGCGCTTAACCCAAAAGCAGGCCAACACCGCGTCATCAGAACGGAGATTTACGAAGCCTTTATTACTGTCCATTCGCTGAAATGGTTTTGACTTTTCGCAATTTTCGGCCAGCCGAGTATAAACGGCGGCGGATAGTCCAAGCAGCTCCAGGATGCGGGTCTGCAAGGGCGTCAAGGGCGTGATGTGACGAATGGTTTGGTCTGGCAAATGTACGATGGTTAGCGTGACTTCGAGCAAAAGTGGAAAGTCGTCAATCCGTTCTATGGTTATAGTGATCTCAGGGTTCATGCCCTGAGGGTATCAGGAAATTCGCGATTTCACCAGATTTTTCAGCGAAAGGTCAGGTACAGCACCGAATTGCATCAATTAATGTTGCTGGCTGTCAGCCAATGCCATTGACCTATCCGTCACTTTTTTCATAGCCCCATTTTACCAGCACGTCGCCAGCGACTTCTTCAAAAATCTGCTGGTCATGAACAGTAAACATGTTACGCCAATTGCCGGCCTTGCCTTTGGGTAAAAAGCTGGCAAGCGCGTCGTTGCGTTTTGCCTGCCACTCCTCGTCGAGATTATTGCCCATTTCGGCTTGCACATCCGCTTCCAGAGCGGGTGTAGCCGTCAGACCGAAAAAAGCCCATAGTTTTTGCATCTCGGCAAACGGATCGGTCAGCAAATCCTCGTAGCGCAGAGAAAAGTATGCGCCTGGGTAAAGCCGTTTGGCCTCGGCATCTATTTCGTTCAAATCATCTGCCCAGCGTTGGCCCACGCGCCGAATAAATTCGTCAGTAAAAATGGAACAGCGGCCATCCGTGAAGGGTGCCTGATTTTTTTGTAGGTCTGAAAGAATGAGTCGGTCGGCGGTGGTGAGAAATTTTGAATCTTCGACAAAGTTGCGAAACCGTTCGGAAATCAAGACATCGCGTCCATCGCGGACAATGTAGATAATTCGAGCGTCGGGATAAAGCGCATGAGTGTCGCGCACCACCTGGCCGTGAAGGGTGGAAGAGGGGCTTTTGTCGCCAACGATGCGCTTGCCGGCGCGGGCGGCGTCGCGCTCCAAAATAAAATCAGCGGCGGCGCGCATGACCAGCGGCGAAAGGTCGCGCCCGTGATTCCAACGGTTGGATTTGCGGCTGAGCCAGTCTTCGGCTTCGGGCGAGTTGACCAGCGATTTGAGCATTGGCGCGCGGGTGAAGAAGTGCGCCTGATAGTTGCAATGCACTTCAGGGTGCAGGCGCGTCAGGCGCATGAGCAGTGTTGTGCCAGAGCGAGCGTGGCCGAGGATGAAAAATTTTTCACGCGGGAAAAATTGCTTAATTTCGGCCACTTCATCCGCTGTAATGGCGGGGATTGCGGCACGGGCGCGAGTTGGGGCTTCGCCCTTGAGCAAAATTCGGGCGGCACGCTTGAGACGATTGATCAATTTACGACTCCACTTTGAAAATAACACGGAACGCGCTATACAACCGAAGTGTTGGTAAAATAGCGGTCTTTCAATTGTAGCAGAGGCGCTTCAAGCCAGCGGTAACTGGCCGAAGCAATCAACAGAGTCAGTGCAAAGGCCAGCAGGGCAATTAGCGGCTTGTTGATGGTTTCGGACATGCCAACTTCACGCACGCGCGCCACGAACCAGATGATAACGTAGTGATAAACGTAAAGTCCGTAGGAAATTTTTCCGAGATAGCGCAGAAAGGGGGCTTCTAGCCAACGCACGAAGTGTTTTTCACGCGCCACATTGTAAATAAACAAGGCAAAAGTGTAGTTGAGCAGAGAATACCCCCAGATATGCTTAAGGCCATTTGCCAGCGGATGACCAAACCCCAGCGCAGTGAGATTGCCTATGTCACCCGTAATCAAGAACTGGGAAGCGTATCCTGCCAGCGGCAGTATCACGGCAAAAGCTGCCAACTGTTGGCGCGGGCGCGGAATGGAAAAACGGCTGATGTATGCGCCAAAACCAAAGGCGTCAATATGTGAGAAAGGCAAAACATAAATCCCCTGCGGAGTTGTGCCATACGGCAAGCTGAAGAGCGCATGATTATAGGCATAGGCCAGTCCCATGCGCGCCAGCGGCCCCAAAATAATTGCGCCAAGAAAAAGATGCCAATAATATTTTTTGGGGGTTAGCAAAATTGCCAACGGCCAGACGATGTAAAACTGTTCTTCCACCGAAAGCGACCAGAAATGCCCCAGAAAGCGATGTTCGACAAACCCAGCGCCTGCGCTGAAAAAGTCATAGACATAGAAAAAAGCGTAGCGGGCATGATCCTGAAACATGAGCATGTAGGCTGGCCGAAATTGCACCGCCAGAAGAAACGCCGAAAGCACCAGCATCGCCAGCAGGTAAAAATAATAGAGTGGAAAGATACGTAAAAGGCGCCGCCCGTAAAACTTAATAAAGTAGGCGCGGGCTGGCAGGCTTTCCTTCATGCGAATCAAAATATCAGTAATCAAGAAACCGGAAAGCACAAAAAAAAGTAAAACGCCCGTCCAGCCAACCATCAGGTAATCGGTGTGCATGGCAAAAACCAGTAAAAAGGCTAGCGCGCGAATGCCATCCAGACCGGGAATCATCAAATCTCCACAACAAACGTCAGCGGGTAAACGTTACGCCGCAGCGCATTGCAGTAGATTTTGCACGTTGTTGATGCGGCGCTTTAAGGTTGGGTTACGTTCCATTGAATCAGAGATTTTTTCAATGGCGTACATGACGGTGGTGTGGTCGCGCCCGCCAAGGACATCGCCGATTTGGGGCAGGGAGGCATCCGTCTGTTTGCGCAGCAGATACATGGCAACCTGACGCGGTTCGGCTACTTTTTGCGAACGGTCGCGCCCCAGCAAAGCATCTACGGTAATTTGCCATTCACGCGCCACCAATTCGACCACTTTTTCAGGAGAGATGTTCTGGTGCTGCGGGAGCAAGTCGGCCAGGGCAGTTTCAACCAAGCGCGCGTCAAGCGGCGCGCCGCTTAAGTCTGAAAAAGCAAGGATGCGGTTGAGCGCGCCTTCCAACTCACGGATGTTGGATTGGACGCGGCGGGCAATCAGATCCAAAATTCCATCTGGAACTTGCCGCCCCATTTTTTCAGCCTTATAGCGCAAGATGGCCTGGCGCGTTTCCAAGTCGGGCGGTTGAACATCTGCCGCCAGTCCCCACTCAAAGCGCGAGCGCAGGCGTTCTTCCAGCGTCACCATGGCCTTGGGAGGGCGGTCAGAGGAGACAATGATTTGTTTATCCTGCCCGTGCAGGGTGTTGAAAGTGTGAAAAAATTCTTCCTGAGTGGATTCTTTGCCAGCGATAAATTGGATGTCATCCACCAGCAAAACGTCAATGGAGCGGTATTTTTCGCGGAAGGCGGGGGTGGTGTGCGCGCGGATGGCGTTAATCAGATCATTGGTGAATTCTTCGCTGGAGACGTACAGTATGCTCAGACCGCGAGTGGTGCAGGCGTTGCCGATGGCGTGCAGCAGATGGGTTTTTCCCAACCCGACGCCGCCATACAGAAAAAGCGGGTTGTAGGCGCGGGCAGGTTTTTCGGCTACGGCCAGGGCAGCGGCGTGTGCCAGACGGCTGTTGGCGCCGACGACGAAATTATCGAAGGTGTAGCGCGGATTCAGCGTGGCGTTGCGCGGCGTAACGGGAGCAGTTTCCAGCGCGTCACTGACGGGTTCGGCTTGGGGAGCAGATTCAGCCCCTTCCGCCGCATCCTCCGCGCTGGCGACGATAAATTTTATCTCTGCCGGGGCGTTGACGGCTTCGCTCATCAGGCGCGTGGCAGACTCTTGCAAACGGTTCTCAAGCCAATCACGAGCGTAGGCATTGCGCACGCCAATGGTAAAAACACCGTCCCTGGCGCGAAGCAGGGTGGTATCTCTCACCCAGGTCTCAAAAGAAGAGCGGGGCATTTCCATTTGTAATTGTCCGAGGACGGCTTGCCATGCTTGGTCTGCATTCATGCTGGCGCTCCAGGCGGGAAGAAAAGGGGAAGACAACCCTCTGCCCAAAAATGCAGAGGGTGAATTGAGATGCCTGATATTGACTTGTATTTTTTCAGGAGAGAACGCGGTGGGAGCGCGTTCGGTATGGGTGATGGCAGAATTCTAGCAGAGAAATGCCGCTTGCGCCACACGCGAAACCTACGCTACCTTAAAAACTTTCCCTTTTTTAAGGTGGTGAAACCTTAAAGAAAGCCCGGCGCGGGGCTTGCTGGATTTGTTATTATTGGAACATTTGTTTTAGCCACAAAGGAGATTTAGATGTGAAGTGACCCCCCACATCTGGGGGGTCACTTCATTTTTCCTGACATTTTTGCAAAGTCATGTTAAAAAATTCGGCGGGCGAAGCAATTGGGTACGCCACCTGTGAAACCTGGTTTTTGAGAATACCTACTCGCATTGACAGATGGGCCGCAAAAACAATGCTTTTTCATCTGCCGTCCGCCCGTTTCGTGCGTCAAACGGGGGCAAACTATTTGTGTTACAAAAATGTACAGCAAATAAAATTGGATAAAAATATCTATTTTATTCAATATACGGCGCTTTTGAATCTGAAACAAGAGGGCGTCTTCCATTTTTACGAATTCAGTGTAAAATACATTTGTTCTAACTTTGCACCGCCGCAAACGTGGCGGGACCTCAACCAAAAGGAGAAACCTCATGTTCCATACCATTATCATCGCTGGAAACCTTGGCCGCGACCCGGAAATGCGCTACATTCCCAGCGGTCAGCCGGTAACGTCGTTTTCGGTAGCCACCAGCCGAAAATATACTAACAATGCCGGACAACAAATCGAAGAAACCATTTGGTTCAAAGTAACAACTTGGGGAAAACAAGCCGAAGTTTGCAATCAGTATCTTAAAAAGGGTTCCAAAGTATTGGTGGAAGGCTCGCTGAAAGGCGACCCTAACACTGGCAGCCCGCGCATTTGGACGAAGCAGGACGGCACGCCCGGCGCATCTTTTGAAGTAACCGCCAACACTGTACGTTTCCTCTCCAGCAAGGGCGAGGGGGGACAGCCCCAGGCGGGTGGCGAGGCCAGCGGCGACAGTTTTGTCGGCGCGCCTGAAGACGATATTCCCTTCTAAAATTGATGCTCAGGCCCTAAAGGTTGTGACACCTTTAGGGCCTTTTGTTTCTGTGAGGAAAAATGATTCCTGTTTCCCCCAATCAAAACCGCCCAAGCACCACCATTGAAGCTCCCGCCGACCTGAAACCAGTCTACTCCAATCTGGTCCGAATTGCTCATTCTCCAGCCGATGTTGTGCTGGATTTTGCCCATTTGATGCCCGGCGAAACCCGCGCCCGGATCGCAGCCCGCGTGCTCATGTCACCGTTGAGCGCCAAATTACTCCTGCGCGCACTGGCCGAAAATATTGCGCGTTACGAGGCCGCCTTCGGAGAAATTACCCTGCCAGCTTCATCCCATTTGGCTGACCAACTTTTCAAACCGGCACAGCAACCTCCCGACCCGGACAACCCATCTGAAGAAGGCCAGGCCTGAAATGGAACACCTCGAACAATTTTCCGAACAAATTCGACAAAATTTTGACGCGCGTACCGCCGCCCGTGACCAGGCGCTCACTCAGGCGCGAACCCTCACCCGGCACTGCTCCCAAGCCATCCGCGCCGTGCACCGTGACGACGAACCCACCATGCAGGCCGAACTAACCTCAGCGGGCGAACTGGCTGACGATTTGCGTCAGGGACTTAAAAATTTCCCCGATTTATACTACGCCGGTTACACCCAAGACGCGCTGAAAGAATATGTCGAAGCCAACGCCACCTGCGCCCTGATTCAAAATCAGCCCCTGCCCGCGCCAGAATCTCTGCAGGTGGAAGCCAACACCTATCTAAACGGCCTATCAGAAGTGGTCGGAGAGCTACGCCGCCGCTGTCTCGATATCCTGCGGCATGGCTACTCTGCCGAGGCCGAGCGCCTGCTGACTTGCATGGACGACATTTACGCCGTGCTGGTGACCATGGACTACCCGGACGCTATCACCAACGGCCTGCGCCGCCAAACCGACATTGCTCGTAGCATTATCGAAAAAACACGCGGCGATATCACCTTCAGCCTGCGCGGTGAACATCTGGAACGCGCCCTGTCGCGCCTGGAGCAGCAAGTCAGCGGCGAAACATCTGCCTTCGTTGCGCCACTCCCCCGCCCCAGCACAGAAGACGGGGACTGATGGCGCAACCGGGAAGCAGGAAATTCCGTCTGCTAATGTATCAGCGTATGATCAACCGTTGGTGGACAGTAACGCTGACCCTGGCGCTGGTCTTGTGGGGCTATGCCGCCCTGTTGTGGGGCACAGAATACTATTTTGCAGACCCAACGCAAAACCCGTTGCCACGGCTCTCAAACACAAACGCTATCGTGCTGTTGGCCGCAGGTGGATTCTCGTTTTTATTTACACTTTTTCTCATCACCATTCGCTCATTTGCCTATGTACAACTGTTTGGCGACCATCTTCGCCTGGTAACACCATTTCTACGCTTAAACATCGCCTATAAACGCATTCAGCGCGTACACCCGGCAGAGATGGCCGCACTTTTCCCGCCGCGCAGTATTTCCAGCTGGCGGCGTGACATCCTCGCCCCGCTTGCCAGCCATACAGCCATTGTCGTGCATCTGACAGCCTATCCACTGGCGCGAATGTTCTTCGACCTGTTCCTTTCGCCATTCTTTTTTTACGACAAAACCCCACACTTTATTTTTCTGGTGGACGATTGGATGGAGCTGAGTACCGCTCTGGAGAGCGCACGCACTTCCGGTAAAATTGCGCGTCCCAAGCCCAAACCAAAAGTGACATCCAGTTTACTGAACAATTTAAAATAATCCATATTGTGAATTTTGTCACTACCGAAGCGTGACATTCTCCGTTGACCGCGCGCGCCAGATGTTGTATCATGAAAGGCAGAGATAGGGTAAGAGTAAGTCTCCTCGCTGTCTCCTCCTTTGGCGTACGCCCCCGCTGGGTCCTCCCCCCATCGGGGGCTGCGCTTTAAACAAAAAGTCTGAAGCGGCCTACACGCTTCAGACTTTTCTGTATCCTGCTTATTCGTGCAGGGTGGCGGGGAGAGCTGCCGCTCCAGCGTAGGGATATGCTTTCTGACGGCGCACGGCGCGTTGTTCGGCGCGGTAGTCGTCAATGTGGCGTTGAACATGCGGGGCAAAGAAGCCAGCATAACGTCTTTGCAGCTCGGGCAGTTTCCAGTCGTTGCCGGTGACGCGTCCGCGACAGGTATGTGCGCCACAGCCACAAGGAAACTCGTCATATGGCATGGTATCGCTCATGGTGTAATCGAAACAAACCTCTTCGCCGGGATGAATATCTCGCATTGCAACCAGTGCTATCTGCCCCGAAAGCCCGGCATTGGGATTGCAGGAGTGGTTGACATAATCACCTTCCCCGATTTTTTCTGGCACCAGAAAGTGCCGGTCTTCGACCTGAATGCATAGGCTGCGCTCAAGTTCAGGAAGGGTAACAAAGGTGTCCCATTCGTACACGACACCCCCGAAAGCGGCGAGAAGTTCACCTTTTTTCAAAGGCGCTTTGGCAAAAATACCGTTTCCGTTGCCATCGGCTCTCAGGCGGCCTTGTAGTTTAGGCGACAGATAGAAACTGAGTTGTTCAGACATTCATAAAATTCCCTTTCGTTGGAATTAAAGATCGACGGCGTCCCCCCGGGTGGCACCAGGAAAAACGCCAACGGGATGTAGTTTACAATAAATAGCCGGAATGTAAAGGTTAAAAGCGCCCCAGTTTAAAAAAAGTTCGTTTTTTGCTGTCGCTACATCACACAAAACGTTATAAAATTGAACAGGCTTGTCATCCTCCCGAAAGGATTTGTATGAATCTCAATCGTCTCTGGCCAACGCCCCACTTCCGCCTGGTATTTCTCATTAGCATGGCTGTCAGCGTGCTTTATCTGGCGCAAAATGTCTTTCTGTGGGGCGGTGAGGAAGCCGTCATCGCCGTCAATGACTACGTTTCGCCTCTGCTGGCAATTTTTGCTGCCCTGTTTTCGCTCGCACTGTGGAATGCAACCAGTTGGGACAAAACTTCCAATTTGGTGTGGGGTAGTTTCAGCTTAGGAATGGCGCTATGGACATTGGCAGAAATTGTCTGGGCGCTGTATTCTTTTGTCCAACAGGAAATCCCTTACCCGTCGGCGGCAGACGTACTGTGGATTTTAGGCTACCCGCTACTTTTCTTTGCTTTGCTGGCGCGCTACCGGGGCTTACGCGTGCGCGCCACCCGGATTCAGATTTTTCTGGTCGGATTATTTACCATCGCGTCGGCCTTGTTTCTTTTTTTTCTACTGTTTTACCCAATTCTTCAAAGCCTGACTTCCGATTATTTTGCCGAAGGAATTTTAGCCAGCGCCTACCCCCTGCTTGACTTGCCACTAGTAACACTCGCCACGCTGATTGCGCTGGCGCTGGCCGGTGGGCGCTTTACCGCGCCTTGGGGCTGGCTGGCGATTAGTTTTCTACTGCACACGCTCAGCGATATTGGATTCGCCTATGGCACTTGGACGAATACATACTATCCCAACGGTGCGCTGACCAACATCAGCATTTTCGTAGATTTCACCTACAACCTTACCTATCTTTTCACTTTTCTGGGGCTGTACTTGCAACAAGACCTGACCACTGAAGCCCAGCAAAATCTGGAAGCAATCGGCGAAGTACAAATTGAACGCGCCTACTACGTCAACATTTTACTTTTTACCGATGAAAACAATAACATCATCTCAGTCAGTCACAATTTTTTCAAACTCACCGGCCAGCCCGAAAACACGTCTTTGCGCGGACAACCCGTCGCCGTAGCGTTGGAACTCTCGGATGAAACCTTTGATGAATTCAAACAGACTTTGCTCAAACAAGACCAGGTGGTTGAATGGCCGCTGACGCTCTCGCACCAGGAAGGCATCAGTCAAAAGGCTACTCTTTCAGGCCAGGCAACACGCAACGATCGCCGCGAATTTACCGGCATCAACCTGATTTTGCGCGTGCATGTGGCCGAGGACGACATTCAGACACTCGACCTGGAACCGGAACAAAAAGAGTTGGCCTACGCCATGCTCTCTACCCTGGGGCTGGAAAAGTCCATTGCGCAACAAGAATTAAAGGCTTATTTTTACGCCGAAGTAAAAACCCTGCACAGCTTGTTGCTGACTGCCAACGGGCCACAATTTGCAAATAACTTCATGGGAATTCTCAACATCACAGCCATTCAACACAATTGGCCGATAATCATTTCAGGAAACACGCTGGTGTTGCCGCGTGGAAAGCAAGACCTGGGGGCAGGCGACCTGCTGTTTCTACTCGATGCCCTGCGCGATTACGCCAACAAAGCCGTCGGCCCAGATATCGTCAAAGACGCTCTGCGCAACTTACAAACACGCATCAGCGCCAACATTCTGGATGCCGCCAAACAGGAAAAACTACTACCAAACTTCCCCGAGTAAGCCCAGTATCCATTTCTATTCAGGCATAGCCCATGGACCCACCGCGCCGCCCCAGATACAAACGACGGCTTCGCCACATAATCCGAAAATTTATTTCTCCGCGTAACTAAATGTGAAACCACTGTTCTGAAGGTAAAAAACGGCCGAAATCTCTCAAGAAAATCTTCGAGGCCTAGTTTCATTATGACAAAAAAGACTTTCGGTAATTGTCTGCCCGTGAGGTGGCGGCGGGCTGAAGCCCTGCCTTATTTTGTTGCGGAAGTCCGCTTAAGCGGACTTGTTTTTCCTGAGGCCCGCCGAAAACAGCGCAAATCACCACTGGCAGGCAGTTACGACTTTCGCAAGAGGTCCATTACAAAAATCTCATCGTTCTGGGAGCAGCCGTGAAACACTTTGTAAAATTTTTAAAATGGGCGGGAATTTCCATTCTCGCCCTTATCGTTTTGATGGCGGGCATTTACGCTCTGTTACCCAAAGGGCCACGCGACCTGATGGACTACAATGACCGCACTCGTCAACCGCGCCAGCTCTTCAGCGGAAAGCAATACGCCGCCGTCACCGGCACGCCCTGGGCAACCGCTGCCGCTCTCAGTGTGCTGGAACGCGGAGGATCCGCATGCGATGCAGCAGTCTCGGCATTGCTGGTTCTTAATATCACACACGGCGAAGCAACCTCCTTCCCCGGCGTCGCGCCTGCCCTTGTCTACAATGCTCAAACCGGCCAGGTGCGCTCCTACATCGGTGCGGGCAAAGCGCCCGAAGCGGCAACCATCGAAAGATTTGCCGCGCGCGGCTTCAAAACTGTGCCAGAGCTGGATATTTGGGCACAGCTCGTCCCCGCCTCGCCAGATGTGCTTACCGCTTTGTTAAACGACTGCGGCACGCTGAGTTTCAGCGAATTAGCCGCCCCCGCCATTCAGATTGCCCGCGAAGGCTTCCCGGCGCACGCCATCTTCCAACGCAATCTCGACCTTTCCACGCTGGAGCGTTTCGGCTTTGCCATCCTCCTACCCGAAAACACGCGCGTCTTCCTGCGCGGCGAATGGTGGCGTCCCATTCATCTTCACGACCGCATGACTTTTCCTGACCTGGCGAACACCCTGCAAGCCCTGGCTGATGCCGAACAGAGCGCACTGCAAAGTGGCGGCACCCGCTCCGACGGCATTCAGGCCGTGCGCGACTACTTTTACCAAGGCGTGATTGCCCAAGAAATTGACACAATGCACAAAGACCAACACGGGCTGATGACCTACAACGACCTGGCAACCTACAGCGGCGGCTGGGAAACACCCGTGACCGGTAATTATGGCGAGTACACTTTTTATGGCAACGGAACCTGGTCGCAAGGCATAATGGAACCGCTCATTCTACAAATTCTCGAAGGCGTAGACCTGAAAAGCATGGGACACAACAGCCCGCAATACATTCATACCGTCGCCCAGGCCATCGAGATCGCCATGGCCGACCGCGACGCCTATGTGGCTGACCCCGCTTTCGTCAACGTGCCGCTTGAAACCTTGTTGAGCAAGCCCTATGCTACTCAACGGCGGGAAAAAATGACCGCTTCTGCCTTTGGAAATTTGCCCGCGCCAGGAGAAATTGCCGGTTTCCAAGCCGGTTCTGCCGAGACAGATTTTCCCCAACCGGCAGCCGGATTCAATTTAACGGAAACCCTCGCCAGCCTGAGCGATTTCACCATCGGGCAGGATACGTCCCAGGTGGCAATTGTTGATGCGCAGGGCAATGCCGTTGTCATCACTCCCTCCGATTTTCCAAAAACGCCCATGCTGCCTGGTACCGGGCTAAATTTGGGCAATCGTATGAATCAGTTTCGTCTCAACCCGGCGAACGTCAACGCGCTTCAGCCGGGAAAACGCCCGCGCATTACACCACACGCGGTGATTGTCTTCAAAAACGACAAGTTTTTCATGGCTTACAACACACCCGGCGGCGACACCCAAGCCCAAACGCTGGTACAGGTCTTTCTCAACCTGGTCATTTTTGACATGGACATCCAACAAGCGATTAGCGCGCCACGTTTTTACAGCATTTCAGCGCCATCATCATTTGCGCCGCACGAATTTACCCCCGGCGGTCTGCGCCTGGAGGCTGACCTGTTCGCCACTGCCGCCGACGGGCTGAAAGCGCTCGGCTATTTGCCCGAAGAAGCCCCCGCCTGGGATAAAGATTTCGGCGCTGTCGGAGCCATTTTGCGCGGCGCAGATGGTTCTCTCTACGCTGGCGCCGACCCGCGTGAGGAAACCAGCGCCGGAGGACGCTAATCCGCAACTTTTTAGCCCACTACAGCGTTTAAGATTCACCTCGCCCCGCATTCACAAAGTAACGCCACTTTAGGAGAAATTTGCATGTCAAAAAAATCCACACGCCGCGCTACGCGCAATCAAAGCCCTGTTTCAGGGTTTTTCCGCCGCCCGGCAGTACAAATTGGTATTCTGGCGCTGGCCGCCATCATCATCACGCTGATTGTGCTTGCGGGCAACAACGGCAAGAAAATTTCGGCTAGCAATTTACCCAACGATATCAACGCCGACCAGGCCTACACACTCTACCAGCAAGGCGGGGCCGTCTTCGTAGATGTCCGCACTCAGGGCGAGTGGAACAATTTTCACCTGCAGGACGCCCTGTTGATACCGATAGATGAACTCGCCGCACGCGTCAACGAAGTTCCACGCGACAAACCAATCGTCGTCATTTGCCAATCGGGCAGCCGCTCCCCACGCGGACGCGATATTTTGCGGCAAGCCGGGTTCAGCAACATCACCAGCGTCAGCGGCGGTCTGGGCGACTGGATGCAACTGGGCTATCCGGTTGTCTACGGCCAATAAAACGCCAGAAGGAGATTTCCATGAGCGAACTCAACTTAAATCACGGCCTGTATTTTGAAGATTTTGCCCCCGGTCAGCGCATGACCTCGGTTGGGCGCACCATCAGCGAGCACGATGTCATCGCCTTTGCCGGGCTCTCCGGCGATTTCAACCAGATTCATACCGACGCCGAATTCGCGCGCGCCACGCCCTTCGGTCAGCGCATCGCGCACGGCCTGCTCGGGCTGGCAGTCGCCTCGGGGCTGGCGGTGCAGACCGGCATCCTCGGCGCCAACGTCATCGCTTTCCGTGAAATCGGCGAGTGGAAATTTGTCAAGCCGGTTTTCTTCGGCGACACGATTCACGTGGTGATGGAAGTGGCCGAAGCCAAGGCCTTTCCGCGTCTGGGCGGCGGAGCGGTGACGCTGACGGTGACTGTCCACAATCAAAAAGATGAAATTGTAATGAAGGGTAATTGGACGGTACTCGTCAAAAACAAGTAAACAACGTCAGGAGACGTTGGACTCCAGCCTAAAAACCTTATGAACAATCAACCGCCCGAATTTAGCACCACCCGCCGCTCGAATCAGACTCCCAGCGAAAGCGGAACGCTTCTGCCGGAAGGGGGCCGCTCCAACCGGCCCGCGCCGCTCTACCCGGACCCCTACCTGCCCCTGCCCGAACGAGTGGACGAAACCGACCTAAATGGAACTCGCGTGGCTCCGGTGGCGCTGCGCACGCAGACCGCGCCGCGCCCGCCCGCCCAACCGCCGATCAGTTGGCGCAACAGTGCCGGGTGCCTGGCGCGCGGCATGATTTTTGGGCTGTTCGTCCTGGTAATTTTGATTCTGGCAGGGGCCATTGGCGCGGCGCTGGCCTACGCTTCGGTGGCCTCCTCGCTGCCCGGCGTGGACGATTTGCGCGCCCGCTCGGCGCAGTTTGAAACCACGCGCCTGCTCGACCGCAACGGCGGCCCGCTGTACGAAATTCTCGACCCAAATGCCGGGCGGCGCACCTACGTTGTGATTAATCAAATTTCGCCCTATGTCATCGCCGCCACCATCGCCACCGAAGACAAGGGTTTTTACACCCATCCCGGCTTCGACCCGGTCGCCATCGCGCGCGCCGTGTGGGAAAACGCCACCAGCGGCGGAAACGGCCCCGGCGCTTCGACCATCACCCAGCAGCTGGCGCGCGCCCTGCTGCTCTCGCCCGAAGAACGCGTCCAGCGCACCTATCAGCGTAAACTGCGCGAAATCATTCTGGCGGCAGAAATCACCCGGCGTTATTCCAAAGATGAAATTTTGGAACTGTACCTGAACGAAATCTACTACGGCAACCTGGCCTACGGCATCGAAGCCGCCGCCGAAACCTATTTTGGCGCGGCGATTGACGGCCAATTGACCGGCGTCAAAAATGGCCGCCTGGCCGATGATTTGAACCTGGCGCAGGCCGCTTTTCTGGCCGGTCTGCCGCAGGCGCCCTCGGTCTACGATATCCACACCAACCGCGAGGCGACCCTGCAGCGCAACAGCGACGTGCTGGATTTGATGTTCCTGCTGAGCCAGGAGGAAAACTGCATTGCCGTCAGCAATGCGCCCGCCCCCATTTGCGTTGCCATTCAAGATGGACTGGCCGCCAAACAGGCGATCATCGCCTACAATTTTCCCACGCCCAACATTCAGACGCGCTACCCGCACTGGGTGCAGTTCGTGCGCGAACAGTTGGAAGCCCGCTTCGACGCGCAGACCATCTACCGCTCTGGCTTCGTCGTCACCACCAGCCTCGACCCGGCCCTGCAAGACGCCGCCCAGCAAATCGTCAGCCAGCAGGTTGCCAATCTGGTGGATAAAAATGCCAGCAACGGCGCACTGGTCGCCATCCGCCCGCAAACCGGCGAAATTTTGGCGATGGTCGGCTCGGTAGATTTTTACAACGAGGCCATTTCCGGCCAGGTCAACATGGCGACCACCCAAACCCGTCAGCCGGGGTCGTCCATCAAACCCTTCACCTACCTGGCCGCCTTTGAAAAAGGCTGGACGCCCGCCACGTTGATTTGGGATGTGCCTTCCTATTTTCCGCCCTCCGGCGACCCGAATGACCCACGCGAGCCGTATGTGCCGGTCAACTATGACGGCAAATTTCACGGCCCGGTCACCGTGCGCACCGCGCTGGCAAACTCCTTCAACATTCCAGCGGTCAAAACCCTGCAATTTGCGGGCATTTACGATGACCCCGCCACCCCGCAAAGCGAAGGGCTGATTGGCATGGCGCGCCGCCTGGGAATCACCAGCCTGACGCGCGATGACTACGGCCTGGCGCTGACTCTCGGCGGCGGAGATGTTTCGGTGCTGGAAATGACCGCCGCCTACGCCGTCATCGCCAACAACGGGCAAAAGATTCCGCCGGTCGCCATTCTCAAAATCAGCGACTACGCCGGAAACGTCATCTACGAATATCAGCCGCCGCAAGGCGAGCAAGTCATCCGCGCCGAACACGCCTATCTGATGGCGAACATTCTCTCCGACAACGAAGCGCGCGCGCCGATGTTTGGGCGCAACTCGGTCATCAACCTGCCCTTCCCCGCCGCCGCCAAAACCGGCACCACCAACGACTTCCGCGATAACTGGACGATGGGCTTCACGCCCGACCTGGCCGTCGGCGTCTGGGTGGGCAACGCCGACTACACCCCCATGGTCAACACCACCGGGCTGAGCGGCGCCGCGCCCATCTGGGCCGACTTCATGCAGGCCGCCGTGCCCCAAAACCCGCGCGGGTTTGACCGCCCGCCCGGCATCATGGAAAAAGTCATCTGCGCCCTGTCCGGCGCCGAGCCTTCAGAGAAATGCCCGCAGCAGCGCCTGGAAATTTTCGCTGGCGACCAGCCGCCGCTGCCCGCCAGCGAAGACCTGTGGAAACAGGAAAATCTCGACACCTGGACCGGTTTGCGTGCCAACGCTTTGTGCAGCGAATTTGTCGCCGAAAAAATGACGCTCAACGTCACCGACAGTTTTGCCCGCCGCTGGCTGCGTCAGGACGACCAAGGCCGCAACTGGGCCGAAGAGCAGGGCTTCGAGCGCCCCATCTTCTTCGTCCCCGACGGCGACTGCAACGGCGACGACCGCCCCACACTTCAATGGAATTTGCGCGAGGGCGACGTCCTGCACGAGAACGAACTTTCCATCAACGCCGCCGCTTTCGCGCCCAATTTCAGCCTCTTCCGTCTGGAATTCGGCTACGGCGACGACCCTAAAACCTGGGAAACGCTGCTTGAAAGCGGCAACCCCCTGCGCCAATCTGAAAAAATCTACAACTGGGATTTGACCTCCCTGACCAACGACAAAGTGACTCTGCGTCTGCGCATGGAAAACAAAAACGGCGGCTACGCCGAACTGCTGGCGCATCTGCGCATCATTCCGCCCAGCCCCACCCCGCTCCCGCCCAGCGAAACACCGACCGCGACACCATCACCGAGCGATACGCCATTACCCGCGCCGAGCGATACGCCGTTACCCGCGCCGAGCGATACGCCGCTGCCCGCGCCGAGCGATACGCCATTGCCCGCGCCGAGCGATACGCCGCTGCCCGCGCCGAGCGATACGCCGCTGCCAATGCCGAGCAATACGCCGTTACCCGCGCCTTGACACAACGGCCAAGATGCATTCCTTTCCGAAAATTCGGAGTAAAAGGTCATACTTTCTCCATGACCTCCATCACTTGCGCCGGTCTACACTCTCCGATAAAATTCATCTATTCAGGTAAAAAATACCCTTATTGGAGAGGCTTTTCATGCAAATTACCCGTCAGGCCGATTACGCCATCCGCGCCGTTCTATACATTACCCAGTTGGGCGCAAATCAGCGCGCGGCCACCAGCCAGATTGCGCAAGAGCAACATATTCCGCCCTCGTTTCTGGCAAAAATAATTTCTCAACTCTCAATTGCCGGGTTGTTGCAAACTTCGCGCGGAGCACGGGGCGGCGTGACGCTGGCAAAACCCCCCGAAGAAATCACGTTGCTGGATGTAGTTGAGTCAATTGACGGACCCATCACCCTCAACGAGTGTGTCAACGACAAAGACGCCTGCGGTTTTGGCGATGAGTGCCCGTTGCGCTCCATTTGGTGCAATGCTCAAGAAGATTTGGTTACGCGCTTGGGTGGCACAAATTTTGCCCAATTTGCTACCACAACTCATTAGCACATCGCAAAAAAGACCGCCAAAAAAATGCTTGCGGGGCTTCAATGTCTCCGCAAGCATTTTTTGGCACGGTTCACATTGCATAAAAATCTGCTCTACAATTTCATGACAAGTATTTATTGTGCGAGGCCTTAAATACGGAACATTTCAGCGCAAAAGCCGCTTAATCTCCGCATATGGGGGTGCGAATCCGGAGTAAATTGTAAAGGTGTTTTTGCCACAAATTGGGCTTTTCTGAACCGTGCCTAATTTTTCCAAACCTTTTTGCTCTGTTTCGGTCAAAACTATTTCAGTAGCCTTTGGCGATGGCATTTTTTCTCCCAGATTGAAAAACCCCTGTAACGCCATAAAAAAACACTTGACCATCTTCATTTCCCGCTGGTAGAATAGCAGGGTTGCGGGAGTCGCCAAGTGGTAAGGCATCAGCCTTCCAAGCTGATATTCGCGGGTTCGAATCCCGTCTCCCGCTCTCGGTTCAGTAATCAGTTGTCAGTAATCAGTGAACAGATCTGATAACTGATTATTGTTTTACCGAACAAGGGCCCGTGGCGCAGTGGTTAGCGCAGGGGACTCATAATCTCTTGGTCGCTGGTTCGACTCCAGCCGGGCCCACAAGTCAAACTTTTCTGCTGGAAAATGTGCAAAAAAAAATCTCGCAAGCCCGAATGTGGTACTCGGTCTGCGAATTTTTTGTATGACGTCGAGCAGGTCATCTTGAGCCTAGCGCCGAAGTGGCAAAGGGTGCTCGCCTTGTGGATGGGGGACTTGTTGTAACCTGATAGCAACGTCATCTCGCGGGGAGGTTCTCATGTCCACCATCCAGGAACAAAGCGAGGTCTTGAAGAAGGATCTGGCTGAAAAAGAAGCCCTGCTCATCCAAACCCAGGTCGGCGCATTCGTCGCCGGGGATGTAAAAACCGGCGGCGGCGACTTCGTCGGGCGCGATAAAAATATCACCGGCGGCACGGGCAGTGTGGTGGCGGGCGGGAGCATCACCGGTTCCACCATCCTCACCGGCAGTGGCAATACAGTGGGGGGAAGCACGCAAAATATCTTTGCGCCTGTCTACCAGGCCATCCAGTCCGCCAGCCTGCCCGCCCAGCAAAAAGAAGACCTCTCCGCCGAAGTGGAAGAGATCGAAGGTCAGATCGTTAAAGCGGAAGAGCTGGATGAAAGTTTCCTGGCCCGCCGCCTGCGGGCTGTCAAACGCATGGGGTCCGATATCTTCGAAGTCCTGCTGGCCGCCCTCAACGGTCCCGGCGCGGTGGTCAGCGCGGTGGCGAAGAAGGTGGCAGAGAAAGTGAAGGCGGAAGGATAAGGCAAGTTGTGAAGCATCTTAACTTGGCTTGGTAAATCGTCACTTTATCGAAAAAATAACGATTTACCAAAAAGGGGAACTGTGCACACATCCTCGCGTCCGCCGTCAAGAATGGACGACAAATCCGCAACACGATTGCGGATTTGTACAATGCGTGCTATGATAACAGCGTTCGTGTCGTTCTTTTCAATAGGAGCGCTTTTATGATCGAAAGAACTCTCACCCCAAAAATCCTTGCCCTGGCGCAGAAATTTCAAGTCATCACTCTCACCGGTCCCCGCCAATCCGGCAAGACCACCTTGGTCAAAGCCGCCTTTCCCGCTCTGCCTTATGTCTCGTTGGAAGAGCCGGATATCCGCCAGATCGCGCTCACCGATCCGCGCGGTTTCCTCTCCAATTACCCGGCAGGCGCCATATTGGATGAAATTCAAAACACGCCTGACCTGTTTTCCTACATCCAAAAAATTGTGGATGAGAAACGTCAGACTCAATTCATCCTGACGGGTTCATCCAACTTTCTGTTGATGGAAAAAATCAGCCAGACCCTGGCAGGACGCACCGCGATTCTGCACCTGCTTCCATTTTCTTTTGAAGAACTGGAGCCTGGCGCAGAGCCGTACGAAAACCTGATTTTCAAGGGTCAATATCCACGCATTTACGATCGTGCCATTGCGCCCACCGATTTTTATCCAGTCTACATCCAGACCTACATCGAGAAAGATGTGCGCCTGATGAAAAATATTGGGGATATCAACGCCTTCATCCAATTCACCCAACTGTGCGCCGGGCGCACCGGGCAACTGCTCAACTATACGGGGCTGGCAAGTGACTCGGGAATCAGCCCGAACACAGCCAAAGCCTGGCTCTCCATTTTGGAAAGTTCCTACATTGTGTATCGTTTACAGCCCTTCCACCGCAATTTCAACAAGCGGCTGGTCAAATCTTCCAAACTCTACTTTTACGATACAGGCGTTGCCTGTTCCCTGCTCGGCATCCGTGATGAAAACCAGGTCAACTTGCATTACATGAAAGGCGCGCTCTTTGAGAATTTGATCCTCAATGAGTTTATCAAGCGCGATTTCAATCGCGGTGTGCATCGTCAGCCATATTTTTGGCAGGATAGTCATGGTAAAGAGATCGACTGCCTGTTGGTGGAAGGGGAGAAAACCGTACCAGTCGAGATCAAATCAGGCAAAACGATATCCAATAGCTATTTTGACAATCTCGAATACTGGCGTCAACTTGCCGCTGTGCCAGAACAGCATGGCTACGTTGTTTATGGCGGCGAACAGTCCCTGCAAACCAGTGCAGGCTCGTTCATCAGTTGGCGGGAACTAAACCGCATCCCGACGTTATAACCTGACGTGCACTCCATCCTCCCGCGAAACGCATTTTACGAATCACCGCCCTGCCTTTGCTCCTGGAGCTGGGATGCAATTGGGATAATCAGGGGAAAGCAGTGAAAAGAAACATGAGCACAACTACACTTGTGTGATGATATGTCAGCATTCCCATCCCAAAACCCATCCCTATCCAGTTGCTATCCAAGAAAAAACCTGTCGTATAATGAAGCGGAAACGGGGTAATCGCCGCTAGACCTATCATGTCGCCTACCACCACCCTCTCCACCCTCGAAAGCCATCTCTGGGAAGCCGCCAATATTTTACGCGGCAGCCCCGTGGACCGTTCGGACTGGAAAAGTTACATCCTGCCATTGATGTTCTTCAAGCGCATCTGTGACGTGTGGGATGAAGAGTTTGAAGAAGCGGTGAAAACATACGGGGAAGATTTTGATGACGAGCATCGTTTTCAAGTTCCAGAGGGATGTCATTGGAACGATGTGCGCGAGAAACCATCCAATGTAGGGACTGCGTTGCAGAATGCCATGCGCGGAATTGAATCCGCGAATCAGAAGCACCTTTACGGTGTCTTCGGTGATTCCCAGTGGAGCAACAAAGACCGCCTGCCAGACGCATTACTCAAGGATTTGCTTGAGCATTTCTCTGCGTTGAATTTGGGCAATAGCCGCGTGGACAGCGACATCATCGGCGACGGCTATGAATATCTGATCAAGAAGTTTGCAGACGCGACCAACAAGAAAGCAGGCGAGTTTTATACGCCGCGCAGTGTGGTGCGTTTGATGGTGGACATTCTCGACCCCAAAGAAGGCGAGACGGTATATGACCCTGCTTGTGGGGCAGGTGGTATGCTGCTCGGCGCGGTGGAGCATGTGCGCGCAAAAGGCGGTGACCCGCGCACGTTTTACGGAAAACTATATGGACAGGAAAAGAATCTAACCACCGCCTCGGTGGCACGCATGAATCTTCTTTTGCATGGCATGGAAGATTTTGTCGTTGAGCGCGGAGATACCTTACGCAACCCTGTTTTCACGGATCCCAGCACGGGCGGACTTGCCACCTTCGATTGTGTGATTGCCAATCCGCCGTTTTCATTGGAACAGTGGGGACGTGATATCTGGGAAAGCGATCCGTGGGGACGTTCGTTTGCGGGCTTGCCCACTGACTCAAACGCGGACTTCGCCTGGGTGCAGCACATGGTCAAATCGATGGCGGAAAAAAGTGGACGCATGGCTGTCGTCCTGCCGCAGGGGACGTTGTTCCGCGGCGGGGTCGAAGGGCAGATCCGCAAGTATTTGCTGGAGCAGGATTGGGTCGAGACTGTGATCGGGCTGGCGCCGAATCTGTTCTACGGCACGGGACTCGCCGCGTGTGTTCTCATCCTCAAAAAGAAGAAGTCCAAAGAACGCAAAAACAAAGTACTGATCGTGGACGCGTCGTCGCTCATGCGCAAGGGACGCGCACAGAACTATCTTGACCCTGAACACGCGGACCAGATTTCAGCGTGGGTAAATCAATTCGAAGAGATTCAGGATCGGGCGCGGGTTGTGGCGCTGAGTCAGATTCAAGAAGAAGATTGGACGTTGAACATTTCCCGTTATGTACTGCCGCCCATTGGCGAACGCTCGAAGAGCGTCCCGCCTTTGAATGTGGCGATTGAAGATTTCAAATCTGCATGGGGACGGGCGCAGGAAGCCGAGAATAAATTGCGGACTTTGTTGAATGACCTCCCCCTAGCCCCCTCCTGGCAGGAAGGGGAAAACCATGGCTGACCGCATGACCCAACCCGAACTCGAATCCTACCTGTGGGGCGCGGCGATCATCCTGCGCGGACTGGTGGACGCGGGCGATTACAAGCAGTACATCTTTCCGCTGCTGTTCTACAAGCGACTCTCGGATGTGTGGGACGCGGAGTATGCGGATGCGTTCGCTGAGACTCATGATAAAGAATATGCCGAGCAGATGGCGAATGAACGTTTTGTCATTCCCGCGAAGGCGCATTGGAAGAATGTACGAGAGAAAGCCAAGGATGTCGGTAAAGCCATCCAAAATGCTTTTCGCTCCATCGAAACCGCTAACCCTGATCGGCTGGATGGAATCTTTGGTGATGCACCGTGGACAAACAAGGAACGACTGCCCGACCACACGCTCAAGAATCTGCTGGAGCATTTTGCAAAGCAATCGCTTTCGCTTGCCAACGTGCCCGAAGATGAGTTGGGCAATGGCTACGAGTTCCTGATCAAGAAATTTGCCGATGACAGCGGACATACCGCACAGGAGTTTTACACCAACCGCACCGTGGTGCATTTGATGGTGCAAATGCTCGAACCCAAGCCAGGTGAAAAAATCTACGACCCAACCTGCGGCACGGGCGGCATGTTGATCTCGGCATTGGATGAGGTGAAGCGCAAAGGCGGCGAATACCGCACGTTGAAACTCTACGGGCAGGAACGCAACCACATGACCGCCTCCATCGCGCGCATGAATTTAGCGCTGCATGGCGTGGACGATTTCGCCATCGCCCGCGGAGACACGCTCGAACGTCCCGCTTTCACCGAGAAAGACCGCCTCGCCACCTTTGACGTGGTGCTGGCGAACCCGCCCTATTCCATCAAGCAATGGAACCGCGAAGCATGGACAAGTGACTCGTGGGGACGCAACTTCCTCGGCACGCCGCCGCAGGGACGCGCGGACTATGCTTTCTTTCAGCACATCTTGAAAAGTTTGGATAAGGGCGGCAGGTGCGCCATCCTCTTTCCACATGGAGTCTTATTCCGCAAGGAAGAAGCGGACATGCGCCAGAAACTGGTGGACGCTGACCTGGTGGATTGCGTGCTTGGGCTGGGAGCCAACCTGTTCTACAACTCGCCGATGGAAGCTTGTGTTGTCATTTGCCGAAATAACAAGCCCGCCAAACGGCGCGGGCATGTGATCTTCATTGACGCGGTGAACGAAGTGACCCGCGAGCGCAGTATGAGTTATCTCAAGCCTGAACATCAGCAACGGGTTGCGGACGCGTATCACGCTTTCAAGGATGTGGAAGGTTTTGCGAAGGTGGCTTCACTGGCGGACATTCGCGCCAACGACGGCAATTTGAGTATCCCGCTGTATGTGCGCGGAAAGGCTGTGAGTGAAGGCAAAGGTGATTATGCTGTTAATGGTTTGAAAACGGCAATCCAAGCATGGGACGAAAGTTCAAAGCAACTTCAAGAAACAGTAACCTCTTTGTTGAATGATTTGAAATGAAAGCGAGGTAACAATGGATAACTCTCTTCAAAATGTACTGAAAAAATTAATTGAAAACAAAGTAACTTCCGACGATCTTGAACTGCTTCGTCAAGCTTTCACAAGCGGGCAGATTTTCATTGGTGGGAATGTTCAAAACTCGGTGATCATTGTCGGAAGTGGAAATACCGTTCAACTAAACCCCGAAGCAATAGAGCGTCTTGCAGCAGTGAATTATTTATCTGCCTTGCATGAACTTCCACAACCGCCAGCGGACTTTGTTGGGCGTAGCAAAGAACTAAAAAAGGTTCTTGCAAATATTGAGAAAAAAGGTGGAGTAGCAATTAGTGGTCTTATCGGCATGGCGGGAATTGGCAAGACTGCCCTTGGTTTGGTTGTCACGCACAGTTTGGTAAATAAGTATTCTGACGCCCAGTTTTTCATTGACCTTCGTGGCACAAGCAACAATCCACTCAAACCAATTGACGTGATGAGACAAGTTGTTCAAAGTTTTTACCCGACTGCCGATTTGCGCAACGCAACCGAAGAGGAGTTATCTGGGGCTTATCAGAGCAGTCTGGCCGAGAAAAAAACAATCATATTTCTAGATAATGCACATGACGCATCACAGATCATGCCATTGCGCCCGCCTTCAAACTCTCTGATGTTAGTTACGTCTCGTTTACATTTCACCATACCTGGATTGCATTCAGTTGAATTGGATGTTTTGAATAAAAGCGAGTCCGCCCGCTTATTAAAAGAGATTTGTCCACGCCTAACGAGGAATGACTTCCAGCGTATCGCTGAACTTTGCGGAAACTTGCCAATCGCATTGCGTCTGGCAGGCAGCTACTTATATATCCATGCCGATTGGTCAGCAGAAGAGTACATTAACGAACTCACCGATAAAACAAAAAGGTTGCAGGCGCTTCATATGGAAGGCGCTGGTGCTAGCGTAGAAGCATCATTCGAGCAGAGTTATCAGCAATTATCCGAGGATGAAAAACAATACTGGAGTATGTTGTCAATATTCCCAGTTTCCTTCAAACGGGATGCGCTTGCCGCGATATGGAGTCTGGATGAGGATGTTGCTCGAAAACTTGCAGGTAAGTTGCATCAGTATAGCTTGTTGCAGTATGATTCAGCTACAAATAGATATCGCTTACATGACCTTCTAGCGGAATTTGCCAGTACAAAACTCACAGAAGGTGACAAAACAATAGCTTTACTAAATTATCTTCGACATTATCAGAGAGTTTGGAATACTGCTGAAGACCTATATACCAAAGGCGGCAATGAGTTGTCGCACGGATTGTCGCTATTCGACACCGAATATATTCATCTCGAAACTGCTTATGAGTGGGCAATCAAAAATAAAAACACCAACCAGGATGTTCCGAGCGTTCTCAAAGAAATCCCGGATTTTGTGTATTTGGCACGTACGCGCTTACACTTTAACCAACAATTAAAATGGTTTGATGCTGCATTAGAAGCTGCGCAGATGCTTGGAGACCGCAAAAATCAAAATAAACTGCTGGGGAATTTAGGAGTAGCTTATGACAGTCTGGGCGAGTGGCGTAAAGGAATTGAATATTACGAACAAGCACTAGTGATTGCCCATGAAATTGGCGACCAACAGAGAGAGGGTATCTGGCTGGGCAATATAGGAACAGTGTATAACAGTTTGGGCGAGTTACGTAAGGGGATTGAGTATTTAGAGAAGGCATTGAAGATCGCCCGCGAAATTAGTGATCAACGGAGAGAGGGTTTTTGGCTGAGCAATATAGGAGCAGCTTATGGACTACTTGGTGACCAGCATAAGGGTGTAGAATACTACGAGATGGCGAGGGAGATTGCCCGAAAAATTGGGGACCGACAGCAGTATGGTTCCTCTCTTGGTAATATAGGACAAGCCTATGTCTTTCTGGGGGAATATAACAAAGGCATTCAATATTTTTTGGATGCACTAAAGATTGCTCGCGAAATTGGTGACCGACAAAGAGAGGGCAAATGGCTGGAAAGTATAGGAGTAGCTAATGGCCTACTAGGTGAGCAACATAAAGGGATAGAATATTTCGAGCAGGCGCTGGAGATTACCCGCGAAATTGGCGATCGCGAGATAGAGGGTAGCTCATTGGGCAATATAGGAACAGCTTACAGCAATCTTGGCGAGGTGCATAAAGCAGTTGAGTATTTCGAACAGGCGCTGGGGATTGCCCGTGAAATTGGCGATAAGCGGCGGGAAGGTGTATGGCTGGGATCTATTGGTGCAAATTATGTGGATCGAAGCGAGTGGAGTAAAGGAATTGAGTATTTCGAGCAGGCATTAGGGATTGCCCGCGAAATTGGCAGCCGACAACACGAAGGCGTATGGCTAGGCAATATTGCAGAGGTTTATGACAAATTGGGCAATCAGCATAAGGCATTAGAATATTACAAACAAGCACAAGTGATTGCTCGCGAAATTGGGGATCGACAACATGAATGCGAATGGCTCAACCAGGTTGGTGAGCTAAACATAAAACTGAACGATACCATCCAAGCAAAAGAGAATCTTGATCGCTCACTGATGATTTCAAGGGAATTGAGTTTTCGTGAGTTAGAAGCAAATATTTTATTCAATTTCGCAAAGTTATCTCAATTGGAGAACAATAAGGAATCTTCATTACAACATGCCCAAGAAGCCCGCACAATTTTCGAATCGATAAAGTCGCCAAAATTATCAGAGGTTAACCAATTCATCGAGAGCCTGAATCAATAGCCCATGACCCTCGTCAAATTCTCCTCCGTCATCCGCCTCTCCGCCTCCCGCACAGCGGACCCTGCCTCCGCAGGCATTGACCGCTTTGTGGGACTCGAGCACATCGAGCCAGAGAACCTGCACATTCGCAGTTGGGGACTCGTGGCGGACGGGATAACCTTCACCAACACCTTCAAGCGCGGACAGGTACTTTTCGGCAAGCGCCGTGCCTATCAGCGCAAGGTGGCGGTTGCGGACTTTGACGGCGTGTGTTCCAGCGACATTTATGTCTTCGAGAGCAAAGACCCGAATGTGTTATTGCCCGAACTTGTGCCGTTCATTTGCCAATCGGAAGGATTTTACGACTATGCCGTGAAGACTTCGGCAGGCTCGCTTTCGCCGCGGACAAATTGGTCTCATCTTGCCAATTACGAATTCCCCCTCCCGCCCGTGGACGAACAGCGCCGTATTGCTGACCTGCTCTGGGCGGCGGATGACACAATTGAAAGACATAAAGAATTGCTGGAAAGTTTATCAACAGCATACAACTCTTTAGTTCATCAAGAATTTTCTGGGCAATATAGCGAAGAAGAAAATCCTACCGTTTTGAGTAAAGTATGTGATGTTCTTGTCGGATTTCCGTTCAAAAGCAAGTTGTATCAAGAAAGTGGAGTCCGTTTGCTTCGGTGTTCAAACGTAGGAATTCATGGATGTGAATGGGCAAAAGAAGAAACAAAATATTGGGATGAAAGTCAATACGAAGATTTCAAGATTTTCCAAATGCAAAAAGACGACATCGTCATTGCAATGGATAGACCTTTTGTTGGTGATGGTTTCAAGGTTTCAAAAATCATAGATGACGACTTGCCTTCTTTGCTTTTACAACGTGTTGCCCGACTTAGACCTTCAACTGAATTGAGTGTTGATTATTTATGGGCTTTTTTACAGTCAAAGGTTTACCAAAACCATCTTCAAAAGAATCAACAAGGAACTCAACTGCCTCATATTAGCAAGTTTGATATTGAAGGTGTAACCATTCCTTTACGAACAAAAGATGAGCAAAAGGCTTTATCAGAACAATTCAAATCTTTTGCTACTGCAATTGATCAGTCAAAAACTCATCTTACCAATCTTATTGAATTGAAGAAGAAGTTACTCGAAAAAAACTTAACAGGGTGAAGCCTATGTTCAATGAACAGAACACCGTCGAAAACTACGTCGTCAGCCTGCTCACGGGAGTTACACCGCCGCCCGTAACAGGCAGAGAGAGTCACGAAGACGCCGCGCCCTACATCCCGCTCGGACGCAATCACAAAGGCGCAGGCTGGCATTACGTCCCTGCCGCCAGTTTGCCGCGCCGCGTCAACGATGTGTTCATTGAAGCCTACCTGCGCGAAGCCCTCATCCGCCTCAACCCCGAAATCGCCGCCCAGCCCGAACGCGCCGACGAAGTGCTCTACAAACTGCGCGCCATCGTCCTCTCGGTGCGCTCCGATGGACTCATCCGCGCCAACGAAGAATTCACCGCCTGGTTACGCGGCGAGCGCTCCATGCCTTTTGGCGAAAACAACCAGCACGTCACCATCCACCTGATTGATTTTGGAGACCCTTCGTTACACTCAGGGCAAGCCTCTGACAACAACCAATACATCGCCTCCACCCAGGTCACCTTCCGCACGGGCGCAGCCGAACGCCGCCCCGACCTCGTCCTCTACGTCAACGGCATCCCGCTCGCCCTGCTCGAAGCCAAAACCCCCGTCCGCAACGCCGTCAGTTGGGTCGACGGCGCCAAACAACTCCACGACGACCACGACGACTACGAAAAATTCATCCCCGAACTCTTCGCCTGCAACGTCCTCAACGTCGCCACCGAAGGCAAAGACCTGCGCTACGGAGCCATCCACACGCCCCTCGAACTCTGGAGCCCGTGGATTGTCGACTCACTCAAAGCGAGATTAACTGCCAGTAAACAGAATCAAGCATCGGTAGATGAAGAGCCGCGCGTCGCGACTCCGCCCAAGCCTGATATCAAACAACTGGCAGAATCCATCCCCAATCTTTTGCGCCCCAATCTCCTCCTCGACATTCTCGCCAACTTCACATTATTCGCCACTGATAAAAAGAAACGCCGCCTCAAAATCATCTGCCGCTACCAGCAGTACGAAGGCGCAAACAAAATCGTCCAGCGCGTGCTCGATGGCGTAACCAAAAAGGGACTCATCTGGCATTTTCAAGGCTCGGGCAAATCCCTGCTGATGGTCTTCGCCGCGCAAAAACTGCGCATGGCAAGCGCGCTGCGCAA
>MNXJ01000035.1 GCA_001872455.1 Anaerolineae bacterium CG2_30_57_67 | reverse complement strand
TCCCCTTACACAACAACGCTTCAGAGTTGGGGGTCAGGCGCAGAGTGCGGAAGCGGGATGTCAGTTTCGGCCCGCGTACAGAAACGGGCAGGCATGCCTGGGATACTTTCATGACCCTGGCTGAGACTGCCAGAAAATTGGATGTCAGTTTCTATGCCTATTTGCGTGACCGGATTACCGGGGTTGGCGCCATTCCGCCTTTGGCAGAACTCGTAACTCAGGCAGCCAACTCGCTTGGCTTGGGCCAAACTTGCCCTGCCCCAAGTTTTTGAGAAGATACAATAATTGTAACTTCTCAGGCAGGAACGATTCTGAATGACCGGCGGGACATAAGGAGTGCCGGCCAATACCAATTTTATGATACCGGCGTTGCCTGCTCCTTGCTCGGTATCCGCAATGAGAATCATTCTGCCATACATTTCAGTAGAAGGGCGAGAACCCCTTCCGGCTGAGAAGTTGTCTCCACCAAAACAGGGGCGAACCCGGCGGAAAACACCACCTGCAAATTCTCTCCGACCGAGCGCCTGCCGAGCACGCCAACGGCCTTTTTATCGGCTGAAAGCGCTTGCGCCATCTCCTGCGGCGAAGTTGCCAGGCGCGCGAGCGGCGTGATCGGCCTCCCGCGCATGACCCCGGCGACAAAGAAGCGCATCACATCTTCCGCATGATCAAACACCCAAACGGTCTTCTCGTCTCCGGCGAATAGTGCCTGCGCCTGCTCAACATCAGCCAGCGATAGATTGCTTCCAGCGTGGGCCACAATCACAATCTCTTCTTCGCCCAACATGTATAAAAATGGCGTGACGGCCAGCGGCGTACCCACCATCAAGCGCGCGTCCGCATCAGCGGGAGATTGCGCCAACCTGATGATTGCCCCAACTTGTGGCGCACAAGCGTAGGCCGACTCTAACCAGGGAGATGCCGCCGAAGATGCGTACAACACTACCGGCGTCGGCGTTTCCGGCTGAAGGGGCGAACACGCCGCGAGCGCGAGAAACATTCCCGCCCAGACGGCGCGGCGCACCACGCTCATAGCCAAAAATAAGCGGCCAGGCAAGCCGTGCCAATAAGCGCGCAATAAGCCGAAAAGACCCACAACGAATGACGGTTAAGATACGCCACTAGCCAGCGAATCGCCAGCCAGCCGACCACCGCCGACGCCGCCATGCCAAACTCCAGGCTGGGGATGAAATCAATCAGACCGGGCATTTTCAACACATCCAACGTCTGATACGCGCCCGCCGCCAGTAAAACCGGTGCCGACATGAGAAAGGCAAAGCGCGCCGCCGCTGGGCGGTCGAAACCGCGCAACATGCCGCCGCTGATGGTCACGCCACTGCGCGATGCGCCCGGGAAAACCGCCACCGCCTGAAATAGACCAATCAACAACGCATCCAGACCGGTCATGCCTTCCAGCGCGCGGGCGCGCCGCCCCAGCCATTCGGCCAGCGCCAACAGTGCCGCCGCCGTCAGCAGACGAATGCCTGCCTCCAGCAAGGGCGCAGTGAACAGGGCCTTGACCGCATCTTTGAGCAGATAGCCCGCCGCCAGCGCAGGAACAGTGGCAAGCAGAATGTATAATCCCAGTTTCGCATCGGGCAAAAACGGCGTACCGCGCCTGATTTTCAGCAGCGCCAGCAAGATATTCCAAAAATCGCGCCAGTAATACGCAAAAAGCGCAATCAGTGTACCCCACTGCACCAACACCAAAAACGAGAACATGGCGTCGCTGGCGGGCAAACCCAACAGACGCTGAGCAATCAGCAAATGTGCAGTGGATGAGACCGGTATAAATTCCGTCAGCCCCTGCACAACGCCAAGAAGAATGGCCTGTAAAAATGACATTTAAGCCTCCACAACAATCATCTGTTCGCGTTCTGGCCCAACGCTGACCATGCTGACGGGTGCTCCGGCTACACGCTCCACCGCGCGGATGTAGGCGCAGGCGGCTTCAGGCAAGTCGCGCCAGCGCCGAATTGCGCCCAAGTCCGCGTTCCAGCCCGGCAGAGACGTAAATACCGGCTGGTACGCATCCAGATGCGAGGGGCCAAACACCAGTTCGGTCAGCGTTTTGTCTTCGCGCCGGTAGGCTTCGCAAATGCTGACCGTTTTCAGCCCCGAAAGCACATCCAATTTAGTGAGAACCAGTTCGGTAATGCCATTCAGACGCACGGCATAGCGCAACAAAACGCCATCCAGCCAGCCCACCCGGCGCGGACGCCCGGTGGTGGTGCCAAACTCGTCCCAGGGATTTTCGCCCGTTCCACGCAAACGTTCTGCCGTTTGCTCAAACACTTCAGTTGGAAAAGGGCCACTACCAACACGAGTCTGAAAGGCTTTGCAGACGCCGGTAATGACCGCCCCGTGCGCGGCGGTTAATCCCAGCCCCAGGCCGACCAGCGTGCCCGGGGCCAGCGTGGAGGAGGAAGTCACGAACGGGTAGGTGCCATGGTCAATATCGAGCAACGAACCTTGCGCACCCTCAGCCAGCAAATGCTGCCCGGATTGCAGGGCGGTGTGCAGTTCGAGCGCGGTGTCGGCGATGAAAGGCGCCAACTGTCGGGCGTAATCCGTAAACGCTGCCGCTATTTGAACCACATCGAGGGCAGGCGCGCCAAGCGAAAGCAGGCTGCGGTTGGCGGTTTCGATATTTTGACGCACCCGCTCAGGCAGGTCGGGGGCGAGTAAATCCGCCACGCGCAGGTTGGTGCGGGCGGCCTTATCGGTGTAGGCCGGGCCAATTCCGCGCCCGGTTGTGCCAATGTTATCCTTGCCGCGCGCCGCTTCGAGAGCGGCATCCAGAGCGCAATGCGCCGGGGTGATAAGATGCGCGCAGTACGAAATCCGCAATCGGCGCGGAGAAATTTCCACGCCAGCCGATTCGAGCGCTTGCATCTCATCCAGCAAAGAGCGCGGATTGATGACCATGCCATTGCCCATGACGGCTACTGTGTGCGGGTGAATAATGCCAGAAGGAATGAGATGTAATTTGAATACTTTTTCACCAACCGTGACGGTGTGGCCGGCATTATCGCCGCCGTTATAACGCGCCACAATTTGCGCCTGGCTGGCGAACCAATCTACAATGCGGCCTTTGCCCTCGTCGCCCCACTGCGCGCCGACAATAATTTGTAATGACATAAGTTTCTCCAGAAGATGCGATTGAAATTAGGAAATACAATCCGATTTTGACCGCCGACAACCGGCGAGATTATAGCGCAAAAGGCGGGCATGATATAATTTTCAGCCTATGAAGCAGAAAGTCTTTCTCGCTGCGCTTGCGACTCTTTTTGTTGCATTCTTCTCGCTGGTTTTTCGCGCTCATGCGTCTCCAGCCGGGCAGCTGCCCCAATTCGCAACCCCAACCCCCGGCGCGGATGGGCGCATTGTTTACATCGTGCAGGCCGGACAGACCTGCCTGCAAATTTCTTTGATGGCCGGCGTTCCGGTAGATATTATTCGCACGCTAAACCAGTTAGATGAAAATTGCACGCTATCCGAAAACCAACCGTTAATTTTGGGCATTGGCGGTCCGGCGGAAGCGACGCAGGCGAACCTGCCCACCGCAACCGCAACAATCTCTGCGCCGACGCCCACCCCGCCAGCAGGCAACGCCACGATTTGCCTGTTGCTCTACAACGATGTCAACGGCGACGCCCTGCGACAGGATACCGAAAACGTCATCGCTGATGGCGCAATCAGCGTCAGCGGCGTTTCAGGGCAATTCTCACAAGCGCTCAGTACGCAGGCCGGAACAGAAGCGACTTGCATCAAAAACATTCCGCAGGGAACGTACACGCTCAGTGCCGCTGCGCCGCAGGGTTACTACCCCACCAGCCAACAAAGTTTCACGCTGGAGATTACCGCCGGAGAAACACTGTATGTAGATTTTGGCGCACAAAAAAGCAACGCGCCGGCAGAAGTTGCCGCCGAAAATGGGGGCGGCTCTGGGTTGATTGGCATCATCGGCGCAGCGCTGGTCCTGGCGGCCCTCGGGCTGGGAATCTACTCGTGGCGAGTTTACGGGCGCAAACCACCCATGCAAACCACCCATGCAAAACACGCCCAAACCGCCATCCATCATCCGTTAAAACCCAATACTGTTTAGATAAGAAGTCCAACGTCTCCAGACTTTGGCGCCAACGTCGGGAGACGTTGGACTCCGAAACCACTAACGAAACAGTATTGCGTTAAAACCTGTTCAAAACCCAAACAGGAAGATTAAATCATTGACGTTGGTGCCGCTGGGGCCGGGTTTGAGCAAGTCGTCGAGCGCGTCAAAAAAAGAATAAGCATCGTTGCGTTCAAGAAACGCGTCTGGGCTAAGATGTTGCGCCTGGGCGCGTTTTTGCGTTTCGCCAGTGACAACCGCCCCGGCAGCGTCAGTGGGGCCATCTTCGCCATCGCTTGCCAGCGCCACCAACAAAATATTCTCCAGCCCGGCCAATTCGTTGACTGCGGCCAGTGCCAGTTCCTGATTACGCCCGCCGTGTCCATTGCCGCGCAGGGTAACGGTCGTTTCTCCACCCGCCACCAGGCAAACCGGAGAATTTGTCCGCGTGTTTTTTAACTGTTGGCAGAGACGCTGCGCCACCTGGCGGGCTTCTCCCTGCCAGTCGTCCCCTAGAAAAATTGGCTGAAAGCCTTCGGCGCTGGCCTGTGCAAGGGCCGCATGCGCCGCCAAAAAGTTGCTTCCAACCAGCAGGTTTTGGACACGCGCAAAAAGCGCGTCGCCGGGCTTGGGCGTTTCGGCGGCGCTTGTCAGCGCGGCGAGAAGCGCCGCGGGCAGGCTGGCAGTCAGGTCATATTTTTTCAGCACGGCCAGCGCATCGGCGCGAGTAGTGGGGTCAGGCGCGGTAGGGCCGGAGGCAATCGCTTCGAGCGGGTTGCTAACCACATCGGAAAGAATCAGACTGATGACTTGCGCAGGAAAAGCCGCACGCGCCAGCCCGCCACCTTTGAGCAAGTCGAGGTGGCGGCGCGAGGTGTTGATTTCGTCAATGCGCGCACCGCAAGCCAACAAGGCGCGGGTGAGCATCTGAAAATCGGCCAGGGTCACGCCGGGGAGCGGCGCCGTCATCAGGGCCGAGCCGCCGCCAGAGAGCAGGCAAATCAGCAGGTCATCGGCTTGCAGGCCGCGTGCCAGTTGCAGGGCGTCTTCGCCCGCTTTCAGGCTATTGGTATCGGGAACGGGATGCCCACCAGGAACAACGGTAAATCCGTTCCAAGGGGCGGCAAAAGCCTGTTTTGGAATGAGCAAACCGCGAGGCGATGCATCCGCCAGCGATACAGCCAGCGGCGCAGTCATCGCCCGCGCCGCTTTCCCAACCCCAAGGATGCGAACGTGGTTTATCGCGCTTAAATCGTAGGCCCGTCCAGCGACAATGAATTGCCGCCCCTCGCGCTGAGCAAAATGCTGAACAGCCTGCCCCGGTTCGACGGCTTGCAGGGCGGCAGTCAAAATGCGTACCACACTCGCGCCGCGCGGGTGGCTGCGCAGGCTGGAAGTGAAAAAAGGGTTCATTTTTAAATTTATTGCGCTGGTCTTTCAACCAGCGCAAGATATTGGCAAACTTGGCTGCGACCGGGTTTATTCGATTTTGAGAATTTCAAGACGAATCTTTCCGCCGGGGGTTTCGGCTTCGACAGTCTCGCCGACTTTGTGATCCATCAGCGCGCGGCCAAAAGGTGATTCGTGCGAAATTTTTCCGGCGCGTGGGTCTGCTTCTTTGGCGCCGACGATGTAGAATTTTTCAGGGTCAAAATCTGCTTCCTGGATGGTGACGGTTACACCAACGGCAACCACCTCACGCTTACCTTTTTTTTCTTCGACAACGATGGCGTTGGTCAGGATATATTCCAGTTCCTGAATGTGGCCTTCAATGAAGCCCTGGTCTTCTTTGGCCTTGATGTAATCGGCATTTTCGGAAAGGTCGCCCATTTGAATGGCATCGCGCAAACGACGGGAAAGCGCATCACGCTGCGGACCTTTCAGGTCGGCAAGTTCAAGACGGATTTTTTCTGCGCCTTCAGCAGTGATGTAAGTAGGTGGAATTTGAGCCATGATACCTCTTTGAGGTGAATAGTGAATATTTGACCGGAAAATTGACCAACAAGCGACAACTGCGTTTACGGCTTGAGGAATGGGTCGAACAGGCGTTGGTGTTCTTCCACAGCGTAGCGATCCGTCATTCCGGCGATATGGTCGCAGATGGTGCGCTCCAACCCGCGAATGGAAATGAGCTGTTGAACATGCCCAGGCAGGATGGCGGGTTCGGCGTGGTAGGCATTGAACAGGTCGCTGATGATGCGCTCGGCCTTGACGGCCATGCGCACTACGCGGTAGTGCCGATAGAGTTTCTGGTAGAGAAAATCTTTCAGCTCGCGGTTGCGGCGTTGCATATCTTCGCTGTAGCCGATAACGTTATAGGACAGTTTCTGCAACTCTAGCGCCGATTTTGCGCCGCTTTCTTTGAGACGCGTGTCAGTCGTGTGAATCATATCCGTCACCATCATGCCAACCAGGTGACGAATCATGCGGTGGCGTTCCAAATCTTCCAAGATGGGGCCGCGCCAGCTGAAGGCTTTGGCTAAAATCTCCCACATGGCAATGCCTTCCAGCTGGGAGGGGCGAACAATGCCAGAACGCAGGCCATCATCCAGATCGTGCGTGGTGTAAGCGAGCTCGTCGGCAACGTTGGCGATTTGGGTTTCCAGATTGCCGCGCAAATCGGGGCTGAAATCGCGCGCGTCAGAAAGATCATATTCTGACTCATGCTTGACCATGCCCTCGCGCACTTCGTAGGTCAGGTTTAGGCCAGGAAATTCCGGGTAGCGCTGTTCCAGTTCGGTAACAATGCGCAAAGATTGCTTGTTGTGGTCAAACCCGCCGTAGTCTTTCATCAGTCGTGACAGCGAGACTTCGCCAGAGTGTCCAAAGGGAGAATGCCCTAAGTCGTGCGCCAGACAGACGGCTTCGACCAAGTCTTCGTTGGCACCCAGCGCGCGTGCAAGCGTACGTCCAACCTGCGCAACTTCGAGAGTATGCGTCAGCCGGGTACGAAAGTAATCGCCCTCGAAGTTGATAAAAACCTGAGTCTTGTATTCCAGCCGCCGGAAGGCGGTGGTATGCAAAATGCGATCACGGTCGCGTTGAAAAGAGGTGCGATATTCCGGTTCGCCATCCAGATAGGCGCGTCCTTTGGTGTCTTTACTGCGTGTGCCATAAGGCGCCAGAGCTTTTTCTTCCAGGCTCTCCAGCAGAGTACGATCAAAGTACATGATTCACCTTCCTTGGACAAAAAGGCCTCCGAGAAGTTAGAGACCTCGGAGGTCTCGTGAGTGGGGCGAGAGGGGGTCGAACCCTCACAGTGTTTCCACCGACAGATTTTAAGTCTGTTGCGTCTGCCTATTCCGCCATCGCCCCTCGCTTTATTTCATTGTAAAAGTCTTTCGGTTATTGTACACGCCAAAACGGAAATCGTAAAGCCTGCCGCGCGTTGGGTACAGGGCTTTCTTAAAATCAAAAAATAACGATCAGCCCGCTGGCAGCGCCCGGACAAAAGAACGTACCGCGGCAATCACGCGCTTGACATCTGCAAGGGAAAGGTGCGGCCCGATGGGCAGGCTCAGCGCCTGAGCGTGAATCTGCTCACTGAGCGGGTACGCGCCGGGGCGCAGACCCATCTCGGCGTAGGCGGGCTGCAGATGCGGCGGGACGGGGTAGTGAATCAGCGTCTGAATGCCCAGCGCGCGCAGATGCGCATGCAGGGCATCGCGCTGCGGATGCTGAATCACAAAAAGATGCCAGGCGGGTTCCAGGTGCGCGGGCACATACGGCAAAATCAGGCCGGGAGCGGCTGTCAGTTCCTGTAAATAATACTGCGCAATGCGCGCGCGGCGGGCGTTCCATTCCGGCAGGCGGGGCAATTTGACGCGCAAAAACGCGGCTTGTAGCGGGTCGAGGCGCGAGTTGACGCCTTTGACTTCATTGTAATATTTCACCGCCGAGCCATAATTGCGCAGGCGGCGGATTTTCTCAGCCAGGGCGGGGTCATCGCTGCTGACGGCGCCCGCATCGCCATACGCGCCCAGATTTTTGCCGGGGTAAAAACTCCAGCCGGTGGCGTGACACAGGTTGCCGACAGGCTTACCGCGATAAAAAGCGCCATGCGCCTGCGCGGCGTCATCAAAAAGCAACAGGCCGCGCCGGGCGCAAATTTCGACCAGCGCTTCCATTTCAGCGGGCTGACCGTACAGGTGAACGGCCAGCACGGCGCGGGTGCGCGGAGTGATGGCGGCCTCCACGCGGTTGGGGTCCAGGTTGCAGGTGCGCGGGTCAGGTTCGACCGGCACAGGCGTTGCCCCGGCCTGCGAAACCGCCAGCCAGGTGGCGATGTAGGTATTGGCGGGGACAATCACTCCGTCGCCCGCGCCAATTCCAGCGGCGCGCAAAATCAGATGCAGGGCTTCCAGGCCGTTGCCGACCCCGACAGCGTATTTCGCGCCACAGGCGGCGGCAAATTCCGCTTCGAAGGCCTCCACTTCCTCACCCAAAATGTACCAGCCCGAATCCATCACCCGCTGATAGGCGGCGTCCAATTCCGGTTGGAGTTCAGCGTAAGCCGCTTTTAAGTCCAGAAAAAGAACTTCATCCGCCACGGTTCACCTCGCGCAGGAATTGTTCATAATCGCGGATGTAATCTTCCGCCTCGTAAGGGCGGGATGCGAAAACCAGCAGCACGGCATCGGGCGAGTAGTTGCATTGCACACCCCAAACCATCGGCGGCAGGTACAGCCCCAGGTTGGGCTGGTTGAGTAAAACTTCAGCACGCCGCTGACCGTCATCCACAACCACCGCGCATTGCCCCTTGACGCATACCAGGAATTGCTGGCACTGACGGTGCGCGTGTTCGCCGCGAATCTCTTTGCCCGGCACATCGAAAATTAAAAAATAACGTTTGGGAAGAAAAAGTAAGTTTTGCCCAAGTTCCGCAAAAGACAATCCGCCGCGCTCGCCGCGCAGAATAGAGAGCAAGTAAAGTTTTGCACCGCCGACACCCAGGTCTTGCTCAGCCGGAAGAGAAGGATTATCCATCGGAGAATTCCGCCCGCTTGACGGCCAGCATGGTGATGTCGTCGGAGGGCTGCAGGTCTTGCGCGAAATCGGTCAGCGCGTCGTTGATAGCGTCCAGCGTATCGCTGGCCGACGGCGCGGGGCTGAGCAAGTCCACCAGCCGCTCCTCGCCAAACATCTCGCCAGAGGACGCAAACGACTCGGTCACGCCGTCCGTGTACAGTACCAGCCCGTCGCCGGGAGCCAGCAAAATTTCGCGCTCGCCAATTTCCAGCGCATCCACCACGCCCAACGCCATACCGGTGCGCGTCAGGCGGCTCGGCGCGGACGAATCCGCCGGAACGAGAAACGGTGGGTTATGCCCGGCATTGGCATACGTGAATGTTCCGGCGCGGCGGTCAAGCACGCCATAAACGGCGGTGACAAACATGCCCTGCTGACAATCGGGGTAAAGCAGGGCATTGACGCGGCGCAGCGCCTCCGCCGGAGAATCCGTCTCCAGTACGGCGGCGCGGACAAGGGTGCGCGTCAGCGCCATGAACAGTGCCGCCGGAACGCCCTTGTCGGCCACATCCGCAATAAACAGACCAACGCGCTGATTGGGCAGCAGGAAAACATCGTAAAAATCGCCGCCGACCTGCCGCGCCGTGCGCCAGCGCGCGGCCAATTCCCAGCCCGGCAGGTCTGGCAGGGTTTCGGGGATAAACGCCTGCTGAATCTGACGCGCCAACTGCACTTCGGTTTCCAGGCGCTCACGGGCGACGGTCTCCTGCTGGAACAAATCGTTTTGGATGGCGAGCGCCACCTGTTGAGCGACGCCGGTCAAAATTTCCAGCCGCCGCCGCCGAAAACGCCGCCCGCCCAGCGATTCTTCCGCCAGCATCACGCCGAAGGCTTCGCCCTTCACCATCAGCGGGAACGCCATCAGCAGGCGTTCCTCGCCCGCAATCAGCATTTCCTCCGCCCCGGCCTCCCCTGCTGAAAGTGTTATCCAGGCCAGCGGGCCGAGATGCGCCTGCGCGGACAGCGCCGCCTGCCCGCGTTCCAGCGCCGCATCCAGCAGGGGAAAATCGCCCGGCGCAAAAGAGCGTGCCGAAAATTCGTCCGGCAAATTATAGAATTGCGCTACGCGAAAGCGGACGGGGTCATCCTTGCGGGTAAAAATGACCGCGCGTTCCACACCGACCAAAATCGGCAGCACGCGCACAATCGTGCCGAGAATTTCGTCCAGGTCTGACAGGGAAACCACCGCCTGCGCCACCTGCAACAAGGCGGCGGAAGCGTAGGCCTGCTCTTGGGCGGTGTCATACAGGCGGGCATTTTCAATGGAGACGGCGGCATAACTGGCAAAAGTAGTCGTCATGGCCTGCGCCTCGTGGCCGTAACGTCCGGGGGTGTGATGCGCCAGGGTCAACACGCCAACCGCCTGGTCGCCAATCCGCAGCGGCGCGGCGATGGAAGCGTAGGTATCGCCAAAACCGCCCGCCACGCCCGAAGGGCCAATTGGCTCGCCGGGTTTGCGAATCAGCGGCTGACGCGCCAGCAGGGCGCGCGCCAACGCCGCGCCCACCTCCGGCGATTCGCGCCGCGCCTGCTCCAGGTAACCGGGCTTGACGCCGTGCGCCGCGGCGCAGGTAATGTCATCATCGCCCAGCAGCCAGATGGCGGAAATATCGCTGGGCAAATTGCGCTCCAACTCGGTCAAAATCGCGTCCAGCACCTGCTCGAGGCTGGCGTTGGCCGAAAGCAGCACCGCCACTTCGCGCAGACTGTCGGCCACCTGCCGCCGCCACTGCTCGGAGCGGTATAAATCTGCGTTGCGGATGGCGGCGGCAATCGCGTCGGAAAGCGCTTCAAACAACAGTTTGTCATCTTCGCCAAAAGCGTTCAGACGGTCGCTCTGCACATCCAAAACGCCGTAGACCTGGCCGTTGAACATCAGCGGCAGGGTAAATTCCGAAAGGGTATTGGCGGGCGGCAGGGGCGAAGGCCGGTAACGCGCTTCCTGGCGCACGTCGTTGCAAAAAATCATTTCACCAGAACGCGCTACCCAGGGCACCAGCCCGTCGGGGTCGTCCAGGCTGAGGGTGTAGCCTTCCAGCGCGGCGGAGCGCTCGCCGCTGCCCGCCTCGTAATGAATCTGCCGCCGGTTGGGGTGAACGGTAAAAAGGTGAACATACGGGTAGTCAAAGCGTTTCTGAATAACCGCCGCCACTTCCTGCATCAGTTCGCGCAAGTCGAGGATGGACGAAATTTGTTTACCCACTTCGGCCACCAGTTTCAACTGGTCGGCACGGCGGCGCAGAGCGCTGTACAGGTGAGCGCCTTCGACGGCCACGGCAATCGTATCGGCCAGGGCGCGCAGGACGAGCAAGTCGTAGGGATGAAAAGCGCCCAATTGGTCACTCTGCACGTCCAGCACACCCACCACCCGCTCTTCAATTTTGAGCGGGAAAACCGCCTCAGATTGGGTTTCGGGCAGGATGTCCACCGCGCGGAAGCGCACCTCGGCGCGGACATCGTTGGCGATAATTTCTTCGCCGTTGGTAGCGACTGCGCCAATCAGCCCCTGGCTGGGAGCGACTTCCAGCGTCGGAGCGGTGGGACGCCCCTTGCGGCGGGTGGCGCCGCCCGCGCTGGCGCGGAAGTGCAGGCTTTCGGCGCCCGGCTCCAGCGTAAAAATGGCGACGTAGTAATAGCGGAAGGTGGTTTGAATCAGCCGGGTGACTTTGTGCGCCAGTTCGTCCAAATCGGAGACGTTGACGAGTTGGGCGCTGACCGTGCGTACCAGGTTGAGCTGCCCCAGCCGCCAGCGTTCAACAGTGATGCGGTGCCAGGCAATCAACGCCACCGCGGCAGTGCGCGCCACGCCTTCGAGCGTATCCAACTCGCGGGTGCGAAATTTCCCCGCGCGGCGGGCAGAAAGCGCTCCCAGCACCACGTCCTCCTGCCGCAGCGGAATCACGATTTCAGCGGCGTCAGCCTCCTGGCGGTGAACGGTCTGGCCGCTTGTGCGCGCCAGTTCCATCAGCGGACGTTCAGGCCGGGGCGGGAAAAGCGTCTCCACCCAGTCGGGCAGGCGAAAAGTGCTTTCGTCGAGCCACAGCCTGATTTCAGCATTCGGGGCGACACGGGCGGCAGTTTCGATAATTTCGTCACGCTGTTGGGCGAAGGTGGTGGCCGTCAGCAAGCGCTCGCCCATTTCAAATAAATCGCGCCAGCCGGGGCGTGGACGGGGCGCAGCCACCAGCGGCGCGGCGCGGCGCTTAACCAGCGTCAATAAATTTCCGATGACGGGCGAAGATTCAAAACGCACTTCGTCCATCAATTTGCGCATAAAAAACAGGCCCAGCCCGCCAATGGCGCGGTCGTCAAGCGGGGCGTTCACGTCCGGCTCGGCGATGCTGGCCGGGTCAAAGGGTTTGCCCTGGTCGCGCAGTTGCAGGGTGAGCGCGCCGCGTGCGGCCTGAGCCGAAATTTCGATTTTCCCGCTGGGATTGCCTTCGTAGGCGTGTTCGATGATATTGGAAGCGGCTTCGTCCACCGCCAGTTGGATGTTGTAAATTTCTTTTTCGTCCATGCCGGCCTGCCGCGCAGCCTGCGCGGCGAATTCGCGGATGGATTCCAGGGCTTCAAACTGGGCGGAGAAAGTTTGGCTGGTCATAAAAAAAGGTTCACGGCGGGGACGCGAAGGCGGCCAAAAAACGATGTGCGTTTTCTGCCGTCTCCGTTGTCGCCGCCGTGGTGGCAGGGCTGGGGTTTATAAAAGGTTAAAAGTAGCCGACAGCGGCAGTTACGTCATTGAAAATTTGAAAAAGATTGGTAAAACCGGCCAGTTCCAGCGCGGCGTGGATGTTGGCGGGAACATTCGCCAGGACAACTTCGCCACGATTGTAGCGCTTGCAATTGCGCTGGGCGGCGATCAGGGCGCGAAAACCGGCGCTGGACATGTATTCGGCGCCGGATAAATCCACCACGATTTTGAAGCGCGATTCGCCGCCGATTTTTTCGAGGGCTTCGGAAAATTTGGGGGCGGTGGCGCTATCCACCCGCCCGGCGATGGTAATCAGGTCACAGCGTTTGAATTGTTGGGTTGTTACTTCCATGGTTCCTCCGTGAGTAAGAAAAAGGGTGCGGAAAAATTATATCATGCCGATTAAAACCCAAGGCCAAAGTATTCGCCGCCCAGCCGGAAACCTGCCGTCTCGAGGCGCGGGTTGAAGACGGGACGGATGCCGGAAGGGCGCAGTTCGCCGCGGATTTTGCCATCCACACCAACCGGCTGCTGATGGAATTTGTAAATGTCGGTCAAGGTGACGACATCGCCCTCCATGCCGACCACTTCGGTCACCTGCGCCACTTTGCGCGAGCCGTCGGCCAGGCGCGTCATCTGCACGATGAGATTGATGGCCGAAGCAATCTGGCGGCGCAGGGCGATGACCGGCAGGTCAATGCCCGACATGAGCGCAGTCGTCTCCAGCCGGGCGATGGCGTCGCGCGGCGAGTTGGCATGGAGCGTCGTCAGCGATCCGGCGTGGCCGGTATTGAGCGCCTGGAGCATGTCGAGCGTTTCGCCGCCGCGCACCTCGCCAACAACCAGCCGGTCGGGACGCATCCGCAGAGCGTTGCGCACCAGGTCGCGGATGGTGACTTCGCCCGAGCCATCCACGTCGGGCAGTTTGGTTTCCATGCGGATGACATGGCGCTGAATCATCTGCAATTCGACAGCGTCTTCGATGGTGATGATGCGCTCACGTTCTGGGATGAAGGTGGACAGCACGTTGAGCATGGTGGTTTTGCCGGAACTGGTGTTGCCGGAGATGAGGATGTTGAGGCGCGCCACGACGCAAGCCTGCAAAAACTTCGCCACATACGGGTTCCAGGTGTCGAGCGCCACCAAATCTTCCACCGTCATTTTGGTCTGCGAAAATTTACGAATGGTGATGGTTGGGCCATCCACCGCCACCGGGCGGATGACGACATTGACGCGCGAGCCGTCCGGCAGACGCGCGTCAACCGTCGGGTTGTCGTAATCCACGCGGCGGCCAAGCGGCATCAGGATGCGGTCAATAATGCGCATGACGTGGTCATCGTCTTCAAAGCGCAAGTCGGTTTCGTATAATTCTCCGCCACGCTCAATAAAAACCAGCGAGGCGCCGTTGACCATGATTTCGCTGATTTCCGGGTCGTGCAAGACCCATTCGAGCGGGCCGTAGCCAATCAGGTCGCCGACCGCGCTTTGCAGGAGCTGCTCACACACCCGGGCGGGCATCCCCGCTGTGCCCAGCGTATCAAGCGCCGTTTCGAGGCGGGTGAGCACTCCCTTACGGCTCTGCTGCGCCAGCGGGAGCTTCTGCAGGTCGGGCGTTACTTGATTAATCAGCCGCGCCTTCAATTGTTGAATTTTTGGTTCGCGTAAAATTGCGGGGAAAAAATTGAGGCTATGGTCCATAAACTGAGTATACAACAATTCGCAACTTGACAAATTTCCAGTTGGCAGTAAAGTGGTACGACAATCTAAATTTCTACCTTCTCAGAATTGCCTGGAAAACCGCTTTGAACACGGAGTTTACGGGGTTACGCGGAGTTTTTACAATTTTCTCCGTATTTGCCCGTTAATTCTGTCTTCCAAACATGGTTCTTGCCCAGGGTGGCAATCTGAGTTACCATAAGAAAATCATACTGCGCGCAAATGCAGATTTTGGAGGCAACTTTGTGAATAAAGACAATGTGAACCATTCGGAAATTCAGGCGGGCGACTCGCGCACCGTCAAATCGGCCAAGGAAGTGCTTTCCGGAGCGAGCAAGAAAGGCTGGCTGGCGCGGCTGATGCCATTTATGGGGCCGGCCTTCATTGCCAGCGTGGCTTATATGGACCCCGGTAATTTTGCCACCAACATTCAGGGCGGGGCGAAATTTGGGCTGGAACTGCTCTGGGTGATTGTGGCATCCAACCTGATGGCGATGCTGCTGCAAACGCTTTCGGCCAAGTTGGGAATTGCCAGCGGCCACAATCTGGCCGAACACTGCCGCGACAACTATCCGCGCTGGGTGGTGTGGGGCATGTGGGCGATTGCCGAACTGGTGGCGATTGCCACCGACCTGGCCGAATTTCTCGGCGCGGCGCTCGGCTTCAATCTGCTGTTTGGCATGCCGCTGATTTGGGCCGGGGTACTGACCGCCATCATCACCATTCTCATCTTGGGGCTGGAGCGCTACGGCTTCCGCCCACTCGAAGCGGCCATCACCGCCTTCATCGGCGTGGTCGGGCTGAGTTACCTGATTGAAATGTTTCTGGTCAAACCTGACCTGGGCGCGGTACTCTACCACGCCGTCGTGCCGCATTTCTCCAACACAGAAAGCGTCTTGCTGGCGACCGGTATTTTGGGCGCAACCGTTATGCCGCACGCCATCTACCTGCATTCCGCGCTAACACAGGGACGCATCGTCGTCAAAAACCCGCAGATGCAGCAAAAACTCTTCCGCTACGAAATTATTGACGTAGTCATTGCCATGGGCGCCGCCAGCCTGATTAATATGGCGATGCTGATTATGGCTGCCGCCACCTTTCACCAAACCGGGCTGACAAATGTCGGCAGCATCGAGGAAGCGCATCGCACCCTCGAACCGCTGCTGGGGCGCGCCTCGCAATATATTTTCGGCATTTCCCTGCTGGCAAGCGGGCTTTCCTCCTCGTCAGTCGGCACAATGGCCGGGCAGGTGATTATGCAAGGTTTCCTGCACAAACACATCGCGCCGTGGATTCGCCGCCTGGCGACCATTTTGCCCTCGCTGCTGGTCATCGCCAGCGGCCTCGACCCGACCCGCACGCTGGTCATCAGCCAGGTGGTGCTCAGCTTCGGCCTGCCCTTTGCCGTCATTCCGCTGATTCAATTCACCCGGCGGCGCGACATCATGGGCGAACTGGTCAACAAGCCCATCACAACCTTTCTTGCAGGTGTGGCAGCGGCGCTCATCATTGGGTTAAATTTTTTCCTGATTTACCAACTTGCCTTCGGGAGTTAACCATGTTCAAAAATATTCTCGTTCCTTTGGATGGCTCAAAACTGGCCGAATCAGCGCTGCCCCCGGCCTTCTCGCTGGCCGAAACGCTGAACGCGCCGGTCACACTCCTGCACGTCATCGAAAAAGACGCCCCTAATCAGGTTCACAATGACCGGCACCTGACGCGCAACGACGAGGCCAACGCCTACCTGCAAGCGCTGGCCGAAAAAGCCGCCGGGAAAAAATTCACCGTGGAAACCCACGTTCACGCCGCCGGCGTGGACGATGTCGCCGCCAGCATCACCGAACATGTCCGCGAAGATTTCAAGCCCGACCTGATTGTCATGTGCGCGCACGGCTCCAGCGGATTCCGCGACCTGATTTTTGGCTCGATTGCCCAAAAAGTGCTGGCTGACGGCGAAACGCCGCTGCTGTTGCTCCAGCCGCGCACGGCCAAATCGGCGCTGTTCACGCTGCGCCGCATCCTGATTCCACTCGACAGCGAGTCCAAACACGACGATACCCTGCCCTACGCCCTGAAACTGGCGCGCGCCTACGGGGCCGAAATTTACCTGCTGACCGTGATTCCTACCTTCGACACGCTGACCGGCAAGGAAGCCGCCATCAGCAGCCTGCTGCCCGTCACCGCCACGGCCTTTCTCGACCTGCAGGAGGAAACCGCCAAAGAGCATCTTCAGACGCACCTGGACGAATTTTTGCAGGCGGGCTGCGATGTCAGCGCCGAAATTGGGCGCGGCGACCCGGCCAACGTCATCAGCGCCACCGCCGCGCGCGTCAACGCCGATTTGATTCTACTCAGCACGCATCGCAAAGCCGGGGTACGCGCCTTCTGGGCGCGCTCGGTTGCGCCAAATGTCGTCAAAAAAACGCGCATTCCCCTGCTGTTGATCCCGCTAAAAGGTGAAAGTTAGACCCAGGTTGCCACACTGGGCAAAAGCCATGTTTTGGACACGGAATTAACGGACAAATACGAAGAAAATCGTAAAAACTCCGCACAACTCCGTAAACTCCGTGCCCAAATCGGTTTTCCAGGCAAAATCCTGGGGCGGAAGCGGGATGTCAGTTTCCCTGGCACCGCCCGCCAGGGCAGGTGTGGACCGCGTACAGAAACGGGCAGGCATGCCTGGGATACTTTCATGACCCTGGCTGAGACCACCAGAAAATTGAACGTCAGTTTTTATGCCTATATGCGCGACCGGATTACCGGGGCTGGCACCTTTCCGCCTTTGGCAGAACTGGTTACGCAGGCGGCTACTAAACTCTCTCTGGGACAACCTTGCCCTGCCCCAAGTTTTTGAGAAGATACCAATTTTTCGATTTATCCGCCGTCGTAATTTCCAGGCGTAGAGGGAGTGGACGCGCCCGATGGGGTGGGGTCTGGATGCATCACCTGTCCCTGACCTGGCAGGATTAAAAGATCGGCCATGTAATAGGAATGTTGATACGCTGTCTTGACACCGCCCTCGCCTGGGATGGGATCCACGCGCTCGTCCCCGTTTAGGTCCACACCGTTGATGATCTGGTCGGCCAGCCCCACAGCCTGGACAATCGTCCCGCGCATCGTCTCATCGAATGAGCCTGCCAGAATGGACAGGGCCAAGTCGCGCAGCTGCGCACTCCATTGCTCCATATTCTGAACGCAAATTTGAACATGTCCTCCATGCAAAATGACTGAAGCGGGCGCGTCGCTTGTCATCATGGCATAGCCTGCGTGGGAATACACGCCGCCCGTATAACCAGGGCTGTCCCCGTTGAGGAGCACGCCGTATCCATCGCCTGGGTCAGTCACTTTACCATCCTTGTCCAGGTCGCCGTACTGGTCGGAATGTGCGCCTACGATCAGGTTCACCACGGCCTCGGCGTTCTTACGGGTGGCGGCCTCATCGCCCGCCTTGTAACTCGCCAGCATGGCGTTGACATACTCATCCACCAGGTTCGTGTCATTCCACAGGCCGTGTATTAGCCCGATCTGGTTGGGTGTGTCGGGCATCGAGACCAACAGGTGATGGATGTGAACGAGCGAATCCATTGGAATACCCGAGGAGAAGGCCACCTCGTTCGACGGGTTCGGGCTGGGGTCGGGCATTGGCTCGGATGTAATCTCCATGCGGTCGTATCGGCTCAACGTGTTGCGGCCCTGCTCATCCACGAACTGGATCGAGCCGTTGCCGTCCGAATCCAGGGCGAGCGCGCCCAGGCTGCGGCGCGTCTCATCATCCGTGCTTACCAGCCAGACTTCATACTGCTTCCCCTTGGGGGCGGAGGGCATTCCTTTGGCGGAAACGATCACCCCGTCCAGATGGGAGGTCACATCCTGAAAGCGCATCAGGCCGATGTTTTCCGCCTCCTGCACTGGAGCGAGGGTTGCTGCCGTTAAGGCGGGCGGAGTTGTGGCGAGGGGTTCATGTCCGTGTTCCAGGACAGTCGCTGTTGGTGTGACTGCGGCAACTGGCAGCGGGACCAATTTCATGAACAGGAAGCCTGCCACCACGATGGCGGCCAGCCCTGCGCCAATCCACAGCCGGGAGCGGGGCTGCCTGGAGGTGGAATCAGGCTTGAGAGCGGCAGGGAAAATGGTGGGCGCTTCGGCGTGCTCATGCAGGGCGGCCTCGAAAGCACGCGCCAGTTCGAGCGGAGTCTGGAAACGATCCTCCGGCTTTTTCGCCAGGGAGCGATCAATGACAGCCTGAATCTGGGGCGCTAATCCAGGGATGGGTTCGGGCGGCTCGTTGATGTGCTTGAACAGAACGCCCATGGTGGTATCGGCCTCGAAGGGTACGCGTCCCGCCAGGATCTCATACAACACGATGCCGAGCGAATAGATGTCGGTGCGCGCATCGGCGCGGTCGCCGCGCGCCTGTTCAGGACTCATGTAGGCGGGCGTGCCCGTGATTAGGCCTGTGGCGGTCTGAGATGCAGAATTGAGATAGCGCACGAGGCCAAAGTCGGAGAGGATAGGCTCGGCGTCCGCAGGCAGGGGTATGTTTTTATCTATGGGGATGGTGCGCGAGGTCAATAGAATGTTGCCAGGCTTGACGTCGCGGTGGATGACGCCGCTCTCGTGCGCGTATTGCAGTGCATCCGCTATTTTGGTCAGCAACTGGCTGACTTGCGGCAGCTCAAGTTTCTGGTTCCGTTCGTGCAGGGCGCGCAGGTGGGTGGAGAGCGATACGCCAGGCACAAATTCCATTACGAGATAAGGCTGGCTGTTGTAGGTATCGAAGTCAAAAACCTGCACGATGTTGGGGTGACGCAGGCTGGCCACCACACGCGCCTCGCGCTGAAAGCGCTCAAGCAATTCGGGATCACCCTGGTATTGATTGCGCAACAGCTTCACCGCCACCGCCCGCTGAAGCGTGGTGTGTGTACCAAGATACACCTCGGCCATGCCGCCGCGCGCCAGCAATAATTCGATGTGTACCTTTCCCAGGGTGTTGCCAATCCAGTCGGTCATGGTGGCCCGAATTATACACTGATGTTACGCGATACACCGTAGCACGACATTTATGTCGTGCTGAAATTTGGCTGACGCCAATTTTTAGAGTCTATCCGAAAAACGGGGCAGGTGGAGCAAGGCCAGCGCAAATCTGCGATTTGCGCCACAGTTGGCTGCCCATTTTACCAATCTTTTGGACGGGTTCTTATCTGTTCAGTGCCTATCAAACG
>MNXJ01000052.1 GCA_001872455.1 Anaerolineae bacterium CG2_30_57_67 | reverse complement strand
AGGCTGGTTTGCCCATTTTTCTGACGCAGCACAAAGTTGATTTTCCCCGCCAGCAGCCGCAGAAACTGCCCGGCTTCGGGCGCGGCGGGCGCCTGTCCAAAAATCACCACCCGCCGGGGCTGAACGGTCTCCAGCGCGCGGCGCAGGGTTTCACCGTCGGGCGGCGTCGTCCAAATCAGCAGGGTGGCGGCGCGGGAAAGTTTTTGGCGGTTGGTCGCGCCGGGCAGGGTTTTGTGTTCGTCGCCTTCGGCCCACAAAAGCGCTTCGGGCGCGGAATTTTGCCAGCCGGTCAGCGCCGTCTGCGGGTCGGGTGCGCCGCGCAGGTCAATCGCCTCCAGCGCGGAGTGAACTTCCAGCGGAGATTCTGCGCCCGGACGCCAGGCGGTCAGTTCCAGCGTCAGTTGAATCTGGCCTTTCCAACTGCCAGCGTGGAGCGTGTAGGCGACATCGAAACGGCCTTCCGGCGCGGCTTCATCAGCGCCGCCCCACCACAGCAGGCTTTGCTCCACGCCGCCGTCATCGGCGACGATGATTTTGCGGTGTTCGCGCGTCTTGCCAAAATTGTTGATGTCCTGTTTCAGCGTCAGGCCGCGAGTGGCGAAAATGGGGGCCGGGTTGCCCGCGCCAAACGGGGCGAGCTGTTCCATCTCGCGCGCCAGGTCGAGCGAAATTTCGCTCAGCGGCAGCCATTCGTCAATCTGCAGCGACGGCTCGCGGCGGGCGCCGCCTTGCGCTTCGATAGCGCGTCCCAGCGCGCGCCGAAAATTTTCCAGTTCGGCGGCTGGCAGGGCAAGCCCGGCGGCCATTGGATGCCCGCCGAAGGAGTTGGGCGCGAGCGAGCAGGCGGCGATGGCGTTGGTGATGTGAATCCCGTCCACCGAGCGCGCCGAGCCGCGCAAGGGGTCGGCGCCGCAAAAGAGAATGACCGGTTTCTGGTAGCGTTCGGCCAAATGATTGGCGGCGATGCCCAAAATGCCATTCGGCCAGTCGGGATGATGCAAAACGATGGCGGGTTCGCTCAGCAGGTCGGGCGATTGGCGCAGCAGGCTTTCGACCCCGGCGGTGACTTGCCGGGTGAGATGCCGCCGCTGCAGGTTGAGTTCTTCCAGCGTTTGCGCCAGCAGGCGGGCGCGGGTTTCGTCGCGGGTGGTGAGCAGTTCCACGGCGGGGGTGGCGTCGCTCAGGCGTCCGAGCGCGTTCAGGCGCGGGGCCAGGCTGAAGCCGATGCCGCTTTCGGTCAGGGTGGCGGCTTTGACTTCGGCCAGCGCCAGCATGGCGAGCAGGCCGGGGCGCGGCGTGGCTTGCAAAACTTTCAGCCCGCGCTGAACGAGGGCGCGGGTTTCGCCGCGCAGCAGGGCGACATCGGCCACCAGGCCGAGCGCGGCCAGGTCGAGCAGGGAGGTTGTTTCTGCGCCGAGGGCTTCGGCCAGTTTGAAGGCGACGCCGACCCCGGCCAGGCTGGCAAGCAGATGGTCTTCCGGCAGGCGGCGCGGATTAATCAGCCAATCGGCGGGCGGCAGCTCGGCGGGCAGTTCGTGGTGGTCGGTGACGATGACCTCGACGCCGCGGCTTTTTGCCAGCGCGATGCCCTCGTGCGCCGAGCTGCCGGTGTCGCAGGTCAGAATCAGGGCGGGCTGACGCTCGTCGAGCAGTTTTGCCAGCACCTCCGGGCGCATTCCGTGCGATTCGCGCTGGCGGTTGGGAATGTGGTAACTGACGACTGCGCCGAGCGCGGTCAGGCTTTCGACCAGCAGGGCGGTGGAGGTTTGCCCGTCCACGTCGAAATCGCCCCAGACGAGGATGCGCTGTTTTTCGCGGATGGTCGTTTTCAGGCGGGCGGCGGCCTGCTCCATGTCGGGCAGGTCAAAGGCCGGGGCGGGTGGCGCGTGCTGCGGGTCGAGGAAGGCGCGCGCGGCGGCGGCAGAATCGATTCCGCGCCGGAGCAGGAAATTGCTCAGGCGCGGAGTTAGCCCCAATTCTTGCAGGGCGTTATTTTCTGGCAGCGGAGCCGGGTCTTGCCAGCGCATTCAGTCCATGTCCTGACGCATTTCGCCCGAGTCGAGCGTGTGCAGGCGTTCCGGTTCGTCTTCCAGCACGTCCACCTGGCTGTGCGGCAGTTCGCGCATCATCGGCGGCAGGGGAATGCCGGAGGGCAGGCGCAGGCGCGGCGGTTTGGCGGGTGGTGTTCGGCGCGGTTTGTCTTCGCTGGTCAGCGAGCGCGGGCGCAGAATGCGCTTGTCGAGCGAAAGTTCGCCGATGAAGTTGCCCAGCACCGAGTAGACTTCGCGCGCCGGGGTGACAAAGCCGACCCATTCGCCCTGGCGGTTGTAGACGTAGGGGTAAACCAGAAAGGCTTCCACGTCGCCGCGCGTGGTGTAGAGCGGAATGATGGTTGGGCTAGATGTCATTGTAGGTCCAGTAGCGGTTGACGAAGAAATTCCAGAGCATGACGATGGCGATGGCGATGGCGAGTGTCAGATTGTGGCTGAGAAAGGTGTGCGCGGCCTGGGTGAAACCGAGCGGCGTTTTGAGGAAAGCGGCGTCGAGCGCGGGTTCGCCAATTTTGAGAATGGGAATGCGGATGACCAGCCCGAAGGCGTTGACCACGCCGAATTGCATCAACTGCCCGAAGAGCGCTTTGGAGCGCGATTCCGGGTACGTCCAAAAGCGATTCCAGATGAAGTTGTTGATGACGGCGGCGATGAAGGAAATACTGCCCGCCAGCACCAGGCTGAAATGCGCCAGCGCCACCAGCAGGTTCATCAGGCTGAAATCCACCACTGTGCCGATGGCGCCAACGGCGGCGAAGCGCAGAAATCGTCCGCGTTCGGTCGGGTTGTGCAAAATTGCGCTCATGCCAGGCCGAGTTTTTGCTTGAAGTAGGGAATTGTGCGCTGCAGGCCCTCTTCCACGTTGATTTTTGGCTGCCAGTCCAGAATCGTCTGCGCGCGGGTGATGTCGGGGCGGCGGCGCTGCGGGTCGCGCGAGGAGCGCGCGTCGGCGACGTAGGTTACTCCGGCGCTGTTGCCGGTGGCGCGGTTGATGATTTGGGCGAATTCCAGCAGGCTCATTTCGACCGGGTTGCCGATGTTGACCGGCATGTGTTCCTGTGAGTAGAGCAGGCGCACAATCCCATCCACCAGGTCGCTGACGTAGCAGAAGGAGCGCGTCTGCTGGCCGTCGCCGTAAATTGTCAGCGGTTGGCCGAGCAGGGCTTGTTTGAGCAGGTTCGGCAGGGCGCGGCCATCTTCCAAATCCATGCGCGGGCCGTAGGTGTTGAAGATGCGCACGATGGCGCTGTTGACGCCGTGCTGTCTGTGGTACGCGAGCGTCAGCGACTCGGCGAAGCGCTTGGCCTCGTCGTAGACGGCGCGCGGCCCGGTGATGTCCACGTTGCCGGCGTAGTCTTCCGTCTGCGGGTGAACCAGCGGGTCGCCGTAGATTTCGCTGGTGGAGGCCAGCAAAAAGCGGGCGTTGTTGGCTTTGGCGACGCCGAGCATGTTGTGCGTGCCGAGCGCCCCGGCTTTCATCGTCTGAATCGGCAGGTTGAAGTAGGCGTAGGGCGACTGCGGGTTGGGGCTGGCGGGCGAAGCGAAGTGCATCACCGCGTCCACTTTGCCGGGGACGAAAATGTAGTTGGAAACATCGTGCCGGTAGAACTCAAACTGGTTGTTGCCCATCAGGTGAGCGATGTTTTCCGGGCTGCCGGTGACGAAATTGTCCAGCCCGACGACGATATGTCCGTCGGCAATCAGCCGGTCACTGAGATGTGACCCAAGGAATCCGGCGGCGCCGGAAATGAGAATACGCATGAAAGTTATCTCCAATCCAATTTTTGAATTAATCCATCTCCGGTCACCTGCGCTGGCTGACCGGTTGCCAGGTCAATCAGCCACAGGTTGCCCTGGTACAAAATGGCGATGCTATCGCCCTGCGGCGACCAGTGCGGAATCTGCGGCTCCAACCCGGGCGAACCCTGCGGCGGAAAAAGTGCGGTGCGGTTCGAGCCATCGCGGTCGAGAATCACCAGCCGGTAGCGGCTGGTTTCGGACTGCGCCGGGGAAAGCGCCTGCAAATACGCCAGCCGAAAGTTCCCCGCCGTATCGGATGCGGAAGTGGCGGCGTAGGCGAACATGCCCGCCTCGCGCGCCAGCGCCACTTCCGCGCCAGAAAGCAGCGAAAGCGCCCCCAGGTCGAAGCGCGGCGATTCTTCGGGGTTGCCTCCGCCGGGCGCGGCGGCGTGGCTGACGTAAAACAGGGTGCGCGAATCGCCGCCCCAGGCCAGGCCGGGAATCAGCGCCCAGTCGCGCCGGGTTTGCAGGGGCGTCACATCCAGCAGCGGCACCAGCGCATTATCACGAAAACTGACCAGGCCAATACCGTCCGGGCGGGCGTAGGCCAGCCGCTTGCCGTCTGGCGACCAGGCATAATCGGTGCCCCACCAGCCGTACACGCCGCCGGTATTGCTTTCAATCACCTGGCCGGGTTTGCCCAGCGCACCGCTGGCGCTAAATTTGAGCGTGTACAGGTCGTTGTTGGCCTGCCAGCCGGGCGCGGCGGCGCGTGGTTCCACCGTGGAAAAAGTGATGTTGGTGGTTGTGCCAGGGATAAAATCGGCAAAGTGGACGACGTTGGACACTTTCAGGTCAATCGCTTTGGCCTGCGGGTTGTCAATTTCCAGCGCCCACAGCGTGTTGATTTCTTCCTGGGCCGGTTTTTGTGAGCGTCGGGTAAACAGCAGCCAGTTCCCGTCGCGCGCCAGGCGCAGAATCCGCCCGTCGAGGTCGCCTTCCTGCGTCAGCGGGCGGCGATTGGCGCTGGAGGCTTCCATCAGCCAGGCGTTTCCGCCGGAAAGATAGACCAGCCTGCCGCTGAGGGCGCTCGCCGCAAACGGCGTTTGCGCCCCGACCATGATAATTTCTGGCTGGGCGGCCTGCAGTGTGACAACTTTTACCACGCCCCGGCTGATTTCCACGCCGTTTTCCAGTACGCGCCGCGTGGTGATTTCCTGCTGGCCGTTGGTTCCTGGCTGAAGCAGGCGCGTTTCGCCCTCTGGCAGCGACTCATTGCGCACGGTTTGCCGCTCGAAGGGTAAAACGCTCTGCGCGGTTCCAAATTCCTCGCGCACGCGCGTCACCGTCACCGTGACATTTTCTTGCGCCAGGGCGTAGGCGGGCGGCTCCACCCGGTCGAGTTTATCGAGCGTCACACCGGCTTGTTGCAGCGCCTGAGCCACCGTACTGCCCGAGGCCACCTCCGCGTGGAGGGTTTGCCCATCTGCCAAAATGGTGACCGAAAGGGGAATGTTGCTATTGGAAATTTGCGGCGCGGCGCAGCCTGTCAGCAGCGCGGCGGCCAGCAAAAACGGGGCAATCCTGTAAAAAACGCGGCGCATGGGATGTTGGTATAATCGCCTACTTGACGCGCCCGGTCATCGTCATCACCCCGTCGGCGATGACGATGCTGTCGAGACGGAATCCGAGCGCCGCCGGGCCGAGCGCGCCGGTAAAGGCCTCGTTCACCAGGGCGTTGATGGCGTTGTTCAGGCCTTCGGGCGCGGGCAGCGGCCCCAAATCCACCGCGGTGACGAGAATTTGCGGGCGGCCATTGCTGTCAACCGTCGCCGTCAGCGCAATGCGAATGTTGGCCTGAAAATTGCCGCGCACCGCCTTGCCGTAAATTTGAATTTCGCCGTTGCGCAAGAGCACCTGTGGTTCGGTTAAAATTGGGTTGGCGTCTTGCTGCAGCCGGTAGGTGAGCAGGGAAGTCAGCTGGCTTTCGCTGATGGAAAGCGTCATCACCCCGCTGGCAGCGGCGGCAGTGGCGGCCTGATTCATTTGTTCTTCCACGCTGGCGGCGGCCTCGGTCGAAACGGGAATGGTCGCTTCGGGTAATTGTGGCCCGCCGACAAAAAGCGTGCAGGCCAGGCTGGTCGTCATCAGCGCCAGGCAGGCCAGAATGGTAAATTGGTTATTTTTCATTATCTTTTCCTGAATTTGGTTGGAGCGGAGCAATTATAGCATGAGCGAAGAAGCGCAAAATTTACCCGAAGCCAGCCTGGCGGCCCTGCTGGAAGGCCTGTTGTTTGCCGCGTCGGAGGCGCTGACGCCCGCCCAACTGGCGGCGGCGCTGGAGATGAACGTCAGCGAGGTGGAAAAAGGATTGGCCGACCTGGAGCAAGACCTGCGCGGGCGCGGCATTTGCCTGCAGCGACATTTGGGGCGCGTGCAATTAACCAGCGCTCCCGAAATTGCCGAGGTGATTGAGCGCCTGCTTGGCCTGGAAGCGACCAGCCGCCTCTCTCGCGCCGCGTTGGAGGCGCTGGCAATTATCGCCTACCAGCAGCCGGTCACCCGCCCGCAGGTGGACGCTATTCGCGGCGTCAACAGCGACGGGGTGATGAAGAGTTTGCTCAGCAAAGGCTTGCTGCAGGAAGTGGGCCGCTCCGAAGGCGCCGGGCGTCCCATTTTGTACGGCACCACCCCCGATTTTTTGCAGCATTTTGGGCTGAGTTCGTTGACCGAATTGCCGCTGCTCGATTTGGAAAAGGTGGCGGTGCAGGATGCTGGCTTGCTGAAAAGTTAACAGCGGCCTGCCGGAGTCGAAAGTCTCCCGACTTTCGACCGCGACATGAATGTCGCGCTACAATCGCAAACTCCGTCCACTCTGTCAACTCCGTGTCCCCAAACCCTGCGAGACATGAATGTCGCGCTACGGTTAGCCCAGCCATTTTTCTGTCAGGCGCGCCAGGTCGGCGGCGCTGCCCTGACGCAGGGTGCATTGCGGCAGGCTTTGGATGAAGAGCCTGCCGTATTGTTTGGTCAGCACGCGCCGGTCGAGGATGGCCACCACGCCGCGGTCGCTGGCCGAGCGAATCAGCCGCCCGAATCCCTGGCGGAATTTGAGAATCGCTTCCGGCACCTGGTACTGGCCGAAGGGGTCCTCAAACGTTTCAGAGCGCGCCGCCACAATCGGGTCGGAGGGCACTTCAAAGGGTAGTTTGGTAATCGCCACCACAGAAAGCCCCTCGCCGGGCAAATCTACGCCTTCCCAAAAAGAGCGTGTTCCCAGCAATACCGCGCGCGGATTGGCCTTGAAGGCCTCCAGCAGCGCCGCCGGAGAAGCGCCTTCGCCCTGTTCGTAGACTTGAATCTCCTGCATGCGTAACGCGCCGCTGATGGCCTGCGAGCAGCGTTTGAGCTGCGCGTAGCTGGTAAATAGCGCCAACATGCGTCCGCCGCTGGCTTGGGCCAGTTGTAAAAGCGCTTTGTTGACGGCGGGTTCGTAGCCGGGCTGGTTGGGTTCGGGGATGTCGCTGGTGACGTAGAGCAGGGTGGAATTTTCGTAGTCGAAGGGCGAGCCAAGCGTCAGGTCGGCGGCGTCTTCGGCGTTGAGCGTGTTTTTGATGTAGTCAAAATCGCCAGCGGCGGTCAGCGTGGCCGAGGTCAGGATGACGGTGGTCTTTTCGTTCCACAGGTTTTTTTGAATCAGCGGGCCAACCCGCAGGGGCGCGGTATTCAGCGTCAGCCGGTTGTTGGCGGGCTGCACCTCCACCCAGTAAATCGTCTCTGGTTTCGGGTTGTGTATCATGCCGCTGATGGCGGTTTCTGTTTCCAGCAGGCGGCGGTATAGGCTGCCAATGGCGCCGAGCGGGTCTTCCACTTCTTCCACGCCGTCGGCGAAGAGTGAGCCTGCCGCCTTGTGGGTTTCGTCAACCACGTTGAGCAGCAGGCGCAAGGTTTCACCGGCCACCTGCCAGGCCATTTCGACGTTGTCCCAGCCGGGGGCGCTGCGCGTGGCGGGCAAAATGCGCGTGGAGAAGGAATAGCGGCTTTGCGGGCGGCCTTCCTGCGCGTAGCGCATAAATTCATTCAGCCCGTAGAAAAACTCACGCGATTGATTTTCCAGCCGGAATGACAGGTCGCCTGCGCGTTGGACGAGTTGGCCGATTTGCGCGTAGTCACTGGGACGTACCACGTCGTGAATCACCGTCAGGAAGCGGCCCAGCACCCCCGCGCCGGTGGCTCCGCCAACTTCTTTGATGAGCCGCTCAAAGTCAAACTGGCTCAGGCGGAAGGAAAGCGCGCCGGTGGTGGCTTCTTCCAGATGGTGGCCTTCATCCACCACCAGGTATTGATATTCGGGCAGCACTTTGCCCTGCGCGGCCACATCCGAAAGCAGCAGAGCGTGGTTGACCACCAGCAGGTGGGCGTTTTGCGCCGCTTGTTTGGCGCGGAAAAAGGGGCAGGTTCCGCCCATGCGCCCGGCGCACATATCGCTGGTGCAGGCGTCGTCCTCGGCGGAAAGCCGCGCCCAGTACTCTTTTTCTTGCGGGCGGTTCAGATTGAGCGCGCCGCGGTCGCCGCTGCTGTCGTTTTGCGTCATCCAAACCAGCACCTTGCCCAGCACGCGCATTTCGTCAGCGCTGCGCGGCCCGGCGTGGCGCAGAGCGTCCAATCGGCGCGGACAAAGGTAGTTGCCGCGGCCTTTCAGCACGGCGGCGCGCAAATTCAGGCCGAGCGCCTCGCGCACGGCGGGAATATCTTTGCGCACCAATTGTTCCTGCAGGTTGATGGTGTTGGTGGAAATCACCACGCGGGTATTATTTTCGATGGCGAACAGCGCCGCCGGGACCAGGTAGGCAAACGATTTGCCGACGCCCGTTCCCGCTTCGACCAGCAGGTGATAGCCTTGCGAAAGCGCGTCGGTGACGGCGCGCAACATTTCCACCTGTTCGGGGCGGTGTTCGTAATTTTCAAAGTAAGCGGAAAACGGCCCGCCATAATCCAGAATGGAGGCGGTTTCATCGGGATCGAGGCGTTTGGGGGTTTTGACCGCGCCGATAAGGCGGGCCGCGTCACTCTCGTCGGATTCGAAGAGTGGCCCGGCGAAGGCGCTTTGCCCGCGTTTGGCGCTGACCGGTTCGTGGCTGCGGGTGTGGAGCGCTTGCTGGAAACCATAATTTCCATCCCACTCCAGCGGCTCGCCCTGTTCGACGATTTCGGTCAGCGTTTTGAGCGGTAGTTCGGCGGCCAGTTCCAGCAGGCGCAGATACACGGCTTGCGTGGCGCGCGTGTCGTCGAGGGCGCGGTGTGTGGCCGGAAAGGGGATTCCCAGCAGGCTGCCGAGCGCGCCCAGGTTGTAGCGCGCCGCTGTCGGCAGCAGCACCGAGGCCATTTCGTAGGTGTCCACTACTGGGTTCAACAGCAAAATCCGCTGACGCTGGAGGAAGCTCAAATCAAAACGCACGTTTTGACCGAGCACCGGCGCTTCGCCGACAAATTGGGCAAACATTCCGGCCACGTCTTGAATCTGCGGCGCGGCGCGTACCATGCTGTCGTCTATGCCGGTCAGCTGGCTGATGTTTTCGGGGATGTGGCGTCCCGGGTTGACGAGCGTGGAAAATTCATCTTCAATGCGGTGGCCGTTGAAGCGGATGGCGGCAATTTCGATGATGGTATCCCGCTGGGGATCGAGGCCGGTGGTTTCAATATCGAGGGCAACTATAGAGGTCATGGTGTTGATTATAAAACATTTGTGCGAAAAATCGGGGACGCGCCTTGGCTGGCGGCTTACAAATCCAGTTCGCGGCCATGCTCTTTGAGCCATTGGCGGCGCTGGGTGTAGTTGGGTAACATGCTTTTGACTTTGGCCCAAAACTTGGCCGAGTGGTTTTTGATTTCGATATGGGCCAGTTCGTGCAGGATGACGTAATCCACCACGGCGAGCGGGGCCATGACCAGCCGCCAGGTGAAGGCCAGGCTGTTTTTTCCGCTGCACGAGCCCCAGCGGGTGCGGGCCGAGGTGATGCGGATGGCGCTGGGCGTCAACTGAAATTGGGCGGCCAGTTCGGTGACGCGGGTGGTGAAATACTCTTTGGCGCGGCTGCGATACCAGCGCTCAATCAAAATGGCAGCATGAGGCAATCCGGCTTCGGTGAGTTCCAGGCGCTCGTCGTTCACCCAGGTCAGTGTTGTTTGTCTTCCGGGAACAATCGTCAGCGGGACGGTCTTGCCCAGCAGCGGCAGGCTGTTGCCCGGGTGGTAGGGTTTTGTCCCCGGCGCGGGAGCGGCCTTCATCGCGGCCTGATGCTTCAAAATCCAGGCTTCTTTTTTGGCGACAATTTCGCGGATGGTTTTTTCCGGCATTTTGAGCGGCGCGCGGACGATTAAAAGGCCGTCCCGCTGGATGATGAGCGAGACGGTCTTGCGCTGGCTGCGGATGAGTTGGTCAATTTTGACGGGCATTTAGGGTCCATCCGAAAAATTCGGCAGGTGGGGCAAGTCTGCGCAAATCACAGATTTGCGCCACGTTTGGCCGTGTATTTTGCCAATCAAGGCTTGCGCGAAGATTTTTTTAGATGAGTGTGCGCGATTCGGGGAATTTTCGGATAGGTTCTTATTCTTCGGCGTGGAAGAGGCGGTTAACGCGCTGAATGGTTTCGGCGGGCAGCGGGTTGGTTTTGGCGGCTTTGCGTAGCAAGTCTTTCAGCCCGTCGGGTTTGAGCGCCGGGTAGGGCGCGCCCTCGGCGTTGATTTCGGCGCGCGGGTCGAGAAAAACCAGCGCGGCGTTGAGCGGCGGCAGGTCTTCGCTAAATTCTTTTTTGAACAATTTTTTCAGCCCGGCGAATTCGCTTTCCACGTCCAGATCTGGGCGGCCCAGGCCTTCCTGGGCGAAGATTTTCAGGTAGCCGAGCAGCAATCCGCCGCCTTTTTGCTGGTAGCGGTTTTTCTCGTAGACGATGGTGCCGCGCTGATGGTAGGTTTCCAGCGCCCAAATCCCTGCCGGGCCGACCAGCAGGTGCGAGGCCGGGCTGACGTAATGGTAGAGCGTGTAGTCTTTGGTCATGCCTTTCAGCGCGGCGCTGACGCGTTCGTCCATGCGCGGGGTGCGGCCAAAGCGGTTGCCCAGGCTGATGCCAATTTGCGAGCCGATGAAGCCGATGATGAGCGTGCCGTAAACGACCCAAATGTATTGGTTGATGATGACCGGGTCTTTGACGGCGGTGGTGAACCAAATGCCCGCGCCGAAGAGCAAAATCGAGCCGATGGTGGCGATGGAACCGATGCGTTTGTTGCGTTGGATGGTTTTTTCGTTGGTGACGATGTTCATTTCTTCCTCGGTCAGGCGAATTTTTTGAGTATGATGCAGGCGTTTTGCCCGCCCAGCCCAAACGAATTGGACATGGCGGCCTGCAGGTCGGCTTTTTGGGCGTGGTTGGGGGTGTAATCCAGGTCCAGTTCCGGGTCGGGGGTGTCGTAGTTGATAGTGGGTGGGATGACGCCCTCGTAGAGCGTCATCGCCGTGGCGATGGCTTCCAACGCGCCGGATGCACCCATGGCGTGGCCGAGCATGGATTTGATGGAACTGATTTTCAGGCGGTAGGCGTCTGCGCCAAAGACGGCTTTGATGGCTTTGGTTTCAGTCAGGTCGTTGAGCGGGGTGGATGTGCCGTGCGCGTTGATGTAGTCAATATCGGCGGGGACCAGCCCGGCGTCGGCGATGGCCCAGCGCATGGCGCGGGCCGGGCCGGCGGCTTCCGGGTCGGGCTGCGCCATGTGGAATCCGTCAGACGAGGAAGCCTGCCCGGCCAGTTCGGCGTAGATGCGCGCGCCGCGCGCCTGGGCATGTTCCAGCGATTCCAGCACGAGCGCCGCGGCGCCTTCCGAAAAGATGAATCCCTCGCGGTTTTTATCGAAGGGACGCGAGGCGCGCTGCGGGTCGTCGTTGTAGCTGACGGGCAAGGCGCGCATGGCACAAAACCCGCCGATGGCGTAATCTTGAATCAGGCCCTCGGTGCCGCCGACGATGACCACATCCGCCGCGCCGCGCCGGATCATCTCCAGCCCCTCGCCGACGGCTTGCGTGCCGGTGGCGCAGGCCGTGCCAATCGTGATGGTCGGCCCCAGGCATTGAAAGCCCTGCGAAATGAGATAGGCGGATGTGTTGGGCAGGGAAGTTGGCACGACGAAGGGATTCAGCCGGTCGTAACTTTGCCCGCGGATAATTTTGATGCCCTCGTCGACGCGCTCCATGCCGCCGATAGCGGTGCCAAAGGCCACGCCAGAGCGCTCTGGCTCAGGCAGGGGGCTGGGCAGACCAGCGTCGGCGACGGCCAGGGTGGCGGCGGCGAAGCCCATCTGCGCCGAGCGCGGTACGCGGCGGGCTTCTTTGCGTTCCATGTAAAGTTCTGGGGCGAAGTCGGGAACTTCCCCGGCGATTTGGCAGGGAAAGGCGCTGGCGTCAAATTGGGTGATGCGGCGGATGCCGCACTTGCCCGCTTTGAGCGCTTCCCAGTAGGCGGGCAGGCCGGTGCCGATGATGCTGACGACGCCCATGCCGGTGATGACAACTCGTTTGTGGTTCATACAATTAATCTCCCAATTAAATGGTGTGCGGCAGACGTTCTGCGATGCCGGCGCGCATGGCGTCGAGTACCCCAGATTCGGCGGCGTTTTTGGCGACGCGGATCGCGTTTTTGATGGCGAGCGCGTCGGAGCGGCCATGCCCGATGAAGACCAGGCCGTTGATTCCCAGCAGAGGCGCGGCGCCTTCTTCCGAGGGGTCAAGCATTTTTTTAATTTTGCCGAGCGCCGGTTTGACCAAAATTCCGCCCAGCATGGCGAGCGGGCCGCCGTTTTTGATGGCTTGCCTGATTTTGTCGGTCATCATTTTGGCAACCGCTTCGGAGGATTTGAGCATGACGTTGCCGGTGAAGCCGTCGGTGACGGCTACATCCACGCTTCCGCCGATGACTTCCTTGCCTTCCACATTGCCGAAATAATTCAGCCCGGCGGCTTTAAGCAGGGGGGTGGCGGCGCGTACCAATTCATTGCCCTTGCCTTCTTCTTCGCCGTTGGAGAGCAGGCCGACTTTGGGATTCTTGACGCCGCGCACTTTTTCGGCGTAGAGGCTGCCCAGGATGGCGAATTGGTGCAGGTTTTCGGGTTTTACATCCGGGTTGGCGCCGATGTCGAGCACGACGCAGGTTCCCGTGGCGGTGGGAAAAACCGCCGCCAGGGCAGGTTTATCCACGCCTGGCAGCATTCCCAGGCGGAAGTAGGCGCTGGTCATGGCCGCGCCGGTGTTTCCGGCGGTGACGAAGGCGTCCGCCTGGCCGGTTTTCAGCAAGTCGAGCGCTACCGCCATCGAGTTTTTGGCATTGGGGCGGCGGGCTTTCAGCACCAGCGCCATGCCTTTGTCTTGCATGGTCAGCATTTCGTCGGCGTGGACGATGTGAATCGGCAGGTTGCCGGGGTTTTGGGCGGCGAGTACCGGGCGGATTTTGGCCTCGTCGCCTACCAGAAAGATTTCCACGCCGTATTCGCGCGCGGCCAATACGGCCCCCAGTACGTCGGGCGTCGGATATTCATCACTGCCCATTGCGTCCAGTACAATTCGAGTCATGGCGGTTCCTTTTTAACGGTGGAGCAAGTCTGCAGACTTGCTCCACAAAAAATGTTGCTTGACACTTAAGAGAAGGCGATTATAATACGACCTTGCTTTGCGCTGGTGCTGGAATTGGCAGACAGGTACGTTTGAGGGGCGTATGCCGCAAGGCGTGAGGGTTCAAGTCCCTCCCAGCGCACAAAAAATCCCGACCTTTTGGCCGGGATTTTTGATTTTTAGTCGCCGAGGTAGTCGCGTAGTTTGCGTCGGATGGAGGGGTGGCGCAGGCGGCTGAGTGCCTGCGCTTCGATTTGGCGGACGCGCTCGCGGGTGACGCCCATTTTTCTGCCGACTTCTTCCAGGGTGTAGGCCTGGCCGTCGAGCAGGCCGTAGCGCAGTTGCAAAATTCGCACTTCGCGCGGGGGCAGGCTGTTGAGCACTTCGCCCAGATGTTCGCGCAGCAGGTTGTAGGTGGCGCTTTCGTCGGGCGGGGTGGCTTCATCGTCTTCGATGAAATCTCCCAGCACAGAATCTTCCTCGTCGTCGGTGGGGGTTTCCAGCGAGAGCGGGCGGCGCGCCACTTGAATCATGTTTTCCACCTTTTTGGGCGGAACTTCCAGCGCGTTGGCGATTTCTTCCACGGATGGGTCGCGTCCCAGGCGCTGGGTGAGTTGGTGTTGGACGCGCAGGAGCTTGTTGATTTGGTCGCCCATGTGGACGGGAACGCGGATGGTGCGCCCCTGGTCGGCGATGGCGCGGGTGACGGCCTGCCGAATCCACCAGGTGGCGTAGGTGGAAAATTTGTGGCCGCGGCGGTAGTCAAATTTTTTGGTGGCGCGAATCAGGCCGATGTTGCCTTCCTGAATTAAATCCAGAAAGGGAACGCCGCGTCCCATGTATTTTTTGGCAACGGAAATGACTAGGCGGCTGTTGGCGGTGATGAGATGTTCGCGGGCGGCCCAGCCGTCTTCGATGATGGTACGCAGTTCGGAACGCCGGCGTGGGCTGACGTTGCCTTTGGCGAGTTCTTCGCGCGCGGTGCGGCCACCTTCAATGCGTTGGGCCAGCTGGACTTCTTCATTGGCGGTGAGCAGCGGGACGCGGCTGACTTCTTTGAGGTACAGACCGATTGTGTCGTCGGTGTCAATATTTGCCAGGTAGTCGTCAATTGCCAGTTCGGGTTCGGTTTCTTCCGGGACGGCCAGCTCGTCTTCACTCGGTTCGATGCTGACAGCGTCTTCCACAAAGGGAATCCCCGCACTGAGCAGAGCGGCAAAGGCTTCCTCTAATTGTTCGACGTCTTGCTCGGCTTCGGGGAAAAAATGCAGAATATCGTCCAACGTAACGTAGGATTTTTGGCGGCCAAGTTCGATTAGCCGGGCAATGGGCGAGTATTCTTCTTCCTCGAGAATTAATAAAGGTTCATCCATAACGTATTTTCTTCCTCCGTAAAGTCAAAACCAGCATACTCTTTTTCTCGTGTAATTTCAACCAGTAGTTTTGAATAACTTTTCAAAACGATGTGGAATGTTTTGAAAAGTTGTTGCTTAACTTTGATTTTGCATAACAACCGCGTACGTTTTTTACGGCACGGGCGTGGCGGTTTCCGCAGCGGTGGGTGTGGGGGTGAAAAGATAGGGTGGCGTTGTCAGCAGGCGGAGAAGTTTCTCCACGCTGGTAGCGCCGATAATGACGATTTCGCCATCTGTCAACTGGGCGTAGTAGCCGCTGCCGGTAACGGTGGGGGAGCCCAGCCGGAAGTGTAGCTCGGAACCATCAGCGTAGAGGATGCTGATGGCGTGGCTGGGTTTGTCCAACCCATAATCGGCGGGGTTGGCGCCATGCTCAAGGTGGCGTAGGATCTCTGCGTCGCGCAATGCCCCGGCGCCGGATTCTGTCTGGGCGGCGTCGGCTGGCACAGGGTCAGAATTGCCTTCGCGTAGCAGCCAGGTTGCGCCGACGGCTTCGAACGTCAGACGGCGTCCGTCGGTTGTTTCGATCTGAATTTTGGCAAAGGCGGGCGCGAGTGGCCCGACCAGAAATTCGGACACGGCCTGGCTGGGTTGAGCAGTCCCTGCCAATGTGGTGGCGACAACGTTGTTGGGCTGTTGCATGTATGTGTACAACCCGGCGGCCAGCGCCAGTAGAATGAGAAAAATAAGGGTCGGACGTTTCATGGCTAGCCCTGCCTGCGACGGCTGTACCAGGCGGATATGCCGCCGATGATGATGACAAGTGGCAGCAGGCACAGCGAAACGATGACGATTCCGACCAGGCCGAGGGCGCTGGGCGGGGTGTACTGCCGGTCAACGCGGTCTTTGGGGGTCAGGTCAATTAACTTGTCTTTTTTGGCGGCCCAGTCAATGGCGTTGATTAGCAGGTCAGCGTTGCCAGAGGCGTAGAACTTGTTAACACCGAGTTCATAGTCGCCGATGACGACCAGTCGGGCGCTGCTGGCGCTATCCTCGGCGGCGGCGGCCAGGGTTAGTGGGCCGGGAGTGTCGGTGTCGTTTTGTTGCACGGCGTTGTTTTTAATGGAGTCCATATCCGTCTCGCCCCAGGCGTATTCGGATGTCTGCGCCAGCGCGGTGACGGTGACTCCCTGGGGCGCTTGGCCGACGGTAATGCTGCGCGCGGTGGGAAAGTAGGTGTAAACGCGGCGCAGGTTGGCGGTGATGGGGTGACTGCCATAGGCCAGCGGGTCGGCGGCGGCGAAAGTGGCTGGTTGGACGTTGAAATCTACAATTAAGTCGTTGCCAAAGCCGAGCCCCCATTTGGCACTGAGGGCAATCAGTGGGTCGGCGGTGCCGCCGAAGCTGGTCAGGGTGTCGGGTTCTTTGAGCAGAATCAGGCCGCCGCCGCGGGTGAGATAGTCTTCCAGCGATTGGGTTTCTGCGGCGCTGAGGGGTTTTTTCGGCCCGGCCACGATGACGACGCTGGCATCGGCGGGGACCTGCCCGGCTGAAAACAGGTCGAGGTTTTTGACGGTGTAGTTTTTTCCTTCCAAACTGCGGCGCAGGCTGGTGTACGATAGGTCGGCGGAATTTTCGGTATCTGCTTCGCCGTGACCCGTGGTGAAGTAGATGACACGCGCTTCGGGGTTGAGCAGGCGTAACAGGCCCGACATCAATTCGGTTTCGGTGACGGTTTCGACCAGTTCATGCTGTTCGCCCATCAGCAGAACGATGGAGGCGTCGCGTTGGATTTTATCGGCCTGGGCGGCGACTCTGTTTAGATCAGGGTCAATAAATTCGTAGGTAAATTTTCCGGCGCTGTTGGCTTTGATGTTTTCCAGTAGTTTTTGGGCGCTGTCTTTTTGGGCGTTGGCATTGTATGTGAAGTAGGCGCGGGCGTGAACGGGCTCAGCCAGCGCTTGCAAGGTTTTGATGGTTTCTGGCGCAAGGGTGTTGGTTTTGTCTTCAGTCAAATCCCAGGTTTTGGGGTTGCTGTAGGCGATGCTGTTGATGAAGAACAGAATGCCGAGGAAGGCCAGCAGCATGACGAATGCGTTGCTGCCGTATTGCGCCTGCCGTCCGGTGAGAAATTGGCGCACGCCATCCGGGTTGAGCAGGGCCGGAATTGCCAGACCAAGCACGGCTAGTGCAATCGCCACCCAGGTGGCACGGTCGAGAAGGGTTGGGTCGGGCAAGGTAACGATGGTGGTTGCGCTCAGGCCGCGCACCAGCAGAAGAATAAAAATCGCCAGGATGGAAAGCGCTGTCAGCACCAGCCCAAGCGGGGCGTAACGGCGAAAGTCGCGGTTCATTAGCGCCACCTCCGAATTTCGATTGAGATTGTGCCGAGGAAAAGCCCCAGCGCGGTCAGGCTCAAATAGTAGACTACCCCGCCGAGCGAGAGGATGCCGCTATTGAAACTGTCGTAAAAGTGGGCGCTCATGTCAAAGTAGCGGAAAATTTCGCCGCCGATGGGCAGGATGTTGGCCGGAGCGCCGACCAGCCACCATAAGATGATGAAGACGACCAGCGTGCTGAAGAAGGCGGCAATCTGATTGCTGAAAATGGCCGAAATGCCGACTCCTAGCCCGAGAAAAGCCGCCGCCAGCAGGATGACGCCTAAATAGGCGGACAGCATATGCATCTGGTCAATGCCGGGGCTGACGAGGCGATTCATCAAAATGGGGAAAATCAGCGAAAAGGCAATCAGCGTCAGCACGAAGAGAAAAGAGCCCAGCCACTTTCCGGCGATTAACTCAAAATCGCGTACTGGGCCGGTGAGGAGCAATTCCATCGTTCCCATGCGCACCTCATCCGCTACCAGGCGCATGGTGATGGCGGGAGTGGTGAGCAACAGCAGAAAGGCCATCGGGCCGGTGACGATACGAATATCGGGCGCGGAGGCAAAGCCGAATTGGCTGACGGAAAGGCTGCCGATGTTGATGACGAAGATCAACCCGACGATGAATAAAAAAAGGAAGGCGATGGTGTAGGCCACCGGGCTGACGAAGTACAGGTCAAACTCGCGTTTGGCAATGGTCCAAATATTGCGCATGGTTTACTCCGCTTCTTTCGGGGCATCTTCGCGGGTCAGTTCGAGGAAAATATCTTCCAGGCTGAGGCTGATCAGGCGCATTTCGAGCAGGTCGAAGTTGGCGGCCAGTACGGCGCGCGCCACCTGTGGGCGAGGGTCTTGCTTGCTTTCGTAGGAAAATTGCAGGCTGTCGGCGGCGGTCAGTTTGACCTCGCGCACGCCGGGGACTTTCTGCAGGCTGGGCGCCAGTTGGGCCGCCTCGCCGCGAATGATCAGTTGTGCCTGTTGCCCGCCCGCCAGGTTGGATTGTAGGTTGTTGGTGGTATCTTCGACAACGATTTTGCCCTTGTTGATAATCAGGACGCGGTCGCAAATTTGTTGGGCTTCTGTGAGAATGTGGGTGGAGAGCAGGACCGTGCGTTCTTTGCCAACTTCGCGGATGATGTTGCGGACTTCGATGATTTGCGCCGGGTCGAGGCCGATGGTTGGCTCGTCCAAAATGAGCACTTCAGGTTTGTGGAGCAAGGCCTGGGCCAGGCCGACGCGCTGTCGCATGCCTTTGGAAAGGTTGCTAATGTAGCCTCCCGCGCGCTCCAGCAGACCGACTTTTTCCAGCGCTTCTTCTACTGCGTTGGTGATATTGGGCATGTGCCGCAGGTCGGCCATGAACTTTAGGTAGCCGAAAACGGTCATATCGGTATAGAGTGGCACGGTTTCAGGCAAATAGCCCACCCGTTTGCGCACTTCGAGTGACTCTTTCATCACATCGTACCCGGCGACGGTGGCGACGCCGCTGGAAGCGGGCATGTAGCCGGTCAGGATGCGCATGGTGGTGGTTTTCCCTGCTCCGTTTGGACCCAAAAAGCCGACGATTTCGCCTGGGTGGGTTTCAAAATTCAGCTGGTCAATGGCGCGTCGCGCTCCATAGAACTTGGTCAGCCCTGAAACTTGAATCATAAAATTGACCTCGTTTTGAGAAAATGCGAAATTAAAGGCACAGCGGGCAAAAGCCAGCGGTGCCGTATGTTTGAGAACCGCCTAAAACTATACAACAAATGAAAACAAAAAGTCAAGCAGATTGTGAAATTCTAATCAAACGTTAACCTCTACCCCGAAAAAATAGGCGGCCATAATTCAATTGTTGAATTATGATAATTTTTCTTGACACAAGGCCGTTCTTCATTGTACAATTTTATACAACCTTTTATTAGATGTTGAAGCGTGTCAAAAGATACCCGGCATCTAAATTTTTTTTCTCGGGAGGAAAATACCTGATGATGCAAGGACTTACGCAATTTGAACAGATTGCCATTTGGAGCGTTTTAGGTATTGCCATTTTGGGGCTGGCCTACGCCTGGTTTTTGCGCACTCAAATTATGCGCGAAGACAAAGGCAGTCAAAAGATGCAGGAAGTGTGGGGAGCCATCCGCGACGGCGCTGACGCTTACCTTGGGCGGCAGTTGCGCTCTATTCTTCCGCTGATTGGGGTGCTGACGGTGGCGCTGTTTTTCTCGGTTTACATCGTCCCGCCGACGCCTGAAGCATCAGAACGCTTCCAGGGCATGGATGAGAATCAGGTTCGTTTTTGGATTGGTCTCGCCCGTGCCCTGGCTTTTATTATGGGCTCATCCTTCTCGCTGACGGTTGGGCAAATTGGGATGCGCATGGCCGTTCAGGGCAATGTGCGCGTGGCTTCGGCCTCGCGTCGCTCATTTTCTGACGCGCTGCGGATCGCCTATCGTACGGGTACGATTACCGGCATGTTGACGGACGGCCTCGGCCTGTTCGGCGGTACCATCATTTTCATTATTCTAGGAAAAGCTGCGCCCGATGCCCTGCTCGGTTTTGGTTTTGGCGGCACGCTGCTGGCGCTGTTCATGCGCGTCGGCGGCGGCATTTTCACCAAGGCGGCGGATGTTGGCGCGGACCTGGTCGGCAAAGTCGAAGCGGGCATCCCCGAGGATGACCCGCGCAACCCGGCCGTCATCGCCGACCTGGTGGGCGATAATGTTGGCGACTGCGCCGGCATGGCGGCGGATATTTTCGAGTCGTATGAAGTGACCATCGTCTCTGGCCTGATTTTGGGCCTGGCGCTGTTCAATTTTACGCACCGCATGGAGTGGATTATCTACCCGCTGATTGTGCGCGGCGTGGGTGTGCTTTCCTCCATCATTGGAACTTACGTTGTCCGCAGTGAACCCGGCAAGGGCGGCGACGCGATGGCCGCCATCTTTAAGGGCTTCCTCTCCTCGGCGGCAATTTCGGCGGCGCTGTTTTTCACCGCTGGCTTTTTCTACCTGAACACCCCAGCCATGGACGCTTGGGGCGGCTGGTGGCGCGTGCCGATGGTGGTGGGCGTCGGCGTTGTGCTGGCAATCTTGATTGACCGGCTGACGGAGTATTTTACCGGTACGCACGCTGCGCCGGTAACGGATATCAAAAAAGCGGCTAATACCGGCCCGGCGACGCTCATTTTGCAGGGTATCTCTGCCGGATTCGAGTCCTCGGTCTGGTCGGTGGTGGTGATTGCCCTGACGATCATGGCTTCGGTCTTCATTATGGGCTCAATCCCTGGCCTCGACGCCGGACAGCGGGTCAATTTCATTCTTTACGGCGTGGCGATGACCGGCATCGGCATGTTGACTCTGACCGGCAACAACGTGGCGATGGACTCCTTTGGCCCAATTGCCGATAACGCCAACGGCATCGGCGAGATGTCCTGGTCGGGGTTGGAAGACAAGCAGACCAAAGCCGCCCAGCAAATTATGTCAGATTTGGACGCGGTCGGCAACACCACCAAAGCCATCACCAAAGGCGTGGCGATTGGTTCGGCGGTGATTGCGGCGGTTTCGCTGTTCGGCTCTTTTCTGGTGGATGTCGCCCGGGCGCAGGTGGGGATGGGCGTTCCGGCCAATGAGTTGATCAGCGTTGTGGGTATTCGCGCCAATGTGCCGCAGGTTTTCGTCGGCATGTTGCTGGGCGCGGCCCTGCCCTGGCTGTTTTCGTCCTTTGCCATTCAGGCCGTCAGCCGCGCCGCTGCGCTGATTGTCGAGGAGGCCCGCCGTCAGTTCAAGGCCGGGGTCTTGGAGGGCAAAGTCAAGCCCGATTACGCCAAGGCGGTTTCCATCTCGACTGCCGCTGCGCAAAAGGAACTGGTTGGCCTGGCGCTGCTCGGCATCGTCACCCCCATTGTCGTCGGCCTGATGTTGCAGGTGGAAGCGCTCGGCGGCTTTTTGGCGGGCATCATTCTTTCCGGTCAGCTGCTGGCGGTTTTCCTCAATAACTCTGGCGGCGCATGGGACAATGCTAAAAAATTGATTGAAGATGAACCGCGCAGCCTGGCTAAAAATACTGGCAAAGGCTCCGAACGTCACAAAGCCAGTGTGGTCGGTGACACCGTCGGTGACCCGTTCAAGGATACCGCCGGCCCGGCGCTCAACCCGATGATCAAGGTGGTCAACCTGGTCTCGGTCATCATCGCGCCGATTGTGGTGCAATATGCTGGCGCTACTGGCGGCACGCTGGTGGGCGTTTGGGTGGTTTCCCTGGCATTGCTGGGTCTGTTGGCTTGGGCGGTGATGCGCTCGAAGGCCCCCGCGCCAGAAATCAAGTAAACGGCGATTTAACTTACGGCAGGGTGAGAAGACCAGGCGGGTTTTCTCACCCTGCCGCGTTTGTTTTCGGCATGGTTGGAATGGACTCTTTTGTGAAAAACTTGGACGTAAGCGGCATTGAGTTAAATTAAGCCTAATTGATGCTTTTATGAGTAGAGGTACAATAAACAGCGCGGGCAATTCGGATGCTTGTGAAATAGTGGCGTTGAAATGCAGAAATGAGAGGCGAAATGAACCAGGACAAGTATGCATCAACTCTTGCTTCCATGATGGGAAGCCACTGGAAACGAATCGTTATGCGTTTGCCATTTCCCCGAAACCGCGGTGGGCAGTGGCAACGATTTTCGGTTAGCGCTTTATTGCTGATTTCATTTTTGTTAAGCTCGGCAGGTTCATCCCCTGTTTACGCGCTTGCTGCGCCTGTCTTGATTGCGCCGACCGACGCCCTGACCACCACTGTGGCGGATACCCCGCCTTTGGGTATCCCTGAATTTGAATGGACGGCTGTGCCAGGCGCGACGAGTTATCGTTTGCAGGTTAGCAGTGATATTGCTTTCACAACTACAATTGTGAATATCACCACGCCAAACATTACCTATACGCCCACCAGCGCGAGTGTCTTTGCGGATGGGACCTGGTACTGGCGCGTCAGAGTGGAAGCGCCAGCGCCGGCTGGCGATTATAGCGGCATCTGGAGCTTTACCAAGCAATGGGCCACGCCTGAAAATTTACCGACCCTGACCTCCCCGGCAGACTTTGCCACGATCGACTTCTACGACGAACCGGTCTTCTCGTGGAGCCCGGTGACGGGCGCCGCCAAGTATAAGTTCCAGATATATTCCAGCCCTGGCGGCTGGTCAACCCCTCTTTATACCGCAACGACCTTGGCAACCACCCATCAGCCAAAGGATAAACGGGCCAATGGTACTTATTATTGGCGTGTCGTGCCGGTTGATCCCGGCAACCACGATGGCATGCCGAGCGTGGAGAGTTCCTTTACCGAAGGCTACAATCCTGTTCTAACTTTGCTGGCGCCAGACGATCTTGCCACCCCCACCTTTACTCCCACCTTTCGCTGGACAGCCGTGCGCGGCGCTCAATACTACCGTCTGCAATACTCTACCGATCCCAGCTTTAATGCAAGCGTTACAACTGTTGATACTCGCAACACGGCTTTTACACCGACCATCGCAATGCCGAATGATTTCGACTACTATTGGCGGGTGAGAGTCCATGCCGGGAACTCAATTTCGGACTGGACTTCCAGCCGTTCTTTTATAAAAAAGTGGTATATCAAGCCTGTGCTTCTCACCCCTACGGGTAACTACCAACATGTGCGTTTTCCAATTTACAGTTGGACGCCGGTGCCTGGCGCCGCGAAATATTTTGTTGAAATCAGCAAGTTTTCGGGATTCAGTCCCATTTATGATAGTGGTTATACAGCCAATACATTTTACAGTCCCAGCAAGTACGATGGCGCGAATCAGACCTATTACTGGCGAGTGACACCCTACGACGGAAGCGGGAACAAAGGACAGGTTAGTGATACATCATCCTATGTCAGTTATCAAGATTCGGTAGCCCCTCACCAGGTTTATCCGCTCTATTATTACCCTCCCGATACTTACTCCGGTTTTCCCGGACTGACGACCAATCCTCACGAAGACCGCACCGTGCCGCAACCGATTTTCATCTGGCACCGTGTTTATAGGCCGGTCTTCGATCCCAATCAAGGCGAAGTATATGCTCAGGCCTACCGGCTGCAAGTTTCCACTGATCCAAACTTTGCCTCGTGGAATTGGACGGTAGACACCGAAAATCTGATTGCCGCGCCAACTACGGATACTCCCTTTGCACCAGCAGCGGATACGGATTATTACTGGCGTGTAAGTCCGTTGAGTGGCTTGGGTGGAACATTAACCGGACCGTGGAGCCAGGCGTGGAGAACTCGCTTTGATCCAGCGCTGGGATTGACGCCGACTTCTGGCAGCGTCCCGACATTGATCCGCCCGACGGCTGGCTTTGAATTTGTTGAGACGACTCCTTTATTGGAATGGTTTCCAATGAGCGGTGCATCTTCCTACGATGTGGAGATCAGTCTTGACCAGAGTTTCAGTTCCACAGTGGATAGCGCTACCGTGTCTTATCCGGCTTATGCCCCCATCCAAAGCCTGGCACAGCGCAGTCTTGGGGCGGTGGACTTTGGCATTTATTACTGGCGGGTTCGCAAGTCAGGCGGTAGTTGGAGCGAGACCCGGCGTTTCCAGATTGCCGCGCAAAGCCAGTGGCTGCCCAAACCATCTGAAGTGACCGCGCAACCCTCGCGCACTCTTGGTGATGCCGGTAATCGGCTTCAAATCGGCTCCGATCTGGCAATTGACGTTGCCGCTGATTATGATCTGACCAGTCTCCAGGCTGCCCAATCCAGTGGTTTTTGGTATTTCGGTTTCCATGTCCCCGCTTCTCCCACCCAGGATGTCACCTATGCGCTCTACCTGGATCTTGACCACCAGGATAACTCTGGCGCCACTTCAGATGCCCGCGGCTATAACGCGACAACCATCCCGGCCTACCGGCCCGAATATGCCATTTATGTTCTTCAGGAAGCGGGCAGTTTCACCGCTGACAAAGTTTATCTCTATCACTGGAACGGCAGCGGCTGGGATATATTAGTGAAAGTTCTCAGTAGTATTGGGGGGCGGCTCAATAAGACCGGCAGTTATGTCGAGATCGAGTTGCCCAGTACCGCCATTGGCTATCAAGACACAACTGGAAGTTATGCTGTCTCCTTGTTTAGTCTGCCCGCCTGTAGCGTGCCACCTTGTAGTGGACAACAACCACAAGATTCTGTACCCTCCGATCCAACTATTCCGGGAACTGGGCCGATCAGTCGTTTTTCCAATGTTACCGAGCGCATGAATCTCTCGATGCCGCCCAATAATGCCGGCGTGGACCCTTCCGTCTTCTCATCTGTTCTGCCTTTCTTTTGGGATTGGCCGGTGCTGTCCCCCTGGTCCGGCGCGTTTATGGAAGCCCATCTGGACTCAGCCTTTTCTTCAGTGATTGCGAATTACGAACTGACATCCAATGGCGCTTTCTATGCGGGTACGTCCCACGCTTGGGGTACGGATTTACGGGGCGACAATACATACTACTGGCGTGTTCGGCCACGCTACCGGCCAACTTTGGTGAATGGCTCCCTTTACAATGGGGTCTGGAGCCAGGGCTGGAGTTTCGAGCGTCAGGGTTTCGTCCCGCAGAATCTGCAAGCTTCGGTCACTTTCGCCACGCCGACTTTTTCCTGGGATATGGTCGAGGGGGCCGAATCCTACGATTTGCAAGTGAGTACCGACTTTAATTTTGGTACCACCGCAATCAACATTAATACCAGACAGAATTCCTACACCGGTCTAAACACACTAGCAAATGCCTCGTATTACTGGCGCGTGAGTGTTCATCGCAACGGCAATGTGACCAATAACTGGACTGCCAATCAAAGCTTTACGCTGGCATTGCCAACGCCAACCGGCCTGAATCATAATCCGCCCGGTGTCGTCGGGCGGGCACCCACATTATGTTGGACGCCTCTGATCGTGAATGACGCCGGTGACAACCCGGTGCTTGCCGCGTGGAAATATCGTATCCAGGTAAGCACAGAACACGGGTTCTCCTCCATCTTTGACAACATTGACACGGAGCAAAGCTGCTGGACACCGACAAAAGGCTACGCCGACGGCGAATACTACTGGCACGTAGCGATGATAGATGGCGAAGGAAAAGTTGGAAATTACAGTGCTTACCAGACCTTTACCAAACAATATCCGATAACCACCCTGGTCAGCCCGACCAGCGGCGCAAGTATCGGCGGCACTCCAACCTTTGTTTGGACGCCGGTAAACGGCGCGGCGAAGTACAAACTCGAGGTCTCGCTGTTTCCCACCTTTTCACCGACGGTCGATTCGGTTACGACCGATAACACCCGCTATACCCCGATCAAAACATACGCTTTTCCAAATACATACTATTGGAGAGTATCTATTGTGGATAGCGATGGAAAGGTCGGCCCATGGGTCGGCGCCACGATCATCCTCGATCCAACCCCGTACCGCTTATACCTGCCTTTGATCAAGAGGTGATGGTATTGTGATCGTCTCTGGCGCTCAATGCGTATCATTGCTCTTTCCCGCAATGCGCGGATGGGCTTACTTTTGTTTTGCGTGAACAAAAAACCAGACCGCGCCCTTGACGGGCCAGGATTTTGGAATGTTTTGCGTTGAAACATTTATTAGAGAGTCAGTTAATAGGGTAATATCGCGCGCCACAAGGATGTCCCAATGAACATCGTTTACTTTCGTTAGAGGGCGCGAACTATTCAAGTCCATGTAGTCCCCTGCGGTGTAGTATGCATACTGACTGGGGCATAGTACGGAAATTTCATTATCAAACTTTGCTAGCCAGTCATTTGCCATAACCAGACCCGCACATTTTATGGGTGTTCCGTACGCATAGAGGGTGACGATGGTTCTTTTGTCCACCTGCTTTTCACGGGCCATTAACCTTGTTACGAGCGAGTTACTTCTTGTTATCGTTATTTCCGTATTTGCTATGCTAGCCTGCGCGTTGATTCCCGAAACGAGCGAGGCCGCAACGCCACATAAAACAACGCTGAAGAGAATTTGTGTTAGTCGGACAGTTTTTATCGAAGAGAATTCGAGCATTTTTAAGGCGCCTAGCAGAAAAATTGGCAAAATTGATGCGATGGATAGACTGTACCTCGGCATGGCATGGGCTTTGGAGACCATCAAAAATAGTATGACAATCTGAATGGATAAGGTGGCTATAAGCGTGAACAAGCTGGACGAGATTTTGATGTGACTTTTATTTATCCGGTAAACGCTAAACACTATCAAAAAAATAATAATTGCCAGCGCGGGCAATACAAAGGGTGATTGTGCCCATGTCATTCTTGTTTGATCAGAAAAAAACATGTTTAGCGTGAAAAATTGTTGCTCACCGGTTCCGTAAGTACCATCGTGAGTAATAATTTTTTTTGCCCAGCCGATGAACCTGGGCATCTCTTGATAAATTGGGATGAATAACGCGGCAATGCCAGCTATTCCGCCAATGAACACATAGCCGCCCGATAAAATGGCACGTTTTAGAGGTTTCCCGAGCCGCCAGGAATAAATGATTGCGCCAAAGATGCCCGCAACCAGCCAGGGAATGAAAAATGCCTGAATCATTGCCAGCATTCCGGCTGTTACTCCGAAAAAAAACAACTTTTTTGGGGATACTTCTTTTTCTGAGCTCATTTCACGGTAATAGAAGATCCACCATAAACTTCCTAGTGAAAAATATAGGGCATTGTGGGTCCAAAAATTGAGCATCGTAAAACTTTTATGGTGAATCGCAAAATATGTGAGAGCGATGGCGATGCCCCCTAATGTTTTGTTGTTTTTTAGGTTTGTTGATGCGATTTGGTACAGCAGCCACGCGTTCAGGCTATTTGTTATCAGTAAAAAAATATGCGCCATGAAGAAAAAATATTCTGGCTTGGCGATGTAAAACTGAATAAACGCCTCTTTGCTTTTGAAAAATGGGTAGGTGATGCCGAGCAAAATGGAGCCGATAATTTGAACGGGCACGCCGGGGTGATCGACAAAGCGATAGGTTTTTCCTGCAAAAATTGCAAGTGAGTCGAGAAAATACCAGGCCGAAGGGTCGGCGTTAGACCAATAGCTAGGGTGTAATGTCCAGTAAATCCAATAGATAAGTAAAGGGGCGCTTACGATTGCGTAGATGGCGAGTTTTTTGGATATTTTTGCAATTTGGGATGATGTTCTGTTTTCCATTTTCAGTACCTTGTTGGCAGACAGGTAGATAGATCACTGGGACGTCTGTGACGCCATGTTGGTAATTTGGGCAAGGCGAATCTTAATGTAAATGGGGAGTAGCAAGCGCAAAATTATTCTTCAGGATACCCCGCCAGGCAGCGCCCGGCCAGCGTGACGGCAACATTCGCGCGATAGTCGGCGCTGGCCCAGGCGTCGCCGGATTCATGGCAAGCGCTGCGGACGGCTTCTGCCAGCCCGTCGGCTTCGGTGCCATCCAGCGCCAGGGTGGGGAATTTGTCCCAGCCGCCGAGCGCCAGGCGGGTGCGGCCACCTTTCCATTGGGCGAGCGCAGCGCAAACGATGGGTACATCGGCGGGGGTGCGGGCGACTTGCTGGTAGGCGCAGGTGATGTTGAGCGGCAAGTCAATGCGGGTAATCAGCCCGGCGGGGCGCAGCGCCCAGTATTCGGCCAGGCCGACGACGGAAGTTTGTTCGCTGATAATGGTTAGCTTGGCGTCCAGCGCCAGCATTAGCACGGCCAACGGGGAACGTCCGTCGCAGGCCGCCAGCGTTCCGGCAACGGTGGCGGCGTTTCGCAAGTTGAGTGGCGCTTCTAGCCGCAGGGCTTGCTTTAGGGCGGCGGAACTGTGCGAGTTTTGGCGCAACACTTCCAGCGGGGCGGCGGCGCCAATTTCCAGCGTGTTCTCTTTTTTGTGGAGGTGATTCAGCCCAAGGGCTTGCAAATCCGCCACTTCAAAATCCTGATTTTGGTAGGCGGGGGTGTTGAGTTTGGTTCCGCCGCCGAGCGGCAGAGTATTGGGGCGCGCTAGCAGGGTCAGCGCTTCTTGTAAATCTTGGGGGCGGTGATAGGCGGTAATCATAGTTCTCTGGTTTACCAGGCACAGCCGGGGCAGGTGCTGATGCCCGCGTTTTGGCCGACGCGTTTGTACATGGTGACGTTGGTGAAGGGTTCGCCCAGAATGCCGTCGTGGATGGCCCAGGAGCGCAAGCGGATGCTGCGGGCGGCGGCGGGGGCGCGGAAGGGGTTGGAACCGTCCAGCCGGGCAGAGAGGCTGCCAGCCGCGCCGAAGCCGGTCTCGATGGTTTCCATGAGGCGTTTGCCTTGCTGATAGGTGAAGCCGTAGCGCTCGAAGATGATGGCGTTGTGATAGTAGAGTGGTTCAACAAAATAAATGTCGTGTCCCAGGCTGGCGACGAATTGCTCGAAGGTTTCGATGGCGCCGGAAAGCATTCGCAAGCCGTGGCGCACCTGCCCGGGTGCGAAACTGGCGCGCAGGGCTTCTTCTTCGGCTTGCAGGTTGCGCTGAAATGTGCCGAAGCGGGTGGAACTGCCGTCGGGCATAAAATCTACGTTGTAGCGCGGCGAGTCGGGGTCGTTGAGGATGTAGAGCAGGACGTGAATTTGCCCGGTGAGGGTATCCGTCAGATGTCCGTAGAGAATTGGGTCGGGGAAACGCGCCTCGTGATACAGACGCATCTCAACATCGGAGGTGCCTGGCGTGGCCTTGAATTGGAGCAGGGCGCTTCCACGGGTGGTGTCAAGGCCGGGCAGGTTGAAATGCTGGAGCAGGGCTTGCGGTACGACCCGGCTGTAAATCTGGCGTTTTTCGGCTTCGGGCAGCAGGTTGATGGCGCTGATGGTGGATGGGGGCATGGCAAACTCCGTTAATCGCCGCGCATTTCGCGGGCGGCTTCGCGCGCCTGGTCGCGTTCGGCGATGGCTTCGCGTTTATCGTGCAGTTTTTTGCCTTTCGCCAGGGCGATTTCCAACTTGGCGCGGCCTTTTTTGAAGTAGAGTTTGGTTGGCACAATCGTCACGCCTTTTTGGCGCACGGCGTCCCACATGTCGCGGAGTTCTTTTTTGTGCAACAGCAGGCGGCGTGGACGTTTGGGGTCGTGGTTGAAGCGGTTGGCCTGTTCGTAAGGGGCGATGTGCGCATCCATCAGCCAGGCGTCCATCTCGCGGATTTCGACATAGGCCTCGTTGATGCTGACTTGTCCGGCGCGAATGGATTTGATTTCGGAGCCTTGCAGCGAAATACCCGCTTCAAAAAATTCCAGCAGAAAATATTCAAAACTGGCTTTGCGGTTGGTGGCGATGTTTTTGATGCCTTCGGTCATAGTGTCTTGATGTTATCACGAGTCGTTGGTTTTGCTTTAATCCCATTTATCAGAATAGGAAAAATAGAGGAAACCAAGGTGAAAATTTGGTAACTGATCACTGGCGATACCCCACATCTTTGCTCCACCCTGCAAAGCGACATAAGTGTTGCACAACGTAGCGCGATATTTATGTCGCTTTCTTCCGCAGGACGAGAATTGGCGACTTGTGGGTAATCACCAGTAAAACAAGATTGCTTTGCTATCCGAACAACCGTTATAATAATAGAATGTTAATGTTGTGGGTTAGTCTTCTCTTTTGCCCTTGTTGTGTCAGGAGCCTTGGTGAACGAATTAAAGAAAACTTTTGTCTTGTTGTTGATGTTTATTCTGGTTATCTTTGCTCTTGAGCAAATTAAAATTGGTGACAAGTCGTTTATTTATTTTCCATCCCATTTTTACTTTTTGATCGTCTTGGCTGTGATTACTACTGTCACTGTGCCTAATTTGCGCTGGATGAACTTTGGGACTCTAATGTTTTTCTGGGGCGCAATCTTTGTCATTATTGCTTATTTTTACCTTTTACGTCAAGGAATGGAGTATTTGCAAGTGAGCGTTGTGGAAGGTGTCTTTTTGGCAGTCGCCATCTGGATTGCGTATCAGCTTAACGTGCAGATGGCTGCTTCTGAGTCGATTATGAGTGCGCTGGCTTCCTCCACCTACCCCAATCACACCCTTGAGCTTGCCAACGCCACCCGTCCGGTGGATACGGAGATGAATCGCGCCCGCCGTCACAGCCGCCCGCTCAGCTTGGTGATTGTATCGCCCGAAAATATTGAGCCGGATGTTAATCAAAAAGCTTACCACGTCTTACGTGAAGACATGCTTCGGCAATTTGTTCACGCTCGTATCGGCCAAATTATCGCTGCGCAGGCCCGCGAGACCGATGTCATCACGCGCGACCACGATGGCAAATTCATCGTCCTGTGCACCGAAACCGAGCGCGATAGCGCCGCGCTGATGGCGAAGCGCATTCAAGCCACCATTGCCGAAACTATGGGCGCAAACACAACCTGGAGCGTCGCGGCCTTTCCCGAAGACGCGCTCACTTTTGAAGACCTGGTTGAAAAGGCCAAACAAGGCCTGTCCACGCTGTAAATCACGTCGCAAAGCCACTCGGTTGAAGGGTAGTTTCTATGAGTTCTGCTGCTAATTTTGGTTATACCTGGGCGCGTAAATTCGACCCCAAAAAACGTATTTTTGTTGGGCGTTCCTATCTGGTTTTGAAACGTATTTTCGACCTGACCATTTTGACGCTGAGCGCCATTGGCTGGGTTCCGCTCATTGGCGTTATCGCCGCCCTGATTAGGATTACCTCTCCCGGCGGGCCGGTCATGTTCATTCAATATCGCACCGGCAAAGGCGGCAAGCGTTTTGCTATGTACAAATTTCGCAGCATGGTGCCAAACGCCGAAGAACTGAAGAAAAAATACGCCCACCTGAACGAACTGCAATGGCCTGATTTTAAAATCACCAACGACCCGCGCATCACCCGCGTTGGAAAATTTTTGCGCAAAACCAGTCTTGACGAGATTCCCCAGCTTTTCAATGTTTTTAAAGGTGAAATGAGCCTGGTCGGCCCGCGCCCGACTTCCTTCGGCGCGGATACCTACAAACTCTGGCATACTGAGCGGCTGGATGTCATCCCCGGATTGACCGGTTTGTGGCAAATCGCCGGGCGCGCTTCGCTCGAATTTGATGACCGTCTGCGCCTCGACATTGCCTACATTGAGCGCCGCAGTCTCTGGCTCGATTTCAACATCCTCGTTCAAACTGTTTTTGCCGTGTTTCAGCAAAGGGGCGCTCATTAAAAATGCGAATGCCAGTAAAAATTGCCTACATCATGTCCCGCTTTCCTCATCTGCCTGAAACATTTATTTTGCGGGAGATGATGGAAGTGGAAAGACAGGGCTTGCAAGTTTCGCTTTATCCGCTTATTGTTCAAAAACAAACCGTCATTCATCCCGATGCAGAAAAATGGTTGACGCGCGCCCATCGCTTGCCTTGGATTTCATTGGAAATTCTTGCCGCCAACGGGCGGTATTTTTTTAAACATCCGCTGCGCTACACGGCACTGCTTTGGCGGGTATTTTGGGGCAATCTCACCAGCCCAAAATTTTTGGCGCGCGCGTTGGCCTTGTTCCCCAAAACTGTTTGCATGGCTGTGCAGATGCAGGCCGAAGGTATTCAGCACATTCACGCGCACTACGCTACGCATCCGGCGCTGACTGCCTGGCTCATTCATCACCTGACAGGCATTCCCTATAGTTTTACCGTTCACGCCCACGATATTTATGTTGACCGCGCCATGCTGTCTGCCAAAGTGCGCGATGCCGCTTTTGTCGTCGCCATTTCGCAATTCAACCGCCAATTTTTGGTGCATCATTTGGGCGACTGGACGCTGGAGAAAACGCATGTTATTCACTGCGGCATTCAGCCAGATCGCTACCAACCGGCGCAGAAAAAGCCATCCGGGCGTTTTGAAATTATCAGCATTGGCAGTTTACAGCCCTATAAGGGGCAGCGTTATCTTATTGAAGCCTGCGCTTTGCTCCATCAGCGCGGATTGGACTTCCGATGCCGCATCATCGGCGGCGGCGAGTTGGCTTCAGCGTTGGAAAAACAAATTGCCGCGAGTGGTCTCTCCGGGCAGGTCATTCTCACCGGGCCGCAAACCCAAGAATCAGTGGCGCAGATTCTCTCCGAATCTGATTGTTATGTTCAGCCCAGCATCATCACTGCCTCTGGCAAAATGGAAGGCATCCCCGTTTCGTTGATGGAGGCGCTGGCCTGCGCTCTGCCGGTAGTTGCTTCCGATATTTCTGGCATTTCTGAATTGGTGCGTCCTGCCGAAACCGGCTGGCTGACCCCGCAGCGTGATGCGGCTGCCCTGGCCGATGTTCTCCTCGATGTGTACAACCGCCCCGAAGAAGCCGCGCGCCGCGCGCAGGCCGGGCGCGACCTGGTTCTGCGTGAATTTGGAATTTCGGATAATATTAGTCTTCTTTTGCTATTGCTTAACAAATCTGTAAGGTCTATAATACAGGCGTAACTTTTAACCGTACTCGTCCCGAAGATTTTGAGAACTAGTGCCGGAACTTTATAAAGATGTAGGGTAAAAACGGCGCAATTTAGCCGTTTTTACCCTACAAAATCGGAAAGTTCCGGTACTAGCGTTATTGGCTCCCCAACCTTCGGGACGGTCTTTATTTCAATGCGGTGAGCCGTTATTTTGGGTATTTGCACCTAATTTTTAGCCAGAGGAGAAAAAATGGAAATTCGCTTATACGTTGAAATGCTTCGCCGCAGTTGGTGGATTATTGTTCTAACAGTTTTGCTGGCGTTGAATGCCGCGCTGGTTAGTTCTTACCTGACGACGCCGCTGTATTCCTCCAGCGCTCGTTTTATCGTCAGTCCCAATCTGGAACAAGTTAGCGGCAAAGATTTGGTCAACAGCCTGACCGCGCTCGATAAGCGCTCCATTCTTTCCACCTATGCTGAATTCATGAGCAGCCGCCGTATTTTTCAGGAAACCCTTCAACATATCCAAATTGACCCACTGGCGGTGAAAGATTACGACGTGACGACTGTCGTTTTGCCGGAAGCCGCCATTTTGGAGTTGACCGTCTCTGGCCCCGACCCGGTCGTGGCGGCTTTGTTGGCAAACAGTGTCGGTCAACGCGCCATTGATTACATCAGCCTGTTTTACAGTTCTTATGATATCAGCGTGCTTGACCCGGCCTTGCCTGCCGCTTTGCCGTACACGCCGCAACCGGCCCGTGATGCGGCGCTGGCGCTGGGGCTTGGGCTGGTAGGCGGCGCGGCGCTGGCAATTTTGAGCGAGCAATTGCGCATTCCATTGGAAAGTTATCGCCAACGCTTGCGCGTGGATAGTGAAACCGGCGTTTTCAACAGCCGCTATTTCCGCACGTTGCTGGATGCGGAATTGTCTTCCAAGCCTAACGACCTGCTATCGGTGGGGCTTGTAGATGTGGGCGGTTTGCAGGAAGTGCTGGAAACTCTGCCGCCGGTTGCTTCGCAGCGCCTGCTTCGCAAGGTGACCGAAATTTTGCGCAAGGAATTGCGTGGTAACGACATCGTTGGGCGCTGGAATGAGACCAGTTTCATTGTCATGCTCCCCACCACGCCCGGCACTGCCGCCGCACGTACTTTTCAGCGTATTTATCAGGCTTTGCTCGAACCCTCTGATATTGAAGGCTATAACATGACCGCTTCGATGGATCCACACATTGGCGGTTCAGTTTTCAGTAACGACCTGGCCTCTGAAGAATTGCTGGCGCAGGCGCAGAGCGCTCTTGACCAGGCGCGGCGCGACCCAGAAAAGCCGGTCTACATCTGGCAAATGAAAAGCCCCTTCTGGGCTTCCAACGATTGAGCCGTCTCATGTTTGCCAGACTGTCCTTCAGCCCCAGCGCATGGATTTCTCTTGGCTTTGGTTTGGCCGCCGCAACCCTGGGCGGTTTTATTGGCGTTGCTGTCGTCTGGCTCGGTAAGCCGCTTTGGGCGGTTGCCGGGGTGCTAGGCATGTTGGTTGCTCTGACCTCCATGCTCAACGCCGAGGTCGGCCTGCTGGGGTTAATTTTCATCACCTTCATCCGCCTTTCCGACGTGTTGGTGAGATTTTACGGCGCGCCTTCCATTGCCAAAATCTTCATTGGGTTGATGCTGGTGGGGATTATCTTGCGCTGGTTGTTTTACAGCCAACCCCCGCGCGGATGGGTACGAGCGCTCTTTCTGGTCATGCTGTGGGGCGTGATGGTTTTTACCTCGCTCATCTATGCCACCAATTTTGACCGTAGCTACAACGCCCTTGACGACTTCATCAAAGATGGCCTGATTGCAGTCATCGTGGTCGTGCTGGTGCAACGCAAGCAAATGTTCCGCTGGACTTTTTGGGCGTTGATGGCCGCCGGGCTTTTTATGGGCGCGTTGAGCGTTTACCAGTACCTGACCGGCACGTATGCTGACAATTACGGCGGTTTTGCCCAGGCGGTGTTGATGAATATCGTCGGCCAGACCAGCGACTACCGCATCGGCGGCCCCTACGGTAGCCCTAACGTTTACGCGCAGATCATGGTGGCGATTGTTCCACTGGCGCTGGAACGTATGCTTTCGGAACGCAACCTGATAATGAAATTTCTGGCGGGCGCGGCGCTGGTTGCGACCGGACTGACCGTTGTCTTCACTTTTTCGCGCAGTGGTTTTATCTCGCTTTCGCTGGCAGTTGGGCTGTTCATGCTCTGGCGGCGCACCCAGTTTGGAACGTACATCATTCTGGCTACGCTGGCGTTGGCCCTGATTTCTTTTGCGCCAACGCAGTACACCGACCGTTTAGGCACGCTGACAAACCTGTTTGGCGACCCCAACGCCATCCAGTCTGAATACTCTTTCCGCGGGCGCGCCAGTGAAGCGATGGTCGGCTGGATGATGTTTCTTGACCATCCGTTGTTGGGCGTTGGTTCCAAAAACTATGCTGTCTACTACCAGAGTTACTCACGTCAGCTTGGCATTGACCCGCGCGCAGAGAACCGTTCTCCCGCCAGCCTGTACGTTGAAATCGCCTCCGAACAGGGCTTGCTGGGCATTGTCATTTTTGGCATTCTCATCTACAACCTGTATGCAGGTCTGGCGCGCGCGCGCCGCGCCTTTGAGCGCCTCCATAATCACGAAATGATGAGCATGGCAGTTGCCGCCACTATCAGCCTGACTGTTTATCTCACTTCGGCGCTCTTCATCAACAGCGCCTATCCGCGCCCCTTCTGGATTTTGGTTGGTCTGGCGCTGGCTTTTCCTGTTTTCGCCGAAACCCTGTCTGAATCCCATTTTTTCCGCGCCAGCAATGACTAACGCCTCTTACGCTCATTCCGCCATCAAAGGCACGCTGTGGACGTATGCGTCGTACTACAGCGGAAAATTTATCGTCTTTCTCAGCACCATTCTTCTCGCCAACCTGCTGACAAAGGAAGATTTTGGCGTGGTAGGTTTTGCGCTGGTGGTGATTGGCTTTCTGGATGTGCTCAGCGACCTTGGCATTGGCCCGGCGGTGGTCTATGAGCGCGAAAATCCCAAATCTGGCAGCACCGCCTTTTGGATTGGTCTGGCCGTCGGGTTGGCGTTGTGCGTTTTTGCGTGGTTACTTGCCCCGCTGACGGCTTATTACTTCAAAGACCCGCGCGCCGTCCCCGTTTTACGCGCGCTGGCGTTCACCTTCCCCATCACAGCCCTTAGCAACATCCACGCCAATTTGTTGACCAAAGCCCTGCAATTCCGGCGCAGATTTATTCCAGATTTTGCCCGCGCCGTCGCCAAAGGCGTCTTTTCGGTAGCCTTTGCTTTGCTCGGATTTGGCTTCTGGAGCCTGGTGTGGGGACAACTGCTTGGCACGCTGGCGACGGTCATCGCCTATTGGGGCGTTTTCCCATGGCGGCCTGCGCTGGAATTTGACCGCGCCATTGCCCGGCGTTTGCTGACCTTTGGCAAAAGCGTCGTCGCTGTGGATGGCCTGGCTTCCATTTTGCTAAATCTCGATTTTCTTTTCGTCGGTCATTTTCTCGGGACCGAAGCCTTGGGCGTTTACAGCCTGGCTTTTCGCCTGCCGGATTTGCTCATCACCCAGTTTGCCACCTCTGTCAGTTCGGTGCTTTTTCCCATTTACGTCAAGATGCGCGAACAGGCTGATTCGCTGGGGCGCGGATTTCTCACCACGCTGCGCTATGTTTCGATGGTAACGATTGCCCTTGGCATCGGCCTGATGCTGGTGGCGGGTCCGTTTGTGCGTACTTTCCTGGCTGTTCAGTGGCTGGATGCCATCCCCGTCATTCAGGCGATTGCGCTCTACGCCATGTTTTTCTCGCTGGCTTACAACGCTGGCAGCCTTTACAAAGCCACTGGGCAGCCGTATATTCTCACCCGTCTGGCGCTGATTCGACTGGCTTTGCTCGCTCCCGCGCTTTACTATGCCGCCGCGGTGATGGTCACCATTCGCGCTGTTGGTTATGCTCACGCGCTGGTCGCCTTCCTCTCCGGCCTGCTCAATCTCATCGTTGCCGCGCGCATTGCCAGTGTGAGCTTTGCAGAGGTTCTCGCCTCTTTGCGCCCCGCCGCGCTGAGTGGTCTTGGTATGGCGCTGGCCGTTTGGGGAATCAGTGTTTTTGCTGGCGGATGGCCGCCCGCCTTACAACTGACTATTTTCACGCTGACAGGCGGCCTCGTTTACATTGCTTTGCTCCTGCTTCAGCAACCGGATTTGACGTTGACTATCAAACAACTGGCGCTCGTTGCACGGAGGCGGGCATGAAAATCGCCCAAATTATTGACACCCTCAATTGGGGCGGCGCGCAAAAGATGATGACCGCTCTCACCCGTGAACTGCTGGCGCACGGCGTGGAAGTTGTTATCTTCAGCCTCGAAAGCGATACCGACCCCAGCGCGGTTTTTCTGCTGCAACTACGTCAAATGGGCGTGGAAGTTTGCCTTTGCCCCGGTCACGGTTTGCTGAACTTTACGCGCGTACAACGGCTGGCGCAAAAACTGCGCGACGGCCACTTTGACCTGGTGCAGACGTACCTGACCTATTCCAACATCCTCGGCGCGATGGCTGGGCGGCTGGCGCGCATACCGGTCATCGCCTCCATCCGTTCGGCGGCAGTGGACCCGCGTCATTACAATCCCCTGCGCTTTCATCTCGAATCGCTTTCCTTGCGTTTCCTGGCGCGTGGAATTTTGGTCAATGGCTATTCAATTGCCGAATTTCACGCGCCGCGCGTGGGTAAAATCCCTGTTCGCGTCATTCCCAACGCTGTCAGCCTGCCGCCCCGCCCCACAGCAGAAGAACGCCAACAGGCGCGCCGCGATCTTATCGGTGCACGCAACGGCCCACTCATTATCAGTGTTGGGCGACTTTCTCACGCCAAAGGCTACCCTGACCTGATTGATGCTTTCGCCGCCCTGCTTCCCGACTTTCCCGACGCATCGTTGGCGCTGGTTGGCAGCGGCGAAATGGAGACCGTTTTGCGCGATCATGTGGAAAGCCTTGGCCTGCGGGAGAGCGTCTTCTTGACCGGCGCGCGCCAGGATATTCCACCCTTGTTGACCGCCAGCGATTTATATGTCAGCGCCTCGCATTGGGAAGGCATGTCGGTGGCCCTGCTCGAAGGTATGGCCGCTGGCCTGCCGATTGTTGCCACTTACGTTGGCGACGCTCCGTACATGGTCACCCGTGAAACCGGCACGCTTGTTGCGCCGCGCGCTCCCGAAGAGTTGAGCCACGCCATGCGCGTCCTGCTTGAAAACCCGTCTCTGATGCAACGTTTGGGGCAAGCCGCCCGTCAGCGTGTGGCTGAACACTATAACGCCGCCACTTGGGCGCAAACCTTCATTGACTACTACTGCGAGATGATTGGCAAATGAATCATCCGATTTATCCTGTTCATCCCGTCAATACGATCCGTGTTGCCATGTTGACTCAGGCTTACCTGCCGCATGTCGGCGGAGCAGAGCGGCAGCTTGCCGCCCTGTTGCCGCTCCTGCGCGCGCACGGTGTGCAAGCCAGTATCATTACCCGCCGCTACCCCGGCATGAACCCCAGCGAAACGTTGGACGGCACGCCTGTTTACCGCATTCCGCTTTTGCCCACCAAGCCCGGCGCGGCGGTTTCCTTCATCGCGGGCGCACTCTGGCAAATTTCGCGTTCACGCCCGGATGTCATTCATGCCTTTGAACTGCTTTCGCCTGCTTCCGCCGCGTTGATTGCCAAACGCTGGTGGAAAATTCCTGTTGCGGCCAAAGTACTGCGTGGCGGGCGGCTGGGCGACGTGGATAAACTCACCCGGCGCGCCTTCGGCCAAAGGCGTCTGAACAATTTGCGTGAACAAATTGACGCTTTCATCACCATCAGCGCCGAAATTGAACAGGAAATCGCCCAAATGGGCGTTGCGCCTGCCAAACGATTTTTTATCCCCAACGGGGTTGACACTGCCAGATTCGCCCCGTTGTCTGATTCCCGTCAAAGCGAGATGCGCCGCCGGTTAGGCTTGCCCGCCACTGGAGCGCTGGTGATTTATTCCGGGCGTCTCGTCGCCGAAAAGCGGGTCAATCACCTGCTGACGATTTGGCCTGCCATCCGTCAGCAATTTCCCGACGCCGCCTTGCTGATTCTCGGCGATGGGCCAGAAAAGGCCCGTTTAACGGCGGATTCGCTGCCGGGCGTGACATTCCTCGGCTTGGTCGAAGATGTCGCCCCGTACTTGCAGGCCGCCGATATTTTCGTCCTGCCCTCTGCCACCGAAGGCCTTTCCAATGCCATGCTCGAAGCGCTGGCGGCGGGGCTGGCGGTTGTGGCGACCGCCGTCGGCGGCGCGCCGGATGTCATCGCGCACGGTCAAAACGGCCTGCTGATTGCGCCCGACGACCTGCCCGCCCTGCAAAATGCGCTGGAAGTTGCGCTGGCAAATTCGCCGCTGCGCCAGGCGCTTGGCCGGGCCGGGCGCGAAACGATCGTGGCGCGTTATTCCCTGTATCAAACTGCCGACCAACTGGCGGCGCTCTATCAGTCTCTTCTAACAAAGTCTTTAAACACAAAGGACGCCAAGTATACGAAGGTTGATGGATGAAAAGTATTTCTTTGTGATCCTTTGCGACCTTTGTGTTCGATAGGTTTTTGCGCCCATGAGCATCCTCTTCTGGCTTTCCGTCATCTTCATTCTTTATTCCTATGCCCTCTACCCATGGCTTGTGGCCTTGTTGGCGCGCCTGAAACCTGGCCCTGCGCCCTATCCGCCTTACGCGCCGACGGTGACACTCTTGATTGCCGCCTACAACGAAAAAGCCGTCATCGCCGAAAAACTGGAAAACAGCCTGTCGCTGGATTATCCGCGCGAAAAACTGCAAATTCTGGTGGCCGCCGACGGTTCGGATGACGGCACCGATGCGCTTGTGGCTGGTTTTTCCGACCGCGGCGTCGAACTCTCCTTCCGCCCGGAGCGCGGCGGAAAAATGGCCGCGATTGACCATGCCCTGCAAAAAGCGCGCGGTGAAATTTTGCTGATGTCGGACGCCAACAACCTGTACAGCCCCAATACCTTGCGCGCGCTGGTTGCGCCCTTTCAGGATGCCAGCGTCGGCGCAACTGGCGGCGCGAAACACGTCATCGAAGGCGACGGCGCGCTGGGCGACTCGGAAGGCGCGTACTGGAAATATGAATCGTGGCTGAAGAAGCAGGAAACCCGCCTGGGCTGTGCCACCGGCGCGGCGGGCGAAGCCAACGCCATGCGCCGCCGTTTGTACGTCGCGCCGCCGCGTGACACCATCAACGATGATTATTTTCTAATGACCCAGGTTTTTCGTCAGGGTTATCGCATGGTATATGTGCCGCAGGCCCAATCTTTCGAGCGCGTTTCTGTTTCAGCGCGCGATGAATCAGAACGCCGCGCGCGGATTGTGGCCGGGCGTTATCAGGCCATGGCGCGCTCTGCCAAAATGTTGCCGTTCAAGCATCCACTCTGGCTCTGGCAACTGATTTCGCATAAATACACCCGCCCGCTGGTGCCGTTTTTTATGATTCTGGCGTTGGTTTCGGCGCTGATGGCGGTCATCTGGCCGTCCGCCGCATCCCCGGCCTGGTTGTGGCTGTCCGCTCCCTGGAATGGGCTGGCGTTGGGCGCACAGGTAATTTTTTACCTGGCGGCTTTGCTCGGTAATTTTATCGGCGAGCGGGGCAAGGTTGGTAAATTGTTTTATTTGACATCGTTTCTGGTCAACAGCAACCTGTCTGCCCTGCGCGGATTTTGGCGTTTTGCCACGCGTGGGCAAAACGCGCAATGGAAACGCGCTCAACGTCGCGGAGAATCGCATGACTAATGTTGCTCCGCGCATTTTGCTGGCGCTGATGGGTGACCTGACGCTGGAAATGACCGCCAGGGTGAAATATGGCTACTTTGCACAGGCGCTTTCTGCTTACGCTCAGGTAACGCCTTTCGACGCCTCCCTGCGCGGGCTGGCGCGTTGGTTCAATGCCGCGCTGGTGTTTCACCCCAACCGTCACGTCTGGCGTGAGCGTTTTTGGAAGAATATCTACACCTTTGAAGCCCGCTCACGGCGTGTGGCGCAGAAAGTGGCGCAGGAAAAGCCCGATATGGTCTTGCAACTTGGCGCGGTGTTTGACTCGGCGCTCTATCAATCCGCCGTCCCAACGCTGATTTACACCGATTACACCGCCCGGTTATCGGCCTGTCGCGCCGAAGCGGGGCGCTCGCCGTTTTCGCCCGTGCACCGGGAAAAATGGCTGCAGATGGAAACGAGGGCGTATCAGCACGCGCGGCATATTTTCGTCCGTAGTCAGTTGGTGCGCGACTCGCTGGTTGCCGGGTACGCTGTTTCCCCCGAAAAGATATCCATTGTCGGCGGCGGAGCTAACTTTTCGGCGCTACCCGACCTTTCGGCGCGACCTCGTTCCAGCGAGGAGCCAATCGCCCTTTTCATTGGCAAGGAATTTATCCGCAAGGGTGGTGACGTTTTGTTGCTGGCATTTGCCGAAGTACGCCGCCAAATTCCGGGTGCGCGCCTGGCGCTGGTGACTGGCGACCACATTCCAGCGGAACTGCCGGTGGACGGCGTGGATGTGCTTTCGCCCACCTGGGAGCGCGGCCCGATTCTGAATTTGTACTGTAGCTCGGATGTCTTTGTGTTGCCCTCGCGCCTGGAAACCTGGGGCGACGTTTTGCTGGAAGCGATGGCCTGCGGCCTGCCCTGTGTTGGCGTGCAGAATGATGCCATGAGCGAAATTATCACCGGCGCGGAAACCGGGCTGGTGGTGCCGCCCGAAAATCCGCAGGCGCTGGCCGCCGCGTTGATACGTTTATTCCGCGATCCGGATTTGCGCGCCCGTATGGGGCAGGCAGGCCGCCGGCGCGTCGAAACTTTCTTCACCTGGGAGCGGGTGGTCGCCGCCATGCGCCCGGTGATTGAACAAACCATTTTATAGTGCGACCATAATCTTTGCGGTGCAACTGCCGTATGACGAAAAGGAGAAGAATGAAAAAAATCTTAAGCGTTTGCCTTTTTATTGTTATTGCCATCAGCCTGATGGCGGCGAATGTCACTCCCGGCCTGGCGCAAGCCAGTGTGACGCCCACGCCCAGCGCGACACTCAGCCAGACTCCCGCACCTGACCTGGCGGGCGGTGTGATTCCCTTTGTCGCCTTGGGCACCAAAGATTTGGTGATGCGCGGGCCGTTTGACTCGGCGGAGGTGCGTTACACGCCGCCTGCATCCTGGCAGCTTAGCCCGGGCGCGGCGCTGACCCTTAGTATCGAGGCTTCTTTTTCGGCCAAGGAGCCGCTTGATCAGCGCAGTTCGGGCGCGGCGCTGGAAATTACGCTCAACGATAGGTTGATAGCGACGCTGTTCATCAACCAGGCGGGCGCGCAGACGATTGTTGTTCCCATTTCCACCGAAGCGCTGGTTTCCCATCGTTCTGATGGGCGTCATACCCTGCGTTTCTTCTTGGATGCCGCGTATGACTGTCGTTTTCCCCAGGAAACCACCCTGATTTTGCGCTCCAACTCGTTTCTGGAATTGCCGCACACGCTGGTTGCTCCCGCCGCTGACCTGGTAACCTTGCCCCGGCCTTTTTATCAGGATAGTTCCTTTTTGCCCGAAGCCGTTTATCTGGTGACAGCAGATCAGCCAAGCGCTGCTGAATTGCAAGCCGCGCTGACAACTTCCGCCGCCTTCGGGCGCATGTCGCAGGGCGGGCTGGTTTTGCCGCTATTGACGGTTTCGGCGCTGACGGAGGAACAGAAAAGCCAGGCGCATCTGATTCTGGTGGGAACACCCGCGTTGCTGGCAGCTCTGCCGCAGGTGATTCTGCCCGCTACTGGCGTTCAGGCTGGCGATGGCGTTATTCAAATGGCGGTCTCGCCCTGGAACCCGGCGCGTGCCATTCTCTACATCGGCGGCGCAGATGAAGTTGGGGCGCTCAAAGCCGCGCAAGCGCTCACTTTTGGCATTGTCCAGCCGGGCGCGGACGCTTCCTTTGCTGTCATCAGCCAGGTCAATCCGCAGGCGCAGGCAACTTCTGTGGCACCCGACCGCAGTTTTGGCGACCTGGGCTATCCGACCCGCACCGTCACCGGTTACGGCGTCAGTTCGCTTGAATATCGTTTTTATCTGCCGCCCGGCCAGGTTCCCGGCATTGACCCGTATCTCAACCTGGTGTATAGCCACTCCGCGCTGGTGGATTTGGGCAATTCTGGGCTGGTTGTCATTCTCAACGAACAGCGCATCGGCAGTGTTCAATTTACTGCCGACACGGCCAAACAGGTCAACGTTCTGAAAATCTTGTTGCACCCCGAAGCCTTGCGCCCCGGCGATAACAAACTGGTGATTCAGACCGACATGCGCCCGACCAATTTCTGCTCCGATTTTGCCACCAATGGGTTGTGGTTTACCGCCAACGCCTCGTCGCTGGTGCATTTGCCGCTCATCCCTGCCGAGGCAGGCATTTCCACTCAACTGCTCAACCTGAGTCTTTACCCATTCCCTTTTACCTCCACCCCCAGCCTGGATGGGATGGGTCTGATCGTTTCTGCTACGGACCCGGCCAGTTGGAGCATCGCCTCGCAATTGATGGCGGATCTTGGCAGACGCGCCACTGGCAAAATTCTCGCTCCGCAAGTGGCCTACGCCGATGCTGTTTCAGATGAATTTCGTCAAAAATCGTTGATGATTGTCGGGCAACCGGCGCAAATTCCGCTCGTCAGCGAAATGGCGGATGCCATGCCCGCGCCTTTTGAGGCGGGCACCAATCAGGCGCTGGAGCGCAGTATGCCGGTTACCTATCGCCTACCCGAAAACGCCAGCCTGGGCTACATCGAAATATTTTCCTCGCCCTGGAACGCCGCCGAAACGGTCATCACTTTTCTGGGAAGCACGCCCGAAGGGCTGGGCTGGGTACTCACCGCCATGACCGACCCGGTTTTGCACGGCAAGGTGACGGGCAATTACGCGGTTATCAACCGTCAGCAGGTGCTTGCCACCGATACGCGCATTGGCGTCACCAGCACCAACCTTTCGGCCACCGCTGTGCCGGGACAACTGCCCACCGTCTCTCTGCCCGCTGTTTCGCCGACTTCTGCCCACCCCAGTTGGATTTTTCCGGCGATTGTGACGCTTTCTGTGCTGACGGTGTTGCTCTTGCTTCTCGTACTCTGGAGCGCTGCCCGCAAAAAATAGCGCCGCTTGCATCGCTGTTGGAACAACCGTCCCGAAGGAAACCTTCGGGACGTTCTTTTATCAGACAATTTTTTCTCGATAAATTTCGACACCGACCGCGCTTGCATACCAGTAGGCTTTGGGCTTTTCCACGCGGATTGTGACAGCCCGCGCCCCGGGCGTTTGCAAACACAATTGCGCCAAATCTTCGGCGAGCGCTTCCACCGTCTGTCGTTTTGCTGTTTTTACATGCGCCCGTAGCCGATTTGCCAGTTGTTCATAATCCACGCAATCGGCAATCGAGTCGCTGTGCGCCGCCGCGCGAATATCGGTAAAGACCTCCACATTCAGTACCACTTTTTGCGGTGTGAGGCGTTCCTGTTTGTAAATTCCAAGAATTGCCTCGACCGTCAGGTCTTTGATGATTATTTTGTCCATGCCGGAACCCCGTTCATTCATTTTTTTGACGCATCCAGTAACATAATTCGTCCCAGTGCCGCCGCCATCAGCGCCCAGGCCAGCACTTGTCCGGCACGAAAACCGCCCGCCAGAATAACCGAATCGCCGCGGAAACCTTCCACAAATAACCACGCGCCAGCCGTCAGCGCCACAAAAAATAAAAATAACGTTCTATCACGCCAGCCAGTGGTTTTCCACTGCCAGCCAAGCAGCGCTAAATTTGCCAGCGCCAGCCCGAGCGCATAAAATTGCGTTGGGTGGCGTTTTGCTCCCCACAGGTCAATGCCCCAGGGCAGTGTCGTTTCCATCCCAAAAGCCGCGCCCGACGCTGCGTTGGAAAGCGCCAGCCCTGCCATCATCATTGCAAAAAACGGTGTCAAAACATCCAGTGTTTGCCAGAGCGCCAATTTTTTTCGTTGTCCATAAATTAGCGCGGCCAACAGTCCTGCCGCAAAACCGCCAAACGGGTCGAGCAGACCGGGGTTGAGCGAAATCAGGCTGAGCGGTGTGGCGGTGAAAATGGCAAAATTTTGCGCCGCAAAAGACAGGCGCGCACCGATAAGAGCGCTTATCAGCGCGGCGAAGATTAAATTGTACAGTGTTTCGGCGTTCATGCCGCGTCGTGGCGCGAACTTTTCCGTTAGATTTAGCCCCAGCCACAGCGCCAGCAAAAACATCAGGCCGGGAACTTGCAGCGCCAGCGGGCCAACTTGCAGGGTGGGCAACATCAGGGTTTCTCCTTCAGCAAGGTTTCGATGCGCGTTTTTAGCAGGGCTTCATCCATCGGGCCGCCAATCACGACCTCGCGGATGATGCCATCTCTGCCGATGAAGAACGAGCTTGGCAGCGAGGCCACTTTGTACAACCGCGTTACCGCTCCGTCTCCATCAAGCAAAATCGGAAATGTCAGCCTGTATTCGGCCACGAAAGTGGGGATTTTGGCCGCGTCATCCTGCACGGTGGAATTGACTGCCAGCACCACAAAACCTTGCTTGTGATAGGTCTCGTAGGCGCGTTGAATGGCGGGCATTTCAGCGCGGCAGGGCGGACACCACGTTGCCCAAATATTGACCAGCACAACCTGGCCGCGCAGGTCGGCCAGTGCAACGGTTTCACCCTCCAGCGTCGTCAGGCTGATTGCGGGAGCCAGAAATCCGGCTTGCGGCGCGGGGATTCCCCCGGCGGTGGTTGCCCCCTCCGGCGCGCGTGAAACCCAAATCCAAACCAATCCCAGCGCCACTGCCAGTATTCCCGGCCAGTTTTTGCGAATTGCTTGCACAAAACTCATTTTGCCTCTATAGTTATAAGAAATTCACTCATTCTACATGATTAGATGACCAACCATGCTATTTGACACACTTACTTTTGTTGGAATTGACCCGTGTGGCGGACGCAAACCCTTCACCTGGGCGGCGCTGGATGCGCAACAGCATTTGCTGGCGCTGGCCGAAGGCGAGATGAGCGACGCGCTGGCTTTTCTTGGCGGCCTGCCTCAGGCGCTTGTCGCTGTCAACGCTCCGCTGCGTCCCAATCAGGGGCTGGTGCGCGCAGCCCGTCTGACACTTCCCGGTGTCGGGCGCACGTTCGAAATGCGTCTGGCCGAGTACGAACTGCGTCAGCGCGGCATCCAGGTCGCCACCACATCTGCCCGGCGAGAATTTTGTTCTGGCTGGGTGCAAATGGGATTTGATTTTTACCGTGGCATGGCAGAGTTGGAATACCAGCCAGATTCTGTCGAAGGGGCGCAACGCCGCTGGCTGGAGACTCACCCGCAGGCTGGTTTTACCGTTCTTGTGGCCGCTCTGCCCCTTGCGCGCGCCACGCTGGAAGGTCGCCTGCAACGCCAACTGATTCTGTACGAGCAGGGCGTGCGTTTGCGCGACCCAATGGATTTTTTTGAAGAACTGACGCGCTACAAATTGCTGAAAGGGACGCTTCCGCTGGAGCATCTCTATCCATCCGAGCAGCTGGACGCGCTCATGGCCGCGCACACCGCCTGGCTGACCGTCACGCGCCCCGCCGAAGTCACCCGTCTGGGCGACTCCGCCGAAGGCCAGGTGACGCTGCCGGCGCGGGAACTTAAAACCCGTTATTCTTAAACATGCCCGCTTCGCGCGGGCCAAGGTGCAAATTGATAATTCCATCGCGCAGGCTGATGGAACCGTTGCCCCACAGCGTTTTGGGCTTTCCGTTTTCCCAGCCCAGCCCCGCAACGGGAATTTGTATATCGCGTGGCTCGCGGGCGGCGTTGAGCACCACCAACAGCGAGTCTTTGTTGAGTGCGCGGCCAAAGGCCACCACTTCCTGCCCGGCGAACAGGCGCAGATACTCGCCGCGCCGCAAGGCCGGGTGCGCTTTGCGTAGCGCAATCAGTTCACGCAGGCTGGCGAGCAGATTTTTATCCCAGCCGCTTTGATTTTGCCAGGGGAAGGAGCGGCGGCAGTCGGGGTCGGGGCCGCCTTCCAGCCCAATTTCATCGCCGTAGTAAATGCAGGGTGCGCCGGGGTAGGTCATCAGAAAAACCCAACCCAACATCAGCGCGGATTTGTCGCCGTGTGCCAGAGTCAAAAAGCGCGGCGTGTCGTGGCTATCCAGCAGGTTGAGTTGCGTCTGATTGATTTCGGGCGCGTACAGCCCAAGAATGTAGTCAATCCGTTCTGCAAAGCCAGTTGCGTCGAGCGGGCGCAGATAACGGCGATAGTCGCCGGCGCTGTAGGCTTCCGCGCCCATGCGCTCGCCGATCAAGTAGCCGAGCAGCGCCCCGGTGACGAGATAATTCATCACCGCGTCAAACTGGTCGCCCTGCAGCCAGTGCTGGCTTTCGTGCCAGATTTCGCCGACGATGTAGGCTTCGGGGTTGATGGCTTTGACCCGGCGGCGAAATTCCTGCCAGAACGAGTCATCGTCAATTTCCGAGGCCACATCCAGCCGCCAGCCGTCCGCGCCGAATTTAATCCAAAATTCGGCGGCTTCAAATAAAAATTCGCGCACGGCGGGGGTTTGGGTGTTGAATTTGGGCAGGGCGGGCAAATTCCACCAGGCGTGATAGCCGAGCGCGTCGTAAGAACTGGCTCCGCGCCGCAGCATTTCCTGCTGTTCGGGGCTGGGGTAGGCGCCCCAGGCGCGTTTGCCGCGCAAAAATTCCGGGTTGAAGTGAAACCAATCCACATAGGGCGAGGCGGCCCCGGTTTCCAGCACATGATTGAACTGCCACAGCCCGCGGCTGGCGTGGTTAAAAACGCCATCCAGCACCACTTTCATGCCGCGCGCGTGCGCCTCGTCCAGCAACTCGCGCAGGGCGGCGTTTCCGCCTAACAGCGGGTCGATGGTGAAATAATCGTAGGTGTGATAGCGGTGATTGCTGGCCGAGGCAAAAATTGGGTTCAGGTAGAGTGCTGTCACCCCCAATTCCTTCAAATAATCCAGCCGGTCCACAATCCCGCGCAGGTCGCCGCCTTTAAAACCAAACGTGGTTGGCGGCGTATCCCAGGCTTCAAATTGGAGACCATTTAACGGGCTGCGGCCACTGCGCGCAAAACGGTCGGGGAAAATCTGATAAAAAATGGCGTCTTTGACCCAATCGGGGGTGAGAATGTTTGGCATGTGGCTCTCTGTGATGAAAATGGGGTGGTTTAGCGGGAAAGTTGAAAAATGAAAATTCCATAGGGCGGCAGAGAATCCAGTGGCTGCCAGGCGTGGAACGCCCCGCCGGAGATGGTTACCCCCGCGGCAGTTTCGCCGCCGAAGAGAGTCTGCGGCGCGGCTTCGCCGTCGGGCAGCGGCAGCCCGCTGGCAGACAGCGCGTACTGGCTGATGGGCTCACCCGTCAGATTGACCAGCGCCAGCAGCGTTTCGCCGCTGAATGAATCAACCCGTAGCAGGGCGTACACGCCCCGATTGGCGGTTTCCGGCAAGAGCGTGTCGCCCATGCTCAGGGCGGGGTGCGCCCGGCGCAGGGCAATCAACTGCCGGTAGAGATTCCACAGCGAGGCCGGGTCGGCCTGTTCGGCGGCGACATTCGTCCCGCTGGCGAAATCGGCGTTGATTTCAATCCAGGGTTGGCCGCTGGTGAACCCGGTGTTGGGCGAGGCATCCCACTGCATGGGGGTGCGGATGTATTCATCCGGCTTCTTGCCGGTCATGCCGATTTCTTCGCCGTAGTACAAAAAAGGCGTGCCGGGCGCGGTCAGCAGCAGGGCGGCGGCCACTTTGGCTTTGTTCACGTCGCCGCGCAGGGTGCTCATCACCCGTTCCTGGTCGTGATTGGTGAGAAACGTGGCAAAATCGCCCTGCGGATTGTCTTTTTTGGCAAAGGTGATGGCACTGTTGATGCCCGAATTGGCCTGGCCGAGGGCGCTGTTGACCGAACCGCTGGCAACTTCAAAATTGAAGATGTGGTCGAGTTCGTTCTGGTAAATTTTGCTGACGAGCGCGCCTGCGCCGTAAATTTCGCCCAGTGTGTAGGCGTTGGGAAAGTCGGTTTTGATGGCGGCGTAGTAGCCTTTCAGCCAGGCGTGATTGGAGACGGTATTTTCAAATTTTTCGCCTTCTTCCACCAGGTGTTTGGCCGCGTCAATACGAAAACCGTCCACGCCCATTTCGAGCCAGAAGGCGCTCATTTGCTCTATTTGGGTGGTGACGGCGGGGTTGGCGTAGTTCAGGTCGGGCATCCGGTCGGAGAAAAAGCCGTAGTAAAAACCGGTGTTGCCGGTGTGCCAGTGCGTGCCGGGGTAGGTAGCGGCCCAGCGGTAAAAATCGCGGTAGGGTGAGTTGACATCGCTGTTGGCGGAGACGAAAAAGGGATGCTGGTTGGAGGTGTGATTAAGCACCAAGTCCATGATGACGCGCATGTCGCGTTTGTGGGCTTCGGCCAGCAGTTTTTTGAAGTCTGCCATCGTTCCATATTGCGGGTTGACGGCGTAGTAGTTCAGCACGTCGTAGCCGTGATAGGAGGGTGAGGGGTTAATCGGCATCAGCCACAGGGCGGTGACGCCTAGGTCTTGCAGATAATCGAGCCGGTTGGTGATGCCGTTGAAATCGCCGATACCGTCGCCGTTGCTGTCTTGAAAGGAGCGGACGAAAATTTCATAGAAGACGGCTTTGCGCCACCAGGGCAGGCTCGGCGGTTGAAGCGTGGCCGTCGCCGCCGGAGCGGGGGAGGCCGTCTGTGGGGAGGTCGTGGCTGAAGGGGCGCAGGCCGCCATCAGGGCGAAAATCAAAAAGAGCAGGGAAATTTTCTTCCAGGTTTTCATGTTGGCTGGCTATTATAAAGGAAAAAAATATCCCGAAGGTTGTGCGCCTTCGGGATGAGGGTGTGACGGGAAATTAGCCCTTGACGCCGCCGGTGGTCAGGCCGCCGACGATATATTTTTGCAGGGCGATGTAGATGATGGCGACCGGCAGGGCGACGATGATGGCGAAGGCTGAGAAGCGGTTCCAGGGGATGGCGTTGGCGTATTGGCCTTGCATGTTGTAGAGGGTCATCGCCAGGGTGTAATCGCCCGGTTTGCTGAGGAAGAGCCAGGGTAGGGCGAATTCTTGCCAGTGGCCGATGAAGCCGAGGAAGAAAGTGACTGCCAGTTGGGGAATCGCCAGGGGGAGAACAATCAAAAAGAAAATTTGATTGGGGTCGGCGCCGTCAATGGCGGCGGCTTCTTCCAATTCTTTGGGGATGGTGTCGAGGTAGCCTTTGAGATTCCAGACGGCGAAGGGCAGGGCTCCGGCGGTCATGGCAATGCCGACGCCGAGCAGAGAGTCGCGCAGATTGAAGATGATTTTGCCCTTGGTCTGGTCACAGGTGGTGATGGGAGCGAGGGCGGTTTGGCCCTTGCCACAATCCACAATGCGGAATTGGTTCATCAGCAGGTAGAGTGGGGTGGCGAGGCCGATGGCTGGCATGAGCAGGGGAATGAAAACCATGACCATCAGCACCTGGCGCATTTTGAATTTGAAGCGCGAGAAGGCGTAGGCGGCGGTGACGGCGACCAGCAGGGCGATAAAGCCAACGCCAAAGGAGAGCAGAAAGCTGTTGCGCAAGAGTTCGAGAAAGCTGACCGGGTTGGCGGTGGGGTGGTCTACGACTTGCTGGTAAGCGCCGAAGGAAAATTCGGTCGGGAAAAGCTGCAGGCTGGAGGGGCGGGTGGTTTTGGAACTGAGTGACAGGGTGACGATGTACATGATTGGGAACATCACTTCTGCCAAAATGAGAAATGTGAGCAACTGCAACAGCATTTGTCGCCACAGGGGAAGTTTGCGCCCGCCGACTTCGCCGGAGGTGTTCATGTTGAAAAAGCGGACGATGGGGTTTTGCTTTTGGGTTTGCGATTGGGTGGTCATGGTTTAGCCCTCGTATGATTCGGTGGCGCCGGTGATGCGGTTGGTGACCAGGAAAACGGTCAGCGCGACGAAGAAGACGATGACGGCGAAAGCGGCGGCGACGCCAAACAGGCGCAGGTTGCGCACCAGGTCGTAGGCGAAGGTGACCAGAATTTCGGTGGTGCGGGCCGGGCCGCCGCCGGTCATAAAGTAGACAAAAGCAAACAGGTTGAACGACATGGTGAAGCCGTACACGGCGGCGGGAATCATGGCTGGGCGCAGCAGCGGAACGGTGATGTTCCAAAATTGCTGTTGCGCGGAGGCGCCATCAATCGAGGCCGCTTCATACAAATCTTTGGGGATGGATTGCAGCGCGCCGGTGGCGACCATCGTCATAAACGGCCAGCCCAGCCAGAAGTTGGCAATCATCATGGCGTAATAGGCCAACGGCAGCGGACCGGTGGGTAACAGCCACGGAATGGGGAAGGTGTAGTCCGTTAGCCAGCCAATGCTGATCAGTTCTTTGTAACCCAGCAGCGGGGCGATGCTGTTGAGCAGTTGATTCATCGCGCCGTATTGTTCATCAAAAATGTTGCGCCAGACGGCGGCGATGACTACGGGCGGGATGACAACTGGCAGAATGTACATGGCGCGATAGATGCGCTTGAACCACAGCCCCTGCGTGTTGAGCAGGACGGCAATCAATACGCCCGCCGGGACGTGGACGGCGACATTGCTGATAGCCCACCAAAAGTTGTAGACCAGCACCCGAAAAAACGCAAAGTTTTGGACTGGCAGCGCCCCGGTGATGATGTCTATGTAGTTTTTGAATCCGATAAATTTGAGGGTGGGGTCTGCCAGTTGCTTGAGCAGGTGCTTGGTTTCAAAATTGGTGAAAGAGATGATGACTTGATAAACCAGAGGGTAGAATGTAATGACCCCCATTAATAGAAAAGCCGGTACCAGGTACAAATAGGGCAATGAAGCCCGCCGAAAATTTGATGCCTTCTTTTGTTTGCCTGCACCAGTACTTGCGCTCAAGACAGCCATGGCAAAACTCCTTGTGAGAAGTTCGAGAGAGGAAGAAGGCGAACAGGGGTGAGTTCCTGTTCGCCTTCTTTTTTAGCGCTTGGGATTACTTGTTGGCGTTGGCGGTCGCAGCGGTGACCCAGTCTGCAGCCGAGGTGACGCCCTTGAAGACATCATCGGTGCCGCAGAAGTTCGACCAGTACAGGCCCAGTTGCGGAACCTGCGGGCGGACGTAGCCATTGGCGAAGCCATCGAGCAGGCCCTGGATGAGCGGGTCGGTCACTTCGACGGTGTTGTTGGCAGGAACGTGACCAGCTTCATTCATCATCAGGGTCGCGTTGGCTTTGTTGCTCAGGTACATGGCAACTTCGAGGGCAGCGGCCTGGTTGGCGCTGTTCGGGTTGAAGTAGAAGCCATCCACGCCGAGCAGGGGGGTGGCGGGGCCGGCAGGGCCAGCGGGGAGCGGAGCCACAGCCAGGTTGTCGCCGAGGGCTTTCTTGTAGTCGCCCATGGCCCAGTTACCGTTGGTGATGGCGGCAACTTTGCCTTCGGTGAAGGGAGCCAAGCCATCGCCATCATTCTTCGGCCAGCCGTTCTTGTCCGAAATCTGATACAAGTCGTTGAGGTAGGTCATGGCATCGGTGACGCCAGTGCCCTGGTCGGCGACGACTTTCCAGCTCTCGTCGAAGACTTTGCCGCCGAAGGCGCTGAAGAAGCCGAAGTGGTGGTAGCAGCCGTAGCTGATGGAGACGGCGGTGCCGCCTTCCATGAGGGCCTTCAGTTCATCGGTGGTCTTGGGGGCTTCGGGCAGCATGGACTTGTTGTACCAGAAGGCGACAGCCTTGAGGGATTCGGGAAGACCATACAGCTTGCCTTCAACGCTCATGCCGTCAATGGAAATCTGGGAGTAGTCGCCCAGTTTGCCAGCGGCCAGGTCGGTGATGTCGGCGATGAGGCCGGCGCGGGCATCGTCACCCAGCGAGTCGTTCGGGGCGATGAACATGTCTGGTCCGCCGCCAGCAGCAACGTCGGTGCGGTACTTGTTGTAGATGTCGTTGAACGGCACCTGCAAGACGCTGATTTTGTACTGGGGCAGGTCAATGGCAGCCTGGTCCAAAATCTTGGTCAGGGTGGCTTCTTCGGTAGAGCCGGTGCCGTAGGCGTGCCAGAAGGTCACTTCGATGGGTTCGGCAGCGGGGGCGACGGTGGGTTCAACAACGGGCGCTTCGGTTGCCGCCACAGGGGCTTCCGTCGTGGCAGTCGCGGCAGGGCCGCAGGCAGCCAGGACGAAGGTGGCAATCAGCAGCAGGCTGATTGCGGCAAGCAGGTTTTTCTTCATTTCTCTTTCTCCTTGTAGAAAATTTGGAGACACCTCACGGGATGTCTCTGTCTTGGTCAAAAAAAGGGGGTGAACGCATTCCGTGGGAACACCGGGTTGGGCGAACCTACAGAAGACTTTCCCCTCCCTTCTTTTCCGCAAATTGATGAAGCGCATTGGATAATGCCTGAACGACAGCGCCCATGCTCGACGAGCGGCGGCGCAAAATTGCTGTATTGATTTTGACGGTTTTTGCCGCGCCGGGCAGCGAGCGGCGCTGAATGGTGTCGCGGATGGGCTGAAGCAGTAAATCGCCTGCCTGCGAAACGCCGCCGCCAACGACAACCATGCGTGGGTTGAAAAGGTTGACCAGACCCGCAATGGCAATGCCCAGATAACTTCCAGCGCGGGTGATGATTTGTTGTGATACCAAGTCGCCGCGCCGCGCGGCGACGGCCACATCGCGCGCGGTCAATTCTTCAATTGGCCCCATGCTGGAAAGTAGCGTGCGCTGACCTTTTTGGATGGCCTCGCGCCCCTGGCGGGCAATCGCTTTGCCGCCAGCAACGGCTTCCAGGCAGCCGGTGTTGCCACAATCGCAGGCCGGGCCGTTTTCGTCTACCGTCAAATGGCCGATTTCACCAGCCGAGCCGGTCGAGCCCTGATAAATTTGGCCGTTTAGCAACAGCCCCGCACCGACGCCCGAGCCAACTTTGATGTAGGCCAGGTGGCTCTCGCCGCGCCCAGCGCCGTAGGCCCATTCGCCCAGCGCACCTAGTTCTGCATCGTTATTGAGGGAAACAGGAATACTCCAGTAGGCCTGAATTTGCTTGCGAATCGGGTAGCCGTCCCAGCCGGGCATTACGGGCGGCGCAATCACCATGCCCTCTTCGCTAACGATGGGGCCGGGAACGCCAATGCCAAGCGACATGATTTTTTCAATGTTCAGGTCGTTCTTTTCAAGTAATTCGGTCAGCAGGGCTTCGGCCTGCGCCAGGCAGGGTTCGGGCCCTTGGGTAATATCGAAGGGAATTTCGATTTCATCCAACACTTGCGCGGCAAAATTTGAAAGCGCGATGGTTAAGTGTGTGACGCCCATGTCAATGCCGATGACGTGGCCGCGTGCAGGGTTGATTTCGAGAATGATGGGGGGGCGGCCGCTCTGCTTACTGTGCGATTCTGTTTCGCGGACGATGGCGCTCTCCAGCAGGTCGTTGACGATGGCGGTCATGGCCGCGCGGCTCAAGTCCATGCGTTGGGCCAGTTCGGCGCGCGAAATTCCGCCCGGCGTGAAACGAATTAAATCCAGGACGGCATGTTTGTTAAGATTTTTAACATTCTGTATCGGTGTAGGCCATAAAAATTGGCTCAAGACGGTTATCCTGGGGAAAAGTGCTGTTTTGACAACCTTTATGATAACACCTGGTTAGTATTTGTCAAGAGTTTTAACATTCTTTTCTCGAAACTGCGATAAAGTTAACAAATTGGTTTAACAAAAAACGCCGATTTGCTTCTGGAAAAGCGAAGAATTTCTGCGTTCTCTGCGTCTTTGCAGTAAGATTTTCTTTTTGCAGTGGAGTTATGTGCAAAATTCGCATCACTGCTAATTTAACCACCTGATGTTACGCGATACACCGTAGCACACGACATTTATGTCGTGCTGAAATTTGGCTGACGCCATTTTTTAGAGTCTATCCGAAAAACGGGGCAGGTGGAGCAAGACCCGCGCAAATCGCAGATTTGCGCCACCGTTGGCTGCCCATTTTGCCAATCTTTTGGACGGGTTCTTATCTGTTCAGTGCCTATCAAACGGCTCTAAAATTTCA
>MNXJ01000032.1 GCA_001872455.1 Anaerolineae bacterium CG2_30_57_67 | reverse complement strand
CGGGCAAGTTACCGGTGCGTGGACAGTTCAGAGTGACATGTATGGCAATCGCATCTGCCGCCACAACCAACGTGCGGAGGATCCAACGCTGCCTGAATGCAAAAATGAAACAAGCAGAAGCCGCAAAAAGCGTACAAGGCGAAGCCGTACCTGCTACGGTGGCTTCTTTTTTTGTTTTTTCGGCGCGCTGGCTATACTCCCGGCTGGTTTTCAGCCCAGGTTTCGGTTATTAAAGAACAGCTTCTTGCAGAAGAGTCATATGTGTATTGCAAAATGCTGTGTGATACCCGCACGCGGTGGTGGTGGCGGTGGCGGAAGCCCCACGCCACCGCCATGCCCTGGTTATGAATATCACTCTTGTCCGGCGGGGTCGGCTCTCAGCTGTGGGACTCCCGCGCAGGCGGTCAATGAAAATAAATATACCTGTAATTACAATTCCTAGCGCAAGCCTTGATTGGCAAAATATGCAGCCAAACGTGGCGCAAATCTGCGATTTGCGCGAACAAGTCGGAGACTTGCCCCACCTGCCGGATTTTTCGGATGGACACTAAATACATGCAGTTCCTGTACAAAATCTGATTGTTGCGGCACCACTTGTAGCAGTTCAAAGGTATGTGTGGGGACGCGGGTAGATGGCTGCATATGCCAGATACCGACAGCAACTTCCACTCCGGCGACTTGTCATTCAACGGGGTATTATTCTTGCTCTGGTTCTTGTTCGAGGGGAAAACGTGCGCTACTGACGGAACAGGGTATGGCTGTGTCTGCAAAAGCGCTGCGCCCACCAATACCGCCCACCCCTCGGCCAACCGCCACGCCTACACCCGCGGTGACGCCGTACTACTGCCCTCAATCTCAGAAACCAGACTGCCCGAATGAAAAATGTCCTAAGGGAAGCGCCACTCCCTGTTGTCCGGACGGCCAGTGTTTTGCTTCCTGCAACTACGGGAGTTGCAGTCCTTTTACTAAAATATGCGACTGGGCCTGCACCGGCGACTCGGTGAACTGCCAACAATCGCAGTGTGATACCTGGACAAACTGGGTCTGCCAGGCCGACGGCGCGACCGAAATCCGCACCTGCAGCAGCCCGGCAGACTGCGCGCGCGTCGTCCAGGCGCGCCAGCCCTGCACCGCCCCTCAGCCCACCAGCCCCTACCCGCCCGCCGGCCCCGTAGATGGGCTTTGTTCCCTCCCTCCCGTCCACAACGGCTGCAACGCCGGGACGCTGGGCTACACGGCGGAGTATAGCGACAAATTTCAGCGGTGGTACAAGGGGACAAACGGCGGAGCAAACGTCCTCTGCACCGAATGGAAACCGCTTCCGTGCCCTGCCAACTTTGCCGTCTCCTGCGCCGGGTGCGCCTTGCGCGTTTTGATTGGGGTGCGCCATCCAAACGGAGAGTGTGCGCCGCTCTTTTTTCCCTACTGAATTTCCCGAATAAAACTCTTCACCGTGGCTTGTACTTCCTGCGAATCAGGCACCTGACGCCAGTAAGCAAGCGACTTGCGCGCCGCTTCTAACGCCTCGGCGCGGCGGCCTTGCGCATTGCTGGCCGCCGCGCCGAGTTTCCAGAAGCGCGCTTGAACTTTTGGCATGGGCGGTAGAAGCACTTTCCACACGCTGCAGAGGTAAAAAACAAGGCGCGCATTCTGGCGCGAAATCGAGGGGCTACAGGCGAAACTCGATGCGCTGGAGCAGATCACCCCGCATGAAGTTCGCCAGGCCAAGTCACCTGGCGCGCGGCCACCGACGAAGAGAAGCGCGAGTTATGTCAGATTATTCTGAAGCAGGTGGTGTACGACTTCGAGACGCGCGAAATTGTCAGCATCGTCCCCAAGCCGGAGTATGAGGCGCTGTTCCGAATGATGGGACAAGACACGGCTGAGGAGCCTGGATGAAAGAATGCGCGTCTTATTTCTTCTGCGCCGCCGCGAGTTTTTCCTCAACTGCCGCGGGCAGGGGGGCTTTTTTCCACTTGAGAGTCACTTCGTAGTTGGCCTCAACGCCCGCCTTGCCAACCGCGAACATGTTGTTGCCAAACTCGCCGGTGGCTTTCAGGCCAAATTTGACCTCGACCTCATCGGCCTGGACATCGTGCAGTTTTTTGCGGATTTGCAGGGCCGAGACGCGGACGGAATCGAGCGCGGCATCGAAGGAGGTCTTTGCCGCTTCGATTTTCTCGCCCAGCCCGGCGCGGACGACGCCGCCTTCCGAACCGGTGGCTTCAATCAGCAGTTCGGAGCCGTCTTCGAGGGTGTAGCGCAGGTATTGGGACACGGGGGTTCTCCAAAAATGTTAGCCGAGCAGGGTCAGGCGCAGAGACTCAAATTGTCGAAAGCCTTCGTCGAAGGTAGCCAGGTGCAGTTTGGCGGCGCGGGCAAAGGCCGCCAGGTAAGCATCCTGCCAGAGTTTGGGCGAAACGCGGCCAGACTGGGTGTATTTTCGCAAAAAAGGCTCGAGGCCGGGAGGTTCAGCATAAAAGTCGAAGCGTTCGTCGCTCACCAGGGTTTCGTAAATCTCCCAGGCTTGCGTCAGGGTGCAGACTTCGCTGCCCATGACCGAGGCATTGGTCAGCACACGGAGCAGGCTGAGCTGGGTCTGGCGGCAGATGACCAGGGAGAGTTCGTCCTGTTGTTCGAGCCAGGCCAGGGCCGCCGGGTGATGAAGATGGCGGTCGTAACACCCGGCCAGCAACAGGTTGACAGTGCACAGGGTAGGCATCAGCGCAGACCTTCGTCGGCATTCAGCGCCGCGTAAACTTGCTCATCGGTCAGGGGCGGAGCCGCCTGGGCAACGTGGATCAGGGGAAATTTGGCACGCTGCCGGGCCGGGACGGCGGAGGCAGTTTGCAGGGAAATCTGCAGGCCGCGCAGGAATAAATCACGCAGGGAGAGGCCTTCGAGGGCGGCGCGGACTTTGGCTTGCCGAAAAAGGGGTTCGGGAATTTCGATGGTAGTTTTCATTTTTCACCTATTTTTATATTTTACCATATTTACGGGTGCCTTGTCTGGATAGCAAAGACCTGCCCGGCTCCCGGTCACTGATCGCCAGACGGTCTAACCACTCCGGCAGAGTTCAGGCCCGCCAACCGCGGTTTTTCACAAAAAACGCGCCGATTTCGGCGCGTTTAAATTATCCCTGGCGGATTGGGGTTAGACCCAAACACTCATCAGAGAGAAGCAGGCCGCGGGCGGCGCACGCAGCGGCTACTTAATTGCCAGCGGCAGGAAGATAAAGTGGGTAGGAACGGTAGCGCCTGCCCAGCGGTGATAAAAAATATTAAGCAACGGGATGAACTCGGCGGCGGCTTTCTGGTTGCCAGCCTGCGAGGGGTGATCGTCGCCGGAAGGATAATACAAGGTGTTCATCCCCGGTGTGAAGACGTGCTGGATGACGCCCCCGAAGTAACGGTGATGATTTTCGGGGCCGGTCAGAACGTTGTAAAAGTCAAAGACAGCCACATTGTTATGAGGATAGCCAGTCAACCAATCATTGACCAGCCACTGGTTGAAGGCGCGGGCGTTAGCGGCATAGGTGGAATCGGAAAGCGGCGGGGCGGTGATGACGATGAAGAGTTTTTCGGGGTGCGCCGCAAAGGTTTGCAAGATTTCGTTGTAAACATATTTGGCGTGACCCACCGTCAGCCAGCCAGCCGCGGAGGGCGGGTCGTTCGGATTTCCCTCCAGGGCCGAGTTGGGGAAGCAGGACTTGAACAGGATGATCTGGTTCTCGCCGCCGGGATTCGTCAACGTGCGCGTGTAGGCTGAGTTCTGCCCGCTTTCGTTGAACAGGTCGTTCATGTAGGTGGGGCTGTCGCTAGAGCGGAACCATTCGGTCCAGTTGGGAATATCGGTGCGGTCACCGATGGAATTGAAACCCCAGCCGTAGTTGGTGTCGCTGACGAAGTAGTTGTTCTGGCTGAGGGCAATGCCCAATCCGCCGTTGTCATCGGCCAGCCAGTTCTCGCCGGTGGAGTGGTGGATGAAGATGAGTTTGACGGTTTGGGCAGGCGGGGAGGTATTGTCCGTTGCCGCAGAGACTTGTGCCTCCACCTGTGCGCCAGCCATCCCCACGGGCGCAATCAGCAGGCTGAACAAGATCAGCCCGGCGAACAAAACGAACATTTTGCGTTGCATAATTTTCTCCTTTTGTGTTTACGTGTGTGCCTGTTTATGTGCGAATTTGTGTGCCTGTTGTTTATCTATTCATAGTCACTCCTTTTTGAGAGAATGAAGTTTTAGGCGGCCATGTGGGGATTGCACGCGAACAAACAGTAAATTCCCCTTCCAGAAATGAAAAGAAATACACCCAGCAACATAATTGCATACAGATCTTTGCATGTCAGCAAAATTTGGCTTGGTTTTCCTTGTGGCCTTCATAATTGAGCCCCAATAGCAAACAAAACAGACTACAGCTGGCGTTTGCTCTATCTCTCTACCAAAAACGGAAAAACAGATGTCTAGAGTCTACAACTTCGGAAGCAATAATCAAGTGCCGAATATCACCTCATCGTTGCCAAACCGAAGACGCCATGCCCTAAAATCCTGGCTGCAATTGCTAAAGCGCTCAATGTATCGCTGGATGAAGTCGTGCGGAAAATAGAATAGCGGTCAGCCCATCGGCGAATTCATCAAACGCAACTTTCATCGCGGTGAGAATCGCCAGCCGTACTTCTGGCAAGATAGCCACGGCAAGGAAATTGACTGCCTGCTGATTAACTGATGTTACGCAGCAAGAACCAGTGGCGCGATATATATGTCGCGGTTGCGCCGCAGAAACCGGAAAATTGAAATTCTAGAGCCGTTTGATAGGCGCTGAACAGATAACCCGTCCAAAAGATTGGCAAAATGGGCAGCCAACGGTGGCGCAAATCTGCGATTTGCGCGGGCATTGCTCCACCTGCCCCGTTTTTCGGATAGACTCTAAAAATTGGCGTCAGCTAAATTTCAGCACGACATAAATGTCGTGCTACGGTGTATCGCGTAACATCAGTTATTAAATCCGCATTACTTACCGCAGAGACACAAAAAAAACGCAGAGATTTTCTGCTTTTTCTGGGAAAAAATCGGCGTTTTACTGCCGAAAAAGCATTTTCTGCGCTCTGTATACTCCGCATCTCCGCCTGCACCAACCGCAGGTACGCGTGCGGTGAATGGGCTTTTACAGTAGAGTCATCTGTGGACAATATTTTTTCTATTGAGAATTGCTGAGTTTGAGCGCATTCTCTGGTATATTTTGAACAATCCAGTAAAAGCTGGCCTGATGAAACCTGGGCAGAATGTCAATTTGCATATTTAGTAGAAAATATGCCATAAAACGCGAAACAAACTTCGCAAAATAGAAAAGGTAGTAATGAACACTGGAACCATTTTCCTGATTATCGCGTCCACCTTGTGGGGCGTCGTCCATTCCGCCCTGGCCTCGCACGGATTCAAAGCCTGGGTAGGCCGTCTGGCGGGCGCAGCCGCCTTTCGGCGGCTGTACCGCTTTTCGTACAATCTCTTTTCGATTGCCAGTTTTTTCCCCATTCTGGCGGCGCTAACCGTATTGCCAGACCAGACGCTTTACGCCATCCCCGCACCGTGGGTCTATTTCACCAGCGTTTTACAGGGGCTGGCGGCAATGACGCTCATCGCTGGAGTGATGCAGACCGACCCGTGGGATTTCGCCGGGCTGAAACAACTTGGCGGCGGCGCAGAATCAGCCACACTCATCACCAGCGGGCTGTACGCCTGGGTGCGGCATCCGCTTTACAGTGCGGGGCTGGTTTTCATCTGGCTGACGCCGCAAATGACCGTCAACCGTCTGACGCTGTGGAGCATTTTATCGATTTATATTCTCATCGGCGCATGGTTTGAAGAACGCAAACTGCGCCGCGACTTCGGCGAAGATTACGCACAGTATCAGGCAAAAACGCCGATGTTCATCCCAAATTTCTGGAGAAAATGAACACCACCCGTCGTACCTTTCGCACCACTCCAGCGCGCCGCCACGAACATGAAACCGGCGTGATTTTGGCGCAATTTGGCGTTAGCCTGCTGGGAGGCGTGACGCTTTTTCTGGCGGTTTTGCTGGCGCTTTCGCTGGGCTACCGCGCCCTATACGCTGGCCGCATCTTTCCCGGCGTATCCGTCGCCGGGGTCAGCGTTGCCGGCATGCGCACCGATGAAGCCGCCATCACGCTTTCGACCCGGCTGGGCTACCCGTACAGTGGCAAAATCGTCTTCCGTGATGGCGATAAAACCTGGCTCACCACCCCCGCGCAGCTGGGATTAAATCTCGACTCCAGCGCCAGCGCCCAGGCCGCTTTCGAGGTTGGCCGCAACAACAATCTTTTTAGCAACATCAACCAACAGTTCAACGCCGCCAACATCGGCATCAATCTTTCCCCCATCAGCCGGCTAGACCAACGCATAGCGCAAACCTATCTCCAAAATCTGGCACAGGCGATTGATCAGCCCGTCCGCGAGGCCAGCCTGATGGTCGTCCCCCGGCAAGACGGGGGCGGCGGGCTGGAAGTCAGCGCCGCGCCCGGACAAATTGGCCGCGTCCTGAACGTAGATGCCACACTCGTCTTGCTTGGGGCGCAATTTCAGGCCTTCCGCGATGGCGAAGTGCGCCTGGTCATCCAGGAACAAGCCCCGCAATCGCCAGACGTAACCCGTCAAGTGGAACAAGCCCGCGCCCTGCTGACAGCGCCCTTTGCGCTGACGCTGCCTGACGCGCAGGCAGGCGACCCCGGTCCCTGGCTGATTGCGCCAGAAGAACTGGCGCCCATGCTGCGGCTCGAAAAATCACCCGCCGAAACGGGAGCCGGCCTGCAGCTTGGCCTCGACCCGGCGCAAATCGCGCCGCAACTGCGGGAAATTTCCCGCCAGGTCAACCGGCACGCTGAAAATGCCCGCTTCACCTTCAATGACGCCAGCGGTCAAATCGAACCCATCCAGGCTTCCAAAGTGGGGCGCGCGCTCAATTTGGATACGACGCTGGAAGCCATGCAGAATGCCATCGCCCAGGGGCAGGCCAGCGCTGCACTGCAATTGACACTCACTCAACCGCAAGTCAGCGACACGGCCAGCGGCGCAGAGTTGGGCGTTGTGCAAAACATCGGCGCGTACACCTCATATTTTCGCGGCTCCAGCGCGGCGCGCATGAACAATATCGCCACCGCCGCGGCGCGTTTTGACGGCCTGCTGGTTGCGCCCGGCGAAACATTTTCGATGGGGCAGGCGCTCGGCGACATCAGCCTGGACAGCGGCTTCAGCGAGGCGCTGATTATTTACGGCGGGCGCACCATCAAAGGCGTCGGCGGCGGCGTCTGCCAGGTCAGCACCACCCTGTTTCGCGCCGTCTTCTTCGCCGGGTTTCCCATTCCACAACGCTATGCGCACGCCTATCGCGTTTCCTACTACGAGCAAACCGCCGCAGGCATTGACCCCAACCTGGCCGGGTTGGATGCCACCGTTTACTTTCCGCTGGTAGATTTTCAATTTACCAACGACACACCCTACTGGCTGCTGATGGAAACATCCTATAACGCCAAAAATCAGAGCCTCACCTGGAGCCTCTATTCCACCAGCGACGGACGCAGTGTGCAGTGGCAAACCACCGGCCTGCAAAACGTCACGCCCGCCCCGCCGCCCGATATTCAATTCAACGCCGACGCCGGAGAGGGCGTTTTTCATCAGGTAGATTGGCCGGCAGACGGGGCCGACATTACCGTTGAGCGCACGGTAATGAAAGGCGACAAAATCTACTTCAAAGACAAATATGTCACCAACTACCAGCCCTGGCGCGCCGTGTGCGAATACGGCCCCGGCGTAGACGACCCACAAAAAATTGCCAAACGTAAAAACCTGTGCTGGGTAAAACAATAAAAAAAAACCGGTATGGTAGAATCACCCCGTCAATTCAACCGACATCAAGGAGATTTTCTTATGGTCAACCCCGAACTGCTCGAAATTTTACGCTGCCCGGCTTGCGTGAAAGAAAAGACCGCCCTGCTGACCCTCACACGCGAAACCTGGCTGGTTTGCCAGGATTGTGGGCGCAAATACCCCATCAAAGACGACATCCCCGTCATGCTGATTGACGAAGGCGACAAATGGATCAGTACCGCAGCAGAAGCCCTGCCCGTCCCCCCGCCGCAAGCATGACGCTCGCAGCGCTGCTGAATGAACTCACCAGCGGAGACGACACGCGCGCCGAACAAGCCGCCACACGCCTGCCGCAACACGGACAACCCGCTCTGCAAGCCCTGCTAACCCTGCTAAAAAACACGCAGGCAGATACACGCTGGTGGGCAGTGCGTGCATTGGCAGAATTTCCCGCCGGAGATGAAATCACCATCAGCCTGCTCACCGCGCTGGAGGATGATTCTGACGAAGTACGCCAGGCCGCCGCGCTGGGACTTTGCCAGCGCCCTGCTGCCGCCGCCGTTGCCCCGCTTAACCGGGCGCTCGCCAGCCGCGACCGAATGACCGCTAAACTGGCCGGAAACGCCCTGATGCTGATTGGCGCCGAAGCCGTCCCGGCCCTGTTGGAGACGCTCGAAAACGGCCCCGCCGATGCAAAGATTGAAGCCTGCCGCGCCCTGGCCGAAATACGCGACCATCGCGCCATCCCAACGCTGATGAAAGCCATGCAAAGCAACTCTGCGCTTTTGCACTACTGGGCCGAACAAGGTCTGGAAAAATTGGGGCTGGACATGATTTTCATGCAGCCAAAATAAATTTAACCTATGGAAACCCTCAAAAACTTCTTCAAGAATATCTCCCCACGCCAGTGGATCCTTAGCGTTGCGACGCTGGTAGCCCTAGTCGCCAGCCTGTATGGCGTCCGCGCACTGACGCTTTCATGGTGTCTAACGCCATTACCGGGCGTCGCCATCGGCGGTTGCAATGCCGCCAGCGCGCCGCTCTCTGGCACAGACGCCACCCCCGTCAGCAGCGAAATCGCCCCGCCCACCGCGCCGACTTCCGTCCCCGTCGCCCCACAAGTGGAGCTTCCCCCCGCCTGGGACGGCGCCAGCCGCATCAACATTCTCGTGCTTGGATTGGATTATCTCGACTGGTCAGAAGACCGCAAAGGCCCCTCACGTTCCGACACAATGGTCGTTCTGACGATTGACCCGCAAAGCAAAACCGCCGGGATTATTTCTGTGCCGCGCGACCTGTGGGTCAACATCCCCGGCTTCGACTACGGCAAACTCAACATGGCCTACTTCTACGGCGACGCCAACAAACTGCCCGGCGGCGGGCCAGTCCTGGCCGTCAAGACCGTTGAAAGAGTGCTGGGCGTTCCCATTCAATACTATGCCAAGGTAGATTTTGTAACCTTCATCTACCTCGTTAACCAGATTGGCGGAATTGATGTCTATGTGGAAAAGAAAATCAAAATTGACCCGCTCGGCGCTGGTGACGATGTCATCCTGCCGGTAGGCCTCAAACACCTCGACGGCATGAAGGCCCTGGCCTACGCCCGCCAGCGCTACACGCAAGACGGCGACGTAGACCGCGCCCGCCGCACCCAACAGGTTATTCTCGCCATCCGCGATAAGGTAATGGACCCGGCCAACTTCGCCAGCCTAATCAGCCGCGCGCCCGAAATTTATCAGACCGTGCAAAGCGGCATTAGCACCAATATGTCAATTGAAGACGCCCTAAAAATTGCAGTACTGATGCGCGACATTCCCACTGAAAGCATCAAGCGCGGCGTCATTGATTACAGCATGGTCATTTTGGATAACGTGACGCTGGACGGCGCAAACGCCAGCATTGTCAAGCCCATCCCCGACAAGATCCGCGAACTGCGTGACGAAATTTTTACCAGCGGCGGCCCGGTTGGCCCGGCGGCGGTTGGCGCTGATAACGCCGACCTGATGCGCCAGGAATCTGCCACCATCATCGTCCGTAACGGCACGTATACGCAAGGATTGGCGCTGACGACCGCCGATTATCTAAAGGGCCTGGGCATGAATATTTTCAGCGCCGATAATTCCAACGAATACCCCGGCGTCACCAAAATCATTGACCATCGCGGCAGGCCCTACGCGCTCCGATTTCTGAAAGAGCTGTTTAAAATCAACAGCGGCGCACAAATCATCTCGCAGTATGACCCCGCCGCCGCGGCAGATATTGAAATCATCCTGGGTGATGATTGGGCCTATAGCAACCCGATGCCGTAAAATAAAACAAAAAAAGTCTCCCTTTTCGGGGAGACTTTTTTGTGCAGGCTGGGGGCAATGGATTCGAACCACTACTGGCTGTTCCAGAGACAGCTGTCCTGCCATTAGACGAGCCCCCAAGGGTTAAGCGGCAGAATTTTAGCACGCAGGCCGCAATACGGCAAGGGTTTCTGAAAAATTCCTTTTTACTCATTGCCCGCTAGGTGACTACCCACAAGCCGCCAAATTTCGCTCTGCAGCCAAAAGCGACATTTATGTCGCTTTACAGGGCAAGGCCATGATGTGGAGTCAACAAACTGCCCGCGCTTGACTTATTTGTCAGACAAGTACATAATAGTTCAACTTTCCGGCCATCTCTCGTATACACGCACACCCAAGGAGACAAAATGACCCAAACCGCAGATGTGTTGCTCATCAACGCCCATATTTTGACCATGGATGAAGAGATGCGCCAATACCACAGCGGCGCAATCGCCATCCGTGGAGATTCGATTTTGGCTGTCGGCGCGCAAACCGAAATCCTGGCCGCCTACACAGCCACACAAACGGTTGATTGTGGCGAAAAAATCCTCATGCCGGGGCTGGTCAACGCCCACACCCACGTTCCCATGACACTGTTGCGCGGTCTGGCTGATGATTTGCGCCTGGATGTCTGGCTGATGGGCTACATGATGCCAGTCGAGCGCGAATTTGTCTCGCCAGATTTTTGCCGCCTGGGCAGCCTGTTGGCCTGCGCTGAGTTCATCCGCAGCGGTGTCACCAGTTTCGCTGATATGTACTATTTTGAAGATGACGTAGCCAAGGCCACCGCCGAAGCCGGTTTGCGCGGCGTCTGCGGTCAAAGTGTGATGAAATTTCCCACGCCGGATGCGAAATCTTACGAAGAATCGCTGGCAATGGCACGGGAATTTATCTTACGCTGGAAAGGCCATCCACTGATTGTGCCGTCCGTTTCGCCGCACGCGCCCTACACCTGCACGCCCGAAATCTTACACGCCACCGCCCAACTCGCCGTCGAATTTGACGTCCCTTTGCACACGCATCTGGCCGAAACCGTCTTTGAAGTGGAAAATATGCGCAACGAGAACGGAATGCCGGTCATCCCCTACGTCAAAAAACAAGGCTTGTTCGAGGCGAAAGTACTGGCCGCCCACTGCGTTCACATTGACGAGGGCGAAATGCGCACCCTGCTCCATGCCGGGGCCGGCGTAGCGCACAACCCATCTTCCAACCTGAAGCTGGCGTCTGGCATTGCGCCCGTCGCCAAAATGCTTGAAGCCGGTCTCAACGTCGGCATCGGCACCGACGGGCCGGCCTCCAACAACGACCTGGATATGTTCGAGGAAATTCGTCTGGCAGCCTTCCTCGCCAAAACGGCGGCCAACGACCCGACGGCAGTGCCCGCCGCGCAGGCGCTTTCGATGGCGACCCGCATCGGCGCAAAAGCCATGCACATCGGACATCTGACAGGTTCACTCGAACCCGGCAAACGCGCCGACCTGATTTTGGTGGATACCAGCCCACTGCACAACTCACCGCGCTTTGAGCGCGACCCAAACAACGCCTACGCGCAAATCGTCTACGCCGCCAAATCCACCGACGTGACCGATGTGATGGTCAACGGAAAATGGCTGATGCGCGCGCGTAACCTGCTTACCCTTAACGAGGCCGACTTGATTCAGCAGGCGCAATCGTATGCCCGCCACATTGATACCTTCCTGATGGCGCGCGAGCAATCGGTGCTGAGCAAACTCATCGCCCTGGGCGGCTCCAGCGAGGAAGAATCTTACGAAGTGCAAATCAAGGTTCGGCTGGAAAATCCTGAAACGGCAAAAATCGCGCTCAACAGCGCCCAGGTAGAGATTCTCTATCAGAAACACTACCGCCAATATGATAACTACTTCCGGTTTGATGACCCCGCTCAGGGAAGACTGCGCTACCGTGAAGACGATTTTATAGACGAAAAAGGCAAAGTGACCAGCGTGCGCGCCCGGCTGACGCTCATCGGCGAAGACCGCGCCGGCGCGCTGGAACAGGACGTGTTGCTTTCGCGCTCGCGCTATCTTGCCCCCGCCACGCAAACCCTGCGTTTTTACCGCGAATACTTCAAACCTGCCAGCGAAATCGCCGTCGAAAAAGGCCGCCTGCGCTGGCATATTCGCTATCAGGGCGAGGAATTCTACATCAACCTTGACACAGTGGAACGCCCCGATTTGGGAAATTTTCTCGAAATCAAGAGCCGCACCTGGAGCCACACTGACGCTGTGCGCAAGGCGCAACTAACCACTGAACTAATTAAATTTTTGGGCGCAGAAAACGGAGAACACATCACCCGCGATTATGTGGAAATTAGAAGTTAAACTGCACCAGCTCACGGACAGCCGTTTGCCAGGTGTTCTTCAAACGTTTTGGCAAAGACGTGCAGACCAGAGCCATCACAACGGGCGCGGAAGTAGAAATAATCGCTTTGCGCCGGGAAGGCGACCGCCTGCAAAGCATTCAGCCCCGGGCTGGAAATCGGCGCAGGCGGCAGGCCGTGGTTTTGGTACGTGTTGAAGGGTGAGTTCACTTTCAGGTCGTCCAGCGTCAGCGGCACGCGCCACCAGCCGCGCTGTGGGTCAAAGCCGAGCGCATATTGCACGGTTGGGTCGCTGTCCAGCTTCATACCAATTGCCAGTCGATTCAAAAATACCGAAGCAATCAGAGGCTGCTCTTCAGCTTGCACGGCCTCGCGCTGCACCAGCGAGGCCAATGTGACCGCCTGGTACACCGTCAGCCCCTGCCTGTCAAAGGCCAGACGCATTTCCTGCCCGACTGCCAGGTCAAACTGGTTCAACATCTCTGCCAAAAATTGTTCGCCGGTAGTGTCGCGATTAAGAACATATTCGCCAGGGAGCAAAAAACCCTCAGCGCTGGCGTTTTCCGGCAAAAAAGACGGGCGCGCGGGCGGATTGGCCGTCAGCGCAAGGAATTCATCGGGGAAAATTGCCAGCCCAGAAGTGGGCAGCGACGCGGCAACTTCTTCCAGCCGCCAGCCGGGCAGAATGACGTATTTCACCCGCTCTGGGGTGGCATCCTGCAATTTTTGAGCAATCTGCGCCGGGCTGAGCGCCGGGCTGAGCGTAAATTCGCCGCTTTGCAGGCGCGTATCCAGCCCGGCATAAACCAGATAGTCGCTGAAGGCATCGGCAGAGCGGATGAAGCCCTGACTCTCCAGTCGAAAAGCAACTTCGGCGGCAGAAGTTCCCGGCGGGATGGCAAACAGGCGTTCAGCCGCGGCAGCGTCTACCGGCTCGGTCAGCAGACCGTCGTACCATAACAGACGGATGGCATACTGCGTGGTTTTTAGCGCGCCTAAATTGGCAGCGGGCGCGCCAAAAGTACGCGCCGCCAGCGCGGGCGCCAGCAACGCCCCAATAGCAAGCAACACCATCAGCAAAACAGGCAAAACGCATCCTAACGGAAAATAAGCACGGCGGCGGACAGTTGGCATCGTTTTGGGTATCCAATCAGCGTAAGCGCTCGAGGTAATCTTGTAACAAAATGGCGGCGGCAGTCGCATCGAGGTGACCGGCGCGGTTTTTGCGGCGCGCGCCTGAGGCAAGCCGCGCGGCGCGCGCGTCTTGTGTCGTCAGGGTTTCGTCCCACATTTCCACAGACAGAACTGTTTGTTCGCGCAGGGCTTCGGCAAAATGAAGCGCCTGCCGCCCGGCCAGGTTCGGCGCACCGGATTCATCATACGAAACGCCAACGATGATTTTTGCGGCAGCCTGCACACTGGCCTGCGCCAGCACCACGGCGCAATCTGCCGGGCGTGAGACGTGCGGCAAAATGGTCAGCGGGCGCGCCAGGGTTTCAGTTTCATCACTGACGGCCAGACCAATATTTTTTTGTCCATAGTCAACGGCTAGAATTTTCATGGGAAATTGGTCGTGACGGTTATCCGCATGGGTAAAAACGGCAGCCAGGGCCACCAAATCGGCTGGTTGACAATGGCGGGCGCTTCGGCCAGCGGGTAAATTTGCGCCAGCAAGGCGGCGGCGCGGCGCGGCGTTTGTCCGCGCGCCAACAGGGCGGCCTGCGCCAGGTCAAGTTGGGGTTGGATGGCGCGCGCGGCGCGCATTCGCCAGCGATAACCATCTTCGGTAGCGGCGGGGGCGCTGAGCGCCGTCAGTTCGAGTGAACCAGGCCGAGGCGCAAAACCCGGTGGCAGGGCGGCGTCCAATGCCTGGCTCGCCGCTTGACTCAGGTCGGCCTGAGAAACGAAAAAAGCCTCGAAACGGCCACGCAGGCGCAGGCTGAGTTCTTTTCCGGGTGTGCCGGGAAGCGGGGAAAACTCTTCGCGCAGAATCTCGGTTAATTTGACGGATTCAGCCAAAAGCAGGTCGCCCGTTTCCAAAGAAGAAGAAAACTGGGCCGGGGCCTGCGCCTGCATCTGACGAAGGATCGTCGCCCGCAGTTCTTCTCGGTCAACCTGGCTGGGCGCGGGCTCGGTTTTTTGGTCGCCCCCGCTGGCGGGCTGCGGATTGGTAACGGACAGCGACAGGCCCAGCATGTTCTGAAAGGCGCGGATGGAAGCGGCGGGGACGTTGCCGGACTCGCCGCCCTGCAAAGCGCGTACGCGCACTTCGGCGGTTTTTTCCACGCTGACAGCGGCAAGCGTCTCGAAGACAATCGCGGGGCTGGCTTGGGCCAGCAACAGGGTGGCGGCGGGAACGTTGACGGGGGCGGCGGTCAAATTGGTAAGGAATACAGTGGCTTCAGCGCGCTGCCCGGGGAAAGTGATTTGGCCGCTGGCCGAGGCGCTGGCGCTGATTTCAAGGTCAAGGCTGAGCGGGCGGACGGGAAGCTGCCCATAGCCCGCCCGCTGGCTGGCTTTGATAAAAAATTCAATCTGCTGAGGCTGAGGGGTGGTGGTCAATCGAATTTGTGCGGCAGGAATAAGAAGGAGCAAAATAAGCAGAAGCGCGGCCACACCCAGAGAAAAGACGCCCACCCGCGCCGGCGTGGTTAGGGCAAACAAGTCGCCGGGCAAAGCGGCGCGCATCTGGCGCAGGTTGCGTTGACGGCGGGCCGGCAAAGGCAGAATGGGGGCTGTTTGCCAGGGTTGTTCCTGGGCTTTGGGCAGGCTGGAGAAGCAGGGGATTTGCAAATCATGGGCGACATTGCGAATATCGCTCTGCCGCGTCACCAGTGCAAGCTGCGCGCCCAGAGCGGCGGCGTGACGACGCAACAGCATCAGGTCAAACGAGCGAATATCCACCTGGCGGGCGTCGCGCCCACGGCGCGGCCAGATGAGCAGGATGCGCGGGGTTTTGGCCCACGACATGCGGTCACGGACAGAAATCAGGTCGTCGTGCGGCTCCAAGTGGAGCAGGGTGGTTTTCATGAAAAGCCAATGAGAAATTAGTACCGGAACTTTCCGATTTTGTAGGGTAAAAACGGCTGAATTGCGCCGTTTTTACCCTACATCTTTATAAAGTTCCGGCACTAGGAACCGGGCGCGCAGGATAATTTTTGCAGGGATGAGGCGGCCAGGCTGAAGGGCTGTTGCGCCCAGTACTGGCATAGCAGGGGCTGCAAACGCGGGTCGCGGCTGTTCACCTGCCCGGTGAGCGCGACAGCGCCAGGTAGGTCACCCGTCTGAACGTAGGCATCAACAAAAAGCAAGTAGTCAGCGGCGTTGGCTGGCTGGTAACCGCGTTCCGCGGCCTGCTCACCCAGCCTGATAACCTGCGCCCAATCGCCTTGTTGGCGGGCAAGCGCGGCTTTCTGATAGTAGTAACACCAGGCGTGCGCCGGTTCCGCGCCAAAAATTTCGGATGGGAGCGATGCGGGCGCAGCAGGATGCGCCACAATCCGCCCCAGGTCAGATTGCGGCAGAAATTGTTGTTGCAAAGGGGAGAGTTGGCCGTTTTCGGGTTGTTCGGGCGCCAACACGCGCATACAGGCGGACGAGTCATTATCTACCAGCAAAACATTTTCGGGCCGAGTCACAAAGTGCCAGGTGCGAAAATCGGCGCGGAGATTTTTCCCCTCTGCCATGCGCTCGCTTTGAAACTTGAAACTTTGACTGGTGTTAAAAAACCAGTATGGAAAACTAGCCACATCAAAAGTATCGGCATAGATGAGATTGATGGCCGATGCGGTGGAGTACGTCCCCGCGCTGATAACGACTTCAGAATCAGAAAGCAAGGCCGTGCCGGATTGCAGACCGGGCGCGCGCCAGGCGAGTTGCCAGTAAAACTGCTTCTGAATGTTCCACATCTCGCGGTAGGCATTGGCGGTGTAAAAATGCGAGAAGGCCGCCAGCCCAACCAACAGGCTGATTGCCATGCGCTTTTGCGCCGGACGACGCAACAACCAGTCCAACAGGCCAACGGTGAGCATACTCAGGCCCAGCAAGGCAGGCAAGGCAATGCGATTGCCATAGGGCTGCGCCAGCGCCTGACGGTACGTCAGCCAACCGGGGAGCGCGCCGAGCAAAGTCGCCAACAGGCCGAGAAAAATAGCGGAGGTGAAGCCGCTTTCTGGTGCAGAGTCTGTGCGCGCCGATTCACGGCCAAAATAAACGTTCAGCCCGGCAGCCATCAGCGCCGCGCCAAACGCCGTCAATAGAAAAAATTTACTGGCGAGTTCGACGCGCGCCGGGGAGAGAATTTCAGCCCAAGTCTGAATCAGCATGTAGAGCAAGTCGCGTATCACAATCTGCGCCAGCGTCAGCAAACCAGTCAGCGGGCTAGCTTGCAAGTCAGCAAGAAAACGCACCGGGTTGGGGTCATCCTGCGGCAGTTGCAGTAAAAAGAGCCGCCAGAAGACGTAAACGACCAGCGCCAACGCAAACGGCCAGCCAGCCCGCAAAACGGTCACCAACCGGCGGTGGAAAGGCGCTGCGGCGCCAGCCATCCGCCAAAGCAAGGCGTAACGGAAGATTTCCAGGCCGAGGAAATACTCCATCGTCCACAAATGCAGGGCAGAAGCCGTCAGCGCGGCTACAAGCCACAGCCCCGAAAAGCGCCCGGAGTCAAGGGCTTTCAGCATCGCCCACAATGAAAAGGCGTAGAGCAGGGCGCAAATCCAATGCTGGCTAAAAGCAACAGAAATAAATTGCAAGGTAAAGACGGGAGAAACCAGAAACAGGATGGCAACCCAGGCAGTTTGAAGACGATGCTGCGGCCAGATGCGGCGCAACGTCAACCAGAAAAAAACGCCTGTCAGCCAGCGCAGAAGTAAGGTGAAAATTTGCCAGGCAAGCGGGCGCAAGCCCAACAGCGGCAGGGCGAGAAGATACGTCCAGGCCGAAAAAGGGCGGTCGTAAGTGTAAAAATCGGCATAGGCGTTGACGCCAAAAAATTTTCCCATCAAAATAACCGGCCAATCATCCCAATAAAAACCCAGCCAGGGAATAAAGAGGCCGTAAACGAGTATACTCATCAAAAAGAGGAAGAAAGGAAAATTTTTTTCTGAAAAGCGGAAAAATTTGGGCATAAAGGTAATTATAGCAGAGGAAGAAAACGGAAAAATCATCCAAAATACGTATCCTGCACTACAATTAATCCGCTTGCAACACCATTCTTTCATTCATTCATTCTCTTCATGGACTGGCACATACTCTCTTCCACGCTCATTCAATTGCTTGGCGCGGTGATTTCATCTTTCGCCGCGCTGATTGCCTGGCGGCACCGCAAAGCGCCCGGCGGCATGCCACTGACTGCATTGATGATGGCCGTCGCCGTCTGGGGACTCAGCACCGCGTTTGAAATTAGCGCACAAACACGGCAACAAATCACCCTGTGGGAAAACCTGGAAACGGTTGGCTCCTCCAGCGCTGTCACGCTCTACTTGCTCTACATTTTCGAGTATACCAGGCAAGATTTCCCGCTTGCGCGGCGATTATTGCCGCTCCTGTGGGTTTTGCCAGCTTATTCAGTGTTCGTCGTATTGTTGAACTTATGGAGCCCAAACCTCTGGCCGCAAGTTCTAGACGCCATGGGGGAAGAACAACCCAACCTGCTCTATTGGATTTACCGGGTCAATCACTACAGCCTGCAGGTGATTGGGAGCATTCTGCTGGGCCAGGCATTGCTGCGTTACCCGGTTAATTTCCGCCAGCAGGCGGGAACACTCTTCGCGGCGGCAGTTTTACCGTGGCTGGGAGATATTTTCTCCCCCGTGCACGGCGCAACAGGCAGTTCCGTCTTCGCGTGGTTTGATTTAGACAGCGTCGCCTACGCCTTAAGCGGGTTGATTTTGGGTTGGGGTATTCTTCGCTACCAATTGCTTGATCTGGTTCCAATTGCGCGCGACGCCATTTTTGAAAAAATTCTGGATGGCATTCTTGTCCTGGATACAACCGGAAAAATCATAGACATCAACCCAACCGCCCGCTACCTGCTTAATCTGGATGAAAAAGCCATCAGCCAGCCTGCGGATCAGGCGCTAAACGACAAATTAAAAATTTTTACTCAAGTAGAACAGGCCGATATGCCCTTTACGAACACCTTTCTCGGCCCGCCGGTTAATCGCTGGGTGGAGTTGATGTTGACGCCCCTGCTCGATAAACACGGTGAACAACGTGGAAAATTATTCACCCTGCACGATATTAGCGACCGGGTGCAGGCTGAAACGGCGCTAAAAGAAAGCGAATCCAGCCTGAACGCGCTCTTCGCCGCCGCGCCCTTCCCGTTGACGGTAACAGCCGTCGAAAGCGGGCGCATTCTTTATATCAACCCCGCCGGAACTGCGTTTTACAACATTCAACCCGGCGAGTTGGGCAAACGCGCCGCCGGCGATTATTATCAGAATCCCGCCGACCATCTGAAGATTCTAGGGGATTTACAGCGTGATGGGCAGGTAGATCAGTACGAGATGGGGATGAGAACACAAGACGGACAACCCCGCTGGGTACTGATGTCCATCCGAAAAATTCGCTATCACAACGAAGACGCGCTCATGGCTACCCAAATTGACATCAGCCAGCGCAAGCAAATGGAAGACGAACTGCGCCAGAGCCGCGCGCAGCTCAAAGTCATCTTCGACCATGCCGGAGTTGGTATCCGAGTTTTGAACTGGAGCGGCGTTTACACCTTTGCCAATCTGCGCTGGGCTGAAATGCTTGGCTACGCATCCGAAGAAATCATTGGCAAACGCGAAAGCGAATTTTTGCACAAAGAAGATGTGCCTTACAGCCGGCACTTGTTCGAAACGCTCATCCAGGGCGAAATCAACCAATACCAAATGGAAACTCGCCACACCCGCCGAGATGGCAGTCTGTTTTGGGGGGCGGTTTCCAACACTCCCGTTTACAACGCGGAAGGAAACATCGAATCGGTGGTCGGATTCATCACCGACATTACCCAGCGCAAGCAAACCGAAAACACCCTGCGTGAAACCGAACGGCGCTTCCGCGAAACGCTGGAAAACGTTTATCTATTTGCCATTACACTTGACACGCAGGGCAACTTGACCTTTGCCAATGATTATTTTTTACAAACAACGCAATGGCGGCGCGAGGACGTCGTTGGTAAAAATTGGTTTGAGCTATTCGTCGCATCAGACACACACCAACATGCAGAATTTACCCGCGCCATTCAACATGGCGCCATCGCCTCACGTCACGAGAATAGCATCTTAACCCAAACCGGACAACAACGCCTGGTGCTGTGGAGTGACATCCTCCTGCGCGATGAAACTGGCGCCATCAGCGGCATGGCAAGCATCGGCGAAGATATCACCGAGCGACACCGCGCCCAACAAGCGGCGCGCGAACAACGCGAATATGCCGAAGCGCTCAATGACACGTTGACGGCGCTAACCAGCACGCTCAATTTCAACGAGGCGCTGGACCGAATTTTGGACAATATTGACAAAGTCATTCCGCTGGATGCAATCAATATCAGCCTGATTGAAAAACAATTCGTTCAAATCGTGCGCGCCAAAGGCTACGAAAAACATGGCTTTTCGGATGAAGAAATTAGAAGTATCCGCTTCTCATTAAAAAAAGCAACCAATTTCACCAGCATGATGCACACATGCCAGCCCCTGCTAATTCCAGACGTGCAAAAACATCCTGGCTGGATGAATGTTCCTAGTTCGCGCTGGATTCGCTGCTACATGGCCGCGCCGATTATCGTGGAAGAGAAAGTCGTTGGTTTCTTGAGCATGGACAGTGCCACCCCAGGTTTTTTCAACGAGGGCCATGCCAAACGTCTGCAAATTTTCAGCCTGCAAGCCGCCATCGCCATCAAAAATTCCAGGCTATATGAAAAAGCCAACAGCGCCCAAAGAAGCCTGCGCCACGCCAATCGCACGCTGAAAACAGAGCTAAAAAGTAACGAGGAACTACGCGCTCAACTGCGCGAACAAGCCATCCGCGACCCGCTGACCAGATTGTACAATCGCCGCTTTTTAGAGGAGACCCTGCAGCGTGAAATCTCGCGCAGTCAGCGCGACGGAACACTTGTGAGTATGGTGATGATAGATATTGATTTATTCAAAATCGTCAACGATACGTACGGTCACAGCGCAGGCGACATGATGTTGAAGGAATTAGGCACCATGTTACTCAACGACACTCGCCGGGAAGATGTCGCCTGTCGTTACGGCGGCGAAGAATTTGCCATTGTGCTACCAGGCGCATCGGCTGACTTTGCAACTGAACGTGCAGAAAAATGGCGCAAACAATTTGCCGAAACCGAGGTCGAATTTGGTCCCTTCCACATCTCAGCCACCATTTCTTTGGGCGTGGCCTGCTTCCCGCAACACAGCCCCACCGGAATCGGGCTGATTGCCGCCGCCGATCAAGGTCTCTACCAGGCCAAACAAACCGGACGCAACCGCGTCTGCTTGACTCCCAACCTTTCTTGAAGCAGGCCAGGGTTTATACCGTCTTTTGAGCGTACAACACGCAACGCGACATTCATGTCGCTCTTGTCCACAGGACGAAAGTTGGCAACTTATGGGTAATCACCAAGACAGGGCGGGGCAATTTGACAAAAAGATTATCTCCTGCTATACTGACGGCCAAGATAGTCCGTTGTTGAACTGGTTTTACCCCGGCAACACGCTCGGGGTATTTTTGTAAATACCCACTGAAACACCCACTTTCAAACTTAACCGCCGATGGCGGATAAATAAGTCCCCTTTTGGGGAAAAATTCAAACACACAAAGGAATACGATTTCATGAGTAACAAATTAAGAATTATCCCCCTAGGCGGGCTGGGGGAAGTAGGCAAAAACATGATGGCCTACGAGTACGGCGACCAGATTTTGCTGGTGGACGCCGGTTTGATGTTTCCTGACAACGATATGCTCGGCGTTGACTATATCATTCCAGATTTCGAGTATCTTTACGACAAAAGCCACAAAGTGGCGGGCATTGTCATCACGCACGGCCATGAAGACCACATCGGCGCGCTACATCACGTTTTGGAGCGAGTTCCGGCACCCGTCTTCGGGACACCGCTCACCTTGGGGTTGATAGAAGTCAAGCTGGCGCGCAACGGAAAAGGCATCAAAGCCGACCTGCGTAAGGTGCAGGCTGGCGATACCGTCCAAATTGGGCCTTTCAAAGTTGAATTTTTCCACGTCTGCCACTCCATCCCCGACGCCGTCGGGCTGGGAATCACCACACCGGCAGGATTCATCATCCACACGGGCGATTTCAAGTTTGACCATACCCCGGTGGATGGCTGGCCAACCGACTACGCCAAGCTGGCAGAATTTTCCAAGCGCGGCGTAGACCTGCTCCTGTCTGATTCGACCAACGCCGAGCGCCCCGGTTGGACACCATCAGAACAAGTCATTGGCCCGGCGCTGGACGAAGTCTTCAAGACCGCCCCCGGACGAGTCATTATCGCTACCTTTGCCTCGCTCATCTCACGCATGCAACAGGTCGCCGACGCCGCCGTACGTCACAAACGCAAACTGGCTTTTGCCGGAACCAGCATGGTAGATAATGCCAAAATGGCGCGCACGTTGGGCTATTTGATTGTCCCCGATGAGACTCTGGTCAGTATCGAAACGGCGCTAACCCTTCCGCCCGAGCAAGTCACCATCATGTGTACCGGCTCACAGGGCGAGCCTTCCTCAATTATTGGCCGCCTCTCCTCGGGCAGCAATCGCCAGTTCGACCTGATTCCCGGCGATACGGTGGTACTTTCTTCGCACCCCATTCCTGGCAACGAAGAAGGCGTCAGCAAAACTATCAACCGCATGTTGCGACGCGGCGCAAACGTCATTTACGACTCGATGATGCCGGTACACGTCTCCGGCCATGCCAGCCAGGAAGAGCAAAAATTAATGCTCAACCTGGTCAGGCCCAAAAACTTCATGCCCATTCACGGCGAATTGCGCCAACTGCGCCGTCACGCCTGGCTGGCAAAACAAGTTGGCATCCCGGAAGACAAAATCACCGTCGTCGAAAACGGCCAGATTGTTGAATTAGAAAACAGCAAAGTGACGCTCGGGGAACGCATCCCCGGCGGCTATATCTTTGTGGAGGGCAGCGCGGTGAATGAAATGGACCGCGACGTGATGAAGGAACGTGAGCAACTCGCCCGCTCTGGCATCGTTATCGTCAACCTGAGCATTGATAAATTCACCAACCGCCTGCTTGACGAGCCGGAAATTCTCACCCGTGGCTTTATCGCGTCTGAGGAATCTGAGACTCTAATTCCGTCCATGCGCAAGCGCGTGGTGGATGTCATTCACAGCGGCGGCATGAGCGTGGAAAAAGACATTGTGGCGGTAGTGCGCACTTTCCTATTCAACGAAACCAAACGCCGCCCCCAGATTTTTGTGACAATGACAAAAGTGTAAGCAAAAAAACAATTTTCCCTTTAAAAGTTGAAGGCAAGCCGGATTGACAATCCGGCTTGCCTTTTTTTCACCGCAAAAAGAAAATTAGCTCCTGTGCAAAGAATGTGCAACCTTTTTCAAGATTCAAAATTCGTTATGGGCTACTGGAAGGATCCTTTCGGTCGGAATCTGACCTCACCCTGCTGCGACACCGCGCCGAGTTGGTAGAGCGGCGCTCGCCGCACGTTTTGCACATTCAAAAAGCGCTGTTGCAAATGAACATCCAACTGACCCTGGCGGTGAGCGACGTGATGGGGATGACCGGGCAGGCCACTGCGCAGCGTCCGGGCCATCACCGCCGGAGAGCGCAACCTGGCAACGCTGGCGGCAATGCGTGGGCCAGGCTGCAAGCATTCGGAAGAAGAGATTGGTCGGGCGCTGACGGGCACCTGGCGGGAAGGACATCTCTTCGTGCTGAAACAATCGCTGGAACTATTCGACTTTTTCACGGAAGAAATCGAATCCTGCGACGAAGAAATTGTGCGACGCTACGGGCTGACCCGGCCAGAATGGCCCACGCCGAAAGACGGAGCCGCCTCGAAGAAGAAGAACTCGCACAGCAAGAACGCCCCGGCCTCGGCGAAGGAAATTCGTCAGCACCTGGTACGCATCGCAGGCGTAGATTTGACGCTGGTGGATGGCTTTGGCGTTTCGACGGCGCAAACGGTTCTGCTGGAGGCGGGCACTGACATGGGGAAATTTCCGACCGACAAGCATTATTGCGCCTGGTTGGGGCTGGCGCCGAAACACGAAATTTCGGGTGGCCAGGTTTTGAAAAACGCCACGTTGAAGACCAAGAATCACGCCGGGCAGGCCTTTCGCATGGCGGCGCAATCGGTAAAGCGCGCGCAATGTCCATTTGGAGCGCTCTACCGGCGGCTGAAAGTGAGGCTGGGGATTGAACAGGCCACCGTAGCGACGGCGCACGCCATTGCGCGGGTGCTGACGACAATGCTCAAATACAACGTAGACTACGACCCGGCCAGCGTGAATGAATATCAGTTGCAGGCTATCGCACTGATGCCCAGCAGTTGAAATACCTCCAAAAGAAGGCGGCGAAAATGGGCTATCAACTGGTCCAGGCTGAAGCGGGATAACCCCTGGACCTGGACAAAAAACAGGCGTTCTTGATGAGAACGCCCGCTTTGCATTTAACCGCCAGGGAAAATACGGTCATTTTTGGCTTTTGCCCTCCCCTTTGTCGCCCGCTACCGCGCCTAAGAGTCCAGTGTGTTTGCTGGTTTCTGAGGACGCGGTGTTAGGCGTTTTTGAGTTGCAAGACTCGCTGCCTGAAAAAATATTACCGCTGAACTGACAAAATTGTTGCACGAACTTTTCAATTTGGCAACTACCAAAAACCTTGACCTTCATTTGCAAACCAAAACCTATGACAAAGAAAACACGCTGATACTGAAGACCCGACACAACCAAAAAGCGACCTTGCAAATAGAAACCGAGCAGATTTTGAGAGCCTAGCCAAACGAACCGCGAACAAAGCCGAAGCACGGTGACACTGCCAAAGTAATGTGGATTTAATAAAATCCTTCAAAAGGGTAAGTGCCTTCTTTAAGGTTAGGTCTGATAAACTTGGTGGTAAAACCAGTCCGTGAGGAGTAGTGCAGATGAAACAGTTTTACAGCCAAGAAATAGAGAAAATCATGAGAAAGTATTATGTCACGCTTTCAGAAAAAGATCGGCGTCGCTATGCAGGCGTGGAGGCGTTAAAATTGGGTGTTGGCGGCCAGGGTTATATCGCCAAAGTGTTGGGTTGT